>CAZRZY010000122.1:0-13583 GCA_964604655.1 uncultured Bacteroides sp. | reverse complement strand
GGCAGCTGTTTGCCCTGCGGGCTGAAAGGCCATGTATACCGGCATAATAAAAACGACCCGTTTCTGCCGGGGGGTAGGCCGCTCAGATAAATGACAGGAATCCCGGGTAACCGGGATACAGAACCCGGCTTATACAACTGCTGCTTTTTATTCCGTTTCGGGCTTGCTGAAGAGTTCCGGATCCACTTTTTTATTGAAGGATACCTTCTCTATCTCTACGGTGGATACGGCATCGCCGTTCATTTTTGTGACCATGTAGCGGGCCATGGGAATGCCTTTCACTTTTTTATAGTCCTTCAGCTCTATTACCACCTCTGCTTGAGTTCCTCCCATCACCTGGTTGGTGGTCATTCCGCTGATCAGATAACTATCCGCATCAATGGTAAAGATCGTTTCGTTGCCATCTTCGCCGGTCATCCGGATCCGGTGATCCCGGTTTCCATCGACCGGATCGAGCAACTCCAGAGTTCGCCCTTTTTCCTCGAAATTCCAGAGGGGGCTCCCGAAAACAGACTGATTCAGCAGGTTCTCCAGTTCATCCCCGACTATCTCGCGGGGCCGGGGAATACCGAGTCCGGGAGCATAGATCCAGCCCTGCTGCCCGTTGTAGGTCTGGACCACCCCGGATCCCTGGAATTCTCCTTCGATCCGTATCAGGTCAGGTCTTGCCCTGAAAATGGTAAAGGAGGATTCGATGCCAGCCATGGTATAGCTGTTTTTTCCAATGGTGATCATGGTCTCTATCTGCTCCATCTTTTGTTGCGAGGCAGCTTTATAATGGGCCTCCAGGACCGCATCCAGCTCCTGCGGCTCCTGTGCCCGTATCAGGGCCCCGGGGGCAGTGTTCATAAGGAACGTAAGCATAAAGAGAAGAGGCGTCCGTGTTGATCTTCCCGCTCTGAACAGGCGGGAGAGGTCGGGCTTGTCGTTGAATAACATCATCATGGCTGATTTTAAGGGTTGGGGAGCGAAATGATCGTTTCATGAAGCTCTGCCAGATTCGAAAGCAGGTTTTCCAGAAGATCCAGCCTCAGCATATTGGCTCCGTCCGACAGGGCATGGGAGGGATCAGGATGCGTTTCCAGAAAAATCCCGTCGGCACCTGCGGCGATGCCGGCACGTGCCATCGTTTCGATCAGGTGGGGATGGCCGCCTGTAACTCCGGACGACTGATTGGGTCTCTGAAGAGAATGGGTGATATCGAGAATCACCGGGTATCCGAAGTGCTTCATTTCAGGGATCCCCCTGAAATCTACCACCAGGTCCTGGTAACCGAATGTGGTGCCACGCTCAATGATCATCACTTGTGAATTCCCTGATTCCGTCACCTTATCCACCGCAAATCGCATGGCTCCGGGTGACAGAAACTGTCCCTTCTTGATCGAAACGGTGCGCCCGGTTTCAGCACAGGCCACCAGCAGATCGGTTTGCCGGCAAAGGAATGCGGGTACCTGGAGCACCTGAACGCAGGAGGCTGCTACTTCGGCCTCCCGGGGCGAATGAACGTCGGTGATCACCGGAATATCAAATTGTTCCCCGGCCTCCTTCAAAATATTCAGGGCGGCCTCATCCCCGATACCTGCGAAGGAATCGATCTTCGACCGGTTGGCTTTCCGGTAGGAGGCCTTGAATACAAAGGGTATCCCGAGTTTATCTGTAATGGTGGTGATCTTCTCGGCCGTGCGCATAACGATCTCCCTCTTCTCCACTACACAGGGACCTGCGATTAACAGGAATCTCTTCCCCTCCGTGTGTTTCAGGTGCGGGATGGCCCACCGGACCGGTGTTCTACTCTTTTTTTCCATAATTCTTCAAGGTTTTCCAGAGACGCTCCAGCCTCTTTTTCATCTCCTCCTCTCTGGGATTGGAAGCAGGCGCATAGAATTGACTTCCTTTGATCTCGGAAGGGAGGAATTGGTCGGCTACGAAATGCTCCTCATAGGAGTGAGCGTATTGATAATCTTTGCCATAACCCAGATCTTTCATCAGGGAGGAAGGAGCGTTACGGAGGTGGAGCGGGACCGAAAGGGGGCCGGTCTCCCTGACTTTGCCGATGGCACTGTCAATGGCCAAATAGGCCGAATTGCTTTTAGGAGAGGAGGCCAGATAGATGGCTGCCTCCGAAAGAATGATCCTCGCTTCCGGCATTCCGATCATATGGATCGCCTGGAAACAATTGGTTGCCAGCAGCAATGCGTTGGGATTGGCCAGGCCGACATCTTCACAGGCCAAAATGACCAGTCGCCTGGCGATGAATTTGATGTCTTCACCCCCCTCCAGCATTCTGGCAAGCCAGTAAACGGCCGCATCGGGATCACTGCCCCTTACCGACTTAATAAAAGCGGAAATGATATCGTAATGCATTTCGCCCGCCTTGTCGTAAAGCGCCATGTTCTCCTGGAGCCGCTCCTTCACCATCTCATCAGTGATCCGGATTGGCTGATCAGACTGAAAGGAATCGTCACCACTTTCCGCCTTGACCACCAGCTCCAGTGTATTGAGAAGTCTCCGCGCATCCCCGCCTGCATATCGGAGCATGGCCTCATCCTCCTCCACCTCAATCTTCAGCTTCCGCAAATAGGCATCTTTCTCAACGGCGCGCTCCAGCAGGATCACCAGATGATCCTTGCCCAGAGCATTCATCACATATACCTGACACCGGGAGAGCAGGGGGGAGATCACTTCGAAAGAAGGGTTCTCGGTAGTGGCGCCGATCAGCGTAACGATCCCCTCCTCCACAGCCCCCAGCAGAGAGTCCTGCTGGGACTTGCTGAAGCGGTGGATCTCATCAATAAAAAGAATGGGGTTGGGTTTTCCGAAAAACTGGTTCTTCCGTGCCTTCTCAATGGTCTCCCGAACATCCTTCACACCCGACTGTACGGCACTTAAAGCGTAAAAGGGGCGCTCGAGCTGCTGGGAGATGATCCTCGCCAGCGTGGTCTTACCCACCCCGGGCGGCCCCCACAGGATAAACGAACTGATGGAACCCGATTGCACCATTTTGCGTATAACAGCATCAGGGCCCACCAGATGCTCCTGGCCGATGAAGTCATCGAGGGTGCCGGGACGCATGCGATCGGCCAGTGGCTGGTTGGGGAACTGAAAACCGGAAGACATATAGGCAAATGTAGTTTTTTTTATTTTTGACTTCACTAACTTAACTACTGCACGATGGAACGGACAAAAAGCCGGATCACATGGGGAGCAGGGATTATGATGGCCATGGGGCAGATCACCGCCCCGGCTCAGGACCTGCCGCTGGATTTTGTTTACGGCGGAATGGAAGATGCTGAACTGATCCTCCAGGAGTACCTCAGACCCTATGCCAATATCCTGGGGTCCGATCTCAATGCTGGATGGTACAATACAGCCAGACCGCATAAACTGGGAGGGCTCGATGTGACAGCCACCGTCAGCTGGGCCAAAGCACCGGCTTCAGCCCTGACCTTCGACATGACGGAGCTGGAGCTCAGCGAAAATGCTTCTCTGAGCAACGGGACGGTGGCACCTGCCATTGCGGGAGAGCAGGAAGAGCGTCCGGGTCTGACCTACACGGAAACACTGGATTTGACGGACGGAAGCAGCCAGGAGGTGGAGTATGCCAGCTTTACCATGCCCAATGGCACCGGTGTGGACTTCATCCCCCTGCCCATGCTGCAACTGACGGTGGGAATAGCCCTGGGCACCGATATCTCGGCCCGGTTCGTACCGCAGGTGCAGTTGGGAAATTTCGGGGAGATCGGCCTGTGGGGGGTGGGGGGCAAGCACTCCCTCTCTCAGTGGATACCGGTGGTAAAAAGACTCAAATTTCTGGATATCAGCATGCAGGGCGGGTATACCAGGGTAACCTCCTCTGCCCATGTGCTGGTGGAACCTCTGCCGTTGGTAGAGGTGGATCCCTCCCCGGACTATAACTGGGACGACCAGTTTGTCACCCAGAAGGTTCAGGGCTGGACTTTAAACCTGATCGCCTCACAGACGCTGCCCGTGATCAGCTTCTACCAGG
The DNA here is from genome assembly GCA_964604655.1 of uncultured Bacteroides sp. GTDB lineage: Bacteria > Bacteroidota > Bacteroidia > Bacteroidales. The sequence continues at coordinate 9,577 of CAZRZY010000122.1, read as the reverse complement.
GCATCGGATATGCCAGTTCACTGGTGGAGATGCTGCTGGAGGGACATTTCCCGCTGCATAAGGTGATCGGTGACGATACGGATCCCGATTACGGCCGGATTACCTATGAGATCTCAGAGGATCCCGTGGAAATGGAGTACCAGAATTTTAACAACCTCAGGTATAACGTGGGAGCAAGGATCAAGCTGGCCGTACTGACCCTCCACTACGACTTTACCTATACCCTGTATGCCACTCACTCGGTGGGCGTGGGGATCAGCTTCCGATAATCAGAATCCGTTCAGCTCCATGGTCACCGTTGGAATCAGCAGGAGCCATCCCAGAAGAATCAGGATCACCATGAAGGGGACGATAAATTTGAGCCATTTCTCGTAAGGTATCCTGGCCACGCCAAGCACACCGATGAGCACCGGGGAAGTGGGGGTGATCATATTGGTGAATCCGTCCCCGAACTGGAATGCCATAACAGTAGCCTGTCGGGAGACCCCGATCAGATCGGAAAATTGGGACATGATGGGCATGGTGAGTGCGGCTTTTGCCGATCCGCTGGGGATCACGATATTGATCATGGTCTGGATCAAATACATCATGCTCACCGATGCCAGTTTCCCGAATTCCTGCATCGACCTGGCCACATGATAGAGGAGTGAATCGATCACCTTCCCGTCTTCGAGTATCACCAGGATGCCTCCCGCCAGCCCCACCACCACGGCCGCCGAGAGGATGTCGCGCATTCCCTCGATAAAGAGTTTGGTGATCTGGTTGGCACTGCGGTTCATGGCAATTCCGGCAAAGATCCCCATGACGAAGAACAGTGTGGCGATCTCCTTAACGAACCAACCGTAACCCATGACCCCCACGATCAGATAAACAATGGTAAATATCAACAGATTGAGAATAAAGAAGTGAACCGATCTTCTGAGGGTGATAAAGCCGGTGACACCAAAGGCAAAAGCAATCGTGGGAAGGAACCAGAAGGTGTACTGGCTGTTCCCGATTCTCAGCGTGGAACTGGGTTCCAGTACGGCGAAAACAATCATTCCCGCAAACAGAATGGCATATGCAATCCATCCCGACAGGGGGGTACGATATTCCAGGTGGTCCAGGTCCACCTTTCCCTTTCCCCTCCAGTAGCTGTCAGTTTCGTAGACCGGAGAACGGGCGGGGTCCCTTCTGATCCTGGCAGCATAACGGAGGACCCATCCGATGCCCACCACATTGATCACCAACCATGCGAACAGCCGGTATTCGATTCCGGAAAAAAGGGGAAGATTGGACAAACCCTGCGCGATACCGATGGTAAAGGGATTGAGCAGCGCTCCTGCGAATCCGAGGCCGGCACCTACAAAACACATGCTGAGTCCCACGATGGAATCATACCCCATGGAGATGGCCAGCGGCACGAAGATGATGATAAAGGCGATGGTCTCCTCGCTCATCCCGAAAGTAGCACCGAATACACTGAAAACCAACATGATCATGGTAATGATCAGGTTGTCTACCCCCAGCCATCGGAACAGGCGGATATGTTCCAGTCTCCTGACTCTTCGAAGGAACGACTGGATTCCCACGTCGATGGCCTTGCTATCGTTCATGATCCAGAACGCCCCGCCGATGATCAGGATGAACACGATAATATCGGCTTTTCCGGCAAAACCGTCGAAAAGGGCGCTGAATACCTGCCATGTCTGGGGCGACTTCTCCGAAGGCTGGAACGACCCCTCCACAATCACTTCCCTTTCGGTGCCGTTCACATCCACTGTTTTGCGCTGAAACTCACCGCCGGGAAGGATCCAGGTGAGCATGGCCGCTGCCACAATAAAAGAGAAAACGATGACATAGGTATGGGGAATGGGGATCTTTTTGGCCATGGTGTGCTTTTTAGTTCCTTCTTCAGATTCGCCAGAAAATACAAATATGATCAATTCCTCCCGAAGGGAGTAAAAAATTGTAATTTTACCATTTCAAATGTGCCCTGAGATGCTGCATCCCAAAAGCTCTTTGATTACTCTCTTCCTCTTATTCTCTGGCCTGGCTGCCGGACATCCCGGCACGGTCACGGACAGCCTGAAAGCGGAACTGGAACAGTCATCCGGCGATTCATCCAGAATAAGACTGATGCTTGAACTGGCCATGGAACTCTTGCAAAGGGATTCATCACTGGCTAAAGAGTATGTCCGCGAAGCACGAGCCATTGCAGGTGTCCATGAACAAAGAAGAGAGCTGGGGCAATCCTCCCTGGTGATGGGGGAGATCTACTCCTACCATGGGGCATATGATGAGGCGATACGGGAGTACGACCGCGCCATGGCCTACTTCTCCGAAGCAGATGCGGATGAACACTATTTCGAAACCACCCGCCTCAAGGGAAACGTCTATCTTTTTCTGGCCGACTACGAACAGGCAGAGAATCTCTATAACAGTGCGCTCGATTTCTACCGCAGGAATGAGATGCATATCGGGGTCAGTCGCTGCCTGAATAACCTGGGCGTTATTCAGAGGTATCGGGGGGAATACGGAGAGGCACTTTCATTGTACGAGGAGTCGGTGATCTATCTCGACACCCTGAAGGACGCATTGGACGTCTCGCAGGCCTTTATCAATATGGGGAACATTTTCGTGCATCTGGGAAGCTATGAAAAAGCCCTTGAATACTACCAGAGGGCCCTGGAGATCTCTGAAAGGGAACAGTTCCTGAGCAATATCGCCCTCTGTTTGTGCAATTCGGGGGTGGTGCAGAACAAGTGTCAGAATTTTGAGGAGGCCCACCGACTCTACCGCAGGGCGCTTCGAGTGAGTGAAACCATCAACGACCAGATCCAGATATCCAACTGTTTGATCAATATCGGCACCAATTATGCCGATTTGGAAAATCCGGAGGAGGGGCTTGAATACGTACAACGGGGGATGTCCATCAAAGAGGAGCTGGGGGACGATCGAACCATTTCCAACTGCTATATCCATATGGCAGAGATCCATATGATCATGGAGGAGTACGACCGCGCCGTTGAACTGTTCCGCGCTGCCATACCCGTTAAGGAGGAGCTGGAAGATCGGGAGGGACTGGTGCGTTGCTACCTGGGAATCGCTTCGGTAATGCTCCAAAGGGAAGAATATGACGGGGCTGAACGAATGGCCGATCAGGCACTGCAAATTGCAGCTGAAATAGAAGCAATGGAACTCCAGTCGCAGGCTTATGCCATGAAAAGAGATATTGCAGTGGCCACCGGCGACTACAGGTCGGGATACCGTTTTGCCGACCTTCATTACCGGTACAATGACAGCCTGCTGGGGGAGGCCACTTCCAAAGCGGTCATGGAGATGGAATTCCGGAACCGGTCGAAAGCTCTGGAACAGGAAAATGAGAATCTGAAGGTGCAGACCGGTTTACAGACCCAATTGATGAGAAAAAGAAATGCATTCATGTACAGCGTGCTGGGGATCACCCTGCTGCTGGCGACAGGACTGGCCCTGGTAGGGTATTTCCTGCGCCGTTTGAGAAACTCCTCATTGAAGCTGGAAGAACAGAACCTGGTGATCACCAGACAAAACATGAAGCTGGATCAGATGATTCGTAACAAAGACCGGATGATGTCGATCATGGCACATGACCTGAGGGGAACCATTGGAAATCAGCTCACCGCAGTAGAGGTTCTGCATCGGACACATCATGAACAGAACGAATCCGGGCTGGACCAGGAAAAACTGCTGGTCCATCTGAAGAACTCGGCCTCTTACTCCCTTGAACTCCTGGAAAACCTGCTGCACTGGTCCCGAATCGATGAAAGTGCATCTTTATACTTCCCGGAAGAAGTGGATCTGGGAATACTGACATCCAACATTCTGGAGTTATTCAGGGAGACAGCCGCACTGAAGAAGGTGGAGCTCCATAAGGAGATGGAAGGGCCGCTCCTTTGTTCGGTGGACCGGATCATGATGGAAACCACCATCCGGAACCTGATCTCCAACGCCGTTAAGTTCTCCGACAAGGGCGGAAGGATCCATATCGGGGCCTGGATCGATTCGGACGAACTTACTTTCCGTGTCTCAGACCAGGGAGTAGGCATGACAGACGAGCAGATCCGGAAGATCTATTCCAATATTGGAATATCAACCAGAGGCACTGCCAATGAGAAGGGAGCCGGGATAGGCCTTGCCCTGGTCCGTGAATTTACCACCATCCATAACGGAAGCCTGCGGATAGAGAGTGAGCCGGGCAAAGGCTCTGCCATACAGGTTGTCATTCCCTGTAAAAAGTAATACTTTTGCCTTCCGAGGAGAGGGGCATGGCTGCAAACGACCGACATTCCGAAACACTTCAGACAAGAATACGAAGAAATTACAGGGGCCTTCTGCGGTCCTGCCGGCAGGAGTATGACCAGGAATCGGTTCAGCAGGTAAGAACCGCGTTCGATTTCCTGGTGTGTCAGAGTGGTGAGGATCAGCTGGTCCACGGGGTTCCCATGGTAGAGTATTCGACCGGGCTGGCAAAAATGACCCTGAAGGAGCTGGGGCTTGATGCCCTTGGTCTTACCGTGGCAATGGTCATGCATTGCGTGGATCAAAAACCTGAACTGCTGGACAGGGCCGGAAAGGAACTGGGGGAAAGGACCTCCGGTATCCTGAACGAATTGCTGAAGATCAGTGACCTGGATACCCAAACTTCAGGCGACCAGGCGGAGAATATGCGTAACCTGATTCTGACGCTGGCCACCGATTTCAGGGTGATCCTGGTGAAACTGGCCGAACGACTCTACCTGATGCGTCAGATCCCCTGGCTGAAGGAAACGGAGCAGATCACCCTGGCTGCGGAATCACGCTATATCTATTCGCCTCTGGCCCACCGGCTGGGACTCTACAATGTGATGTCGGAGCTGGAGGACCTAGCTATGAGTGTGTTGGAAAAGGATGCCTACCAGTCCATTGCAGCCAAACTGAAGGCGTCCACCCAGCGAAGGAACAGGTTCATACGGGAATTTATCGAGCCGGTCCACACCGATCTGGACAAAGAAAAGATCAGGGTGGAGATCAAAGGAAGGCCAAAGGCCATCTCGTCCATATGGAGGAAGATGCAGCAACAGAAGGTGGAGTTCGAGGAGGTATATGACAAATTTGCCATCCGGATCATTATCGATACCCCGCTGAAGCGGGAGAAGGCCGATTGCTGGAGAGTATACTCCATCATCACCGATCACTATCAACCCAACCCTGAACGACTCCGAGACTGGGTCTCCGCACCGAAATCCAATGGATATGAGTCGCTTCACACCACCGTGGTGGTGCCCGGAGGAGAGTGGGTGGAGGTCCAGATCCGGACCCGAAGGATGAATGAGATCGCCGAAAAGGGTCTGGCTGCCCACTGGAAATACAAAGGTATCAAGGGACAGGCAGGAATAGACCAGTGGATCGAGAAGGTGCGGGAGGCGCTGGAAAGCACGGAACAGGATGCCTCGTCGCTGATCGAGGATCTGAAATTGAGCCAGTTCAGCAAAGAAATATTCGTATTCACTCCCAACGGGGAGTTGCGTAAATTCCCTGAGAATGCCACCGTCCTCGACTTTGCTTTCGATATCCATACCGATGTGGGAAACTCCTGTGTGGGTGCCCGGGTCAACGGGAAGAATGTCCCTATCCGCCACCAGCTGAAGAACGGCGATAAGGTGGAGATCCAGCGGTCCAAGGTGCAGAAGCCTAAAATCGACTGGCTCACCTTTGTAGTGACCTCCAAGGCAAAGGGAAAGATCAGGCAGGCGCTGAAAGAGGAGAAGCTCAAAGAGTCGGAACATGGCAGGGAGATCCTGAAACGGCGGTTCAAGAACTGGAAGATCGGATTCGACGACAGCAGCATCCGGAAAGTGATCCGGCACTACAAATACAGGGACGCCATCGATCTCTATTTTGACGTGGCTACCGAGAAAATCGATCTGCTGGAGATCAAGGAGCTGCTGACCACCGAAAAACCCCAGCCGGGGCAGCGTCAGGAAAAGATTGATGAACAAGCAGTGGAACGACTGGTGAGTTCGGCGGTAAAGGAATCGGGCGACTTTCTGGTGATCGACGAAAAACTGGCCAATGTGGATTTTAAACTGGCTCCCTGCTGCAATCCTATTCACGGAGACGCCATCTTCGGGTTCGTGACCATCGGTTCGGGGATCACCATCCACCGCAAGAACTGTCCCAACGCACAACAATTACTCTCCAGATTCGGTTACCGGGTGGTGAAAGCACGGTGGAGTAAAACAGAAAAAGAGACCTTCTTTCCGGCCACCCTGCGCATCACCGGGACGGATGACCTGGGGATCGTCAGCAACATATCCGATGTGATTTCCAAGGATCTTCAGGTCAACATGCGCTCCATCTCCATCGATTCCAATGACGGGATGTTCGAAGGCAGCATCACCCTGTTTGTCAAGGACACCCAGCACCTGGAAGCCCTCATCCGCAAACTCAGGAAGGTAAAGGGCGTGAACACCATCCGGAGGATGGCATAGCCGCCAGTTCTGCAGACAAAAGCCGTTATTAATATACCCACCATTCCTGCCTGCGAGATTGCTATGAACCAAGGTGATTTTTTTTTGAGGCAGGAAGTGGCCAAAAAAAATGAGTTATATAAGGCAACTCAGCCAATTGGCACCTCGGATCCGCCCTGCAGGGCTGTCTGGTAATATTTGGTAGTTGCGACCTGTATTCCAATTTTAGTACCTCGGATCGGGCTTGTAAGGCAGTCTGGCCATCTTTTCCACCGTGAGGCCGGGGAAGCCGGACTCCTGGGTGATCTCACCGTAGATGAGGTAGATGCCCGGGCCTTTGTAGGGGTACTTTTTGAGGGAGTCGGGGAAGTTGACCACGTCGAAGAACTCGCCTTCGGCATCCAGGAAGCAGCCGAAGTGCATCCATTGCTGGTGTTTGGTGCGGACGTACTTGATGGTGACCAGGTGGCCCAGCATGCGCACTTTTTTCCCCACGTGCTGCATCATCTGGCGGGCCATCACCTCACCCCGGAAGGAGGTCTGCAGCAGCTCGAAGGCGGGAATGGTTAACGAAAAACCCAGCAGCTCGATCTCGTCGTAGGCGTTCTCCAGGGCGGTCTGCTCCAGCTCCGGGAGCTTGAACTCCCGGCGCTGCACCGGGAAGAGCTCCCGTATAGGATCTTTCTTCTTCTGGTTCCCCAGGATCAGGTGGGCATCCCACAGCAGTTCTTTCTTGCTTTTCCCGGTGAAGCGCAGAGCATTGATCCGGATCAGGATGATCACCTGTTCCAGCCCGGCGGGCACCCGCTCCAGGAAGTCCTCCAGGCTCCTGAACTCCCCGCCGGCTTCCCGCTCCTCCAGGAGCATGCGGGCCACATTTTGCTCCAGGTTCTGCAGGTGGATGAACCCGATGTAGATATCCTTCCCGGTAATAGAGGTCTTGTACTGGCTGTGGTTCACGCAGGGCAGGTGAATGGAGGCACCCCGGCGGCGGGCTTCGTTAAAATAGACCCATGTCTTGTAGAAGCCTCCGAAATTGTTGATCACGGCGGTCATGAATTCCAGGGGGTAATGGACCTTCAGGTAGAGGCTCTGAAAACTCTCCACCGCGAAGGAGGCCGAATGGGCCTTGGAGAAGGAATAACCGGCAAAGGAGGATATCTGGCGCCATACTTCCCTCGTCAGTTCACCGGAGTAGCCCCGGTCCCGGCAATTGTCGAAGAAGCGCTGTGCAATGCGGTCGAACTCCTTGCTGGAACGGTATTTCCCGCTCATGGCCCGGCGCAGCACATCGGCATCGGCCAGGTCCAGACCGGCGAAGTGGTGGCACACCTTAATCACATCCTCCTGGTAGACCATCACCCCGTAGGTCTCCTTCAGCTGCTCCTCCATAACGGGGTGAAGGTATTCGAAATCATCCGGGTGGTGGAAGCGGTGGATGTACTCCTTCATCATGCCCGACTGGGCCACCCCGGGCCGGATAATGGAAGAGGCGGCCACCAGGGAACGGTAGGAGTCGCACCTGAGCTTGGTCAACAGTCCGCGCATGGCCGGACTCTCGATGTAGAAGCAGCCGTTGGTCTCGCCGGTCTTCAACTGCCCGATGACGCGGGGATCTTTCTTGAACTCCTGAACCCGGTGCACATCCACCTCTATGCTCCGGTTGCAGCGGACAATGTCGGCGCACTCCTTGATGTGCCCGATGCCCCGCTGGCTCAGGATGTCCAGCTTTTCGAAACCCAGATCCTCGGCCACGTACATATCCCACTGGGTGGTGGGGAATCCCTTGGGGGGAAGGTCCAGGGCGGTGTAGCAGGTCAGGGGTTCCTCGGAGATCAGTACGCCCCCGGCATGGATGCTCCGCAGGTTGGGAAAATCCATCAGCATGCTTCCCGCCTCGTAGATGCGCCGGGTGATGTTATTATTGTTCATGCTGTTCTCCGGCTCCTTCACCAACAGGTCGATCTCCTCCTTGGGCAACCCGTACACCTTTCCCAGCTCACGGAATATGGAGCGGTCCCGGAAAGTGGAGATGGTGCCGATAAAGGCGGTGTGTTTCCGTCCGTAACGCTTGAATATGTAATCCAGTACCTCGTCCCGGTCTTTCCAGGAGAAATCGATGTCGAAGTCCGGGGGACTGGTCCGCTTGGGATTGATGAAACGCTCGAAATAGAGGTCCAGGTCGATGGGGTCCACATCGGTGATCCGGAGGCAGTAGGCCACAATGGAATTGGCCCCGCTTCCCCTTCCCACATGGTAGAAGCCGCGGGCCATGGTATAGCGGATCACGTCCCAGGTGATCAGGAAATAGGAGGAGAAGCCCAGCCGGTGAATGATCTCCAGCTCGTGCTTCACCCGCCTCAGCGCCTCCCGGTTGTGAAGCCCGTAGCGGTACTCCATGCCCTCCATGGCCAGCTTCTCCAGAAGGGTCTTGTCGTCATGATGGGTGCCGGTGAAGGTCTTCTTGTTCTTCACCGACTTGAAATCGAAATCCATCCAGCAATCCTTCAGGAGCGATTCCGTGTTGTACAGGATGTCCCTGTGGCCCTCGTAGGCGCAGCGAAGCAGGTCCGGAGAGATCAACAGTTCGCTTTTGTCGGCTATCTGGGAGGGCCTCAGCTGGCTCAGCAGGATGTTGTGGTCCACGGCCCGCAGGTGCCTGTGCAGGGCATGTCCCCCCTCGTCCAGGAAACTCACCGGGTGGCGGACCACCAGGCGCTGCTTCTGGTTGGACCAGCGGGAGGTGAGGATGCTGTTCACCTCTCCCGGGCGCACACCGATCAGTTCCTGGTCCCTCATTTTCGGGAGGCGTTCGCGTTCCTTCTCCATCCCGGGAGCAGGATTTCGGGAGGAGCTGTTCCAGGGGTTGCCGTTGAAATCGTAGATGAACCACACGTTCTCCAGGGGCGGGGCCCGGTGGGGCAGGGGGATGCCTGTCTCGTTATGGTAGGAGAGGAACTCGTTCAGGGCCTGGAAACCTTTCGGGTTCCGGGCAATGCCCGTGTAAAGATGGCGGTCCCCCTCCCGGTACTCCATACCGGCGATGGGGTGGATGCCTTGCTCCCGGCAGGCCTTCACAAAGTCCACCATGCCCGTGGCGTTGTTGA
>CAZRZY010000121.1:0-13630 GCA_964604655.1 uncultured Bacteroides sp. | reverse complement strand
TATCGACACTTCAGGGGGTTCATCGACACTTCAGGGGGTTTATCGACACTTTAGGGGGTTTATCGACACTTTAGGGGGTTTATCGACACTTTAGGGGGTTTTGAGAAGCCACGAGAGATATAATATATCTTGCTATTAACCTTTTAGTTGTCATTTCAGATAAAAAAAATTTTCAGATGTATATAATATATCTAAAGTAAACCTAAAAGGTATAACAAACAGATAAAAAAGGTCTCTTTGCTCCCGTGCCGCCCTCATACCCAATTCATACCTAATTCATAACCATTTCATACCTGATTCATTACCAATTCATTACCAATTCATTACCAATTCATTACCAATTCATACCCAATCCATGCCCAATCCATGCCCAATCCATGCCCAATGCATATCTTTTTCAAGCAGAATACCCAACGATGGAAGGCTTATCATTTTTCTGAGCATAGCACTTCTCCATAACCTGGAATCAACGCCCGGACAAACCTGGAATCAACGTTCGGGTAATCATGTAGAAATACCAGAGAGAATTATAGGGGTATCCAAAGGCCAATAGATTGATTTTCCCCTCTTAATATCCTCCTTCAGAGGGAATCAAATCCCCAACACCATGAAAAAATCAACGATCTTTAAGGCTATGGCCGGGCTGATGATCCTTGCCTGCTGCCAGAACCAGGAGCAGATGCCTGCAGAAGTAGATCAGGAGGCCGACTGAGAAGAGGTGGTAAAAACATCCAAAGCATATTTGCACGCCTGGGACGATGAAGATCTGGAGGGTCTCCAGTCTGTCCTGGACGATGATTTCCTGAACATGTACAACTACGATATGGTGATGGATGTGGAAGCGTGCCGGGAAGGGTTCCGGGAATTCTTTGACGATGTCACCATCATCGTGAACACCTATGAACAGCAGGAGTGTTTCGCCGATCAGAATTACGTTTTCGAAATTACTCAATTGGAACAGAGGTGGATCCGGGAGGAACAGGGAGATACCGTCTATGACAGGAGGCGGGGACTGTCGGTCTGGAAGAAGCAGGAGGACGGAAGCTGGAAGCTGTACCGAGGTCTGACCCAGGAGTAGTGTTTGAATCCCGCTCGCGCATTGGCTTCGCCGAGTTCGCAGGCTCGGTTCCCCGCAGCTCTGCTGCGAGGGTTAGCGAGCATAAATAAAATTAACTCTGGATCGAAGATTCCTCGAAGCAGAACTTCGAGGTTCTTCAATCAAATTCCTATTTTTACACCTGCATAAAACCCGTAAAACCGCATATTCCGTGAGAACCAACGTCTTCCTTCTGATCCTTTTCCTTTCCATTTCCTCCATCGCCCAGGAACTGCAGCCCACCACCCCCGAATCGGTGGGGCTCTCCTCCGGCAGGCTGGAGTACCTCACTGGTGCCTTTGAGAAGTATTCCGAGAATGGTCAGCTGCCCGGTTCGGTGATGCTGGTGGCCCGGAAAGGCCGGATCGCCTACCTGGAAGCTTTCGGGCAGAGCGATCTGGAAAGCGGCACGCCTCTGAGGGAGGATGCCATCTTCCGCATCGCCTCGCAAACCAAAGCGATCGTCAGTGTGGGGATCATGATCCTTCAGGAGGAGGGGAAACTGCTGATTTCGGATCCGGTGGGCAAATACATCCCCGAATATCTGGTAACCACCGTGGCTGCGGAGAAGGAGGGGGGAGGCTATGAGATCGTCCCGGCCAACCGGCCCATCACCATCCGCGATCTGCTGACCCATACCACAGGGATCGGCTACGGACGGGGAGTGGCCGCCGATCTATGGGAGGAGGCGGGGATCCAGGGTTGGTACTTTGCCGACCGGGAAGAACCCATTTTGGAGACGGTCCGGAGGATGGCTGCCCTGCCGTTCGATGCCCAGCCGGGAGAGCGGTTCATCTACGGCTACAACACCGATATCCTGGGCGCCCTGATCGAGGTGGTCTCCGGACAGCGGCTGGATGAGTTCCTGAAAGAACGCATCCTGGAGCCCCTGGGCATGAACGACACCCATTTCTACCTTCCGGAGGAGAAGAGGGACCGCCTGGCGGTGGTTTACTCTTCCACGGAGGAGGGACTGGAACGGGCTCCGGATCCCGGCACGATGGCAGGGCAGGGGGCCTACGTGGAGGGCCCCCGGACCAGCTTCTCCGGCGGCGCGGGTCTGCTGAGCACCGCCATGGACTATGCCCGGTTCCTGCAGATGATGCTGAACGGGGGGACACTGAACGGCCGGCGGATCCTTTCGCCCAAGACCGTGGAGCTGATGACCGTCAGCCACCTTGGTGACATTCCCTACACCTGGGACCCCGGAGTGGGATTCGGACTGGGCTTCCGCGTGGTGGAAGACCTGGGCGAACGGGGTGAACCCGGCTCGGTGGGAGAATTCGGTTGGGGCGGGGCCTACCACTCCACCTACTGGGTCGACCCTCAGGAAGAGCTGGTGGTGGTCTATTTCACCCAGCTGATCCCCGCCCGCATGGTGGACGACCACGGCAAACTCAGGGCACTGATCTACCAGGCGATCGTGGAGTGATCCGTCACAAAACAGGAAGAGAAAAACGATCATCTCCGTGCAGTGCAGGGGAAGCAACCGTCGAAATTACCTGGGCAAATGAAGTCAGTGTTTGTCGCAAATTGCATCTTCGTGAAAGAGAACCCAATATGGGCAGTTTATTCCATCCCGTATATTGCCTGAAATCAGCAGCAGTTCATTAAGTGAGCCAAATGAGAAGTACAGAGTAGACTGGTTGACTCGTTACCTTTATGAGGTCTATCAATTACTGAAAAGTGATGATGAACCGAATTCATACAAAAATGGGAAGCTGATTACCGTTTGATGCAGGAGCATATGATATGTGTAGAATCTCCCCCGTAGAATCTCCCCCGTAGAATCTCCCCCGTAGAATCTTCCCCGTTTCGCATGGTAATTGGTGCGATTAAAAAATTTACAGAAGAAGAAATAAATCAGCCGGATTGGAAGATGGATGTTAAATTCCCGATTCTTAAAGTCAAATAACAGAATCCAAATAATGTTCTCCTGGCCTGAATGCTTTCTTTCCCGTTTCAGGAAACACAAGTTATGGCAATTTCATCTGTATGAGACAGATAATCAAGGTGTTCGACGGGTATGTAATATGATTATTAACAAAGTGTTGTATTATTGTTTCAGTGCGGCCCTGGTTAATCTTTTATTAAGACTAAATTAAAATAAGCATAGTCTTCCTGAAATGTAGCTGCTCTATCTTCGGTGTTTAAATCAATTTCCACAGACTATGAAGAGAGTATTTACATTATGCCTGATGCTGACCGTCCTGGCGGGCCTGCTGCAGGCACAGACAACGGTAACGGTGGGCGTGAACAGTTCATCGGACGATGCGGAGGAGTATTTCTTCGGACCGGACAACGATCCGTTCAGGCCCGAAGGAAGCATGGATGTCACCAGCAGCGACATCGAGCTGGGCGCAGAGAATCCGGCGGGAAAGAATCCCCAGGTTTCCGGACTGCGCTTCACCAACCTGGAGATCCCTCAGGGATCACGTATCCTGTCGGCCTACATCCAGTTTACCGTGGACAACTTCGACAAGAACGAAGATCCGGCCGAATACTACATTTTTGCCGAAGACAATGCCAATCCGGTCACCTTTAGCGAGAACGACTTCGACATCACTTCCCGGGCGTGGTCCATGGACTCCGTCGCCTGGAGTGTGGCGGAAGACAGCTGGACCGATTTCGGTCAGGCCGGTTCCGACCAGCGCACCACCGACATTTCCGGTCTGGTGGAAGCCCTGGTCAACAAACCGGACTGGAGCCCCGGAAACGCCATGGCGTTTTTCATTGAAGGAACCGGTGTACGGGAAGCTGAATCCTACGACGGCAGTGCCGGCGACGCTCCCCAGCTGGTGGTGACCTACCTGCCTGTAACTTCTGTGTCGGCTCGGGTCAGCAGCTCCTCGGACGATGCAGAGGAGTATTTCTTCGGTCCTGACAACGATCCGTTCAGGCCTGAAGGAAGCATGGATGTGACCAGCAGTGATATCGAACTGGGCGCCGAAGAAACAAACGGGAAGAATCCCCAGGTATCCGGTGTGCGGTTTGCCGGACTGGAGATTCCCCGGGGGGCGAAGATCCTTTCGGCCCAGATCCAGTTCACCGTGGATAATATCACCAAGAACGAAGATCCGGCCGAATACTACATATTCGCAGAAAACAACCCCAATCCGGCCACTTTCAGTGAGACCGATTTCGATATTACCTCGCGGACCTGGCTCGACGACTCCATCTCCTGGAGTGTGGATGCGGGTACATGGAACGAGATCGGAGCAGCCGGTCCCGGCGAACGGACTTCGGACATCTCTGCGCTGGTCCAGCAGCTGGTGAACCAGCCCGGTTGGTCTTCCGGCGGTGCCATGGCCTTTTTCGTGGAGGGAACCGGCGTACGGGAAGCCGAATCCTTCGACGGAAGCGAAGTTGATGCTGCCCAACTGATGGTGAGTTTTGTTCCCGTGGGAACCCTGGATATCGCCGTAGCCGCCTCCAGCGACGATGCGGAGGAGTACTTCTTCGGCCCCGACAACGATCCCTTCCGGCCGGAAGGCAGCATGGATGTGACCAGCAGCGACATCGAACTGGGTGCCGAAAATCCTGCCGGCAAGAACTCCCAGATCTCCGGTCTGCGTTTTACAAACGTGGAGCTTCCTGCCAACGCGGTGATCGAATCAGCCTACATCCAGTTCACTGTTGATAATACGGATAAAAATGAGGATCCGGCCGAATACTACATCTTCGCAGAAGATGGCCCCAATCCGGTCACCTTCAGCGAAACAGATTTTGACATCACCTCCCGTTCCTTCCTGGACGACTCGGTGGCCTGGAACGTGGCAGCCGGTACCTGGACCGAGATCGGGGCCGCCGGGGCGGATGAGCGGACGGCCGACATCACCCCCCTGGTTACCCGGCTGGTGAGCAGCCCCGGCTGGAGCGCCGGCAATGCCATGGCCTTCTACATTGAAGGATCCGGCGTACGCGAAGCCGAATCTTATGACGGCGACCCGGAAGGTGCCGCCCGCCTGGTGGTCAGTTACCTTCAGGGAGAGATCATCTACAACCCCGAGCTGGTCAGGGAGATCCCTGACAAAGAACTGGTTCAGGGATGGGACCTTTCCTTCGACCTGAATCCTTTCTTCAGGGACCTGGATTCGGAGATCACCCTGAGCGCGTCGGTGACCGAAACCGACACCCTGCCTACCGGAATCACCTTCGAGAACGGGTTGCTGGAGGGGACCTTCGATGATATCGGAAGCTTCCCCATTACGGTGACTGCCACCAGTGAGGGCAAGAGCGTCAGCGATGAGTTCATCCTGGAGTACATCGCTCCATCCGGAGAGTTCACCCTGGCCATTTTCCACAACAACGACGGTGAATCCGATCTGCTTCCCGACTCCATTACCGTCAATGGTCTGAAGACCACCGGGGGAAGCATCGGACAATTCAAGGTGACTCTGGACAGCCTGCGCAATCAGGCTGATCAGCGGGGTTATCCCTCCATCATGCTCTCCTCGGGAGACAACTTCCTGGCGGGCCTCGAATACAATGCCAGCCAGGCCAACGGGATCTATTACGATGCCATTGCCCTCGATTCGCTGGATTACGATGCCATCTGCATCGGGAACCACGATTTCGATTTCGGGACCACCGTTCTGTCCGAGCTGATCAACTCGATCCAGGTGAACCAGGCTCCCTACCTGAGCTCCAACCTGGGCTTTGGAAATGTTCCTGAACTGCAGACCCTGGTGGATGCAGGGCGCATCGCTCCCTATACCATTCTGGAGAGGGAAGGGGAGAAGATCGGGATCATCGGGCTGACCACCCCCCTTCTTCCGATCATCTCCAGTCCCGGAAACACTGAGGTCGCCGGGGCCATCGTGGACTCCACCCAGAAGTATGTGCAGGTGCTGGCCGATTCGGGCGTGAACAAAGTGATTCTGATCAGTCACCTGCAGGGGTACGACGAAGACACCACCCTCGCCTCTCAGATCAGCGGAGTGGACATCATCATCGCCGGCGGCGGGGATGAACTGCTGACCAACGATCCCTCGCTGGGTGCTCCTTACAGCACGCCCATCCAGGGTGCCTACCCGGTAGTGGTGAATGACGCAGACGGCAAACCCGTTTATTTGGTCACTACTCCCGGCAATTATCGCTATCTGGGAAACCTGCTGGTGGAGTTTGACGCCGGCGGTGTCGTTACCAAGGTATATCAATCCGACCCCGTCCTGGTTTACGGGGAGACCGATCCCGACCTGGTGGCATTTATCGAGGATCCCATCCGGGACTATATCGGAGACCTGTCGACCAATGTGATCGCCGTGGCCGAGGATACCCTTGATTTCCGCCGTGAAGGGCTTCGCGGTCAGGAGACCAACGGCGGGAACCTCTTTGCCGACGCCCTCCTGTGGCAGGCGAATAAGAATGCCGCTTCGTTTGGTGTGAACACTCCGCAGGTGGCCCTGCAGAACTCGGGCGGACTGAGGATCGAATCCATCATCGAACCGGGTGATTTCACGGAAGACCTGACCTACGAGATTGCTGCCTTCACCAACAACCTGGTGGTGGTGGAAGACATCACTCCGGAGAAATTCCTGGAGCTGATCGAATACGGGGTGGCCGAAGCCCCCAAACTGGATGGCCGCTTCCCGCAGATTGCCGGATTTGAGGTGGTCTACTACCAGGGTGAACCGGAAGGAGAGCCCGGTGTTAAATCGATCGTGCTGGACGACGGTACGGTGATCGTGGACAACGGAATGGTGGCCGACGGAGCCCCCGACCTGGACCTGGCCACCGTCGACTTCACTGCCGGAGGCGGGGATGGATATCCCTTTGCACCGCTTACCTTTACCACTCTTGGAAATACCTACCAGCAGGCATTCAGGAACTACCTGGCCGACGCGGATGGCCTGAACGGAGTGATTCCGGAGGCCGATTACCCGTTCGGTGCATCCAAGCAGCGTATTATCCCCGAGATCTTCGAAGTTTCCGCCGTGCCCTTCGTGATGGAGGACTTTGATGAAACATGCCCGGAGATGCCCGAAGGATGGACCGAATTCAACTCGGGCGAGGATCTGATCAGCTGCGGCGGCGGCGATACCTACATCGAATTCAACGGATACGCTGCAGGGGCCGGCACCAGCTGGCTGGTGACCCCGAGAATCTCTTTCGACCTGGGTGAGTACCAGATGACGTTCGACTACGTAAACCAGTTCAACGGCCCGGCCTCCGAGGTGCTCTATTCCGCCGACTACTCCGGCGTGGGAGATCCCTCCGCAGCCACATGGACGGTGCTTACGGAAGTGACCGATGCCATTAATTTCGACAACGGCGCCAGCGATCCGCAGCCTGCCGGTGAATTTGACCTCTCCATGATCACCGAGGAAGCCTACATCGGGTTCAGGTATGTTTCCAACGGAACCGGAGGCGGCAACAGCACCCGGCTGCGCCTGGACAACGTCGCGATCATGCTGCCCGAGCCGGTCATCGAGTATGGCGAGAAGACCATTCCCGAGATCCAGGGAGACAGCCTGGTATCTCCCTATGTGAACGGACGTGTGACCACCTCCGGGATCGTGACCGCCTTCCTCAGCGGCGTGGAACCCTATTCCGGTGCCGGCTACCATGCCGACCTGGGAGGATTCACCCTGCAGGATGCCACCGGGGACGGCAATGCGGCCACCTCCGACGGGATCTTCGTAGCCACCGATTCCATCGTGGCCGCCGGGGATGAAGTAGAACTGGAAGCCGTGGTGAAGGAAGAGGGCGGAATGACCGTTCTGACCGACCTGACCGCACTGACCATCGTCAGCTCGGGGAATACCGTTCCCGCAGCCACCGGGGTGGACCTGCCGCTTGCCGGCAAGGACGCGTTCGAAGCGTTTGAAGGCATGCACGTGACCTTCATTGATGAGCTGACCGTCACCGAGAACCGGAACCTGGAGAACTTTGGTGAGATCAGGCTTTCCGCAGACGGACTGCTGATCCAGCCCACCCAGGTGGTGGATCCCAACGATGTGGATCCGGAAGGTATCACCGCTACCGGTAATTCCAACATCGCTGCCGTGACGGCCTACCAGGAGAATAACGATGCCAACAACTTCCTGCTGGACGATGCCCGCGGCGACTCACCTGTTCCGGTACCGTGGCTGGATTCCAACGGGACCCTGCTGGCCGGATCCACCGTGAGCGGACTGACCGGGGTCCTGGGAGAGGCCTTCGGTAACTACAGGCTGGTACCCAACGCGGCACCGCAGTTCAGCTATGCCGACAGAGAGGGATTGAGCCTTCCGGGCGGAGGAGGAAGTGTGGTAACAGTGGCTGCCTTCAACGTTCTGAATTACTTCAACGGTGACGGACAGGGTGGTGGATTCCCCACCTCCCGTGGTGCCGCCACTCCGGAGGAGTTCCAGAAGCAGACCGGGAAGATCGTCGCTGCCATCAGCGCCATTTACGCTGACGTGGTGGGCCTGATGGAGATCGAGAACGATGCTGACGACGGCTTCAGCGCGGTCAAGGACCTGGTGGATGCCCTGAACGCCGATGCAGGCTCGGAGGTCTACGACTTCATCTCCACGGGTGTGATCGAACCCGCTTCGGCCGATCCGGACGAGATTAAGGTGGCCTTTATCTACCAGCCTGCTGCTGTGACGCCGGTGGGTGACTACGCCATCCTGACCAGCGAGTACGATGCCGGCTTCAACGGTGACTTTAACCGCCCGGCTTTGGCGCAGACCTTCCAGGATAACACTACAGGCGAGGACTTCACCGCCGTTGTGAATCACCTGAAATCCAAAGGATCCGATTGCGACGACCTGGGCGATCCCGATGACGGCGACGGACAGGGTAACTGCAACGTGACCCGGACCAAGGCTGCCGGAACTATGGGAGCATGGCTTGCCGGCGATCCGACCGGTACCGGTGACGAGGACTTCATTATCCTGGGCGACCTGAACGCCTACGGACAGGAAGATCCCATCGATACCCTCAGGGCCTGGGGCTACACCAACCTGGTGGAAGATGAGTACTCCTATGTATTCGACGGCCAGCACGGTACCCTGGATTATGCCATGGCCAATACCTCCCTGGCGGAGAAAGTGATGACGGCCTACGTCTGGAACATCAACTCCACCGAGCCCGACTTCCTGGCTTATGACGGAGACCCCGATGCGTATCAGCCGGATGCCTACCGCTCCTCCGACCACGATCCGGTCATTGTGTTCATGTCCTTTGAGACCATTGGGACCGGCGAGCCCGTTACGGCCAACCGCCTCCGGATTTACCCGGTACCCTTCGAGAGCGAGCTGAACCTGAGCCTGGTCAGTGAGAAGGCTCAGCGCGTCACCATCGAGGTATACAGCGCACTGGGCGCCAGGGTATACAGCGAAAGGTACGATCTGAGATCCGGTTCCAATGTGATCACCAGTGATCTGTCAGCGCTGGAAAGCGGAGTCTACGTGGTCCGCATCAGCGAGCTGAACATCCAGAAGACCGTTGTGAAGGAATAATTCCGAAACCACCCTCTTAAACCCAAGGGGCCGCCTCCACACCGGAGCGGCCCCTTTTTACATTCACCAAATCCCTTCAGATCCCTTCAGGCGGATCCTGCGCAAGGCTTCCAGCAGACAGGACAAAGAGGGATAGTGCTGCCCGGCTCACTGAATTTGTTGAATCCCGCTCGCGCAATAGCTTCGCCGAGCTCGCAGGCTCGGTTCCCCGCAGCTCTGCTGCGAGGGTTAGCGAGTACAAAAAAAATTAACACTAACCCCAGGTGGTCAAAACCATGGAACTGGCGCCGCAATAGCGGCTTTCAGTCTGACTCGTATTCCGGTTTCCCCACTTTGCCCATAAAGAGGATGGCCCCGGTGGAGTTCTCTTTGATGACATAAAGAAAAGGCCGGTCGGCTTTGAACTGAGGGGGCCCGACGGGCGCGGCAGTCTCCACCATCTCGACGATGGTGGCTGCGGCCGCTTCGGTTCCCTCCTCCTTCACGTCGATAAAGGTCTGGTGGATCACCCGCGAAATGAAGATGCCGCCCCCGGGAGTGATCTTGCTGAAATCGGCCCCGTCGTTAAACGCGATTCCCAGGCCCAGGTCGATCAGGGGATCGTTCAGGAGGGATTTGAATACGTATTTGAATTTGGGAAGCTGGACCTGCACTCCGGTCAGATAAGAAGATGCCAGCCAGGAATCCCAGCTTTGTGCATCCATGGCCTCTATCAGCGTCCGGGTGCTTACCCCGGGATTGGGAAGGAGGACCACCATGCTGAAGGCACTGTCGCCGTAAGGCAGTTCAACAGCCGTGAAATCCTCCTGGCGTGTGTAGTTGAAGTCCCCTTCCACCTGCATGAAATCGCAGCGGTGAGCGGTCCCTCCCTTCAGGAAGAAATCGTCTTCGAAGGTCTCCTCCGGATCAAACTGGTACTTCCAGGTGGCATTAAAATAGATGGCGTTGGTCAAATACTTACAGTAACACTATGTTTAAAATAACTGCCGCCTTATGATTTAGCGTATCCTTCGGCAACTGTTGCGAAGTTCGAACGTATATACATATATAAATATGTGTGTACGTTTTTTTTAATTGTAAGCGGTATGAAAAATTTAGACGGAGTAGTGCGAATCCCTGGAACAATGGATCCCCTCCCTAGCCTTTCAACGGTGTATTCTGGGACAATCAGAAGTTATTCTAACCAGTACCAAGTGGGCATAATCAAGACAAAATTCGGTCAGGATATTAATAGGCCGATTCAAATACAATTCCCCCGTCATGCCCTTAAATGGGTAGATTACGTCACACCCTCTCCGGGTGATACGGTGACTTTTGTGTTCAAAAAAGGTGTATCTGGTCGAACGAATGGGTACGCAAATATTCGAATCCTTTCAATTAGCTGATTATGGATACGCAAGGATATAACGTAGGGCGGCTGATAGCTACCCTAGGACTCAATACCAGCCCATTCACTGCTGGACTGCGCAGTGCTGAAACTTCCATGCAGAGAGCAAACAGGCAACTGGCTGCCACTGGTCGAATATTAACCAGATCCGTTACCCTCCCCCTGATTGCAGCGGGTGCTGGCAGTATGAAGATGGCAGCCAATTTCGAAGCCAGCATGGCAAAAATAGTTGGTTTGGTGGGAGTGGCCGAGGGCGAAGTGCGCAAAATGAGTGACGCCATCATGCGGATGGCCCCATCTGTGGGCCGTGGGCCTGAAGAGCTCGCCGATGCCATGTTTTTTGTTACCTCTGCGGGTATCCGTGGTGCCGAAGCATTGGAAGTGCTGAATATGGCCGCTAAAGCTTCTGCGGCGGGCTTAGGCGAAACTAAAACCGTTGCGGACGTTGTCACTTCCGCCATGAACGCCTACGGGAAGGAAAACCTGAACGCCGCTGCTGCTACAGATATTCTGGTCGCTGCTGTGCGTGAAGGGAAGGCCGCTGCTGATCAGTTGGCTCCTGCTATGGGCCAAGTACTCCCGATTGCTTCTGAAATGGGTGTTAGCTTCGACCAAGTGGCAAGTGCCGTCGCAGCGATGACCAGAACCGGGACCAGTGCTGAAATTGCCGCTACACAGCTGAAGGCGGTACTGAATTCCATGTTAGCGCCGTCAGTGCAAGCCGAAAAGGCCATGCAGAAAATGGGCCTTAGCAGTGCAATGCTTCGAAAAACTATCAAGCAGGATGGCCTGTTAGCCGCCCTTCAGCTTCTCAGAAATGTGACCAGCCAGTACGGTGAGGAGATCATTGCCGAAGTTTTTCCCAACATTCGGGCCTTGTCTGGAGTGCTTGACGTCACTGGCAAAAATGTCAAGGACAACGCAGAAATATTCAAACAACTTACAAGAGCTCTGGGAAGTACTGACAGGGCCTTTAATACAGCTAGTGATACTATCGAATTTCAGTGGAATCAAACGATTGCAGCTACCAAAACCGCTATGGTAGGCTTCGGTGATACTCTCAAAACTGTTGTGCTCCCTCTGCTGAACAACTTTACAGGCATGATGACCAAGGTCTCCGACCACCTTGGCAAAATGTCTGAGGCCCAACGAGCTACAACTGCGAAAACAGTCGCTTTAACCGCTGCTATGGGACCCTTGGTCAGTCTGACTTCCCGCTTAATCAGGCTGACTAAGGGTAACCCCTACGCATTGCTTGCGGCAGGTTTGGCCGCTGTCATCGGTTTGACTGTTCGCAAGGTCAAGTTGATGAAGGAGGAGCAGGCACTGTTCAATGGCGTTACCACGGCCACTGCAAGGGCTAGCCAGGCCTACGATGAGCAGCGAGCAAAGATTCAATTTTTGGTCAGGGAGATTGAGGATACAAATATTTCAAACGAGGCAAGGATAAGGGCGATCAATGAATTGAAGGGGATCATGCCCTCCTACAACGGTCAGCTCAGTGAAGAAGGACGTTTACTGAATCATAACAAAACGGCCATCGAAGATTATGTGACGGCCTTGGAACAGGAGATAAAACTCAAAGCATTCAAAGAACAGTTTATCGAAACCCAGACCGCTATCAATGCCTTATCGAGGGAACTGGATGAACAGAAAACAACGATTCGGGAGGCTGAGAAGGCATGGGAAGACGCTGGCAAGCCGATGAAAGAAGTGATCGCCATGCAAACCAGTTACGGGATGATCAACCAAGAAAGGGCGCATCACTTGCTCACCACCCTAGCCAACGAGAATGAAGAGCTAAAGGAACTGCAAACTCGGTATTTCCTTCTCCGTGAAACTCTGGAGGCATTGAAGACCACAGCAGCCGGAGGAGATTTGTTTGGTGATACTTCTGTAGATGGTCCCGACCCCAAAGACTTTGAGCTAGGCACAGGCATTGCCAGCGGGTTTGATTTGTATGACGCCATGCTGAAGCAATTGGAGATTAGGCAAAGTGCCAGGGCAGCTGCGCAAGCTTCTCTCAAGGACTGGTCCGACAGATACTTCGGCGAAATGGCCGACCTGCTGGCTGACCAAGCCTCCAAAGAGAAGTTCGAGATTGAACCATTTATCTATCTGGATCCCAAAACTGGGGAACTGCTGGAGAAATCTAAGGAACAGATGTTGGCATTAAGCGAATTATCGACACAACTAGCCTTTAACTGGGACATGGCAGGGACGGTTATCAGTAACAGCTTGACCAAAATCGCATATGCCATGGATGGCAGCAACCGCAAAGCCAAGAAATGGCTGGCCGTTGCCGCCGAGGTCGTAAACATTCTGGCGTCCCTCGCCCAAATTGTAACAGCGATACGGGGCGGAGGAGGCGACAGCAGCGACGATAGCTCCGACGACGATAGCTCCAAAGGAGATAAAATCACCCTCAAAAAGGTTATAAATTGGATCATGAAATTAGTGGACCTCGGTTCCAGTATTGCCAGCATTGCGGCCATGGACAGCGGCGGTCTGGCCTATGGTGAGAGTATTGTGAAAGTGGGCGAGTACCCCGGTGCAAAAAGTAACCCCGAAGTTATTGCACCGTTGGATAAACTACAAAAATATATTCGTCCCGAGGGTATGGGCGGCGACCGCACAATCACTCTTAGGGCAGATGGCAGAGACTTGAAAGCTACGATCCGTATGCGGGACCTCCTC
>CAZRZY010000120.1:0-13664 GCA_964604655.1 uncultured Bacteroides sp. | reverse complement strand
CGACGGCAAGTTTTTCTTTTTCCGAACATTCCCTGTACAGATTCGTACGATTTTAACACACACCTCCTATTTCTTTTTATTTATAAAGACCAAAAAACCAATCATATAAGTCATTTGGCACAGATCATGAATGTTACTTAACATGTGCATATTAATGTACGGGGAAGGTACTAGAAAAGGGAGGTCATGATGTTAGCTCCATATTTTGTCCATAAAGAGGCACTGAACCAACAGGAGGGAAGGCCCAGCCTGGAACTGTTCAAGAGTCTGCTTCAGCCCCATTTTTTATTCAATTCCCTGAATAATATTTATGCACTTTCGGTTAAAAGATCCGAGCAAACACCTGAGGCAATTGCAGGACTCTCTCAACTGCTGGAACGGGTGGTCCAATACACCCGGCAAAGCAGGATTTCCCTGAGCGATGAGGTGCAGCTGATCAGGGACTACATTGAGCTGGAGAAGATCTGGCTGGGTGACCGTTCCTTCAAAATAGACTTTCAGGTGAAAGGAGATACCGACAATGTATATGTACCTCCACTTGCGTTATATACCCTGGTAGAAAATGCATTCAAGCACGGTATCCGGAAATGCGGATCCAACGGCTGGGTCACCGTACACCTGGTCGTCAGGGAGGATAAGATCCTGCTAAAAATCCGGAATTCACTCCAATCCCTTGAGGAACCCTGTGTCAGAGATGAAGGAAAGGGATTGGGAATTGAAGCGGTCCGCAGGCTTCTGGAAGGATCCTACCATAGAAAATACTGCCTGAATGCCCGCTCAATGGGAGATGTCTTTGCCGTGGACCTGATCATAGGTAGAAGAGCGGCCTGATTTTAATCCTGACCATTTCCGGTTCATCGTCGATTCCTTACCGTTCCGTGTAATACATACGCTCCATCCTGTCGTTGCTTGATATAATTTGAGCGGTGCCTTATATCACTCTATATTTAATTAAACACTAAAATCTATCAATGATGAAACAGGTTAGTTTGCTTAAGCGCTTGATGGCATTTACTGCCATGTGGTGCCTCCCCTTTTCCCTTGCATGGGCTGACGGGGAGATCACCGAGGTCTATCTTTCCGGTTCCACAAATACACCTGCGGGTGACTATGTGGTCCAAACCACTGAAGACATGTTCCATTTCCAGGGGCGTACCTATGAGGTCTTTAAGGTCTACTATGACGATCCTGAGATGAACATGAAGATTGCGGTTAACAATGAAGGCAGGTGTACCTCCTTTGTAGCTTACAACGGAGAATTCATGCTGTTCTATAACTGCAATAAATACGGTTTCGGCGTAAGAAAGGTCATGTTTTCAAATCCCTGGGCAAAGGATGCGTTCAGTTCTCAGCAGTTTCACGACCAATCCATCCTCATGAAGGAAAAGAGGGTTGAAAAGAAACAGGCTGTGGGATTGATCGCTGCCTACGTACCACTGATGAAGGGATAGCCACTTGAACTAACCTGAGATTTTAGTTTTACCATTTCACCTGAGGATGGGCCGGTGTTAATTCACCGGCCCATTGTGTTTTGTAACATACAGTCAGCCAGGGATTTCTAAATGATACCCAATTATCCGTTTTCGGACAAAACCGTTCACTTCCGCACGTAATTAACTTTTTTTGAAGAACCCGTTAACATCAGATAAATGTCAGACATAGAGGTAAATACATATTTTGGCACAACCATTGAATCATATGAGGCATGTCCATAACATTCAAACCACATAAAAATTCAGAACACATGAAAACAACATCCAGAACCTTGTCAAAATCTATTCTATTTGCTTTTGCGCTTATCTCCATTTCATTGACAGCCCTGGCCGACGGCGGAGCATCAGAAGTCTTTACCAGTGGAACGACCCATACCGCCGCAGGTGATTTCGTCGTAACAGATACCGATGACGTTTACCACTACCAGGGAGATGTCTACAAGGTGTATAATGTGTATTATGACAATCCAGGTTATAACATGAAAATCGCCGTCACGGATGAGGATAACTGCGAATCATTTATTGCTTACACCAACGGATACTGGTTCCACTACAACTGTACCAAAGAAGGTTTCGGAGTACGCAAGGCCATGTTTACCAGCGCTTTGGTAAGAGACACCTTTGATGCGAATGAATACCACGATCAGACGGTCCTTGTGAAGACCAGGAAGATCGAAAAAGACCAGGCTGTGGGACTGATCGCTGCCTACCTGCCCAAGCTTCAGGGTTAGCAGCAATAGCACATTCTACATACACGCGATCCCCTGCCTTACAGAGCGCCCGCTTTTTGCGGGCGTTTTTTATCTTGTACAAATGACTCGAATTGTTTACTTTTGTCGTGCTTCAGCCCGACCTGTGGCTGTTTGAAATAAAGCTACGGAGAGGTGGGAGAGTGGCTTAATCCACCAGTTTGCTAAACTGGCGTACTCGATTAGGGTACCGGGGGTTCGAATCCCCCCCTCTCCGCAAGACATGAATAAACCCTCAGCGGAAGCTGGGGGTTCGTTGTTGAGATCCCCGTTGCAAGTAAACTTGCATAAGGGGAGGCGAATAATGAAATACAAAGGCGTTATATTCGATTTCAACGGCACCCTATTCTGGGACACCGAGTTACATGACCGGGCCTGGGATACTTTTCTGAAGAACCATGATATATTCTTAACCCTGGAGGAGAAGGATCAAAAGATCCATGGGAAGAATAACAGGGATATTCTCAAAGGAGTGTTCGACCGGGACCTCTCCAAAGGTGAGATCGAGTTACTGAGCCTTGAAAAGGAGGACATTTACCAGGAGTTGTGCCTGAAGGGGACCATGGAGCTTGCACCAGGGGCAATTGATCTATTCCTGTTCTTAAAGGAAGGGAATGTTCCGTTTACCATTGCCACTGCAGCGAACCGGTACAATGTGGAATTCTACTTCAAGCATCTCAACCTGGGAGCCTATTTTAACCCCCATAGTGTGGTGTACGACGACGGCAGTATGAAGAGCAAACCTGACCCGGAGATCTTCGTCAGAGCGATGCAACAAGTCGAGGTACCCCCGGAGGAGGTATTGATTTTCGAAGATTCTGTTAACGGGGTTGCTGCAGCGGAGAATTCGAGGGCATCAGGAATCATCGTGGTGGAGTCGGTTCACGGCCGCCACGGCAAATGGCCCTACCAGGTGATCCGCGACTTCTCCGAGGTGGACAGATCCATCTTCTGAATACAGGGTGAACCAGCCGCGGGCTCAGGGTGTAGCCGTGGTGCCCCGCTCTTCGCAGGTCTGACCCCGGTGGAATGTCCAGCTTACTCCGTTCACTTCCAGGTCGTCCCATTCTTCACATTCCGACTTTGTCCATCCATCCTTGCAATAGGTGCTGTTGAATTCCGCGCTGTAGCCCGTACAAACGCCTGTGCTGCTCAGTTTTTCGCAGTTGGAGATTAGTAGTACGCCCATCAGGAAAAGTCCCGCCAGACCGATTTTCCGCAGTGTTATCATCTTGGATAAGTTAACAGGTAATCAGCTGGAACTAAATTAGACATTCGGGACATACCTGTCAATAGTCCCGCTTCACATCCTTCTCCAGCCGCTTCATCACTTCTTCCTGGTAACTCCGGCTGATGGGGATCTCGTACTTGCCGATCCCGATGGTATCACTGGTGTAGGAATCGATATGCGCAACCGAAACGATATATGAGCGGTGTACCCGAAGGAAGTCCGTACCGGGCAACCGCGCCTCCATGTTCGAAAGGGTATCTCTGGTTAATACGGTCTCCTTTTCGCCAAGGTGGATCTTCAGATAGTCTCCCACGCTTTCGATATAGCTGATCTCATGGAAGGAGATTTTCACCATTTTCCGGTCAGCGCGAACGAAAATGTAATCTGCCTGAACCTCCGGCTGCTCAGCAGCTGATGTTCGCTTGGGAATGGCATTTTCGTCCAGATACTTCCGGATGCCCTGCAGCAAGCGCTCGAAGGAGATAGGCTTCAGCAGGTAGTCCACTGCCTGCAGGTCAAACCCGTCTACCGCATATTCCCTGTAGGCTGTGGTAAAGATGATTTTCATGTCCCGGTTCATGGATCGGGCAAAGGAGAGTCCCGATATCTCCGGCATATTGATATCCAGGAATATCAGGTCCACATGGTCAGCCTGAACCGCCTGAAATGCTTCCATGGCATTTTTGCAGGAGGCGACCACCTTCACCTGTTCGATCTTCTCCAGGTGGCTCACCAGGATTTCCCTGGCTACCGGTTCATCATCGACAATGATGCAATTAATTGTCCTGGGCTTCATCCGATGGGCTATTTTTTTTTAAGGTCAAGGCGGCTGTGAACCAACCCTCTGAATAACCATATTCGACCCGGGAATTTCCGGGATAATTCATCTCCAGTCTCTTCCGGAGGTTCTCCAGTCCCAGTCCATTGCTGGAGATAGCGGGATCGGGGGGGGCGGAGGTATTTTTAACCTGGAAGAAAATCAGGTTCTCGTTGGCTTCCATCCGGATTTGAACGGTGAGCCGTCCGTCCTTCAGGCTCCCGTGTTTGAAGGCATTTTCCACAAAGGGGATCAGGATCATGGGAGCGATCTCCATCCTCTCATCCAGTTGATGCGCATGGAACTCCACCTGTAGGGATTCCTGATACCGGATGCGTTCCAGCTCCACATACTCCCGGATATGCATAACTTCCTCCTTGAGTGGCACTTTCAGCTTATCCACCTGGTATAAAATATAATCGAGCAAATTGGACAGCTTCAGGATAGTTTCCGGCGTATCAGCCGATTGTTTCAGGGCCAGTCCGTAGAGGGTGTTCAGGGTATTGAAAAGAAAATGGGGATGGATCTGTCTCTTCAGGTAGTATAGCTCCTGCTCCTTTAGCTGGAGCTGGGCTGCCAGCATTTTGTTACTCAGGTCTTTGTTTCTCTTTTCGATGTCGAAATTCCTGTTCAGAATGGTAATAAAACTGACCAGCCCCACCACCAGATATACCAGGATGAGGATGAAGAAGAAATTCTTCACCATCGGGGGGATCTCTGATGCATCGAATCGTTTATAGAAGATCAGGACCCCGTAGATGATCAAAACGATGAAGTAGGCGGAGGCCAGCAGTGTATAAAAGGTAAACAGGATGAATCGCCGGTAGTCCTTTCTGTAGAGATAGCGGGGGATCAGGAAATAGACTGCGAAATAGGTGACGGCCATGGTCAGGGGAAGGAGAAGGCTGGAGAACCATACTACATAACCCCGGTCGGAGGAATTGTAATTGAAAAAGTAAAAATAGAGGAACCATATTCCAATCCAGAAGACCGAATGCATCATAATGGCCGGGAACAGCCGGTTCAGTCCTTTCATAAGAACAATATTACGAAAACAGAGATAGCCGTCACATATTAATCGACCAATCACCCCTTTTGCACGTGTTTTTGCAGAATTGAAGTACTTTTTTCAATTTGTAGTCCGAATCGGGTCGTTTCAGGTGCCGGATCCGGCATCCGTCGCATATTCAATTTTCCAATGGAATGAATGGGTACATTGGATGGAGAACCTTTAAAAACCACAATCATGAACTCACTGATCGGTAAACTGAATGACGGCGGCCCAATATTCACCTATACCATTATGGCGCTTTTGCTGGTGATCCTCATTCTGACCGTCAAAGCGTTTGTTGAAAAAGACTTCAGCAGGAAGTCCCGCTCCATCGTGGCCTCACTGGGGTGGTTCGCCCTGGCCTGGGGATACCTGGGGAGGACTTTCGGACTGATCATCGCCTTTGATAACATCGCGGCCGCCGGCGAGATCACCCCGGAAGCTATGGCGGGGGGACTGAAAATGGCGCTGGTGGGACCGCTCTGCGGGCTCACTGCCTTCCTGGTGGCACGACTGGGTATCCTGCTACTTCAATTAAAATCGAAAAAGGAGAGCTATGAGTAAGACGGCAATATTGTTGGGGATTGCCCTTTTCGTGGGAGTGATCCTGCCCGTGCTGATTGTCCGGGATGTCCGTGAAAAAAGAAGGATCCGGAAGATCCTGGACTCCCATCGCAACTCCGGCAGCGGGAAAGCCAGCGGTGAATTGCATTCGGATCCGGCCAGGGGATGGAACATGAACAACTCTCCCTTCCGTCGAAGGAAATCCGGATTGCGATGGGAAGGAGGGAATGTGCATGCAGCCAATGCCACCCGGGGCGAAAGGAGGCGATTTCGCAAATAATGGGTCCATTCACCTTTAAGCATTATATTTAGGGTGCTTCAAAGGGATAGGGAGAATAAAATGCGAACCTTGCTGGAATCCCCTGTCACCAGGTGGGGGATTCTTCTACTGATGGGATCAATTCTTTCGGTCAACTACTATTTCCAGGATGCTTTCTCCACCCTGAAATCTTTGCATTACCGGCTGTAGACCGCGTAAAAGTCATAAATATTCAGGGCATCGTCGGTTTCATAGTAGAATTGGATGGTCCGGAAGTCAGGGCTGACCCATCCTTTTCCTGAGACCCTGAATTCTCCCAGTACCTGGTTCAGGATCCTCAGGGTGTCTCCCTGCAGTTCGGAAAAGATAAATTCGTTGGCGCCCTGGTTGTGAAAGTTACTGATAATGTACTGGGATTCCTGATTTTTCACGCTGTCTATTTCCACCAGGTATTTCCTTATACCACTGTGTGCGGAGGATTCCTGGCAGGAATAGACTCCTGTCACTGAGCTGGCAACCCCTTCCTGAGAAGAATCACACGAGGTACCCAAACAGATCCACCCCCAGGTAAGGACGAATAGGGACCTAATCAACTTCTTTCCCATGGTCATACTGCTTCAATTCCAGCAAGGCGCCATTTTTTGCATAGGCTTTCGCCATACCATGCCGCTGGCCATTCATGAACTGGATCTCTGACATAACGGTACCCGACTGATAATAGGTGGTCCAGACTCCCGTTTTCTGGTCATCTTTGTATAACCCCCTGTTCTTCACCTTTCCGTCCGGGTAGAAAAAAACGAATTCCCCGGTGGCGGCCCCATCTGTGTAGGATCCCTTTTGTTTGATGGTACCATTCGGATGGTACAGGGTCCACGGGCCTTCGAATCTTTTTCCCTTGTATTGCCCTTCAGTGTATAGCTGACCGTTTTTATACCAGGTCCTCCAGGTTCCCACTCGTTCTCCCTTCACATATTCACCCTGTTCATACAGGCGGGACAGCGAATCCTGGCCCAGTTCGTCATAGAATTCTTTCCAGGTGCCTTCGAGCAGGTTTTCTTTATAGGTACAAACAAGCCGGGGATTCCCCGAGGGGTAAAAACCTTCAAATTTTCCGTGCAATTTACCCCGTTCGTAATTGCATCGGTTCTGGATGGTACCTTCGGGGGCTTCCTTATGAAAGCTAACAAAGGGCCCATGATATTCCCCCTGCTTTTTAACCGAGCGTTCCTGGATCTTCCCGCTTTCAAAATAATGGACCTGTTCCCCATGTTCTATTCCCAGCACCATGGTCTTCCGAAACCGGGGATTTCCGTTTTCATGCCAGCCTTCAACGATCCCATGGGGCAGCCCATTCGTATACAGGGCTTTCTCAGCCAGCTGACCGTTTTCGAAATAGGTCTTCACCATGCCGTTGGGCAGATCGTTGCTATAGGAGGCCTCCTGGTAAATCTCTCCGTTCTGAAAATATACCAGCAAGGTCCCGTGTAACTTTCCCTGCCTGAAGGGGAGGACCTGTTTCAGAGATCCGTCCGGGAAGTAATCCTTCCAGGTTCCCACCATGAGCCCCGTATCATATTGTCCTTCCTGCCAGAGTTTTCCATCACTGTAAAGGATCCTGTAGGATCCGTGCCGGATGGTATCCTGCCCTTCGAGCACATAGGTGAATTCTTCTCTGGGCTTCTTCCCGGAGTCATCCCAGTAACTCCTATAGGTCTCCTGGGCGAGGAGGATGTGGGTAACGCACAGGAAAACCGGCAGCAGTATACCCCGTGCATTCATTGGATTTCCAGAAGAATTTGATCTCCTTCGATGGCTGCATTCTCTCCATAGTCCATAAGAAGTGCCAGTGCATAATTCCCGGGAGGGGGTTTTACAGGAAGAACCAGGACCACCCGGCGTTTCTGTCCTGGGTATACGGTTACCTGGGTAGGGACAAATGCCCTTTCCTCTGCGGTCTCCATATCGGCCAGCGCAAGAAAAACTTTGGCATCCAATATGTTGTCCCCCGTATTTTCCAGCACGGCTTCAAAACTTTTAAATTCCGGATGAGTGCCCTCCACTTCCCGAAGCCCGCCTACTTTACCCTGGAAGTTTTTATTCGAAGGCGGACTTTGTTTTACCAGCACTACGATCCGGGGCACAATGAGCACCCCGGTAGCCAGGTCCTTATCGGCTTCGGCAGCTTCCTGTTCTTTGGCGACTTCCACACTTACCATACCCCACCTGGGATGGAAACCTGTTCTTGGTACCGTCAGCATGAGGGTGGCCGTACCAGATTCATTGGGATTCAGCTCAACAAAGGAAGGACTCACGGTCAGCCAGTCGGCCAGGCTTCGCTCCGTCGACCCTGCAGCCAGGGCTTTCTTGGCCCCGTCTTCATCCACGATATAATCACTGAGGTTCAAGGTAAAGGTTTGTGCTTCGCTTCCGTGATTCCGGATGGTTAATTCCCGAGTCTGGGATTCCCCGGGATCGGCAGTAAAGGAGACCAGTACGGGGGCCACTTCAAAATCCTGTGCAAAGATAAAACCTGTACAGGCAAGGATTATGTTCGTCAGGAAAAAAAGCTTGTTTGTTGATAACATTTTATTTTTTATCAAAATTCAGATCAATTCCGTGTTTCTGTGCTTAGTAAATTTAGCGTGAGTTAAAATTAATTATTTAAACCCTGAATGTTTCATTTAAACTGAATCTTATGAAGAAAAATGCCATTTTAATTATTGGATTGCTGGCTGTTTCCATGGTCAGCTTTTCGCAGGCCATCAAGGACAGGCAGGTCATACCTGTGGCGGTCAACCTCAACCAGGTTCTGAGAATGACGATTATCAATGGTGGGAACATTGAATTTGTGTTCAACTCCATCGATGATTATGAGTTTGGCCTTTCCGGTGCTGCCAGTAATCCGGGTGATAATTTCTACATCACGGATTTCACCGTAGCTTCATCGACCCGCTGGGAACTTACCTATGGATCCGAGCAGGCCACCTTTATCGGGACCGATGACCCGGGGAATACTTTGGCTTTGAACAATGTGGGTTATACCCTGGCATCCACCGGGACCCATGTCTTTGATGCTGCACTGGCCGGAAACCCGGCAGCGGAACTCTGGAGCGCGCCCACCCTTGGAGGGACGGTTGTAGCCGGACTGGCGCCCTACCCCCTGGTGCTGATCACGGACAACACCGTTGCGACAGCCAACGCCGGTGCAGGCGATGACAATGCCTTCCAGATCGTTTGGCGCTGCGGTACTGCCGAGGCCGATGCAACAGCCACTCCTTCCATGAATGATACAGACATACTGAATCAGGATCCCAGCCCGTATCCGGACAGGTATGTGACCAATGTAATCTTCGAGTTGGCAGCAATTATTCCCTAATGCCTTGGGACTGGCGTAATTCCAAGATTTGAAATTCTATTGGAGAAGGAAATGGCCAGCCAGGGGGTTGGCTATTTCTTTTTCACTTTGTATTTTGAGTTCCAGAGATGATCCCGGGCAAGTATTTACATAGGTTGTTGGGATGCCTGGTCCTGATCCTAGTTTGTGGAAACGGGTGGGGGCAGGAATGGAACTATGCACGTTTGGTCCTGGTGTATGGGGGTCAGATCCCATTCAACTTTACCTCAGTAAGGGATTATACCGAGGGTATTGAAATCCAGCAGGGGACCATTCTTGGGATTACCATGGTTGACTCTGCCCAGGCAGGTCATGATCTGGAGGGTTTTGAGCTGAATATCCGGACCTTCAATGGTGCCACTGAGATACAGGGAGATGTCCATACACTGGATCTGAATACCATTCGACTGCAGGCCGAGAATTACATTGGGTTTGGGGGCGGGCTGACCTTCCCGCCCGGGGGTTACCAGGACCTGGCTGCAGGATGGACGAATCTTTGTACCTACCAGGATGCGGATGCGACGTTTGATGACCTCAGCTGGGATACGCACCAGATAGCCATCTCCTACGATTGCGGGATACCTGTATCGGCAGGCGGAAATGGAAGCCTGGAAGGATCCCCCGGTGATTTTTATCATATAGAGATCGAAATTGAATTGATTCCCGTTGGTCCCGGATTTTGAGCAGGAGGGAGCCGGTATTTCGATAGGAAGAGAAAGTATAACTACATGGGGCAGATCGTACGCGTGGGCAAGGGGTGTTCCGCAATCGTGATTGGGGCTACACTGCTTACCCTGATCCACTGCAGGATATCCGCCCAGGAGACTTTTTCCGACAGCCTCATTCAGATCCGCTTTCTGGCCGAGGATACCCGGTTGCACCAGCCTGTTTCGTGTTTCAATATCCTGGAGATCATTAACCGGAGTGACCGGGCTATCCAGGGGGTGGTCCGGGTAATCAGCCCCGACCGGTGGCAGGTTATCGGTCCCCGGGGGGATACCCTGGGCCTGGAGCCCGGGGAATCCAGACGGCTGCCCGTACGTATATCCATGCCCGGGGATGTGTACGGAGGAATAGCTTATCCGATTACGGGAGAATATGTCAGTAATGAGTTCTATGCCACCAGCAGCACCTACATCTCAGTCAGAAGAATCTCAAAATGGGATATGCGCCTCACCCAAAGCGAGGTGTTCCTGACTGATTTCAGGCCACAGGGTGACCTGGGAATACTGCTGAGTAATTCAGGTAACTCCAGTGAACTGATCAAACTCAGCTTTAAACCGGGACAGCTCCTGGAGCTCAAGGAAAAGCCGGAGGCAGACAGTTTCCTTTACGTCAACCTGCCGGCGCACCGGGATACCCTGCTGCACCTGGGCATCGTCCGAAGAAGTGATCTCAACTATGGTCAGGAACGAAAATTCCTCCAGAACTGGCGGGCCAGCACCCTGGGCATATATGCTTCCACCCTGGATCAGCACCAGCAGGCGATAGTCAGGGCCACCAGCCTGAGCAGTGAGGAGATCAATAAAAAACCTATGCTGCAGGCACCCCTCAACCTGGAAGCGTTTGTTTACAATATACTTTCGGACCAGGCAAAGAAGGCCAGCCTGAAGGCGTTTGGAACCGTATTATTTCCGGAGGAACAGATGCTCGATTACTTTGTGGGCTATTATAACCTGTTTTTTAATCCGGAAATGAACCGGAACCTGGATCCCTATCACCAGCTCCACTACAGCATCCGCTACACCGATCCCCGCACCGAGGTCTGGCTTACCGACCGGCATGGGCTGGGGATCCTGCATACCCTTTCCGGCAGGGGGATCAGTGCGATGCATGATTTTGAGAATGCAGGTACCATGCAACTGAATGTGGTTCAGAATCCCTATGCAAAGAATATCGGAGGACATGCCGGATACCAGGGGATGGTCGGAACCGTAAACCTGAACGGAGGACTCACCGCGGAGTTGGCCACAGACCAGGAATACGGGCATTATTCTGTGCACCTGGGCGGGAATTTTAAACTGGGGACACGAAATTTTTTCGATTTGAAGACCGCCACTTCTCTGAGTCAGTATGCGGCTTCGAGGTACCAACCGAGGGATACTACCCTTTTGGGTTTTGCCTACATGGCTTCCTACCGGTTTAAGGGTGAACGATTACAGTTAAGGATTTATAACAGCAACCAGCTTTTCACATACACCCGAAACAGCGGGATCAATCGAAGTCATGTGACCGGTGACTACCGGTTCAATTCCAGTTCACTGATCAAAAGTCATTACTACAGGACCCGATATGCGTCCACTAAGTACCCCTACAATTTTGCCTATCCGGAAGATGTCAACATCAATGAATATGCGCGGATCCTGGGTTCCATCCAGAAAGGGAAAGTAATCTATCAGGTCGGACCCCAGTATGTGGGAAGTGTAAGGGAATATTATTCTCCCCTTTCGGACCGAAAGTCCAGGTATGTAAACTACCAGCCCGGTATCCTCGGAACCATCACCTTCAAGCTGGATCGCATGCGGAGTTTGACTCCCAACGCATCCTTTAACACCATGTTCTACAATTACGATACCTATACTACCGCGGAGAATAACCCGGAGTTTCTAAGGCGCTGGACCTACAGCGTCGGGTTAAACTACTACGACCGGTCCTTTAAACTGAATACACTCTATACCACTGGTAACTCAACGGATCTTTATCGGGATGTAGTGATCGGAGAGAATGATGTGGCCACCCAGGCCATTCATATCCGGCCCTATTACGAGCGTTATTTTCTGAAAGAAAGTCTTCGTGTATCCGCCTATGTGAATTATTCCTATTACATGCCCTCCCAGCGGGTCAACCTTTTGCTTAATCTAACCGGAGCATTCAACCTGGGTAGGACCTGGAAGACTTTTTTGATTGTCAATGCCTTTCGGATCAGCAGGGTGGATGCCGAACTGGGCAGGATCAATTCCAACGATATGAACCTGGTGCTCGGGGTTCGAAAGGCCTTCGATATCCAGCAACCCAGATTATCCTATCATGACCTGGTCATCGTCGGGTTCAACGATCTCAACGGCGACGGGATCCGCAACGGGGATGAAAAACCCATTTCCAATGTCCTGGTGAATATCTCCCGCAATGAGAATCAGAGCCGCGCCAAGCGCACGGGATTTGCCGAGATCAGCATGATCACCGATCCCCAGGGTGAGATCTATTATGAGAATATCCCGGAAGGGGTATATAATCTGAGCATCATCCCCCTGAATTCCTTGTCCAACCTGTACTTTCTTCATGGTAATCAGCAAAGCATCAGCATCAGCGATGACATGGTGCACTACCTTCCCCTGGTGGAGAGTTATAAGATCAGGGGCAGGATATTCATCGATCGGGACCCGCTTTCCACCCTGAGCGGGATTACAGCCGAGGGGATCAAGGTGACTGCTCTGGCTGACAACGGCGAAGTCTACTCAGCTTATACCGATGGTTTCGGGGCCTATACCCTGACAGTTCCCAATACCCACACCTATGAGGTGAAGATCTACAATGTCCTGGGGGAAAATTTCCGCATCGAGCGGGACAGCTATGCCATCCGCTTTTTCGATCAGCGCACCATTCAGCTCGATTTCAGGTTCATAGAAAGAAGACGCGAAATCCGGTTCAATGAGGACAACAATTACTTTCAATTCAACCTGGAACGGAACGAGAACCGGTAAGTAATTCTCTCAGAAACCCTAACTTTACAAAAACCAGGCTTTACCAAAAATCTAGCATATGAAAATTATTGCTTTAGACAAAGTTGAGAAGCATAAGGTGCATATGGAAGGTGCCACAGGTGCCTGGAAGCAGCTTCCCCTGGGCAGCGCCGACGGTGCCCCGGTATATTCCTACCGCGTCTTCACCGTCGAACCGGGCGGAAATACCCCCTTCCACCAGCACCCTTACGAGCATATGAACTACGTAATCGAAGGCAGCGGCGCCCTGGTGAACGAGGCCGGCGAGGAGCAGCCTTTGAAAGCAGGAGACTTCGCCCTGGTGAACCCTGATGAAAAACACCAATACCGTAACAAGGGAGATGTTCCATTTAAGATGATCTGCGGGGTGCCAAAGGAGTTTGAGTA
>CAZRZY010000119.1:12027-13728 GCA_964604655.1 uncultured Bacteroides sp. | reverse complement strand
AGATGTTGCCCATCGAATACCAGGATCCTGGCAAGAGGCATGGGGAATATTTCATAGATTTGAAAGAATTCTTCCAGTTCATCACCTGCCTTATCCGAAAAATGCAAAGCCAGCTCCAGAGGTATGCGCATAATTTGCTGTTCTGCCTGGACCTGGCCGTAGTATTTTTTCCAGCTGTCCGAAGAAAGCCGTATGTCCGCCCTCAGGTGGCTGAAGGGAACTTCCCTCAGGATCCGGGCTTCGTTGATGGTCATGGACTCCGAACCCGCTGACCGGCTGACTCCTATGGCTGGGAGGCTCACCGGAGTCTCCATCAGCGGATAGATTCTGATTGCCTCCTGCTGTTCTACGGTGTTGGAAATCCGTGGAGCCCTCACCATTAATTCTGTCTGTTGTATGATCTCCGCATCCTCTTCTACCAGGGCCGGGAATGCCAGCTCCAGCGGTGTTCCGTAAGTCTTGTAGGAAGCATCGGTCCAGTTCCGCTGGTCTTCCATCTCGAAAACCTCACCATCAAAATCCAGTTCACCTTCCATTCCTTTCCTGGGGCTCCAGACCATCCCTGAGATATTCATCACAGGCTGATGAGGGCTGATCAGATCAGGGAAGTGACCCTGGGAGGTGGATCCATCCGGGTGTTTGACACGTAGCGGTTTTCCCCTGCACTCCTCGACGGGATGCAACACACAGATCCCGATCCGGTTTCGCAGGAAATCTCTGCCTGCAACACCACGGAAGCGGAAACGCAGTGTATGCTCATTGCCAGTAATTTCTGTGCGCGCTCTGAAAAGAATCTCTCTCGATTCGTAACGTAGATTCAGAACGATGGTAAATCCGCCACCCTTTTCCCGGATTTCCTCTTTTTCGACGACAGGGATGACCGTTCCCCAGTTCCTGTCCCTCACTGCCGCATAGATTCCGTGCAGGACGCAGGTTTCGCCGTAACGAACCTGCCTGATTTCTCCATCCCTGTATAAAAGAGAGAGTTTTCCGGTCTCCAGTTGTTGAAAATTTTGAAACGTAGAATCCATCATCAGTTGTGACTCATACCGATCACCTGGTTTTTACCGGCCGATTCATAGGCGGCCCATACCAGTCTGACAGTCTCGAAATTATCCTCCCCGGTAGTCTCCGCCCTGCTAATGCCCAGCATATCCTGCAGGATATCATTGTTGCACGCCACAATGCTGGGAGGCTCAGGAATCAGCCTGTCGGTCTGCCAGTCATACTTTTTCATGGGAACCACTTCGGTTGTGGTCTTCGTTCCCAGGGTAGTATGAATCTTGAAGCCGGCATCCAGCCGGATACTTCCCTTATCTCCCTCCACGATGAGCAGGGTCTGGGGGAAGACCTCTTTTTCCAGGGGTGAGCTGAAGGAGATCTCCTGGCTGCAGACCACCCCGTTTTTCATGCGGATCATACTGGTGGCCACATCCTCACCTTTTATAGTGGGATTGACCGTCTGAATCTGGCAATAGATCGACTCCGCTTCACCGAAAAGAAAGCGGAGCACATCGAACTGGTGCGATCCCTGGTCGGTGAGCGCGAAACGGTCCAGCTCGGCCAGGAAGGGCTGGGTCTCGAAGACGTCGATGATGACCGCCATCGTCGCTTCGGACTGGCGCCCGCGCGCCGCCGCGCCGCGCGCGGCGGCCTGATGTGCGGCCTGCGCATCGAAGGGCTCTGCGCGCATGGCCTCGC
>CAZRZY010000119.1:0-12017 GCA_964604655.1 uncultured Bacteroides sp. | reverse complement strand
GGCGGTATTCCACCAGGAGCGGCACCGGAACGGCTTACCGATCACCCCTTCCTCCATGATCTGTTTCACCCTCCTGAACTGAGGCTGCCAGCGGTAATTCTCATGGATATAGAATCGAACCCCGGCATTACGTGTCATCTCCATCATTCTGCTGGCAGTTTCGAAATCAGGGGCCATGGGTTTCTGACAGATCACGTCTCTGCCATACTTTGCACCCAGTTCGGTGAACTGTGCATGGGTGTCCACATCGGTGATGATGTCGATAAAATCCAGCTCTTCGTTTTTCATTAACTCCTCCGGATCATCATAAACCGAGGGGATCCCAAAGCTTTTGGCCAGCTCTTCCGCCTTGGAGCGGGTCCTGTTGTAGAGCGCCACACATTCATTTCGTTTCAGCTCCTGCCAGCCTCCCAGCTGGAACTGCGACCAGAAACCGCATCCGAATATGGCAAATCTCAATTTCCTCATACTTTACGGACTTTACGGACTATTACGGACTTACGTGGTGATATCCTCTATTTGCTCCTTCACATTCTCCGGTTCAAAAACCTTTTTCCACCCTGGATTGATCAACAATGGTTTTCCCCGCTCGATGGCTTTGTTGGCTGCATCAGAAAAGACCGCCCCGGGAAGTTGCTGGTAGATCACAGCCAGTTGGATGTTCAGGTGTCCCAACAGAAACTCCCTGGCCGCTTCGAAAGGCACCCCCCGCTTCACCACTTCGTCCAGTCCCTCCCTTACGATCACCTGCAGCGTTGAACAAAGCGTCTCCACCAGGGCCGGCTCCAGGAGCCCCATTTGCTCAGGGGTGATCCTGAATGCTTTGCTGACGGGTGCGTACATGTCCCTTGCCAGCTGCTCACACTTCGGATAGAGGTTTTCTTCACCCGTGAAATGGGCGCATACAATGGTCTGCCTGGCCAGGGCGCCACCAAAGTAGTCCGCCTGCGCTGCGGGAGTCGGCTCCCAGTTAAAAACGCTGGGGTGGGAGGGATGCGTGATGAAATAGGTGAGATCGTCCCGGTGCATCAGCCTTCCCGCCAGAGCACATGCAGGATCGAGCGTGACCAGCACGGCTCCTTTTTTCATCTGCGGGACGATCTGCTCACTGACCTTCCCAAGATTGATATCCGGGACGGCCAGAATGACCATCTCTGCATCCGGGATTGAATTTTCTTCTTTATCCACTTCGATGCCGATCGCTGAAAGTTTTTTAATCCCCTCCGCTCCTTTTTCCAGGTAGGTCATGGAATATTCGGAATGTTCTTTCAGATTGTGGGTCAGCCGCAGGCCCATTTTACCGCCTGCCCCCACCAGACAAACATGTTTCATATTCAGGTAGTTTTAAAGAAATGTTGTCTCAGGTAAAGGATGCTTTTTTCTGCCCAGTCCTGTTCTTTCAGGATCGTTTTTTCTATGGTATCCTCCGGCGGAGTCCACAGTTCCAGAACCGCCGAACGGCATGAGGGTCCGAGTTGTTCAAGCATCCAGCTCAACGGCAGCTGTCCTTCTCCGGCAGGACATCCCTTGATGGTGAAACCCATCATGTGAGAATGACGCTCTATGATAAAATCTTTGATGTGCAGGTTGAACGTGTATGGAGCCAGCATGGAGGTGACAAATTCGATCCCTTCCCCGGCTCCCATGGAGTTGACCGAATCGAGACAGATCCCCACATTTTCACCATGGAAGGCCTTCACGATCTGTTTGAATTCCGTTGCTTTCAACCGGTCGTGGTTCTCGATGGCCAGATGGATCTTGTTCGCTTCAAGCCTGGGGAGTATTCCCCGGATAATCCCGATCACCTCCTCTACCGAGGGAACGAAACCGGGTCCGTCGATGACGAAACGAAGGATGGGGGAGTCCAGCATTACAGCAATATCGGTATAGCGATCCAGCTGTTCGGCAGTCATCCCTCGGGCTCCAACCTCCAGTTTGAGCCCGCAGTGACCGGCTTTTTCCTTCAGCGTATGCAAACGTTTCTCGGAGAAGGTGTGCAGCGGAAGGTTATCGGCGATCTGAATGCTGTCAACAGCTAATTTTACAGCCATTTCCAACAAGTCTGTTTCGTCCCACGGCCGGGGCGGCTCTTTCCCGGGTACCCCCGTGGCCCAGGTGTAGGTATAGGAGCTGATCCCCAGATTCATCGGTTCAAAATCACATCCATTCAGATCGGCCTAAAACCCCAATTTATCAGATCGGTATAAAATCCCATCCATTCAGATCGGCATATAAATCCCATCCATTCGGATCGGCATATAAATCACATCCATTCGGATCGGCATATAAATCACATCCATTCGGATCGGTTGAAAAGAATTATGAATATAGCGAATTCGGATCGAATTTGGAATGTTCCTTTCAGTTTGGACCTCCCAATAATTCCATTTAACTTATTTAGATAATGGGCAGGGTCTTTTGCTCAGCACATTGGTAAGTGATTAGCTCAAAAATGAGGATACCTCATGAACTTTAACCATCTGGCAAATAGTTTATAAGCTAAGGAGTTAAATTATAAGATTTTCGGGGATCCAAAATCGCAGGAATTCGCAAATCCTTTCGTAGGATCTGGAGAAAACGGCGTTATGTTAACTCCGGCAGCTGGTCAGATAAACCACGGGTCAGATGATCCATAATCTTGAGAAATCGAGATTCCGGGAGATCTCTTCCTTATCCCTGGTTTTAAACGCCTGTATATTTCTGCTGGAAAGGGGCCTGATGGCCTTCACCGGGGCCTGAGGGATCATTTTTATCTGTTTATTATACTTTTTCGGTTAATTAATGATAAAAAATATTTTTTGAAAGATACTTTTTAGCAAAAAAGACATCTAAAGAGTTAATAACTTGATAAAATACATCTCAGCTCACTTTTGAAAGGTCCCCGCAACGAGCTGCTAGCTGTGAAAGAACATTCGAATTCGACCAAGCTTCGATGAACCATTCGAATTCGACTGAGATGCACTGAACTTTCAGGATATGCTGGTTCTGACAGGAAACAGGGACTGAAGGAGAAATCATTGGTCAATATCTTCCTGCGGAAGGACCTGATCTTCCTGCGGAAGGACCTGATCTTCCTGCGGAAGGACCTGATATGGCTAAACACGGGAAGGAAATAACAATGAGACGGATCTAACAATGAGACGGATCTAACAATGAGACGGATCTAACATTGAGACGGATCTAACATTGAGACGGATCTAACATTGAGACGGATTTAAGAATGAGATGGATCTAACAATGAGACGGATCTAACGCTGAGCAACATTTTGCAAAGGATGGACCGTACATTTAAAAAGATGATCATGAATATCCCCGATGAGAAGGACAGGCAATGTTCCAATGTCACCGAATTACTGGGTTACTCAAATTTTGGGGGATGTCCCCTTCTAATTGTTGGAATTGTACCGATAGTTCATAGATCGTAATTCTTTTCTACCTGAAAATGAACTGTTTCGGATTTGATCAACTGCTCATTGGCAGATAAATGTTTTGTCTCTGGCACCTATTAATACTCCGTAGGTGTAGATGAATGCACGGAATAAGCAGGTCCTGAGCATACAGACCCTGTCAAAAACAGTTGTGGATAGATGTCTAACGTAATTTGCTATTTTGCAGGATCAATCAACCTTCATGGATTCTATGAGACATTTTCATTGGATAATCCTTTTTCTAACCGGTCTGTTCGCGGCAGCAACCGGATGCAGGTCGGGAGCTCCGAAAAACGGATCAGATTATAGCAATGTTTTGCAAAGGGAAAGTGGGGACAGGCCGAGACTCCTGATCACCACCGATATCGGCGGGGATCCTGATGATACTCAGTCCCTGATACGTTTGCTGGTCACTTCAAGTGAATTTGATATCGAGGGTCTGGTGGCCTCTGCTTCCGGTACCCCGGGAGAACTGGATACTGCAGTGGTACGCACGGATCTGATCAAGCGACTAGTGCGACAGTACGAAAAGGTCCATTCGAACCTGACGCTCCATTATCCCGGTTTCCCGGACCCCTCCGATTTAGTGGAAGTAATAAAGGGAGGGAATCCCACAAGGGGGTTGGAAGCCATAGGTCCTCACGGCCATACGGAAGGATCACGTTTGATCGCTGAAAGGATCCTGGTACCCGATTCGCGGCCTTTAAATGTATGCATTTTCGGAGGACAGACCGATCTTCACCAGGCGCTCTGGCATCTGAAGGATTCCCTTCCTCCTGGCTCATTCTCCCACGCTGTTTCCAATCTCCGCATCTACAGCATCGATGACCAGGATGGGTTATACCAGGCGATCAGGAACGATTACCCCGGTCTGTTTCATATTCTGGCGAAGAGTCCCCCCGGACGGGATAAGAGGGAAGGGGTATACCGTGGAATGTACCTGGGAGGAGATGAGTCCATTTCCTCTCCTGATTGGGTGAATGATCACGTTAAACTGAACCATGGTCCGCTGGGGGCGCTCTATCCCATGGAGACCTGGACGGCACCCAATCCCCATGGATGTCTGAAGGAAGGGGATACCCCATCCTGGCTCTATTTTCTGGAGAATGGATTGCAGGATCCATCCCATCCACAATTTGGTGGATGGGGCGGGCGTTTCATGAGGGACAGCGGGAACTATTATATCGATGCGGAAGATCATTTGGATTCGATTCAATCAGCACGGGCAACGGTCTGGCGCTGGCGTCCTGCATTTCAGAATGAGTTCGCAGCGAGGATGGACTGGTGTGTCCGTTCTTACCGGGAGGCCAACCATCCGCCGGTGGCCGTTGTGGCTGGGGATTCCTCAGGCCAGATTCTTCGGCTGAATTTCCGGGAAGGAAATTCCATAGAGGTGGATGCCGGAGGATCCTACGATCCGGATGGAGACGCTGTCGGATACACCTGGTGGATCTACTCAGAGCCCGGAGGAATGGAAGGAGTCGCCTCCGGGGAAATCTCCAGAGAAGCTGCCGTCCATCTGAGTCCGGAGGATCTGGCAGGATTTGGGGAGATCCATCTGATCTTGGAGGTAACGGATGAGGGAACGCCGCCTTTGACCTCCTACAGGCGGATCATTGTTGTAAATGAGGGATGATCGGGATCACCTCCTCCTGAGAAATGGAACTTGAACCCCGTGAGCGCATTGGCCTAGCTCGCAGGCTCGGTTTCCCGTTGCACGCTGCGGGGTAAGCGAACACCTTTGGGATTTTTTTTGGATCGAAGATTCCTCGCAGCTTGCTGCGAGATTCTTCAATTGGGAGTGGCCTAAATGGCCGGTGGCATGGTTATGCATTCCGGTTAGGATGGCGGATCTGAAGTTGAAGCCGGAATTTATATATAATCTCTGAACCATTCGGCACCGGTACTGTCCTATCCCATAGATTATCTAATCTATGCCGAATGAAAAGCGCCATTATCATTTTCACTGTCCCGGCCCTAATGGTTTTTCAGCTGCGGGCACAAGTAATGTCGGTAACCATCGAATCG
Organism: uncultured Bacteroides sp.; assembly: GCA_964604655.1. GTDB lineage: Bacteria > Bacteroidota > Bacteroidia > Bacteroidales. The sequence continues at coordinate 6,561 of CAZRZY010000119.1, read as the reverse complement.
GGCCCGGCCAAGGAAAATTTCATGGAAGGAAGGGATATTTTTCACATGGCCTGGTTCGAGGAGGCATCCATTTACCCTAAACAAGCCCTGGAGCATGATTCAACCCTGGCAATTGCTCATATCTACCTGGTCGTGGCAAAGTTTTTTCAATTCCATAATCCCTCTCCATATATCGAGGCTGCCAGAGCATATTCCGGTGGAGTATCGGTGGACGAAAAATGGTTAATCGAAGGCTGGTCAGCTTTTATGTCCGGAGATTACATGAAGACCACCCGGTTTATGGACAGTTTCGTGGATGAATATCCGGAAGACGACTATGCAGCACATATTCGGGGCTTCTCAGGGTTTGACGGCGGAGATCCCGCCGGAGCTGTGGAGTTACTCTCGGTTTTGACCGAACGGGAGAATCCGTTTACCCCTGCACTGAATCACCTGGCATATGCATACTCGGCTCAGAAAAAGTACGATCTGGCCATAAAAGTGATTGATGATTCTATTAGATCAGCACCATATAATCTCAGTGCTTACGATTCCAAGGCACATCTGTTTTATGATCAGGACCTATATATCAAATCCCGGATGAAGTATCTCCATATAAAGTTGAAGGACCCTGGCGGGGCAGAAAGAATACAGGAGGAAATATACCAGTGGAAGGGAACCCCGGACCTTCGATATGCAATGGCCATTTCAAACCTGAACTAACCATGGAAACACCCAGAAGAACTTTCCTCAAGTATTCGGGCCTGGCAGGTCTTTCGCTGCTATTGAGTTCCTGCCAGGAGAAAGATACTCCCGAAGAAACAAGTGTGAGCAGGGTTTTCCCTCCCGAAGAAGGGGAGACATGGTACATTGGATTTGCCCATATGGCGAAAGTCACTATCCTGGTTTCCAGAACAGAAGAATCCGTTCCGGGGATGTCCCTGTTAACTGAGCTTATTCCTCCGGGAGACGGAATTCCCGAGCACAGGCATCTGAATGAGGATGAATTTATATGGATCCAGTCCGGTTCCGCCCTTGTGAAGGTCGGGGAGCGCGAGGTAAAACTGGAGCCCGGGGGAATGGCCTATGTATCCAGGGGAACATGGCATGGATTGAGGAATAAGAGCACAGACCCTGTGATTATGTTTTTTGGCTACACGCCCTCCGGTTTTGAAGATTATTTCAGGGCCATCGGTGTCAAGGATCCGGACAGGCGTCTGCAGTTTTCCGGTCAGGAGTGGGAACTGATCAGCAGGAGATATGGGGTTGAATTCCGATAAGCTTCTTCGAAGGCTTATCCTTGCCTTCCTGATCGACTACCTGATGATCCTAACATACGGCTTAGTTCTCCATGGACTCACTACAATCGTGTGGACCAGGTTATGCCAGTCTGGGTTTATGAGGTGTTGATCCTTTCGCAGCTGACGGTGTTAATCCCTGGGCAGCTGACGCTGTTGCTCCCTGGGTGACTGACGGTGTTAATCCCTGGGCAGCTGACGCTGTTGCTCCCTGGGTGACTGACGCTGTTGATCTCTGGGCTGTTGACGCTATTGATCTATGAAACCCCCTGGTGATGTCCGGGGGTGACCGAACCCTCTACTCCAGACATGCCGGCACCCGGGTCGCCATAATGAGGTAAGCTATTACCGGACTATTACGGTGCATAGCGCATATGGGTGCCTGATCATGTGATCGGCGTTTTCTGCAGATATTCCGGTGGAGATTTCGCCAGATTCACTATATTCGAAAAAAACCAGCTAACCATGAAACTTCACCGATTTATCCTTGCGCTGCTGCTCGCAGCGTTTCTTCTTTCTGCCCAGCTCACAGCCCAGAAGGGCTATGTTCCCACCAGGGAAAACCTGGAGAACCGCGAGTGGTTCCAGGACGCCAAGTACGGACTTTTCGTGCACTGGGGCGTCTACTCCATTCTCGGCGGAGGGGGAGATGACGGGATCGCCGAATGGATCATGGAGCGGAAGAACATTCCCATCGTGCAGTACGAAAAGCTTCCGGGATTTTTCTATCCCGTTGATTTCGATCCGGAAGAGTGGGTCACCATGGTGAAGAAAGCAGGGATGAAGTACATTACCATCACCAGCAAGCACCACGATGGGTTTGCCATGTACGATTCCAGGGTAAGTGATTACAATATTGTGGATGCCACCCCCTATGGCAAGGATGTGATCGGGATGCTGAAGGAGGAGTGCGACCGTCAGGGGATCAAGCTCTTTTTCTACCATTCCCAGCTCGACTGGCACCACCCTGATTACTATCCCCATGGCCGAACCGGCAAAGAGATTTCCGGGAGGTCGCAGTCGGGTGATTTTGATGCTTATATCGATTATATGAATACCCAGTTGACCGAATTGCTGATCCAGTACGGAGAGATCGGCGGGATTTGGTTTGACGGGATGTGGGACAAACCCGATGCCGACTGGAGACTGGGGGAGACTTATGCCATGATCCACCAGCTGCAGCCGGGAGCACTGATCGGGAGTAATCACCATAAAATGCCGTTCCCGGGTGAGGATTTTATGATGTTCGAGCGCGATCTTCCCGGGGAAAACACCATGGGGTTCAACAATACGGAGATCTCCGAAGAGGTACCGCTGGAGATGTGCGAGACTATGAACGGATCCTGGGGATTCAACATTATCGATACCAACTACAAGTCGGTAAGGCAGCTGGTGCATACCATGGTGCGTGCGGCTGGTTTCGGGGGAAATTTCCTTCTCAATACCGGACCCATGCCCAACGGGAGGATCCAGCCCGAGAATGTGGATACTCTGATGGCCATTGGCCGGTGGCTGGAGACTTACGGGGATGCCATTTACGGTACCCGCAAGGGGCCCCTCCGTCCGCAGGATTGGGGTGCCATGACCACCAAGGGGGATCAGGTTTTTGTACATCTGCTGGAGCACAACGGAGATCATCTGTTTATTGAAGGCTATGCTCCGAAGGTGAAGTCGGCGATCTTCTTTGACGACGGATCGAAAGTGGAGATAAAAAGAGAGAAAGAAGGGCTGAGACTCATCGTTCCGGAAGAAAAGCGAAAGCCGGTAGATACTATTATCGTGCTCACCCTGAAATAGGTACGGAACAGGCGTAATACTCAGTAAATGTTATAGTGAAGCACTCCCTGGGAGAATTCAAGATCCTGGAAGGTCACATCGCGCTGGATGAAATTCAGGGGGATCGACATGTAGTAACGGACCGGCCGTCCGTCCAGCCGTGCCGGCTCCCATTCTCCGGGAAGTTCTGAGATGGACTCGGCAAGTAACTGGTTCAGACTTCTTGATCTGCCACGCAAGGGTATGACGCCGTCCACCTGCCCGTCTTCCATGACCACCCAGCCTAGAACTACCACGTCCTCAATCTGACTGAGGTCGATCTCTGATGCGGCAAGCTTCTGCAGAATGTATTTCCTGAAAAACTCATTCCCCATTTTGTATTCCGGCTCCGTGTCGGCCGAATAGAATATGGAATCGATGTACCTGGTCCCGTCTGGTAGCCAGTTCTCATTGGAAACTAATTGATTGTATTTGTATATGGATCTCGATTTCAGTGTACCGTTTGGGTAATACTCAGTGACCTTCCCTTCCAGGTGAAGGGGAATAAAGGAACTGGAACTTCCTTCCCTCAGGATCTTTTCGAGCCTGGTTTCTGTGAAATCGTAGGATCCCGGTTGGATGGTTTGCATAAACCGGTTGTACTTATCGGGAAACAGTCTGTCTTGGTAAGCCCGGATCCGGAGTGTACCGTTTCCGGCCACCTTAATCTTCTCTTTCAACGTTTGTTCCCATTTTTCCCCGTCACGCCGAAAGGTTTTTACCACATATCGGTTTTCAGACCTTTGATGGACTTCCTTCTGTTCAATAGCCTGCTCGCTTCTATTCAGGGGTTCTCCGTTCACGCCATAGAAAAAAGACTCTGTTTGAGCATGAAGTGGCCAGCAAAAGAGGACCAATCCAATAAAAGTCAGAAGGTTCCGCATAATCTCATTTTTCACTAATATAGAGTTTTCCGGCCTTCATACCAAGAATCAATCTGCGATTCATTATCTTGCAGATTCATCGCTATTCATCTATTTCTTTGAGAAACTGAACCAATAAATATTTATTCCTATGAATTCCCGAGAAAATTTTCTGAAGACGCTCAACCATAAGGAACCGGACCGGCTGGTGGTCGACCTGGGGTCCACTCCGGTCACGGGGATCCATGTACTGGTGGTGGAAAAGCTGCGGGATCATTTCGGACTGGATAAAAAACCGGTAAGGGTGTGTGAGCCTTACCAGATGCTGGGCCAAGTAGAGGATGACCTGGTGGAGGCCATGGGGGTGGATGTCGTCGGTGTTTCTCCTGCTTCGGATATGTTCGGGAACCGGATGGAGGCATGGAAGGAGTTTCGAACGCCATGGGGGCAGGAGGTACTGGTGCCTGGAAGTTTCACTGTTTCTGCAGACGAAGCGGGTGACACCTACATCTATCCCCAGGGGGATAAAACGGTCCCCCCCAGTGCCAAAATGCCCAAAGCAGCTTATTTCTTCGATGCGGTGAACCGGCAGGGCATCCTGGACGAATCAAACCTTGATCCGGAGGATAACACGGAGGAGTTTACCGAATGGACCTCCAAGGATGCGGAATACTGGAGAAATGCCATTCAAACGGCCGCAGCCAGGCAAAAGGGACTGGTGGCCAATTTTGGCGGTACCGGCATCGGAGATATTGCATTGGTACCGGCACTCAATCTGAAGAATCCCCGGGGTATACGCGATGTGGCCGACTGGTATATGTCTACATTGATGCGTCCAGACTACCTTCATTACGTGTTTGAAAAGCAAACCGAGGTAGCTCTGAAAAACCTCGAAAAGGCCAGGCTGGCCGGAGATGACCTGGTGGATGTGGCCTATATCTGCGGGACCGATTTCGGGACCCAGGATTCTTCCTTCTGTTCTGTGGAAACTTTTCAGGAGCTTTATGGTCCCTATTACAAAAAAATTAACAACTGGATTCATGCGAACACCCGCTGGAAGACTTTCAAGCACAGCTGTGGTGCCGTAGAGCCCTTTATGGAGGCTTTCATCGAATCGGGGTTCGATATCATCAATCCTGTTCAGGTGAATGCTGCCGGTATGGATCCTGCCCTTCTGAAAGAGAAATATGGTAACAGGCTGGTATTCTGGGGTGGGGGAGTGGATACACAGAAGGTCCTCCCTTTCGGCACACCCTCGGAGGTCAGAGATCATGTTCTGAAGGAGTGTGAAATCCTGTTTCCGGGGGGAGGTTTTGTCTTCAACACGGTTCATAATATCCAGGCCAACGTACCCCTGGAGAACGTGCTGGCCATGCTGGATGCCATCCGGAAATTCGGTTGATCGCCGGGTCCTCGCCGGGTCCTCGCCGGGTCCTCGCCGGGTCCTCGCCGGGCGCCCCAGTATGGATTCTTTCTAACTTTTAATTAACGCCTGATTAGGCCCGATTTATCTTTTTTTTCGGTACCTTTGTATTTTTAAAAATCACGGGTAAGTATTATAAATTACTCATTATTAATAATTAAAAGCTATTTTCTAATGTCAGATGCAAAACGTGTTTACACTTTCGGGGATAAGAAGGCCGAGGGTAAAGCCGACATGAAAAATCTACTGGGCGGAAAAGGTGCAAACCTTGCGGAAATGAACCTGATCGGGGTTCCTGTTCCTCCCGGATTCACCATTACCACAGAAGTGTGTACCGAATACAATCAGATTGGTCAGGAAAAGGTGGTGGAACTGATCAAGAATGAGGTTGAAGCAGCGGTAAAGAATATCGAGGACATCATGGGTACCAAGTTCGGGAGCAACGAGAATCCCTGCCTGGTTTCCGTCCGTTCCGGAGCCAGGGTCTCCATGCCGGGTATGATGGATACGGTGCTGAACCTTGGAATGAATGAAAATGCCGTGGAAGGGCTGATTAACAAGACCGGAAATGAGAAATTCGCCTGGGACAGCTATCGCCGTTTTGTACAGATGTACGGGGATGTGGTACTTGGATTGAAGCCTGAATCGAAAGAGGATATTGATCCGTTCGAGAAAATCCTCGAGGAAGTGAAAGAGGCACGTGGCGTTGATAATGATAACGAACTGACCGTTGAGGACCTGAAGGAGCTGGTAGAGAAGTTCAAGGCTGCTGTGAAAAAGCAGACAGGACATGATTTTCCAGTGGATCCCTGGGAGCAACTCTGGGGTTCAGTGATGGCTGTGTTTGATAGCTGGAACACCCCGAGGGCAATCTACTACAGGCAGTTGAATCAGATTCCCGAAGAGTGGGGAACTGCCGTGAACGTTCAGGCCATGGTCTACGGGAACATGGGCGAAACCTCAGGCACCGGGGTGGCCTTTACCCGCGATGCCGGAACCGGTGAAGATATTTTCAACGGTGAATACCTGATCGATGCTCAGGGAGAAGATGTGGTGGCAGGCGTGCGTACTCCGCAGCAGATCACTAAGGAGGGATCACTAAGATGGGCCAAGCTGGCCAAGGTCTCCGAAGAGGAGCGGGCTTCCAAATACCCCTCCCTGGAGGAGAAAATGCCCGAGGTTT
>CAZRZY010000118.1:0-14138 GCA_964604655.1 uncultured Bacteroides sp. | reverse complement strand
AATTATCTTGTTATATACTTTTTAATTGTCATTACTGATAAAAAATATTTTTAGATGGATGTTTAATAAGAGAAATAAACTTTATAAGTGAATAAATGGATAATATAGGTCTCTATGCCCCTGAGCAGAGCAGCCCGTCCGGCCCATTTCAGAACCACTTCAGAACCATTTCAGAACCACTTCAGATCCACTTCAGAACCATTTCAGATCCACTTCAGAACCACTTCAGATCAGACTACCTTAAGGCTCATTTCAGATCAGACTACCTTAAGACCCTTTTCAGACTCTTTTCAGGCAGAAAGGCATACCGATTGAACGCTTACCATTTTTCTAAGTATAACACTTCTCCAAAAACTGAAACCAAGGCCCGGGCAATCAAGTAGATATAGCCAGAGATAAATATTTGGATATGACTATCTCCTGCACCGATTGATTTATTTCATTGAATCCCGTATTTTTAAAAGAAAAAAATCATGGCACAGGGGAAAAAGAAAAATGGGACCATTGGTATTCTTACAGGCGGTGGCGATGTGCCCGGCCTCAATCCGGCCATTCGTGCAGTAACGATCCGTGCGCTCAGGGAGGGTTATCAGGTCATAGGGCTTCGGAAAGGATGGTCAGGGATTACAGAGATCATCAGGGATAAGGGTGCGGACAACAGCGAGCACTTCATGGTGCTGACAGAGCAGATTGTCAACAAGGCTGGCCGCACCGGTGGTACATTTTTGCACACTTCCAGGGTCAATCCGAGCAAAATAAAGAAGGAAGCCGTTCCCCTCCATCTGAAGGATTCTTATAATAAGGAGATTAATGACCTGACTCCGGAGGTATTGCAAAACCTGAATTTTCTGGGAATAGATTTTCTGATCCCCATCGGCGGCGATGATACCCTGAGCTATGCAGTTCGACTTTATGAGGAAGGATTTAAGGTGATTGCTATCCCCAAGACCATGGATAATGATGTACCGGGAACAGACTATTGTATAGGATTCAGTACCTGCATTACCAGGACTATCAATATGACCAATACCCTGAGGACATCAGCAGGATCGCATGAACGGATCCTGGTCCTGGAAGTGTTTGGAAGATATGCGGGTTTTACCGCAATGTTACCCACTATGGCAGGAGCGGCTAACCGGTGTGTGATCCCGGAACATCAGTTCGATATTGAGCACCTGACCGGTCTGTTGGTGGAGGACAGGGCACAAAATCCATCGCATTATTCGGTGGTATTGGTTTCAGAAGGATCTATTTTTAAGGGAATGAAGGAGATGATGTTTAGGGATGGAGAGAAGGATGCCTATGGTCATGCCAAACTGGGTGGGATTGGCACGGCGGTTTCAGATCAGATTAAGTTGATTTCCTCGAAATTTAACAAGGGTCAGCCCATAAACATTATTAACCAGCATCTGGGGTATCTGGTAAGAGGCGGGGATCCGGATGCTATTGACTCCATTGTTCCCATGGCCTATGGAAATCTTGCCCTCGATCTCATACTGAAGAATATCCATGGTCGCCTGGTAGTGCTGAGAAATGGAAGGTACGACAATGCACCACTGGACGTGGTCACCAGCACTAAGAAAATGGTGGATGTGAAGAAACATTATAATACGGAGCGGTTACGTCCCCATTTCAAGAGTTTTGAGTTCCAGCCATTGTTCATTATGAGCGGAACCTGACAGAAGGCAGACTTTACAGACTTAAGACTTTACCGACTTTATGACTTCTACGGCTACTCCAAGTAAATCCACGCTGTCTCAATCACGCTTTGTCTGATAGATTCCAGGTTATTAAGCGCAGCCTGAAGGGATTCATGGGAGCTGGCGGAAACCAGGTTAAAACTGTAGGGACCCGACATGATAGTTCCGTCTAGTCCCATCTCTTTGATGGTAGCTGAGTATTCCTCTGCGTAGGAATTATTCTTAAACGCTCCTACTATGATATGGACCCTTGATTTAGCGGACTCTTCGCATGCAGACAGTTTCAATAAGGCATCGTCCAGCTGCATACGGGCAAGGGCCAGCTGGTCCTCCAGGTCTTTACTGTTAGAGATCTGGTTCTTCAGCGCCTGATTTTCTGCCACCATAGCATCAATCTGTTCCTGAGACATGGAAGGCTTCTGGAATAGACCGCACGAGGAAACGACCAGTGCCATCAACAATAGACCTACTACTTTCTTCATGATGAATAGGTTTTAATTCAGCATGATTAAAGATAAGTAAATTCCTTTATACAGTAATTGGGTTATCCACAGAGTTGTTAATAAGTCTATTAATCTGTATATCAATTAAATATGAGTTTTTGGCTATCTTTACTTAATGTCAGACCGTTTTCCCGATGACCTGTTGAAGGCCGCGGAAGAGTATTTCTGGTTGCTTTCGAATGGATATCCCCAGAAAGCCTCGCTGAAGCTGGTGGGTGATAAATTCATGCTGTCCAGGGATATGAGGCAGGTTTTGTACAGAGGGATTTCCTCCAGCGAGGAGGCGGAAGAGAGAAGGCGGAGATTGGGATCGGTCCATTCCGGCGACCTGGTGCTCATCGATACCTATAATGTTCTCTTCACCGTTAATAATTATCTGCTGGGGAAACCTGTATTTCTGAGTAATGACGGGCTATTGAGGGATGCTGGTGAAATGCGGGGAAGGATCATCAATAAACCAGTGTTCAGTCGATCGGTGCACCTTCTGCTGGATGTGCTGGAGGAGTGGAAAGGGGCGGAATACATTCTGTACCTGGATGATCCTGTCTCCTTCAGTGGAAGGCTTTCGATGGAGCTTTCAAAGGATATGGTACATATGGGTATTGAGGGAGAGGCACTTACTGTTAAATCTCCTGATTACATACTGAAACATGAGAAAAGCGATGCCATATGCACTTCCGATTCGGCTATCATTGACCATTACGGCGGAAGAGTGGTGGATCTTCCACGCTTCCTGCTCGAAAGATTCTTTCAGCCTGAATTTCCTTCCTTCGAGATGTAAGATATGTATCACTTCCTCGTTTAATCCACCTTCGCGTTCCGCTTCGGCGGACGAGAGGGTGTGGTTAAATTCCCCGGGGCTTGCCCCGGAAAGAAGGGTCCAGGGTTAACCCTGGGGTTTAATACCATTTATTATTTCCAATGGATAAACAGTCCGGTCCAGCATTCGATCACCAATGACAGGTTGATGGTGTCTGACCAGGTAAAAGGTCCGCTGAATACAGTGCTCTTCTGAATGGGCATCTGGTGATCCGCGATAAGCTGTTTCTATTTAGTGATTTCCTTCACGTGGCAGGAACAGCCATGTGGTGACAGGGTAATGATCGGAATAGCGCACTTTGATCCTGTTGAACTGGAAGGCTTTCAATGGGTTGGAGAAGAAAATATAATCAATCCGGAAGGAGGGAAACTCTCCTTCATAAGTATGTCCAAATCCACGTCCTGCCACCTCGAAAGCATCGTGCAGCCCTTTCCTGATCCGGTGGTATGCATAGGAGGGAGGGGTGTCGTTGAAATCACCCATCAGGATGACGGGGTGTGGTGATTCTTTGATGTAGTGTGCAATAATCCCTGCCTGCTCCGCCCTCAGGGTGAATGCAGTACGAAGCTGAGCACCGATATTTCTGATTTCATACATCTGTTCGTTGGCGTGTTTCAGCCTGACTGTATCCAACAATGCATAATCCTCTGTCCGGAATCGAATAGACTGAAGATGCACGTTGATCACTCTCAGGGTGTCGGACCGGAAAAGAATGTCGGTATACATGGCTGCGTTGGCCGAGGTTGCGAACGGGATCCTGCTTTTTTTAATAATGGGATATTTGCTGAAGGTGGCAATTCCAAATCCCCTGGTATTGGTGCGGTCCGAGGTATAATATACTGCATTTTCGGGTAGGGAAGGGAGCTGTCGGACCACTTCACGGTGGCTTTCTCCTCTTTTGTCGGAGGCGTAATATTCCTGGAAACAGACGATATCAGGATCTTCCTCATTCACCAACCCAAGGATTGCCTGTTTCACCTGAGGATGATCCGACCAACGATATACATCAAAGCCTCTGACATTGTATGATAACACATTCAGAAGTCTGTCCCGGGGAGCATCTACTGGAATACTCACTTCCTGAAAGTGGAGAGGCAACAGGGTGTTCAGATGGTTCCATCCCAGGAGAATACTGATCAGGGGGATCAGAATCTCTTTTTTAAACCGGATGAGCCAGTAACCCAGAAATACCAGATTCAGGATGAGCAGGTAGGGGTATGCCAGACCAAGCAGGGCAGGGAAAAGCATCCTGGATGGATCGACCACTGGAGCCAGATAGGAGATCAAAATACATAATGCCGCCAGAGTCGAAAGTATCAGAATGATCCTGTCGGTGATCCTGCCCACGGCTATTTTTTATCGCTCATTTTGAAAAGCATCTCTTTTTCCTTGGCAGTCAGGCTGTCATATCCTGCTTTCGAAATTTTGTCAAGGATCTTGTCGATCTCTTTTTGCTCTTCCGCTTTTTCTTTATTGTATGCAAGATCATCCGCTGATCTCTTGTAGGTAACTTTCATTTTACGGGATCCCGGTTTGAACCAGCTGGCAATTTGGTCCATCATCCGGTCGAAACCTCTGGAAATATCTTTCCCTTGCCTGTAATAGAAGGCGAACAGGAATCCCATCAGGGCACCGCCGATATGAGCGATCTTCCCTCCTGTGTTCACAGAGAAATCGACCATTGAGGTCAGAATGAACATGACCAGGGCGATATATACTATTTTAACCGGTCCGATGAAAATCAGATGCATGCGTCTTTCGGGCCGGTAGGTGGCTGATGCCACTACGATAGCCATTACAGAGGCTGATGCTCCAAGTGCAATGGCTTCACTTCTGACCGATTCGAACACCGGAAACACATTGTAGGACAACACATATAACACCCCCCCGGCAAGACCGCCCAAAATATAGGTGCTGAGAAGTTTCTTCAGACCCAGTTCCTGCACGAATACCGTTCCGAACCAGTAAAGCCAAAGAAGATTAAACAGAATGTGAAGGAAGTCCACATGAAGGAACATATATGAAAACAGTGTCCATGGGCGCCTGGCGAGCATATCCAGATTGGAGGGTACTGCCAGGTAGTTCAGGAACTCATCAAACAGATCATATGAATTGGATAGATACAGGATGATTCTGACAATTTGTACTGCCAGAAAAAGCCCCACATTCACATAGATCAACTTATGAAGGGTGGTACCCTGTCGGAAGGATTGCTTTATTTCATCAAGAATACTCATTCAATCAGTCTGTTAATAGAAATTGCGAGTAAACCTATTCCAATATTTTATCAAAACAAAACCAAATATCATACCACCCAGATGGGCAAAATGGGCGATATTGCCCCCTGTTTGAGTGATACCCAGGTATAGTTCCAGGGCCCCGAACCCGATCACCAGCCATTTGGCTTTAATGGGAAACGGGATGGGTATAATGAAAAGAGGCGTATTCGGAAACAACATCCCAAATGCCAGCAATACGCCGTATACTGCCCCTGAAGCACCGACAGTGGGTCTGATTAATTGCCTTCCAAGCTCGTAAAACCTGTTACCCGGAGTCAGGATCTCCTCCAGCAGAGCCATGTTGATCCGGTCGGTGGAGTAGGCAACTTTAAGATTGGCGATTTCCGGAGCGAATTGGATATAATTGATCAGGGTATGGAAAAATGCGGCACCCAAACCTGTGACCAGGTAATAGATGAGGAACCGTTTGCTGCCCCATACACTCTCAAGGGTCTTCCCGAAAATCCATAGCGCCCACATGTTGAAGAAGAGGTGGAAGAGACTCCCGTGCATGAACATGTGGGTGACGATCTGCCAGGGCTGGAACATGGGAGATTGAAAATAGAATAACCCGAACACCCGGTTCAGGTCCGCCCGGAAAAATTGCCTGAACAAAAACAGGGCAAGAAGCATGGTCACATTGATAATAATCAGGTTCTTGACAACCGGAGGGGTATTGCTTGACCTACCTGCATAAAATCGACTCATAGGACTACTGTTTAAATAGGTTATCCATCTCCTCCAGGGTAACGATCTTCACGATAGTCTTGCCGGAGGGAGTATGGTTGGGTGTCTTGCAAGCAAAGAGTTGATCCACCAGTCCCTGCATCTCCAATTCACCCAGAGTGCAGCCGGATCCAACAGCCGAAGCGCGGGCGGCGGCACGAATTAACGATTCCATGGAGGAATCTTTGACCTGTCCCAGAAGATCCTGGTACTCTGCTAGCAGCGTTTCCAGTTTCTCCCTGGGATCACTATTGGTCATGGAAGCCGGAAGACCGTGAATAACCACTGTTTGATTACCCAAGTCTCTGACTTCGAATCCCAATTGCCCCAGATCCTCCAGCATTTCAAGGCAGACCTGGTAGTCAGCAGCACTTAAATGAACTGTTTCAGGGAAGAGCGTTTGTTGTGCTACCGGTTTATTCTTCCTGGCGGCTTCGATTAAACGCTCATAATTTATTCGTTCATGTGCTCCGTATTGGTCAATAACCATCAGTCCTGATTTAACAGGGGAAAGAATATATTTGTTTTTGATCTGCATGACCCGGCCAGAAGTGCGTCCCGATTCGGGAACAGGTTCGAACAGTTGTTCCCAGTTCCTCTGACTGACTCGATATCGTTCCTGTTGTTCGAAAGTGGAACCGCCTGAATAGGAATTCCGTCGGCTTGATTCTTCCGCTTCGAATGGATTATAGCCGGGATTGGTTTCTATCTCGGGAATATGGATTTCCGTGTTTTTCGAGAGTACCGGGATATCGATGACCCCCTCCTTATTGAAATCCAGGGATGGAGATAAATTGTGCCGCCCGATAGCTTCTTTGACCGATGCCAGCAATATCTGCCAGATAGATCGTTCTTCCTCAAATTTTACCTCGGTTTTGGAGGGATGAATATTCACATCAATTTTCGAGGGATCGGTCTCAAAATAGATGAAGTAGGAGGGAAGGTGATCCGGGGCCAGAATCTCATCATACCCCTTCATTACCGCTTTATGAAAATAAGGATGCTTGATGAATCGTTGATTGACGAAGAAGAATTGTTCACCGTAAGTCCTTTTTGCATGCTCTGGTTTTCCGATGAATCCGTGAATGCGGACCAGCGAGGTTTCAGTTTCCAGTGGAATAAGATTTGAATTGACTGACTTCCCGAAGACACCGGTTATTCGCTGTCGAAGGTTGCATGGAGGCAACTGAAGGATCTCCGTATCATTGTGCACCAGGGTACATTCGATCTCAGGATGGGTCAATGCTACGTGGTTGAATTCGTTGATGATATGTCGCAGTTCCGTGTGATCTCTTTTCAGAAACTTCCTCCGTGCAGGTATATTGAAAAAAAGATTCCTGATCTGGAAATTTGAGCCTTGCTGACACGCCACAATTTCGGTGGATTCCAGTTTTGACCCTGCTATTCGTACCGCGGTTCCGAGTTCCTCTCCCCGGAGGCAAGTTCTCAGTGTAACCTCCGATATCGCTGCCATGGATGCAAGCGCTTCTCCTCGGAATCCTCTGGTCCGAATGGTAAACAGATCATTGGCGCTGCTGATTTTGGAGGTCGAATGCCTCTCGAAACAGGTCACCGCGTCTGACTCAGACATACCGGCGCCATTGTCAACTACCTGGATCAGTGTCTTACCGGCATCCTTAATAATCACCTTGACCGACGTGGCCTGAGCATCCACTGCATTTTCCATCAGTTCTTTTACTACGGAGGATGGACGCTGAATGACTTCACCTGCTGCGATCTGGTTGGCAACAGCATCACTGAGCACGTGGATGATCCCTGGCATTATCCGATGAATAAAAGGTATGCGAGAAAGAGTAGTACCGCAAGGATGACCACCAGCCTGATATTGGAGCTTCGGGTGGCCCGGACCTTTGTTTTTTGACTGGTCTGTCTGAAAGACCCTCTCTTAATGGTAGTTGTCTTTCCATCCCTTGAGACCTCTATCCCCATTTCCGCTTTGATCCTCCTGATCCTGTCCTCCCGTTCTTCCTTTTCTGGGTCCCAGTAACGGGGTGAATAATTGAACTGTTTATGATGCGGCAGCTTTATGAACCTGGGTATTCCCATATCTCTGCTGTTAAAAGTGCAAAGTTAATATAAGTCTGTAAAGTCTGTAAAGTCATAAAGTCATAAAGAGTTTATAAAGTGTATAAGGGTTGTGAAGTTAGAAAGTTCATAATGATCGGGGTTTAATATGGATGGATAAAGTACAATAGTCGTATTTTTGGGTCAGTAAGAAATGGATTGAAACAATCATACGGATGAAACTGATCATCGAAAACCAGCTCAAAGAAGCCCAGGAAGTACTGGAGGAGTTTATTGCCAATCCGGAAAATGTGGATGCTATTTCCGATGCGGCGGTTATTCTGGTCGATTCCATTATGGAGGGGCATAAGATCATATCTTGTGGTAACGGGGGCTCCATGACCGATGCCATGCATTTTGCCGAAGAGCTTTCAGGGGTTTTCAGAGAGAAAAGGCCCGCTCTTCCTGCCATCAGTATTTCAGATCCTTCTCACCTCACCTGCGCGGCAAATGATTACGGATTCGAGGGAGTCTTCTCGAGATACGTGGAGGCCGTTGGATCGGAAGGAGATGTATTAGTGGCAATCAGCACCAGCGGGAATTCAATGAATGTCATCAAAGCGGTGGAGGCGGCAAAAGAGAGGAAAATGAAGGTTATCGGAATAACAGGGAAGACAGGAGGGCTCCTGGGAGGAATGGTGGATCGCGAGATCAGAGTCAAGGGAAGGAAATACTCCGACAGGATACAGGAGATGCATATCAAAATCCTCCATATCCTGGTGTTGTTAATTGAGCAGAAAATTAAGGGGTAGCCCGGTCATCAGGCCACCCCCTATCCTGATTGGCTTATTCCAGGATCATTCACGGTCAAGTTCAAACCTGACAGGAACAATGACTTTGACGTTTACCGGTTTTCCGTGCTGGCTTCCGGGAATCCAGTCCATCATACTTTCGAATACTTTTTTAGCAGAAGAATCAAATACCGGATCGGAACTCTGCACCACATGAATCTCTTCCAGTTTACCATTTGTAGCGATTTCAAAACCTATTTGCACTACCCCCTCTTTCCGGTTCTGCCTGGCGGTTTCGGGATAATCCAGGTTGGAATAGATATAGTTGGCCAGAGCCTTTTTCCCGCCAGGGTACATGGGCATATCTTCCACGATGTAGAATAATTCCTTATCATTCATGACCTCTTCTGTCAGAGCAGGTGCGTTGTCCTGTTCGGATATCTCATTCAGCCTGTTCCTTTGAGATTCTTTTGTCGAGATCAGGATCAACCCGTCTTTGGCATCGTATTTTTTCGCCAGATGGTGATCGGGATCTTTTATCACCTCCACCTGTTCAATGGTGCTGGGATCCAGATCAAGGACTCCTGTTACCCTTTGTCCGTCCACTACATAAAACGGTTGACCATCCGATTCGGATACCGGCTTAATTGAAAACGCTCCAGTCATGCTTATGGTCTCCATTTCGGGGGTGCGTTCTACTTCCAGAAGAAAGGCTTTGGGTGTAAGTTCGAGCGGATTCCGACCGACTTTCGATGATTCCACGTATAGATTCGCATATCCGACAAACGAGATGACAAGCTCGGGATTACCGGATACTTTGAGGGAGAAGGTGCCGTTGTGATCGGCCACCGTGCCCATGGATGTTCCCCTGATGATCACTGATGCACCTGCAGCGGGCTGCTTCGTTTCTGCAAAAACAACTTTACCGCTGATGGATTCAGGCTGGGGGGCCATTCCCGTTGTAAGGGCAAGGATCGTTATCACCAATGGAATGATAAACAGGAACTTAATTGTTCCGGATAGGTTTCTTCTTGGCTTTTTCATCATTTGAAATCTTTTAAAGGTTAAGGAATGATTAAACGGATGGCCGAGCCTGATCACATGCACTCCAAGCATGTGATTGAGAAGCTGGGCTCTGTAACGAGCCGGGTGTACTCCATCCGACAAAACCTGCCTGTCGGCCAGATGCTCGTGATTCTCTTTAATCATTCTGGAAATAAGCCAAGTAAAGGGATTGAACCATGTGAGAAGCAAAGTAGCTTCCATCATGATAAGGTCAATGAAGTGTAGCTGCCTGAGATGGGCTTTCTCGTGCAATATGATGGTTTCAAACTCCTCTTTTTCTTTCAATTGGGAGGGTACGAAAATTCGGTTGAAAAGGGCAAATACCTGGGGAGTGGAAGTAATAGCCACTCCATTCTGCTTTTCGGATCGGTTCCAGACGGAATTCCATCGCTGGAGAAAAAGGAGGTTCTTTAAGAGTAAGAAAAGGAGACCCATCAGGTATCCTCCGGTGATCAGATGAATCCATTCGATCCTACTATGTGAAGGGTGAATTCCGTTTCCCATTCCCGTATAACTGTCGGCCGAAATCTGGGGATCGATAAAGATCACAGGGGTTACATCGGAGAAAAGTTGCGGCGGTTGAAAGGAGGTCAGAGGAATGATCCATGCCAGTAATATTCCGCATAGCAGGTACACTCTTTTGATGTTCAGGTGGGCATCATTCCTGAGAAAAAAGAAATAAGGAAGGGAAACGATGGCCAGACCGATCGAAACCCTGGTCAGATATATGAAGAATTCATTCACACCGTCCATCCTCCTTTAATTCCTTTTCGATATCGCTGACCACTTCCTGCAGCTCATTCAAGTCCAGATCATTCTCTCTCGCAAAGAAGGCTGCCATCCTGGAAAACGATCCGTCAAAGTATTTGGTAACGATTCCTGAGAGAAATCCTTTCAGATACTCTTTCTTCTGCAGGACCGGGTAGTAGAGATAGGTTGTGCCCACCGCCTTATGTTCCACAATTCCCTTCTTTTCAAGAACACGCACTACGGTGGAGATGGTAGTATAGGGCGTGTCAGGCTGATCCAGCTCTTCCATAATTTCTCTGATGGTGGCTTCTCCCAGCTTCCATACAGCCAGCATGATCTCCTCTTCTGCTTTTGTGAGTCTTTTCATACCTTATTATGACAGATATAACGCAAAGGTATAACTAATTATTACGTAAGTCAACTATAAAAGTAGTAGATATACTAATTATTACGTTAACTCCATGATTTTCTGATGAGTGCTTTCGTGGCCAGAATACCCTCCTTTTCACTGAGTTTCTCTCCTTCATATTCAATACCGATATACCCATCGAAGCCGGCATCTTTTATAATTCTCATCATCCGGTAGTAGTCAATCCGTGTTTCATTTCCCTCACTGTCAAAATCATAGGACTTGGCACTAACACCCTTTGCAAAAGGCATCATCTCGGCAACTCCCCGGTAACGGTCATACATTTCATCGCAGGGGATCTGAGTGCTGCCCCATTGGGCACTTAAACACCAGTTACCGAAATCGGGCAGGGTCCCCAGATTCGGATGATCTATCTTTCGAATGATTTCTGTCATAAAAGCTGCATCCGAAGTGTGCAGTCCGTGATTTTCCACCAGGATATGTATACCGGTGGTGGCAGCATATTCCGCGAGTTTTCCCAGACCGCTGATCAGTGCTTCTCCAAGCAAATCCCCTGAGCCTTCACCAAAGGCATTTACACGAATGGAATGACATTCAAGGATCTTTGCGGCATGGATCCACTTGAAGTGGTTTTCCACTGCCTGGCTTCTTTTTACGGGATCGGGGTTGCCCAGGTCACCCTCATCATCTACCATAATCAGGAGACTTTTCACCCCTGACTGATCGGCCCGCTCTTTCATCCGCAACCAAAACTTTTCGTCATTGCTCCATTCAGTATAGAAGGCGTTCACATACTCCAAAGCTTCTATGGAGTAAGTATCCCGGGCAATGGAGGCAAACTCCCTGGCATCCAGATCTCCATCAAAAAATTTCCGGTGCAGGGACCATTGAGCCAGAGAGATCTTTGCGGGTTGCAAGGAAGTGCGAAACGCTGGCTCCATAGTCAAGGCAGCAGCGCCAAGTGCCGAGTTCTTAATAAAGGTTCTTCTTTTCATTCGTGCAGAGTCTTTTTTTCCTATCTCCAAGTTAAAAAAATATGTGAGAGTTCAGGTCTGTTTTTATCGATCGAAGCGGAGATCGGCACATATACTGTATATGCTCGTAAAATCCTACAGTGGGGTTTTGAAAGGGATCCGGGCGGTCAGGATCACCATCGAGGTAAATGTGACCCAGGGGATTCGTTTTTTTATTGTTGGACTTGCCGATCATGCTATCAGGGAGAGTCAGCAAAGGATTGAATCTGCCCTGGCGCAGAACGGATTTATCTGGCCCCGCTACAGGGTGGTCATCAATCTTGCCCCGGCCAATATACGTAAGGAGGGAACCCATTTTGATCTTCCCATCGCCCTGGGGATCCTGGCAGCGACGAGCCAGGTAAGCGCAGAGCGGTTGCAGAATTTCCTGGTTTTGGGGGAGCTTTCTCTCGATGGAAGTGTCATACCTGTCAAAGGAGTCCTTCCGATGGTACTGATGGCCAGGGAGAATGGATTCAAGGGTGTGATCGTACCCACACAGAACTGTGCAGAAGCATCCATCATCGAAGGGCTGGAGGTGCTGCCGGTTGCAGACCTGGACGATGCGGTCGGTTTTCTGAACGGGGATTCTGCAACTAAAACGTCTCAACCAGTCAGGTCTGAACCAGTCAAAAGGGGGGATTTTAGCGAGTTATCCGATTTTTCTGAGGTAAGCGGTCAGGAATCGGCCAAGAGGGCGATGGTCATCTCGGTGGCGGGACGCCATAATTTACTAATGGTGGGTCCGCCTGGATCAGGGAAAACGATGCTGGCCCAAAGGCTGCCGTCCATCATGCCGGAAATGACCATGAAGGAAGCCCTGGAAACAACTATTATTCATTCAGTTGCCGGGAAGATCAGTTTGAATGGAGGATTGATTAGCACAAGGCCCTTCCGTTCACCCCATCATACAAGTTCTCACATTTCCATCATTGGAGGCGGACAAACACCGCTTCCAGGGGAGATCACCATGGCGCATAACGGAGTATTGTTCCTGGATGAACTACCTGAGTTCAGGCGTTCTGTCCTGGAGGTCCTCAGGCAGCCCATGGAGGAGAGGATGGTCCATATCAGCAGGGCCTATTACCGGGTCAGTTTTCCATCCGATTTTCTGTTGATCGCGGCCATGAATCCATGCCCGTGCGGGTACCACAATCACCCGAAAAAGCTCTGCAGTTGTGGTCCTGGCATGATCAGACACTATCTTTCCAGGATATCCGGGCCCCTGCTCGACCGGATCGATATCCACCTGGAGGTATCCCCTTCACCTTTCCATGAGATTTCGTCGGATATCATGCCAGAATCCAGTGATTCCATGCGCAACCAGGTTATGGCTGCTAGGAAGATCCAGCTTCAAAGATTCTCGGGACTGGAGCATATACAGGTCAACGCTCAAATGAGTACTGTTTTGAGGCGAAAACACTGCATCCTGGACCGTGAAGCTCAAAAAAGGATACAAAATTTCATGGAAAAACTTGGACTTTCGGCCCGAGCCTATGACCGCATCCTGAAAGTGGCCAGGACCATTGCCGATCTGGAAGAGAGCAGGAATATCAGGGTTTCCCATGTGACAGAAGCCATCAGTTATCGCAGCCTGGACCGGGAAGGATGGTCAGGTTAGCCCTGCCTGGCCGGTAATTCGTGTAAACGTCCTTCCATGGAGTGTGCATATTTATTATATTTATTGGATTGAAAAATGAGAAACTTATCTAATCTGGCAAAGTGAGTGGGTGACGGATCCTTGTGAGGTTTCCGTAGATCTCTGTAGAATTTTCTGACTTTTAATCAGTTCAGTTGACTAAGTATGATAAATGCTTACCTGAAACACCTTTCCAATGGCTGTCGGCACAGGCTGAGGCTTTTCACCTTCATTGTACTTTCCATTGCACTTATCTCGCCCGTGATGGGGCAGACTTATACAATTACTGCCACGGCGGGAGCCGGCGGTGGAATAGATCCCCTGGGTGTCATTTCATATCCCAGTTTATCGACCCCGACCTACACGATCACTGCGGATGATGGTTATGTGATCTCCGATGTGTTGGTGAACAGTGTGAGTGTGGACGCAGTGAGCAGTTACACCTTCGATCCGTTGA
>CAZRZY010000117.1:0-14229 GCA_964604655.1 uncultured Bacteroides sp. | reverse complement strand
CGGCGCCGCCGGCCGGCACGGATTGCACCAGGTTCGCACTATCCTGCGCTTTTCCATATCTGAAGGACGTCCCGGGGAGGTGGAGGTGGTCGAACTGGGATCCAGAGCTACTCCTCAAACTCAAGGAAACGCTGGATAAAAAGGTCTAGCCTGCGCTGCGCTGCCAGGCTGTAGATGTATTGCGCCTGTCCCTGGCGTGCCCTGATCCGCCGGTCCGATGCTTTCAAATCATTGATAACCTGATTGAAGGACCAGTTGGAAGAGAGTGTCTGCAAACCGCCCGGAGAGTAGGCAAAATAGTACCATGTGCGCTGATCCACCTCCAGATATATATCGAAAATATCACCCGAACCACGCTCCACCATCTCGATGTATGCGTTCACCTTCTTGTTGACCTGAATGTCCCCGATATTGCCGATCCCTACCTTTCCGTTGTACCGGAACGATTGAGTCACCTGGTTCCACCGCAGAGGCAGGTCATTAAAGAAAATGGCATGTTTCCATTCCGCGGGGATCTCCTCGTAAGCACCGGTCAGACCCAGCTGCCGTTCCAGCTTCTGTGCCAGTTGCAGCCCCAGCAGGTCCTTCATGGCCAGCCGGTAGTGGGCACTGGTCAGGTCCACCGGCTCCAGGTCAGTAAGACTGTCGATTTCCGATCCCATAATGGATAAGGCCTCAGGAGAAAAATGAAAATCGAGCCCCAGAACCAGCCGGGCGGTAAATTCATCCTCGCTGACACGGTGCAGGGTGTGGCCGGCAGCGGTGGTCAGTACCTGTCCATAACCAAGTGTCAGATCCACAGGTCCCTCCCCATATACCTGGCAGGAAGCTGTTTCCAGACGAAGATAGCTGCCCGGGAGTGTGGGATCAGCTACCTTTTCCGGGGTAGAGATAATGTATTGCTCCTCCTCCGGGTGGTATGTCAGAAATCCATGGGACCTGGCGATGGGCGCATCGAAATAGTCTTTCCTTCCAGACAGGAAAGCGGAATAGATATGCGTGGAGTCTCTGGTGATCATCGTGGCGGCAAAAATCTTGTTCAGCGCAACGTTTTGCATCTGTTCGGGAACCGGGATCCGGATCTCCTGCGGGTCTATGGCAGAAGTGAATCGTAACCAGTCTTTTGAAATATTGCAGTCGTGTACGATCTGTATCCCGCCATCGAAGGTCAGTAACGGCTCGGATGCCGAAAGGGAAACCTCCCCCTGAAAATCGAAATAGGGACTCAGCATGAACCGGTCATCGTCAGCGATCTGCCCGCTTGACCGACTCTCCGTGGTGGTATCCACAAAAATCCGTTCAAAATAAATGGCATAGGCATTCCCGAAGGCATCCTTGTAATCGTAATAGCCCGTGCCTTCGTAATCATTGGCACCTTTCACCGCTATGGAGGCCTCGTAGATCAGGTGCCTTCGATTGAGACGGGATGCCAGCACCTTGGCATTCTCAAGCAACTTCATGGTGGCCTGGTACCCGATTTCCACCGCTCCATGATGAGGAAAAACAAACGCATCGGCCACTTCGATAAATGGTACTTCCCTGGTGTGAAGATTCCTGGTGCGGTAGTTGTAGGTTGCCTCGGGTGCAACAAACCGGAGTCCGTCCTGACCGGGGTGGACCGATCGGTAGGTCGGTCCGCTGGTCCTCAGGGAATCGATGCCGATATCGACGATGTTGCCGGGTAGTGGTTTTTGCTGGGAAAGCAACACCTCATCCCTGTCCATCAGCCAGGTCATGCGATCCAGTCGGGTCTCGTACAGATTGTAGGGAAATTCGATCAGGGTGGCGTCCCCATTGGCAGTCAATTCCCCTCTCCGTTCATCCAGTTCGATATCGATCCGCACGTCATCGGTCAGGAATGGAAACTCAGTAAAAGAGGGATCTTTCAGCTGTACTCCAGCCGAATCAGCACGGATGGAGCGGGCACCGTACCGGAATTGTTCCGATTCCAGGCGGGCATCCGGAAGCACCATTGCCCCGCTGCCTGAAAGACCTGTTCTGTGCAGGGCAAGGTCTCCCCCGTGAAATAAAGAGTCGCCAAAGATTTTAAACGCCTCCTCCAGTCTGTACACCTCCAGTACTTCTTCGTCAGGCTTCAGTTTCACCGTAGTTTCGGTGTTCTCCGCATAGGGAAACTCCGTGCCCTCCAACTGCTCCCTGATAAGGAATTTCCTCGAAAGGGCCATCATGGAATCGGGATGCATCAAAAAATCATCAGACCAGGTAGTGGAGGTGAGATAGTCGAAAGTTCCGTATCCATGCAGACCCCGGCTGCTCATCTCTATGTCATTGTAAAAGGTACCCAATCCGCCGTAAAGTGGCAGTCCCTCCTCCTGTGTTTCCAGGTAAAATCCTAAAGAGTTGTCTTCACGGAGCGACATCTGAAGGTCCAGAGGAGGCAGGATTCCTGCCGAAATAAAGGTGCCATTGAGCTGGATCGCCTCGGGCCTGAAATTATCGAGACTGTCTACTTCGAAGGGTTCCAGTTCAAAATAGAATTCATTTCTGGTGTACACGCCGTCCTGGATATTTTTCCGGTCGAAGTAGATAAACGAACCCTCACGGCTGGTGAACTGAGGGTACTGGGGATAACGCTCCAGGCCCGATTTATTCTGGGGATCATCGATCAGAAGTTCCCCGGTCATCTTTTCAATATTGTTATCGATGCGGGTCGCCAGCGCTTCGCCATATTGATTGGACTGATCGGTGGGGATGGAAAGCTGAAGGGAGTCGATATCCTGCAGATTGATCTTGAAATTTTTGTAGTCGAAAAAGAAATTGTGCCCGCTGAAACGGAATAATCCGGCATCCACCACTCCGTCGAACTGAAAGCTCCGGTCCCGTTTCATCATGATACTGTTTTCATTGGGGATCAATCGAACATTCTGGGAATCACTCAGAAAAATCAGAGGGATCCCTCGGATGGTCAGGTCCCGGGACTGGAGATTCAGCTCTGCATTGGATGCCCCTTCGGTCCTGGAAATGAAACTGATCACATCATAGTCCCGCTGCTTCATGGCGGCGCTGATATAGTCAAATAGTTTTTGCCTCAGGATAATCAGATCGGTCTCGTCATTGTAATAAACAAATCCCAGCTGAGATAGATTCATCAGAAGGTGCCTCACCTGGTAGAGGGAATATCCCAGATAATTGGCATAATTGGAGACCGCAAATGTACGTCCCCCCAAAGAGTTGGAATAAGTGTAGAGTTGTGCCAGAGGATGCGCATAATCCATTCCCTGTAGCTCCATGTAAAAATTGTAATTGAAGAAGGTCTGCGATTCGAAGGTAGCCCTTCCGATGGAGGTGCCCTGCAGGGCCTGCATCCTGATGACCGGCTCATCCCTGTTCCAGAAAAGCTCATCGAAATTCATATCGATCCCGTGATAGCTGTTGGAGTAAGGCCCCTGGGAGGTGAAACGCTCCGATTTGGTGAGCCTGAGCTGGTTCTTGGCAGCATCGAATGTAAGAACCAGGTCGGGATGAAAGATAGAATCATCCTCCAGGTATATGGATGCCGAGGTATTGGGGGAACGGATAAAGCGTGAATTCATGGAGACACGGTCGGTCTCTGACCGGACCCTCAGGGTGTCATTCTGGAAAATCTCCAGCAGGGCCGGCTGCCCGCCAACTCCTGTACCCACCAGGTTGGAACCTTCAATGGCAAGCCCTCCTGTATAGTCGACATCGGGAATAATGTCCTCGATACGGTACGAATTCTTGTACGAGATAAACTGTGGATACGAGATCGATGCGAAATCTTTGATGAGGGTCACCTTGTCCTCCAGCCTTCCCAGTGCAATGCCCTCGAAGAGCGCAGGATAGTAAAGCCTGACCGAATCGGCCGTATACCCGGGTGTCTTCAGATTGATCCGGTACTCTCCCAGGTCTGCATACATCTCATCGGATGGCATGGCCGCGCGCTCCCAGGTGACTCTTCCGGATGACCCCACCCATTCGAGTGTCATGGGATCAATGAAACCGGTGGCATTCATGATCTGAATAAAATCTCTTCCCGAATAACAGGCCACCGTCACATCCTCAAAATCGACCCTCATCCGTTCTCCTGTCCGGAAACTGAACGAAGGCGTGGAGACTTTCCAGGTGACCGCATTCGATTCAAAAAAAATATTGTCAGTGAGAAGAGAAAGGGTCAGTCCCAACCACTGGTCAATGGTGCGCAGAAGGACCTGTTCGCTCCTGAGGAGGAGTCCAAACCCTTGCAGCCACTCCTCAAATCCGTGATTCTTCTTCTGTTTCCCGTGAAATTCAGTCATCACTCGCTGGAACTTGATAAAGTGCGGCCGGGGCCTGCACTTTCTCTGAAGCATCAGGTTCGAAAGGTCAATGATCACCATCCGGTCACTGAAGGACAGTGAATCATAAATTCCTATAAACCTCTCAAAATCTATAACTTCTGAGGGTTGAAGAGAGGTTCCGGTAAATGCAATGAGCTCGTTCACATAGAGACCGGTATCGGCCGAAAACTCCCTGACGACCTGCCCACGGACCGAAGCGGTCAGCCATATCAGAATCAAAATTAGGAGGAATCTGTTCATGGTTCGACATCCGTTTTCATTTCCTTGACAAATGTGAGCGTCATCCAGTTGGAGTCCTCCCCTGTATTCAGGTGTGCAAGGCCGCTCCGGTAGGCTGCATTCATCACATATTGCGCATCCTCAGCCAGGAAACCACTGCAAATCAATGTACCGGACGATGCCATATGCTCTTCATATTTTGGCAAATCCCGTACCAGGATTTGACGGGTGATATTGGCCAGTACCAGATCGAAAATCTCGTTGCCCAGACAGTGAATATCACCCAGGCGGAGCTCCATCTGACCTTTGCAGTTTCGTTCCACGTTCTCCAGTGCGTTCTCATAAGCCCACTGGTCGATGTCCACTCCAAGTACTCTGGAAGCCCCTCTCCTGCAGGCAAGTATGCCAAGGATGCCGGTTCCGCAACCTATATCAAGCACCCTTTGTTCCTCAAGATCCAACGGCACCATCTCCTTGATCATCATCCGGGTGGTAAAGTGGTGTCCCGTACCGAACGACATCTTGGGTTCAATGACCAGTGTGCATGGAAGGTCTTGTGAATCGTCGTGAAAAGGGGCCCTGATCAGAACATCCGTTCCGATCAGGACCGGTTCAAATTTCTTCTCCCACTCCTTATTCCAATTCTGCTCTTCTGTTTGGTGGAAACGGTACTGGAACTTCAGTCCCAGGCCGGACATTTCATCCACCAGATCATTCATCATTTGATTGGAGAAATGTTCCTCCTCCACATAAGCCTGAATGAGTTCCTCCGATTCTGTAAATCCCTGAAAACCGATCTCTGCAAGCTTTGCCACAAGGATCTCCCGATGGTCATTTTCCCAGCTTCCTACAGGAATTTCGAACTCGAGGAACATACCATCAGAATGAGTGAGCTATGGCCAGGAAATCCTCCGCTTTCAGCGAGGCTCCTCCAATCAGGCCACCATCCACATCGGGATTGGCAAAGAGCTCTGCAGCATTGGAAGGTTTGCAGCTTCCTCCATATAAAATGGTCATATCATCGGCCACCCGGTTACTGTACATTTCCACCAGAAGCTCTCTGATATACCGGTGCATCTCCTGCGCCTGATCGGGTGTGGCCACCACACCCGTGCCGATGGCCCAAACCGGTTCGTATGCAATAATGATTTTACCGGTCTCCTCCTCGGTCACCCCCTTCAACCCGGTTTCCACCTGTTCCTTCACCACCTCAAAGAGCCGGCCCGATTCACGCTCCTCCAGCACCTCTCCACAGCAAAAAATTGGCTTCAGTCCCTTTTCGAGGGCAAGCTTTACCTTGCGATTCAGGAGCGCATTATCCTCACCAAAATAGATCCTTCGTTCCGAGTGTCCGATGATCACATATTCCACCCCCACCGAATTCAGCATCTCCGGGGAGACCTCGCCGGTGTAGGCTCCGGATGGCTCCGAGGCGCAGTTCTGAGCCGCAAGTTTTACATCACTGACCAATTCCCTGATTTTACTCAGATGGGTAAAGGGAGGCGCGATGATCAAAAGAGCCTGGCTGCTCTTTTCATTTTCCATTTTTTCTAAGGTACTGGCAAGTTCCAAACCCTCCCGAAGCAGGGTGTTCATTTTCCAGTTCCCGGCGACAATCTGTTTTCTCATTGTTATACAATTGATGATGGTTACTATATAAAAATAACAAAATTTACGTCCTGGGACGAACGATACTCCCGGCGAAGAAAAGGAATGCCAGCACGCTCATCACAAATATGGCGACCACTCCACTCTCACGCCTGCGGTCATTGTAAAGATAGAGCAGCTTTGGCGCGGCTTCTTCGAAACGGATAACATCGTAGCTGAAGTTTTCCAGTACTCCCGCCTCCATCAGCATCTGTGCCTCCTGGTCCATCGGGGCCATTGCATTGCTGATCAATTCCGGCCAGGCTGGTTCCATCTCTTCAATATCAGGCAACTGCCTGTATCCCCATTTCCCCGCGATGACTCCGTTCCTGAGCAAAACGAAACCTGGATTAGACCGGACCACCGTCTTCAGCATGATCTCATCGGCCCAGTAGAAACCATACTCCAGAGCCAGTGTGCCGGACAACGATTCGGTCCTGTCGGAGGTCGTGGCAGTAATTGCGTAAAAAGAGTAATCGGAGGCCAGCATCTCCAGCTGGGACCAGATCACCGCACTCTTCAGTGCTTCAGGATCCGCCTTTTCCAGGTCGTGGCTGATCATCAACATAGAATACCCCGGATCGGAAAGGATCATATCCACAATGTCATCTCCATCCGGATCCATGATGGCAAAATCTTGAATGGGAGGCTCATAGCCTTTTTTTACCAGGCGGGAGTCACTGCTGACAAATTCCCAGCGTACCGTGTCCCTGGGATAAGTCTCGATGGTAAATTCGGTTTCTTTCCCCGATTCCCGGTCCCTGTAGACCAGTGTGGTCTCATACTCGTCCATGGGAGCTCCTTCAGGAATGACCATCTCTTCAGCGACCACCGTTCCAATATCATAGGGCCTGAAATCGAGCAAAGGAAGGTTGCGGAAGTTCCATACCGAGAATAGGCAGGATGCGAGGTAAAAGCCTGCCATCAGCAACCATTCCTTCATCCCCTTACCGGATTCATCCGCACCCTTTCGATGCAGAAAGAGGGGGACTACGAACACCATCAGCACCAGATTTTTCAGAAAGGTTTCCCAGTTGGTCAGAATAAGAGCATCCCCAAAGCAACCGCAATCGGATACCGGATTAAAAATGGCCAGAATCAGAGTCAGCAGGATAAAAAAGAGCATGAACCACATCAGTACTTCATATACGACCCTGCGCCGGTAACCGAGGATCAGTGCAAAACCTATTAAAAGTTCAAATGAGGAGAGCAGAATGGCCAGAGGCAGGGCAGTGCCCTCAAGGAATCCAAGGCCAAATGCATTGAAATAGTCGGAGAACTTATAAGCCGAGCCCAGCGGGTCCACCGCTTTTACAAATCCGCTGAAAAGGAACACCCCACCAAGCAACATCCGGCTGAATAACCTGAATAATCTCATCTGTTTTTGTGATTAATATGTTGTGTGATTTTTTGGGAAATAGCCTCCGGTGAAAGCATTGCACCGGCAGCATCCATGCAATCGATCAGCACCAGGTCATTAACAAACTCTGTCAGCGACAGATAGATCTGACGCACCCGTTCCTGGAACCCCAGATCCTCCTCATGAATATCCCTTTCCCCCTTCAGATAAGAGCGGTCCTCCCCATCGCGCTGGTTCTCCAGTTGCTCTTTTGTAAACGAAAAGGGCACATTCAGGTAGAGATTAATATCCGGTCGGGGCAGTTGATGATATTCGAACTCGAACTCCAGAATCCAGTCACGTAACTGATCGACCTCGGATTTGGTATTCAGTTTGGCGCATTGAAATGCTATATTGGAATAGACGTACCTATCGGCAATCACCAGAAAACCCTGGTCCATCCACTTTCTGATCTGCCAGGCTGCATCTGCCCTGTCGCCAGCAAAAAGGAGCGCCACCAGGTAAGGATCCACTGCTCCGATGGCACCCATTTCCCCTCGGAGGAAGCGGGCGATCAATTTCCCGTAGACCCCCTCCTCGAGCCGGGGGAAATGCAAATACTTGAATGCGATCGACTGCCGTTCCAGATGGTCTCTTAAGAGCTTCATCTGGGTCGACTTACCTGAACCATCCAGTCCTTCTATCACTATGAATCGCATGAGCCGTATTTGATTCTCCACGCGTCTTATCGCGAGGAGTCATCGATTTATTGTTCATGATATGGTGCCCGCGTTCCCCTCAGCATTGCTTCGGAAAAACGAGCTCGCGTAATTCGGTTTTTTGCGTATTTTTAAATATAGTTTCCAAAACTACAAAATATCACCTCAAATAGTCCCTATCCATGAAGAACTTCTCCACATCGACCGGCCTGTTTTCAAAGCCCTACTCCCTGAATCTGAAAGGAAGGCTGATGGAGCTGTTCCCGCCAAAGGTCATGGGGATCATCAATGCCACGCCCGATTCTTTCTACCCGGCCAGCAGGCTGCCAGGTCCGGAGGAGGCAATCGGAAGGGCAGGCAGCATGGTAGAAGAGGGAGCTCATATTCTGGATGTGGGTGCTGCCTCCTCCAGACCCGGCGCTCAGGAGATCTCCGAACAGGAGGAGATGGACAGGCTTCTCCCGGTACTGGAGGCGATCAGGTCACATTTCCCGGAAACTCCCGTTTCAGTGGATACCTGGCGTTCGAACATCGTCAGGGAGGCAGATAGACGGGTGGGGATCCAGATGGTCAACGACATCTCGGCAGGAAATCTGGATCCCGATATGTTCCGTACGGTTGCGGACCTGAAACTACCATATATCATGATGCACATGCAGGGAACCCCTGAAACAATGCAAAAATCGCCGGTCTACGAAGATGTGGTGGATGAGTTGCTGCAGTTCTTCGCTGATAGGGTTCACACCCTCCGTAAACTGGGTCTGAATGATCTGGTGGTGGATCCGGGATTCGGTTTCGGAAAGACCCGGGAACAGAATTTCACCCTTCTGGATGAACTGGAGGCATTCCGGATGCTGGAGCTGCCCTTAATGGTCGGAGTTTCCAGAAAGGCAATGATCTACCGCACCCTGGAGGTGGGACCCGACCAGGCACTGAACGGGACCACCGCGGCACATATGGCTGCACTGCTCAAGGGAGCCCATCTTTTAAGGGTCCATGATGTCCGGGCTGCCGTAGAAACGGTTCGTATCTTTGAACAGATAGTTTTTAGTAAATTGCAGCATTCGTAGAATGATCAGTGCTTTCATTCATATCAGGCTTCTGGATGTCATCGACATCTTCCTGGTGGCCCTCCTGCTTTACCAGTTATATATGCTGATCCGGGGGACCGTGGCCTTCAATATCTTCCTCGGGATTGCCGTCATCTATATTTTCTGGTGGGCAGTCAGGGCACTTAAAATGGAATTGCTCAGCTCCATTTTGGGATCGGTTCTGGGGGCCGGGGTTATCGCCCTGATCATCGTGTTCCAGCAGGAGATCAGAAGGTTCCTGATATATCTCGGATCGAGGTATGTGGACGGGAACCGCATCAGTTTCGAGAAGATACTGAATATTGGATTTGAGAACCGTTCTCAGGTAAAGATCAAATCGATCCTAAAGGCTGTGATGCAATTCTCCCAGGAAAAGACCGGGGCCCTGATCGTCATCAAGCGGAAGTCCAATATGGACATGTACGCAGAGACCGGTGATATTCTTAACTCGGAAACCTCCAGTCGACTGATCAGCAGTATTTTCAACCGCACCAGCCCGCTTCACGACGGTGCGGTTATCGTGGAGGGAGAGAAAGTCAAAGCGGCCCGGGTGATTCTTCCGGTCACCGAAAAACTGGATCTCCCTCCGGAATATGGATTGCGCCACCGGGCAGGACTGGGCATCTCGGAAGTGACCGACTGCCTGGTGATCATCGTATCGGAAGAGACCGGCCAGGTATCCATTGCCGAGAACGGGATACTGCAGAAAAATGTCCCCACCCGCATTCTCAAACAGAAACTGGAAGAAGAATTCAGCTGATTGTTAACGCTGAACGGCAAATTCACGAACTGCACTACCGGTGATCCCTGAATCCCTGCTCCTTCCCCCCTATCAAACGCCGGATATTTGACCGGTGGGTAACCATGATCAGGAGGGGTACGGCCGCTGAAAAGATCTGCAGCACCAGGGAGTCGCTCCGAAATACCAGGATCATCCAAACCGGATATGAGAGGGCGGCTGTCAGGGATCCGAGGGCAGACAGCCTGGAGATCAGGAAAACCAGCAGATATACCCCCATAGCTGCCAGAGCAGCCCAGGGATGAAGTGCCAGGCCTGCACCCGCAATGGTAGCCACTCCCTTACCCCCTTTGAACCGGGCAAAGAGTGGAAAAATGTGTCCGACAACCGCCACCATTCCAAGAAAAACAGACAGAAGGATCCATCCCCGGCTCTGCGGCATAAACTGGTCCTGCAGACAGATCGTCTGCACCGCAAGGTACCCTTTGGCCATGTCCATCAGCATGACCGTTGCTCCGATTGGCTTTCCCAGCACCCTGAATGCATTGGTGGCTCCTGCGTTTCCACTGCCATGCTCGCGCAAATCCACTCCCCGGAATATCCTGCCCAGCCAGACCGATGTCGGTATGGATCCAAGAAGGTATGAAAGCACAAAGGCTGCAAAAATCCCCGCCATGGAATCAGACAATTGGGCCTGCCATCACCAGGGCTTTCCCTTCTTCGGTGTCGGTGAACTGCTCAAAGTTTTTTATGAACAGCCTGGCAAGATCTCTTGCTTTCCTGTCCCATTCTGCAGGGTCCTCGTAGGTATCCCGCGGATCCAGGATAGAATCATCCACACCGGGCAGAGTGGTGGGGACCTCCAGGTTGAAATAGGGGATCACCCTGGTGGGTGCCGTATCGATGGTACCGTCCAGGATATCATAGATCATATGCCGGGTCTCATGGATGGAGATTCTTTTCCCTGTTCCGTTCCAGCCTGTATTGACCAGATATGCCCGGGAGCCGGCCGCTTCCATCCGTTTGACCAGCTCCTCCGCATACCTGGTGGGATGGAGTGTCAGGAAAGCCGCTCCGAAACAGGCGGAGAAGGATGGAACAGGATCGATTATTCCCAGTTCAGTTCCTGCCAGCTTGGCTGTAAATCCTGAAAGGAAGTGGTATTTTGTCTGCTCCGGACTGAGCTTCGAGACAGGCGGCATCACTCCGAAGGCATCGGCAGTCAGGAAGATCACCTTTTTCGCATGTCCGGCACGGGATACCGGTTTCACGATATTCTGAATATGATAGATCGGGTATGATACCCTGGTATTCTGAGTCTTTGACCCGTCCTCAAAATCCACCTTTCCCCCTTCATGAACGGCTACATTTTCCAGAAGAGCATCCCTGCGGATGGCATTGTAAATGTCCGGTTCGCTCTCTTTGCTCAAATGGATGGTCTTTGCATAGCAGCCCCCTTCGAAATTGAAGATCCCGTCATCATCCCATCCGTGTTCATCATCTCCGATCAGTGCACGGTTCGGGTCGGTGGAAAGGGTGGTTTTCCCGGTTCCCGAAAGACCGAAAAAGATGGCCACATCTCCATTTTTTCCCACATTGGCCGAACAGTGCATGGCCGCGATTCCTCTCAGAGGCAGGTAATAGTTCATGATGGAGAAGATCCCTTTCTTCATCTCTCCGCCGTACCAGGATCCGCCTATGACTCCCATTCTTTCGGTCAGATTAAAGAAGACAAACACCTCGGAATGGAGTCCCTGTTCCTTCCAGTTGGGATTGATGGTCTTGGCCGCATTCAGCACCACAAAATCGGGTTCGAACCGCTCCAGCTCCTCTTCCTCCGGACGAATGAACATATTCTTTACAAAATGAGCCTGCCATGCCACCTCCAGCACAAAACGGACTCTGAGCCTGCTGTCCTCATTGGCACCGCAGTAGCCATCCACCACATAGATCCTCTTTCCCGAAAGCTGCCGGGCTGCCAGTTTTAATCCATGCTGCCAGACCTCCTGTGAGATCGGTTTGTTATCGGAGCTTTTCGCTTTCTCTGTCCTCCACCAGACCGTATCCCTGGTGGTATCGTCCTTCACGATATACTTGTCCTTGGGTGATCGTCCGGTAAATATCCCGGTATCCACATTTACGGCACCAAATTCACTCTCTATCCCAACCTCATAACCCTCCAGGGAAGGATCCATTTCCTCCCCGTAAAGCTTCTCATAAGATGGATTGTATATGACCTCGTGTACATCCTTAATGCCGTAGCGGTCCAGTGGCAGTCTGTCTATCATTTCCTGGTTCATTAGGGTAGTATTAGCCTGTTGAATCCGGCGAGCGCAAATCCCTGGATTCTGCCGCGGGGCAAGCGAGCACCATTAACCTATCAATATCTAAAAAAAAAGCGGTAAAATCAAGTTTCACCGCTTTCTGTAATGGCTATTATGTCAGAAACTACCTGATGGCGGCCTGTGCTGCAGCCAGTCGTGCAATCGGAACACGAAAAGGAGAACAGCTCACATAGTTCATCCCTACCCGGTGGCAAAACTCCACCGATTCAGGATCACCACCGTGCTCACCGCAGATACCAACCTTCAGATCAGACCTGTTGGAACGCCCCCTGGCAGTTCCCATCTCTACCAGCTGGCCCACACCCTCCTGATCGAGGGTCTGGAACGGATCGTTCTTCAGAAGGCCTTTCTTCAGGTAAACAGGCAGGAATTTACCGGCGTCGTCCCGGGAATATCCGTAGGTCATCTGGGTCAGGTCGTTTGTACCGAAGGAGAAGAACTCGGCATGCTCGGCCACCAGGTCGGCGGTCAGGGCAGCCCTGGGAATCTCGATCATAGTACCAACCAGGTAGTCGATTTTATCCCCTTTCTCCTGGAAAACCTTCTCGGCTGTTGCGCGGATGATCTCCTCCTGCATCTTAAACTCCTTCCAGGTTCCGATCAGGGGGACCATAATCTCCGGCTTGGCGTCCACACCCTTTTTCTTCAGATTCACCGCTGCTTCGATGATGGCTCTTGCCTGCATCTCTGTTATCTCCGGGTAGGTATTGCCGAGGCGGCAGCCGCGGTGTCCCAGCATGGGATTGAATTCATGCAGGTCATCCACCAGCGCTTTGATATCCTCAACGGTAACTCCCATCTCATCGGCCATCACCTTCTGGTTGTCATCATCGTGAGGCACAAACTCGTGGAGCGGAGGATCCAGCAGGCGAATGGTCACTCCGTAGCCTTCCATGGCTTCCAGGATCCCTTCGAAATCTTCCCTCTGGTAAGGCAGCAATTTATCCAGCGCCTTGCGGCGATCGTCCTCCTTGTTGGCCAGGATCATCTCTCTCATGGCCTTGATACGGCCTCCTTCAAAGAACATATGCTCGGTGCGGGTCAGTCCGATCCCTTTTGCTCCAAAATCGCGTGCCACCCTTGCATCGTGCGGAGTGTCAGCATTGGTGCGAACTTCCATGCGGGTATACTTCTCCGCCAGTTCCATAATGGCGGCAAAATCCCCGCTCAATTCGGGATCGATGGTGTCGATCTTCCCTTCCAGAACATTTCCGGTGGATCCGTTCAGGGAGATCCAATCTCCTTCTTTAAACTCCTTGCCGGCAGCCTTCATGGTCCTGGCTTTGTAGTCAATTTTCACTGCACCGGCTCCTGAAACACAGCATTTCCCCATTCCACGGGCCACCACTGCGGCGTGCGAAGTCATCCCTCCGCGGGCGGTCAGGATTCCCTTGGCGATGTTCATCCCTTCCAGGTCCTCAGGAGAGGTTTCGATACGCACCAGGATGGCTTCCGGATACTTATCTGCTTCATCGGCAAAGAATACGACCTGCCCGGTAGCGGCGCCGGGAGAAGCTGGCAGGCCCTGGGCCAGGACGATGGCCCGGGACAGTGCCTTTTTATCAAATACGGGGTGGAGCAATTCATCCAGTTTGGCAGGCTGCTGACGCAGAATGGCGGTCTTCTCATCGATCTTTCCGTCACGCAGCATATCCATGGCAATTTTTACCATGGCAGCCCCCGTACGCTTACCATTCCTGGTCTGCAGCAACCATAGTTTTCCTTCCTGGATGGTGAACTCCAGATCCTGCATATCGGCATAGTGGTCCTCCAGTTTTTGCTGAGTTTCATTCAACTCGGCGTAAACCTCG
>CAZRZY010000116.1:0-14265 GCA_964604655.1 uncultured Bacteroides sp. | reverse complement strand
TGTTCGTTTGGAGGGATCTCCAGAGGGATGGTTTCCACGATCTTCATGCCATAGCCCTTCAGCCCCGCCTTTTTTACGGGATTATTGGTGATGAGCCGCATGTTTCGGACCCCCAGTGCATGAAGGATGCCTGCTCCGACTCCGTAATCTCTTTCGTCTTCCCGAAAACCCAGTTCCAGGTTGGCTTCCACCGTATCCCGGCCCTCCTCCTGAAGTTTGTAGGCCTTCATCTTATTATAAAGTCCGATGCCCCGGCCTTCCTGGTTCAGGTAGACCACCACACCTTTCCCCTCCTTCTGGACCATGCGCATGGCTTCATGAAGCTGTGACCCGCAGTCGCACCGGTAACTGCCGAACGTATCCCCCGTGACACAGGAGGAGTGCACCCGAACCATTACGGGTTCGTTCTCTGTCCATTCTCCTTTAATCAGCGCCACATGCTCAAGGCCATTTGACTTCTGGATGAAAGGAATCAAATTGAAATCCCCGTACTTGGTGGGCAGGTGAACCTCCACTCCCTTGACAAGAATAGTGTCGGTATTCAACCGGTAGGCGATCAGGTCCTTAATGGTAATAATCTTCAGGTGGAACTCCCTGGCCATTTCTAAAAGCTGGGGCATCCTTGCCATGGTTCCATCCTTGTTCATGATTTCTACCAGAACCCCTCCGGGCTTCAGGTTGGCCAGCCTGGTAAGATCAACGGCTGCCTCTGTGTGTCCGGCCCTGCGCAAAACTCCCTGCCGTTTGGCTTTCAATGGGAAGATATGTCCAGGTCTGGCCAGATCGTCGGGCCGGGTGATGGGGTCCACCAGTGCACGGAGGGTTTTGGCCCGGTCAGAAGCGGAGATCCCGGTAGTAGTGCCGTGACCCAGCAGGTCCACCGAGACGGTGAAGGCGGTCGAGTGGCTGCTGGTGTTGTTGGTTACCATGAGCGGAAGATCCAGTTCATTGCAGCGCTCTTCGGTGATGGCTGCACAGATGAGACCCTTCCCATGGGTAGCCATAAAATTGACACTCTCGGGAGTGACCAGTTCGGCGGCACACATGAAATCGCCCTCATTCTCACGGTCCTCGTCATCCACAACGACAATAATTTTCCCGTTACGGATATCCTCCAGGGCCTCCTCTATGCTGTCCAGTTTAATTCTGATTTCTTCTTGTAGGTTGCCAGACATTGTTCTTGATCCCTCCGACGAATCTGAAAAATCCGGCCAACAGAGCCAGGTTCATCAGCACGAAATGTGAAATGAAACGCAAAGGTAACACATGGATCTTAATTTTCCTCAGGAAATGATCAATAACAGGCACCAGAAGAACGATCAGTTGCAAAAGGGCAAAGATCCTGAAGATCACATACTGGGTGGAGAAAAAAACGGAGATTCCAAGAGTCAGGATCACGAGGAACGGGATGATCCAGCGAAGCACCTTATGTGACCAGAAGCAGAAGGCCACTCCCCGCCTGCCCGGCAGCAGCAGTTTCCGGTATGCTGCCAGGTTCTGAAAGTTGCCGGCTGAGATTCTCATCTTCCTTCGGAACTCTTCTGCCAGATCATTGGACACATCCTCGAAAACCTGTGCTCCGGTATTGCTGATGCATCGGTACCCCTGTTCAAGGACCGCCATATTGATGTAGAAATCATCCACCAGAAAATTGGATGGTACCGGCCTGTAGAGTTCCCGCCTCACCGCATAACATCCCCCGAAGGGTCCCATCATGGCACCCCAGAGCAGGCTTTCATAATGTTTGATCCTCACCTCCCTGCTGATATAGAATCGTTCCTGTCCGGAGATGCCGTCACCCCTGATCCTTGTGTTGACCATTTTCGAATCGACCAGTCCGATATCCTTCTGCCGAAAGTACCGGATCATCTCCTTCAGGGCACTTTTGTCAAGCATTACATTGGCATCGGTGATCACCAGGATCTCTCCCCCGGACTCCTCCACCAGCCGGTTGACCACTCCGGGTTTACCGGTACGTTCTTCGAAATAGAATACTCTTAATCCGGAATGTTCGACAGAGAGTTCTCTAATCTGCTCATTGGTAGAGTCGGTGGAGGCATCGGATCCCACAAGCACCTCCAGCTGCCGGGCGGGGAAGTCACTTTCAAAAACGGACCGGATCTTTGCAGCGATGACCTCTTCTTCGTTATAGGCCGCTATAATGACCGAAATTCGCGGCATTTCCTGCGGGGTGAAGGATTGAAGGGACATGGAACGGTTTCTGGACAGTGCGTAAAGGATTGCCGGAAAGAGCAGGTAGGAATGGAGGATCAGAAATAGGCAAAACCAGAAGAGTATTTGCAGTGCGATCATACGTGTGTGGCGTAGAACTGGCTGAGCCGGTTAAAGATCGCAAAGGTATCAAATCTTTCCCGAACCAGGGTAAGTGCACGGTCTGACTGTTCCCGGGCGGCCCTTTCACCGGTGACCAGCCGGATCAGGTGCTGCGCGAATTGTGCGGGATCATCCGTGACCAGGATCTCCCGTCCATCGACTGCCGGAATACCCTGAATCCCTACAGGGGTGGTCACCACCGGTCGCCCAAGTGCCATGGCTTCCAGGATCTTTATCCGGATCCCGCTCCCCGTCAGGAGGGGGGCCACCATCACCCTGTGCGCACCCATGTACTGACGGGCATCCTCCACTTCCCCGTGGTATTTGATCTGAGGGTGTTTCAGGATCTTCAGGAAGCGTGGCGTTGCGTTTCTTCCGGCTATGTGAAATACCAGCTCCGGAAGTTTTTCCAGAAGCAGGGGGAACACTTTTTCCAGAAACCAGGAGAGTCCTTCCTGATTGGGAAGCCAGTCAAGCGCACCGATGAAAAAAATATCCGGTTGGGCCGGCAGCGGGGTGGGAGTATATTCCTGAACGGAAATTCCTGCCGGAATGGTAAGGACGGGAATGGAGGTTCCCAGAGAGCGGAACTGCAATTCATCTGTTTGGCTGATGGCTATCAGGTAATCGCATTGACGTATCACCTCCAGTTCATATCTCCGGAGTCTTTCAGCCATATTGCGGAGATACCATTTTCTCCAGAAGCAGGGTTCGTGTTCCGACTTTAGCTTCCAGATCAAATGCTCTACGTTATGGGCCCTCAATGCCACTTTCGCCCGGGAGTAGCGCCGGAGCACCGGAATATAAGGTGCGGTATAAGGCCCTTCCATCTGTACCAAATCAAATTCATTCTTTTCCATGAGCTGATCGAGCAGCCGCCTGAATCCGGGTATCCTGAATCGCCTGGCGATGTAAGGTTCCCGGGAGAACAGCAGGTTCCATATCAGTTCCAGAGGCCGGATGGAAGTGTTGCACGGTACGGAATAGAACTCCGCTCCGCGGCTCGCCGTCCCGGGGATTTCTTCCACCGGGAACGGATGCTTGGAAGTATTCATGGCCAGGCAGGTCACCCGGTGTCCCTGCTCCATGAGCCCGGTGATCATCTGGAGCGTGGCAATGGATCCGCCGTCCTTTGGCGGGTAAGGGACCTTGTTGGCAAGGATCAATACCCTCATCGTATGCGGAAGAATTTGCGGATGCTCTGAACTATTTTCCGGAACCATATGAAATAGGTCTCGATGTTCATGATCACCGAATCATTGGCCGCCTTGTAGGTGAGCCAGGTTCCTACCGGAATAAGGATAAACGTGGAGAACCACATTCCGATGAACGGGGAAACGATGCTCTCCCGGACAAATTTCTCTCCGGTCATGGAGATGATATAGTAGACCAGGAAGAGAAGAACGCTGACAATGACCGGCATGCCCAATCCGCCTTTCCGGATAATGGCACCCATGGGGGCGCCGATGAAGAAGAAGATTACGCAGAGCAGGGAAAGTGTGAATTTCCGGTGGATCTCAATCTGGTAACGCCGGAGCCTGGCCAGTTTCCAATCGGACGTGCCAACATTGGAGGTAGTGACCGACTTATTGTTTCGGGCGTAATTAATAGCCATGGTAATGGCCCTTCTTCTTTCCAGTTTGTTGAGCTCGGTAAATGCAGAATCGACGTGAACCTGCAACACAGTCATGGAATCGGCATGGAGGGAAACGGTTGCCGTATCCTCCATCTGCATTCTCTCTCGCTGGTACTCCCGCGTAATCATGACTCCTTTGGGTTTCCCCACGAGGGAGGCCTCAATGGTACTCTGAAACCGGTTCAGTATGGTGTCCAGGTCCTGGATAAGCGAATCCTCAAAATGGTGCAGCTGGGAGAGGTTCAACATGGAGTAGGAGTTACGGAAGAGTCTTTCATCCGAACGGTTGAGTCCGAAACCGGTCATTTCGATCAGCATCTCCTGATGCTGAAAGGTGGACCGTTGATGGGGGTAGCTTTTGATATGGCGATCCTCCTGTTTCTGCTTCTGCATCTCTTCGTAGGTGCGACCGTTATAAAGCGTCAGCAAGAGGTTCTTTTCATCGGCTGTCATCTTCATGTAGCCCGAATCGGCTACCGTTACCTTGATATTTCCTTTTTTTTCCGTATGATCGAAGATCAGGATATCCTTCAGCAGGCTTGTTTTGGGGTTCCGGTCACCGATCCGGATGGAGTATCCTTCCAGCGTGTTATCGAACACCCCGGGTTTGATGGTCAGTTCGGGCCGCTGCTGTTGGATATCGTAAAGCAGGGATCTCATTTTCAGATTGGTAACGGGCATGACATAATTGGCGAACAGAAATGCCCCGATGGAAATGAAGGCAGCAATGATCATCACGGGGGCCATGATCCTGACCAGC
Organism: uncultured Bacteroides sp.; assembly: GCA_964604655.1. Lineage (GTDB taxonomy): Bacteria > Bacteroidota > Bacteroidia > Bacteroidales. Next base: position 9,535 of record CAZRZY010000116.1, on the reverse strand, counting down.
GAGATTCCGGAAGATTTGAATGCCAGCAACTCCAGATTTTCCGCCAGGTTCCCGAATGTCATCAGGCTGGCCAGCAAAACCGCCAGCGGGAGAGCCATGGGCACCAGGCTGGCACTGGTATAGAGCAGGAACTCGGAGATCACGTCCATCTCCAGGCCCTTCCCGATCAGATCGTCGATATACTTCCAGAGGAACTGCATCAGAAGTACAAAAATGACGAAGAAGAAGGTCAGGACCAGGGGACCAATAAATGACTTTATAACAAGCAGGTGAAGTTTTTTCACGCCTCTTCCCGTTCCGGCTGTAAGTTCAATGTACGCAAAGTTAACTTATTTTGTATACGCTTCAGGAGGAGCAGGAGTGCATTTTCTTAAAGTCCGATGGCGTGCTTGAGCCCGGAAATCTGGGTATCCCAGAGATCCACAGCATCATCTTTCTCATCATCCTCCGCGAAATCGGTGATCAAAAGAGCCACATCCCCGGTCAGTTCGTCGGTATGAATCCTGAATTCGAAAAACGTGTCTTCATCCTCCTCATCTGCCCACCGGAACCGGATAAATTTATTGGCTTTCTTTTGAAGGACCGATGCCACCTGCTGGGTCCCTTCCCAGGAGAATGTATAATTCCCCTTGCGAAGATTCACATCATCGGCAAACCATTCTGCCAGCCCTTCAGGAGTGCTCAGTCTGGAATATAAAATATTGGGGGAGGTGTTGAGCGTGTACTCGAGCTCATATTTCGTCTTCATGGGGAGAGAGAATTAGTCCATAATTCATCCTTACATGCAATATAAGAAAATTCCCAGGATTTCAAAATCCAGACACTCAGAGTAATGTTCAGGAAGTCAAATTAATAGAATGAGTATAAAAAAGCCATAGTAGGCGCAGGTTTATTGAAAGTGATTATATTTATGCTTTTGCCCCTGGGCGGAAGAAATTTCTCAGCAGGAGTGCAAAGGTTAATTATACAGACATATACAGGGATATAAGAATGTAAGGATTAGAAATCTTTTAAGCGCTCCACCCATTGTTTTGGCGAAATTGCATTTCGGAAAGCGCACCTGAGGTGAGCACTTTCTTTAACGGTGGAATACCGCATGAACGGAATACAAAGAGACTCTGGACTTATTAATAAACTTAAATAACTATCAAATGGACAATAGAAACAATAACATGGTAGTGGGAATGTCGGTTTTCGGCGCCATATTCTTCATTTTTGGTTTTGCCACTACATTCATCATCACATTAACTGCTCCGGTTAAGGAGATTTTTGGTTTATCGGAGGCTGCTGCCCAGTTAATCACCTCGGCTTTCTTTATTACCTACCCGATCATGTCAATCCCGGCAGGGAAATTGATCGACAGGATTGGGTATAAATATACCGTAATTACCGGGCTGTTCTTTATGGCATTGGGTAGTTTTATTTTTATTCCGGCAGCAAAAATTCCTTCATTCCCCATCTTTTTAATGGGAACCTTTGTACTGGCCACAGGGGTTGTTTTGTTGCAAGTCGCAGCAAATCCCTACGTAACGGCGCTTGGTCCCGATTCTTCCGCCTCAAGCCGTTTGAATTTTACCCAGGCACTGAATTCTGTGGCTACCATGGTAGCCCCCTGGTTGATTTCGGTAGCTATTTTTAAAGGTTTGACCTTCCCTCAGGATAATATGGTGGCTGCAGACAGGGTACCCCTTCCCTTCATTGTGATGGGTATTTTTGTGATTATCGTGGCCATTTCGTTGTTCACGATCAAACTGCCTAATATTCAATTGGATGAAAACAGCACCAAGAAAAGTGTGTGGAAATATCCCCATGTGGTGATGGGTGCCATTGCCATATTCGTTTATGTGGGTGCTGAGGCAGGCAACGCCGGGCTGATTGTGAATTATCTCAGGAATTCGATCAATATCTCTTCTGAAATGGCCTCCACCTATGCAGCTATATATTGGGGAGGTGCCATGATTGGTAGGTTCTTTGGGTCCTTTATGTTCAGCGACCGGAAACTGTCCAAAAAACTCGTATTTGTCATTCCTGTTTTGATTCTGGCATTTATTTCAGGTTCCTTCGTAACGGATTGGAACTGGACCATCGGAGCCACCTTTACAGGAGTAGCACTGGTGAACTTTATCATTATGCTGGTGGGGCGTGGGAAAGCAGCCCGTACCCTGGCCATTTTTGCCCTGGCAGCAGCCCTGCTCGATCTTACCACGACTTTTACAGGCGGAAGCGTAGCTCTGTGGACCATCATTTCGATCGGATTGTTCAACTCCATTATGTTCCCCAATATTTTCTCACTGGCAGTCAGAGACCTCGACAAGGCAGAACTGAGTTCAGCCTCCGGTTTGATCAATGCCTTGATTCTTGGCGGGGCACTGATACCTCCGTTAATGGGATCCATTGCTGACGGTGCTGGCTATACCTGGGCCTTTATTGTTCCGGCCATGTGCTACCTGTACATCTTATTCTATGCTGTTGTAGGAAATAAGATTAGGAGGTAATTAATTTTCAATCGCTATCATGGAAGTTCTCCGCAGCAAAGCTGTGGGGAACTTTTCTTGGGAGCTTTGCCCGGCTCATGGAAGTAGACCTAAGCTTAACGAAGTTCACCTAAGCAAAACGAAGTTCACCTAAGCAAAACGAAGTTCACCTAAGCAAAACGAAGTGATGGTGCGTTCTTCCAGGTCTAAGTATATGTTGCACAAGTTAATACAAAATATAAAATGGTAAAATTATCAATTGGGATCGATATAGGGGGTACCAATACGGTTATTGGAGTTGTTGACCATGACGGGAACGTATTTATAGAAGACGCTTTGCCTACACCTCCAAAAAAAATGAATCCTGCTGCTGACCCGCAGGTGTCAGATGATCTGCTCAATGGTTTTATAGCTGATATCAGTAAAATAATCAAATCTTTCACTGACAGGATCCATTTTAACCATGAGATTGCGGGTATAGGGATAGGTGCGCCCAATGCCAACTACAATGAAGGGACCATAGAATATCCCCCCAACCTGCCTTTTGTCGGGAAGGTAGCTTTTTGTGAAATGCTTTCAGGAGAGTTGCCAGACATACCCAAAATCCACATCACCAATGATGCCAATGCAGCAGCACTGGGTGAAAAGATATATGGCGGTGCACAAGACATGGACAACTTTGTCATGTTCACCCTGGGAACGGGTATAGGCAGCGGGATCTATTATCATGGCAATGTGGTTTATGGTGTCGACGGCTTTGCCGGGGAATGCGGGCATAATACCATTATACCTGATGGTCGCCTGTGTGGATGTGGCGGCAGAGGCCATCTTGAAGCATATTGTTCGGCTCCAGGAATGAAAAGAACAGCTTTTGAGCTTCTGCTGAGAGATCATGTAGAGGATAGCCTATTGTCAGGCTACAGTTATAAAGAGATGACAGCCAAACATATTTATGATGCAGCTGTTCAGGGCGACAGGATTGCATTGGAAGTATTCAAAATGACAGGCAAGTATTTTGGGATGGCATTGGCCACCACGGTACACCATTTCAGTCCGGAAGCCATATTCCTGTTTGGTGGCCCCGTAGCTGCAGGCGATTTGATCATAAAACCCGTCAAAGAAGGCTTAAAGCACTACTTATTGCCCATCTTTACAAAAAGAGAGATACCTATACTTGTCTCTGAATTGGATCTGGGACATGCAGCGATAATCGGAGCCAGCGCACTGGTGTGGAATGCTTAGTTTTTTCCGTTTGATATCTCACTCTGGAGCATTTCCAAGGATTTCCCTTTTGTCTCGGGCATTAAGCGTAGTACGAAAATCAGCTGAAGCACCATCATGAGAGCGAATATAAGAAAGGTGGTCCCTCCGCCGAGTTTTTCAGCGATGGCAGGGAAGGAGAAAGCAATAAGAGCGGCCATGAACCAGTGTGTGAAGCTTCCCAGTGCCTGGCCGCCAGCCCTGACTTCATTGGGGAACACCTCTGAGATAAATACCCAGATCACCGCACCCTGTGAAAAGGCAAAGAAGGCGATATATACAAAAAGGAAAACCGGTACCGCCATGCCGCCAAAAGATTCCGTGTAAAACGCCCTGGATACCAGTCCAAGGGTGATGATTAGCCCTATGGATCCGATCAGCATTAAGTTCCTCCTGCCGAATTGATCGATAAAACGCATGGCCAGGAGTGTGAAAATAAAGTTTATCGCTCCAATACCCGCTGTGGAAAGCAATGCCGAGCTTTCTCCCAGTCCGGTCATCTCAAATATGCGGGGGGCATAATAGATAATGGCGTTGATCCCCGACATCTGGTTAAAAAAGGCAATGAGTATTGCCAGAATGATGGGAAGGCGGTAAATCCTTGAATTAAACAGGTGCTTATCCGAGTTGGCCTCATGTTTGGATTGTTGGATGTTCCTGAGCGTCTCATCCACATTGGCAGGATTGATCAATTCAAGGACGGCCCTGGCCTCGTCCACCAGGTTTCTTTTCAGGATAAGCCATCTGGGACTTCTTGGAATCTGAAGTACCAGCACCAGGAACAGGATCGCGGGAATGGCTTCCACACCCAGCATCCACCTCCAGGAGTTTGGACCTGTCCCGGCAATAAAATAATTGGATATGTAGGCAATAACAATTCCGAATACCACATTGAACTGAAACATGGCCACCAGGCGGCCCCTCCTGTTGGCTGGGGAGATCTCGGATATATACATAGGTGCTGCTACCGAGGAAGCTCCGACTCCAAGCCCGCCAAGGAAACGGAATACCATAAACAAATACCAGTTGGTGGAGAGGGCAGATCCCAAGGCAGATATCAAATATAAAACTGCGATCCAGAACAGCGTCATTTTCCGTCCGATCCGGTCTGAAGGAATTCCGCCGAATAATGCACCCAATACAGTACCTATAAGTGCTATTGAAACGGTAACTCCATGTTGCACTGAATTCAGTCCCCAAACCTTTTGAATATACTGTTCAGCCCCAGAAATGACAGCAGTATCAAATCCAAAAAGAAAGCCCCCGAGTGCCACGGTGGTCGACCAGAATAAGATGCGATTGTGTTTCATGAACAGCGATTTGGAAACAAATGTATATTTTTATTGCATGCATACAAATCGCTTCATCAAACTGGCAAAGGGAAGATACTCTTGTCGCAAATACGATGCCCGACCCGTGGAACAGGAGAAACTTGATCTGATCCTGGAGGCCGGAAGGGTGGCCCCCTCTGCAGTGAATTTCCAGCCCTGGCATTTTTATGTGATCCGGGAAAAGGAGGAACTGCAACGCTTTTACGGGGCCTATCACCGGGAATGGTTCCGAACGGCACCCTGTGTCATCGTGATTTGTGCCGACCACAAACAGTCCTGGAAAAGGAAGGAGGATGGGAAGGATCATGCGGACATTGATATTGCCATCGCCGCCGATCATATGACCCTTCAGGCTGCGGAGCTTGGACTGGGCACCTGCTGGATCTGCAATTTCTATGTGGACAAGACCAGAGAGCTGCTGCATCTGCCCGGACACCTGGAGCCGTTGGTGATCCTGCCCCTGGGCTATCCCATGGATTCCGCCGATCCTGAAAGACATGCCGAAAAGCGCAAACCCCTTTCAGAGATCGTCACCTATGGCTTTTCTCACCAGTAAAACAGGGTAGGAATTGCTGAATTAAGCAAAGGCACGCTGTATTTGTATTTCAAGACGCTGTATTTGTATTTCACGAAAGAAGAGATGCTCCATCTGGAAGCAGAAAGGCGGGCCATCATTCTGCTGCCTTCAGTTGAAGATTTAACATATATATAATGAATGACTAATAGTCATTTCATATATTTGAGTCATGGGAATTGCAGAACGGAAGGAGCGGGAGAGGCTCCAGCGCAGGAACGAGATCCTTGAAGCCGCTGAAAAAGTGTTCTTTTCCCGGGGTATTGAGAAAGCCACCATGGATGATGTGGCCGAAGAGGCGGAGCTGAGCAAGGGCACTTTGTATCTTTATTTCAAGAGTAAGGAGGACCTTCATATGTCGGTGGCTATCAAGGCGATTTACCTGCTGGCCACTATCACCAGGGAGATTCAGGATCTGAAGCAAAATGCCATCGAGAAACTGATCAGGATGGGTCGCGCCTGCATTGAGTTCGCCGGTTCGCACCCCGATCACATGCGCGCCATCATCACCCTGGAGGGATTCGAGATGGAGCACATCAGCTATTCGATGAAACAGATGCAGGAGATGATCTACCAGGATTCTCCCGTCGGCATGGTGATCCAGATCGTGAAACAGGGGATCGGAGAAGGGTCCATCCGGGCCGATATCCCGGCAGAACTCATCGGTCACACTCTCTGGATGCAGATGATCAGCGTTATCCAGTTCGTTACCCGTAAGAAGGTCCTCTTCGACATGCTGGACCTGACTCCCGGGGAGGTTTATGAAAGCCATTTTAAGTTGGTGCTAAGCGGGATCATAAATGAAGATACGTAAACAACAACCATGGAAGTTCGCCCTGATGGTGCTCTTTTTTCTGGAGCCCGGTGCAGATCAGGCTGCAATGGTTCTGGGGCAGGACAGCACCCTCTATCCCGTAGATCCGGTGCTTGAGGCATACATCCGGGAGGGGCTGCAATCTAACCAGAGCCTCAAACAGAAGCAGCTGGATTACTCCATTCACCTGTCGGCACTGAAAGAGGCCAGGGGTTTCTTCTTCCCCGATCTGAGTGTGAATGCCCGTTATACGGTGGCAGAAGGAGGCAGGATCATCGATTTTCCGGTGGGGGACCTGCTCAATCCGGTTTACTCGACATTGAATATCCTCACGGCTTCCGATCTGTTCCCGCAGATCGAAAATGAAACTTTCCCTTTTTACCGACCCACCGAGCATGAGACTAAGCTGTCTCTGGTCCAGCCCATCTTCAAGTCCGATCTGGTGCACAATTACCGGATCGAAAAGCAGCAGACCGAAATCGTACGCATCGGGATCGATCAGTACCGCAGGGAGCTGATCCGGGAGATCACCAAGGCCTATTATGACCACCGGAAGGCCGGGAACCTGCTGAGACTAACCGATACCACCCTGTATCTGGTCAGGGAGAATCTCCGGGTATCGAAGAGTCTGTATGAGAATGACCGGGTAACCATTGATGCAGTATACCGGTCCGAATCGGAGCTGAGCAAGGTGGAGGTGGAACAGTCCAGGGCCAGGAACATGATGGAAGCTTCCAGGGCCTATTTTAACTTCCTGTTGAATCGTTCCCTGGAAACCCCGGTGAATGAAGGGAGTGCTGTACTCGTTCCCCTGCAAATCCCTCTGGAGGAGGCAAGTGAGCAGGCCCTGGAGAGGCGAAAGGAGCTGGAGCAGATCGAGGCCTATATCAAATTGAACGGGCATCTGACCGATCTTTACCGCGGACAGAATATCCCGGGAATATTCGGGGCAGTGGATTACGGGTATCAGGGAGAGGAGTACCGCTTCACCAAAGATGACGATTTCCTGCTGGCTTCGGTAGTGCTTCAGTGGACCCTGTTCGAGGGAACGGTGAATCGCCAGAAAGTGAAGCAGACCAGGATCGAGGGGGAGAAGCTGTATGAATTGTATCAGCAAACCCGGCAACAGATTCGACTGGAGGTGATCAACCACTTCTATGCCCTGCAGGCGGCCTATGAATCGGTGGAAGCAGCCCGGAAGCAGACCCAATCTGCCAGGATGGCCTACCGCCTGATCGAACGGAAATACAGAGAGGGGCAGGCGAACCTGCTGGAGCTGATCGATGCCAGGACCAGTCTGACAGGGGCGGTGGCCAACCTGATCATTGCCCGGAGCGAGTACTTCAGCCACCGGGCCGATTTTGAATATGCCACCGGAATCACGCCACCTTATATTTAACCGATCCATCATGAGCAATAAAAAATTGAAATATACTTTCGCCGGGGCCATCCTTTCAGGGATATTTTTCGGATGGACAGGGTGTCGTTCCGAGACCGGGAAAGAACCGGCCGGTGAGCCGGAGCTGCACGTCCGCGTTGCACCTGCAGAGATCCGGGAGATCTCTGCTCCGGTCATGTCCACCGGGATGCTGGGCACCAATACGCAGGTGAAGCTGAGTTTCAAGACCGGCGGGTTGATCAGGGAGATACATGTGAGGGAGGGGGAGCGTGTCCGGAAGGACCAGGTGCTCGCCGGACTGGATCTGTCGGAGATCAGTGCCCAGGTAAGACAGTCCCGGATAGGTCTGGAAAAAGCGGAACGGGATCTGACCCGGGCCAGAAACCTGTATGAGGACAGCGTGGCCACCCTGGAACAGTATCAGAATGCCCGATCGGCTTACGAGCTCGCCAGATCCCAGCAACAGATCGCCGAATTTAACCTGCGCCACTCCCGTATCAAGGCTCCTTCCACCGGGAAAATAGAGAAGATCCTGGCCGAAGACGGAGAGATGATCGCCCCCGGGCATCCGGTGATCCTTTTTGGTTCTACGGAAAATGACTGGGTGGTCCGGGTATCACTGGCCGATAGGGAGGTGGTGAAATTATCCATGGAGGACAGCGCAACCGTCACCATGGACGCATTTCCCGGTATGGATTTTAAAGCCTCGGTCTGGGAACTTGGTTCGGTAGCCGATCCGGTGACCGGAACCTATGAGGTGGAGCTGCGCATTCACAAAGAGCTTCCCGGTTTCAGAACGGGATTTATCTCCCGGGTACGGATCTATCCCGGGGAGCAATCCCCTTCCCTGGTGGTTCCCGTTGAATCGCTCCTGGATGCCAGCGACTGGTCCGCCAGGGTCTATGTTTACGGGGAGGGAGTGGCCCGCTCACGCAGGATACGTACCGGTACTATCTATGGCGAGGTGGTGGAGGTTCGTGAAGGGCTGCGGGAGGGTGAACTGGTGATCACCGAAGGGGCCAGGTTCCTGAGAAGAGATATGGAGGTAAAGGCAATGAATCTCCCGGAAACCGGAGTCCAATGAAGCTACCCCGGTTTGCCATAGAGTATAGCTCCTTTACCTGGATGGTGTTCGTATTCCTCACAGCCCTGGGGGTATGGTCGCTGGTCACCATGCCAAGGACCGAGAATCCGGAGGTGACTGTTCCCGGCTCCTCGATCATCGTTATTATGCCCGGGGCCAGTCCGATCGACATGGAGAATATGGTGGCCCTGCCGCTGGAGGAGGCTTTGAATGAGCTGGAGGATATCGATCGCATCGTGGCGGATGTCAGGGACGGGATCGCGGTGGTCTCGGTGGAGTTTGATTTCAATACCGATGCTGATGAGAAATATGACGAGGTGGTCCAGCAGGTGAACAGTATCCGCAATACGCTGCCCGACGAGGTGATTTCACTGGAAATGTGGCAGTGGTCGGTGGCCGATATGGCCATGCTTCAGCTGGCGCTTCTTTCCGAAACGGCCTCTTATGCCGAACTGGAGGAGCTGGCCGAAGAGCTGGGTGACAGGGCCGAGAAGATCCGCAGTGTTCGCAGGGTCGATCTATACGGTCTGCCGGGCCAGGAAGTGCACATATACCTCGACTTTGAAAAGATGGCCATGGTCCATACCTCTCTGGATCAT
>CAZRZY010000115.1:0-14520 GCA_964604655.1 uncultured Bacteroides sp. | reverse complement strand
CACGATCAGCAGTGATACCACTTTCTACGCCATTGCCTACCGCAGTGGCTACCTTCCCAGCGACGTGGTAACGGTGACCAAGAAACTGAAGGGCGATCCGCCCCCGCCGCCTCCCACCCTTCCCGGTCCCGCCGACCTCTCTTTGGGACAGCTGGCTACCGGCATGAACTTCGATGTGGAGGTGGAAAACGACCGGATCTACCTGATCTCGGACCACTATTACGAGTATAACCTGGCCGGCACAGAGATCGGCCGGAACACTACGGTGGTTGACTCGGCACAGGGACTCTTCGATTTCCACCCGGCCATTGACGTGGGGGACTCTGGTGAAGTCCATGTGGTCACGCGCAACAGCGGATCGGGAAGCAGTGGCTTCAGTCTGCGTTATTCCCTCCGGGATCCGGATGGAAACTGGAGTGTGACCAACAGTCAGGTGGGTACCCTATTCCCCCGTAACTATGTGGTCGACGTGGTGGCCCTGGAGAACGGAGAAGCCCTGATGGCCCATTCGGCACAGACCACGGCCGATGTATGGGGATCGGTCTATTTCTATTCTCTGGATGGCCCGTCAGCCGGTCTGCTGGGTAACCTGGGACGGAATGACCTTTACCGGATCGATGCCGATTTCCGGATGGAGCGGTCGGGCGACCAGCTCCACCTGGCCACTGGCAAGCCCGACTCGGATGGTGCTGTCTATTATATGAAGTCGACCATAGGACCCACCCTCCCCACCAGCCTGGGCGCGAGTCCCAAAGCCCTGCTGGCCGGTTCCGGCAGAAGGGGTCATCCCGATCTGCGGACTGACGGGGCAGGGAATGTCCATATTACCTACGGAACCACACAGTCGGTATACTACCGGAAATACGGTCCCGGCGGTACCGGCAATATCAGTGATACACCGCTGCTCACAGGTCTGGGCACCTGGCACCTCGATTTGGGCCTGTCGGCCCTGGCCGGCAACACCACAGGTGATACCCTTCTGGCGGTGGGTCTCAAAACCGACGACACCAAGGAGGCCCTGAACAGCCGGATCTACTATACCTACTCCTTCGACAGTGGAGCTACCTGGGTCTATCCCAAGGAAATGGAAGGCTTTACCACCAGTGCCGGGGAAGGGCGTAACCGCCCGCGCGTGAGGTATTACCGGGGGTATTTCTACCTTTTCTTCCGTAATGTGAACGGAGGGATCGGAGTCAAGACCTTTGACCTGAGCGGGACCGTACCCCAACAGGCGGTCACACCCACCTTCCTGCCGGAAAAAGACACCCTGGCTGCATACGAGGCGATCACTATCGTGTCGGAGGGGAGCGTCGCCATCTATTATACCCTGGACGGCACCACTCCCGGTCTGACCTCCACCAGGTATTCCGGACCCGTACCCCTTCAGGGGGAAACCACGGTTCGCGCAGTCGCCTTTTCCGGAGGTTCACTTCCATCAGAGGTGGCATCCGTGACCAAATATCCTGAACCGGCACCAGTTTTGCCCGATCCGGTGGACCTGACTATTCCCATGCTCAGCAACGGGTCCAACTTCGATGTGGAGATCGCCGCCAGGCGGATTTATCTGATCTCGGACCGTTATTATGAGTATGACCTGACCGGAAGGCTGATTTCCCAGAATCAGTTGGTACAGGACCTGGGTCAGGGTTCCAACGATTTCCACCCGGCTATCTCCGTGGGACCCGACGGAGCGGTCCATATCCTTACCCGGGGAGCGGGAAGCGGAGAGACCGGTTTCCAGCTCCACTATTCAAGGAAAGATGCCACGGGACTGTGGAGTGTGGAACAGAATCCGGTTTCCGCACCGGCAGCCTGGAATTATGTGGTCGATTTGGCGGCTTTGGACGAAGGTGAGGCGCTTTTTGCCCATTCTGTGCTGACCTCCGGTGATGTGCTGGGAACAGTCCATTTCTATACCGTCGACGGTACCTCGGTCGATTCACTGGGCGATCTTGGAGCGGATGAGCTGTACCGGATCGATTCAGATTTCCGGATGGAACAGTACGCCGACCACCTCCATCTGGCTACAGGAAAGCCCGATGAGGAGGGTGCGGTCTATTACATGAACGCACCGGTCAGTTATGAAATGCCGGCTCTTCTCGCTGCCAGTGCGGTATCGCTGACCACCGGGGAGGGGAGAAAGGGCCAGCCCGACCTTCGTGTCGACGGGGAAGGCAATCTGCACCTGACCTATGGCAGCAGTCAGATTGTGATCTACGAGCGTTACTCCAACGACGTTTCGGCCGATGTAAACGGTAAAGCATTGTTCAGCCGGATGGGAACCTGGCATTTGAATCTGGGTCTTTCGGCCCTGGCTTCCACACCAGGCGGGGACACCCTGCTGGCAGTGGGTCTGAGGACTAATGGCTCCAAGGAGGCTTCCGGCAGTGAGTTAAATTACACCTTCTCGTTCGACGGAGGACGAAACTGGATCTATCCATACGAGATGACCGGCTTCCTTACCAACGCGGCAGAGGGACGGAACCGCCCGAGGGTCGAATACTATGAAGGAAGGTTCTATATATTCTACATGAATATTACCGGGGGGATCGCCGTTACCACGGTCGACCTGCGAAACCTTACCATCGAAAAGGCTGCAGGTCCGGTTATTCTGCCCGAGACGGATTCATTGTTGCCGACCGATCCTATCACCCTCCAGGCAAATCAGAGCCATGCCATCTTCTATGAGTTCGATGGCGGCGATCCTGGTCTGCTTTCTAACTATTATGACGCTCCCTTCACCATCGGTTCCGACCGCACGATCCATGCCAGAGCTTACCGCAGCGGATACCTGCCCAGCGATGAGGTTTCGGTCAGCAGGAAAGTGATCGTCACCTCGGCCGGGGAATTCGAGTCGGAAGTTTCATCGCTGCAGATCTACCCTGTGCCTGCTTCAAACAGTCTGTCAATGAAGGTGGAGAGCCCGTATACCGGAACGATCATGCTCAGGATTTATTCTACGTCGGGTAAGGCCATTTTCCAGAAGCAAATGGTTAAATCCTCCGTGGTTCTGGAGCATACCCTGGAGGTGGACCACTGGCCTGCCGGCATCTATTACATGGAGCTGAAATCGGGTAGTGTGACGGAGTCCCGAAAACTGATCATCCGATAGAAGAAGGAGTGCCGGGCAGTACAGAAAGCGCATCCTGCATTTCCCGGTACAGCGTCTTCATTTTTTCCCGCGGATCGCCTTCCCCCAGTGTTTCCAGCGGGAAATACCCCCGTTAGGATCGATCGGTGACCAATTGCATCAGCCCGAACCAATCGGACGGGATCTTTTCCATCACCTCCAGGATCTCCGATGTTTCTTTAATGAAATCGAAGTGATTCTGAAAATTCACCACGACCCCCTGCGCGGCTCCAAATTCGGCGCATTCCCTGAATGCCCCGATAACCCGGGCCAGTGTCTTTTCCCGGTCATGCACCTCCTCTCCCTTGCCATCGAAAAGCCGGATATGAGGAGCTCCCAGTTTGGAGGCTGCAACAATCCATCGTTTCACCCATTGGATCTGATCCCTGTGGGCCTGCCGGTCTTCCAGGGTAAAGTCGTTCCTGATCCCGGTTCCGGAAATTGCCAGACCGTAACGGAAGGCCTTTCTCCGGATCTCGAATAACACATCGTCGGCCGGAACCTCAGGATATCCGGGAATATAGTAAGCGGTCAGATCCACAGCCGGGATTCCGGCATCGTGGGTAAACCAGAATAATCCGTCCATATCTATCCTTCCATCCAGAAGCCACCGGTTGAAGGAGTAAGCGTTGAGGGCAGGGGTAAACCTTATTTCGGCGGATTTCTTCTCCCGGGCAGGGATATCACGCATCTGAAATCCTGTTCCTGCAAAGACCAGGCCGGATGATTTCAGGAAATTCCTTCTTTCCATAGGTTGTTTTTGAAAAAATAGGGGATCTGCGGCATTTTTCCTAATATTAAGTGTCAAAGTCACCTGTCAAACATATAAGGTATGAGGATTCCCTGTCTGTTTCCCGGATTCCGGTTCTCCGTTGCCTGCATTTCAGCGATCGTGTTATTCAGCGGGCTATCCGGGTGCCAGCCGGATGCTGAGCCGGCAGGGCCCAATGTGGTCCTGATCCTGGCGGATGACCTGGGGTATAACGATCTGACCTGCTATCGGGAATCCCATGAAGGGGAGCTGGCAAAGAGACCCACGGCCACGACTCCGAATATCGACTGTCTGGCAGATCAGGGGATGCGGTTCACCGATTTTTACTGTGGTGCGGCCGTATGTTCCCCTTCCAGGGCTGCCCTTCTTACCGGGCGTAATTGTACCCGGACAGGCATTTACAACTGGATCCCGCCACAGCAACCCATGCATCTGCGGGAGAGCGAGGTCACCCTGGGGGAGATGCTTGGTGCTGCCGGCTACCGGACGGCCCATTTCGGTAAGTGGCATCTCACAGCCGAAGGGACGGGGCAACCCCTGCCGGGCGATCAGGGATATGGTACCACATTCTTCACCTACAACAATGCACAGCCCTCCCACCAGAATCCCGTCAACTTTCTCAGGGGTGGACGGGAGGCGGGTCCCCTTCAGGGATATTCCTGCCAGCTGGTGATGGATGAGGCATTGAAGTGGCTTCAGGAGGGTGCCGGAGAGGAATCGCCGTTCTACATCAATATCTGGTTCAACGAACCTCACGAGAAAGTGGCCGCACCGGATTCCCTGAAGGCCAGGCACTCCTACAATCAGGCCTATTACGGGTGCATCGAGAATATGGACCATGCGGTTGGACGGCTGCTTCGCTATATGGAAGAGCAGGGACTGGAGGAGGAGACCCTGGTCATCTTCACCTCCGATAATGGGTCCCAGGTGGTGGGATCCAACAAACCCCTCAGGGGTGAAAAAGCCTTCAACCTGGAGGGCGGTATCCGGGTACCCTTCCTGGTCAGGTGGCCGGGGGCAATACCTGCCGGTGTGGTATCCAATGCCACCGGAAGTTTTACCGACGTGCTGCCCACTCTGGGTTCAATGACCGGTATCCCCGTTCCCTCCGGAAGAATCCTGGACGGGGAGGATCTCTCGCCGATCCTTACCGGGAAGGCGGATTCCTATGAAAGGGAAACCCCGGTATTCTTTTTCCGGTATTTTCATGATCCGGTCTGTATGCTGAGAGAAGGGAAATGGGTGCTGCTGGGCTATCAGGAGCAGCCCCTGGAGTACCAGGAGAATTATGATCAACGTGAACTGGCCAACCTGAAACCCGATCCCGATACTCCCAGATGGTCCATGTGGAATTTCCAGCCCAGGCATATGGAGTACCTGAAGGGGGCCATACCGGTGAATTTTCAGCTTTTCGACATGGAGAGCGACATAGGACAGATGGAGGATCTGTCAGAACGGCATCCTGAAATCCTCATCCGTATGAAGAAGAAGATGTTCCGGCTGCGTGAGGAGATGATCGGCGAGGGCGGGGACTGGTATGCAGCTTCCGGCCATTTTCCTGAGAGTGTGGAACAGTCATTCCCATAATTTTAAAAAAATTATCATTCATGAAACGAACAGAAACAGTAAAGTGGGTAGTCCTGGTGTTGATCCTTTCAGTTGCCTGTCCGGGCAACGGACAGTATTCTCCTGCAGATCCCTACCTGGGGATGTGGGCTCTGACCCTGGATTACGAAAGCAGTAACGCGGGATGGCTGGAAGTACGACAGGAGGAGGGCTACCTGGATGCCGAACTGCTCTGGAGATGGGGAAGCGTCTATCCCGTTGATTTCACTTTCGTGAAAAATGATAAGCTGATGCTAAATCACGGAAGCGATGTGATAAAAGAGAGTGATGAAGAGGGCAATACCAGCAGGACCATCCGTCCCGTTATCTGGTTCGAGATCAGCAAGGCCGGGAAGGACCGAATCGAAGGCATGTATTACCGGCCCAGTGAAAGCGGAACAACGGTGGAGACCGTCTCCTTTACCGGTGAGCGGATTCCACCCTACAAGGATCCCCCTGATCTGCAAAAGGCCAGATACGGAAAGCCTGTTGAACTTTTCAATGGAAGGGACCTGAAAGGATGGACCCTGCTCCATCCCAATGCCCGAAGTGCATGGAAGGTAGTGGACGGAGTGCTGGTCAACGACCCGGTTCAACCCGAGAACGGTCCCCATATCCATTACGGTAACCTGCGTACTAAAGAGACCTTTGAGGATTTCAAGCTTACTCTCGAGGTCAATGTACCCGAGGGCAGTAACAGCGGGGTCTATCTGCGGGGTATCTACGAGGTTCAGGTGATGGACACCTATGGAAAGGAGCTGGATGCCCATCACATGGGGGCCCTCTACAGCCGGATCGCTCCTTCCGAATCGGCAGAAAAGCCGGCAGGAGCGTGGCAGAAAATGGAGATGATGCTCTATAAAAGGCATCTGACCGTGATACTGAACGGCACAAAGATCATCGACAACCGGCCTGTGAAGGGAGTGACCGGGGGAGCGATGACCTCCGACGAATTCTCCCCGGGTCCCATCTATCTTCAGGGGGATCACGGGAAGGTGATGTACCGGAATATGGAACTGACGCCCATACGAAGATGATCCGGAGGCTGATCACCCTTCCCGAGAGGATCGCTTCGGATTTTCACTCCCTGGAGGAGCGCGACCCGGGAGCATGGTTTGTGGGATCCGACCCTCCGGGTAAAAAGGCGGGATCGGGCGGAGGCACAGCGCATATACTGGAAGCTGCATACCGGGATTCCAGGTTCCTGGACGGTTTTGAAAAGTGGCTCTCACAGCGTGCATCCCTGGTCATTCATTCAGGGGGAGAGAGCCGCCGGTTGCCCGCCTACGCTCCATGCGGAAAATCCCTTCTTCCCATGCCGGTATTCCGATGGTCCAAGGGGCAGCACCTGGATCAGAAGTTACTCGATTTCCAGGCCGGATTTTATGAACGCATCCTTCATGCCGCCCCCGGTTCCTACACCACGCTCATAGGAAGCGGGGACGTGATGTTCATCTCCTCCGACCGTTTCGAACAACTGCCCGAGGCCGATGCGCTGGTGTTCGGGGTGTGGGTCGATGATGAGGTGGCCTCCCGTCACGGGGTTTTCTTCAGCCGCAGGGAACATCCCGACCAGCTGGCCATGGTCAGGCAGAAACCCTCGTTGGAGGATCTCAGGGCCCTTTCACGTGATTACTTTTACCTCATGGATTCGGGGATCGTACTGCTGAATCATGCAGCCACCATGAAGCTGATGATGAAATCAGGCTGGGACCGGGAGAAGGAGGAGTTTACAGGAGGCGGGCCCTGCTTCTATGATCTCTACAGCGACATGCTCACTGCCTTTGGCACGGAAGCCGGGCGGACCGATCCGGAGCTGGGTGATCTGCATGTCCAGCTGGTCCCCATTCATGAAGGCGAGTTTTACCATTTCGGCAGCAACAGTGATCTGATAGAGTCGGCTCTGAGGCTGCAGAACCGGGTGACAGACCAACGCCTTCGCTTCACCCGGGAGGCGGACCACCACCCTTCGATTTTTCAGCAGAATTCCCGGATCGGGTGTATGTTCTCCGATGCCAACCACCATATCTGGATCGAGAACTGCTATATTCCGGAGAGCTGGGAATTGCATCACCACCATATTCTTACGGGGATTCCGGAGAACGATTGGAAACTGGAGATCCCCGAAAATACCTGCCTCGACCTGGTACCTCTGGGCAACGGGCAATACGGGATCCGCCTGTACGGGTATGGAGACACGTTCAGCCGTTCGCTGGAGGAGGGGGCTGTCTGGATGAGCCGTTCCCTGGAAAATTGGCTAAACGACAGGGGATTGAGTCCTTCTGAAGCAGGATTTATTCCCCATTCCCATATCCAGGAGCTTCCGCTGTTCCCGGTGGCCGAAACGGAAGAGCTGCTGCCCATCATCAAGGATATGCTGGGGAAAGTAGAGCACGGTCACCTCTGGAGAGATGCCTTCCGGCTTTCAGCCAGGGATCTGTCAATTAAGGTCGATCCCCTGGAGATCTACCGCCAGAGGCAGGAGCTGAAAGGGCTTTCATTGCCCCGGCTGGCATCGAACCACCATAAAAGCATCTTCTATTTTCTGGATCTGGAAAGGATTGCCGCTGACTACCGGAAGCTGGGTCTGGACCTGCCAGTCGAGCTGCCTGCCGGAGAACCGGTGATCAAGCGGATCAATGACTATATGTTCAGGGCCAGGGTGAGCGGGAACAGCGTCCTTTCAAAGCGCTACGAGGATCAGACTTTCCAGGTACTGCGTCATGAGATGATCGACACCCTCCGTCAGCAGCCGGTGGAACCATTCCGCAGCGTGCTGGACGATCAGATATTGTGGGGAAGGAGTCCGGTGCGCCTCGATCTGGCAGGCGGGTGGACCGATACCCCTCCATATTGCATCATAGAGGGAGGGAAGGTGGTCAACCTTTCGGTGGAACTGAACGGACAGCTCCCGCTCCAGGTGTTTGCCAGGCCCCTCCAGGATCCGGCCATTATCCTCCGATCCATTGATCTGGGTCAGAAAATGGAGATCCGGACCTTTGAGGATTTGCGGCAATATGATACGCTGGGCGGAGGATTTTCCATCCCGATGGCCGCTCTGGCACTCGCGGGATTCTCTCCCGAATTCTCCGCCCTCCGCTTTAACGACCTGGAGACCCGGCTGAAGCAATTTGGCTGCGGGATCGAGCTGTCGATGCTGGCCGCTGTTCCCAAAGGATCGGGGCTGGGAACCAGTTCCAATTTGGCTGCCACCGTTCTGGGAACACTGGGTGAGTTCTGCGGATTGGGGTGGGATAAACACGAGATCGCCTACCGGACCCTGATCATCGAACAGATGCTGACCACCGGAGGAGGATGGCAGGATCAGTACGGCGGCATTTTCCACGGGGTAAAGTTGCTGGAAACCGACGCGGGGATCCAGCAGCGTGCCGGGATCAAATGGCTTCCCGACCAGCTGTTCACCGATCGGGATACCCGCTCCATGATGTTGCTCTACTACACCGGGGTGACCCGCATTGCAAGGGATATTCTGGGGGAGATCGTTAAGTCGATGTTCCTGAACTCCTCCGTACACCTGGAGATCTTCCTGGAGATGAAGCATCATGCGGTGGAGACCTTCCACTCCCTGCTCCATAATGACTACCAGGGACTGGCCGGGAGGGTGGCATATAGCTGGCAGCTGAACCAGCGGCTGGATGAGGGGACCAATCCACCGGTCATACAGGAGATTGTCCGAAGGGTGGATGATCTGATGCTGGGATACAAACTGTTGGGGGCAGGCGGTGGCGGCTATCTGCTGATGTTCGCCAAATCGCCGGAGGCAGCCGTCCGTGCAAGAAAGGTGCTGGAATCGGATCGTCCGAACAAGAGGGCCCGTTTTGTCGATTTTACCGTTTCAGGAACCGGGTTCCAGGTTTCCCGTTCCTGATCTAATTATTCTGAGAGAGCACATCCATCCAGGGAGCGACTTGCTGAAGCAGGGCACTGTCGGGAGGGGCACCGAAACGGCATCCCATCACCAGGTGGTTGGGATCGTAACGTTTGATGGTCTCGTAGGTGGTGCGGAAGTAGTGTTCGGCAAAGAGAAGCTGGAACGCTTTTGCATCGGCAAGATAGGCCTCTGCCGGGCGTCTGAAAATCACCTCCGGGCATTCGTCAGGGTCTTGCGCCTCTATAACGTGGAATATGAACCGGTAGTACTGGACCGCACCGAGTTCGACCGGATCATGGATCAATAGGATCGGTCCGGTTCACGAACCGGTCCACCTGGATGTTCCCCGAAACCACCTCCAGGAAAGGCTCTCCGTTCCTCAGACCGGCCAGTCCGTATCCGGTGGCCGTGGAGAGGAAACACTGGAAATCCTCCCCGATCTTCGAGTCGATGATCAGGGTCCGTTCCACCGCATCATAGAAGAGTCCGGTCAGACCCTGCATCAGGGCATAACTGGACATGGCCCTGGCATACCAGTGTCCGCATTCATATTCGTTGAACGGATTGCGGATGGTCCCGTCATACCTGCGCCGCGCCTCCCGGACGATCTCCAGTCCTTTTTCCACCTCTCCGTGCATCATCAGGTGAGAGGCTACCTGGTACTCGATGCCGGTCCATACCTCGTTGCTGTATACAAATGGAAGGGCAGGCATCCCTCCGTTGGGCCAGGAGCAGAGCAGCAGGCCGCCTTCCTCTCCCATGGCGAATCCCGGCCGCTGGGGATTGATATGGTCGGAAAGATCGGTCTTCAGGTTGTACCGGTGAACCGCCTTCAGGTGACTTTTTACCTGCTCGCTGTCCAGGAATCCGGGGAGCCCGCATACCGCATCCAGCCAGGCACCGATGACCCCGTCGGAAAGGCAGCCGGTCCCGTACTGGTATTTGGGGCCCTCCTTTTGAAGAAGCTCCAGGGCTTCGGGACTGTAGTTAATGTTCCAGGAGGCGGTCAGGTGCTCCTCCGGTGAGGGTGTCTGAAGCCCTGTCCATTGGGTCTTCTGGATATAGTACTCTCCGTTGAAAAGATCGTTCTCCATATATCTCCGCCCCTTCTCCAGGAGTTGTGAATACTCCTGCGGATCTTCTCCCATGGCATCGGCCATGCGTATCATGGCCAGGGTTGCCCCCAGGTAGATGGAAGTGCACATGCCATCGGGGCCCCAGAACTCAATATCATAGGTATTGTGGTGCGGCTCCTCCAGGATCCCTTTTCCTTCCGGATCCCAGGTGGAGGAACAGTACCGGTAGCTTTGCCTCACCTCCGGCCAGATCCCCCGGAGCCATTCGGTATCTCCGGAGATCCGCCATTCCCGGTAAGCTTTCATGATCCCGCCCAACTGCCCGTCTGCCGCGGCGTGCCAGCCGTGACCCACGGTCTGAATGGGCAGTGCCGAGCGAAAGGTCTGGTGTCCCCTTTCATCCTGGCTGACCGTAAACTCGGTCTCCCGGAGCGTTCGTTCCAGCTGCGGGAAAAGATGCGGGATTGCCTGTGCATAATTCCAGACATGGGTGCACGAGCCGTGACAGCAGCCGGTTCCTTCGTCGAAACAACCCTCATAGGCCCATAATGATCCATCCTTCTGCCGGAGCACGGTGGGTGATTTTAAGATAGAGAGGTTGGCAGAAACGGCCTCCAGCACCTCCGGAGGGAGGTCCGATGCAAAGAAGGTCCGGGTGAAGGATTCCGTCTCTTCCCTCAGTTCGCGGTAGTGGTCATGCCAGTAGGAGTGGACCTGCGTGATGTCCTCAAACCTGGTGGAATACCAGGGTTCATAAAATTGAGCGGTGTATTCCGGACTGCAGCAACCGGTGGCAGGATTGCAGGCTGGTTCCCCCTCTGCCGGCCCCAAACCGTGTCGCTGGCCGGAGTGGGGTACATACCAGGCCATCAGCAGGTGTATGGTTCTCGATTCCCCCGCCTCCAGAGTCAGCGGGACATAGAGGGAGGCATTCAAAGAACCGGATGCGGCCGTATCCTCTACCGGGACTGCTTTTTGGATATCCTCCCAGAGAAGGGTTCTGGCATCGTACCATCCTCCGCGGAACCACCGGTGGTCCACAGTGGCTTTCTCCAGTGTGGTGATGGCAAAATCGCCCTTATAGTGGGGCCTGTCGGGAAAGCAGGACTGCGATAAAATGAATCCATTGTCCACTTTGCCGATCCGATGACCTTCGTTTTCGTAGGTGATCCCCCACTGGTTCACTCCACGCATGCGCATGAAGTTTTCCGCATGGTAGGAGAAGACCAACTCCAGGGCGCTGTCTGTCTGATTTTCAAAGCGGTATTCAAGAGCCGCCAGGGGGAGCGAAGAGTTGTCCTCATTTACCGGTATGAAAGGGCTCCAGCCGGTGATCCGGACTCCTACCGGGATCTCTTCATCCCGAAGGGTGACCGCTCCAAAGGGGAAACTTGCCCGGAACTCTGCCTCGTCGAACCTGGGGAATCCGTAGTTGCTTCTGGCGATCCCGTTACCGGTATAGGGTGCACCAAAGATCTTGCGCCCCTGGACCGGGCCCTCCAGCACTCTGGCTCCATCGGGCATCCCGCGGATGGCCAGTGCTCCGAACATGAACGGCTCATTGAACACATCGGGTTGATGACGTACCGACACATGGGAGATACAGCCGTTGCCTTCCAGGCAGATCATGCCAGCGCCGATTCCCCCCATGGGGAAGGCAATGCGGTTGAGCCTTTCACCCCGGTAGAGGGTGTTGAATTCTTCATGGACATCTTTCTGCTCCATTTGGTCACACGAGGTGACTGTCCATAGCAGGAAGGTGGCCAGGCATGCCAGAAAGGTGGTATTGGATTTCATGGAAGATGCGATTGGTGATTAGGTTGCTAAAAAAGGTACGGAGATACCGGGAGAATCACAAGACGAGCACTATCAGACCCAATAGGCATCCATCCATAACATGGAAACAACCATCGGATGAACCATCATACAGAAGGTTGCAGGCCGGATCCAAGACTTTCGTCAGCCGACCTGAACCAGTTGGTAGCCTGCCTGTTGAGGAAGAATTGAACCCGGTTCCAGAATCCGGGTATGATCAGCCGGTCGCCCCGAAGCATCCCGTTGACCGCTTTCATGGCCACCTGGGCGGGGGAGGGCTCTTCCTCACGTGCCACCAGTGTTTCCGACATCTCCGGCTGCTCCCCGGTGCATCGCATGGGTGCCGGATGTACGATACTGACGGAGACGGTGGTTGGTCTTAATTCGCCGTTCAGCTCCCTGGCAAACGCATACATCTTGCTAACCGATTGTTGCATATCCGAAGTGAATTGTTCCTTTCGGAATGGGAAGGGGATAATATGCTGGATATAGGAGGAGGAGAGTCCGGTCATATGGGGAAGCAGGCTCCAGGTGAGCAATGCCGCCCCCCGGAAACGGGTCATGAAATCCTCCCGGGCCAGTTCACTGATCGATTGCTGCCCGGAGACAGTCCAGTCACATGCAATGTTATTAACCAGCGCACGGATCTCGTATTTCCTGCGAATTTCCTCTGAAAAACCCTGGATAGCCTCCTGGTCGGACAGATCCAGCCTGACTGCTTCCACCTGCAGATCCTCCTTCAGTTGCAACCCGATGGCAAAACGCTGAAGGTCAATAATGGTGGTAGATACCAGAATCAGGTTGCACTTTTTATGGGCCACCTGCCGGGCGATGGCCCGGCCCAGTCTTCCTTCGGCTCCGAGAATGATGGTATAGGGTTCTTTCACTTTCTCCGCGATTGGTCGGCTCATATATTCTATAGTATAAGGACTGAATACCTAACAAAAGGCTGCGTGGAAGGCACCGCTTTTTCAAAAATAAAGTTCCGGCTTTTTGCAGATTTCTCCTAACCCCGAAGACCCTGATCGGGCCGTTTCGGGGGGTAGATGTTAACATCGGGTGCGGAGTTATAAACAATCCTGCCAGGTACCACGGAGGCTGTAGATGGAACCGTTTAACAGCTCCATGGCACCCCCTCCGGCAATCAGGCTGATCTGGTGATAATCCTCATCCGGGAAGAAGATTTCGGTCAACACCACTTTTCCGCTGTTCACGAATAGCTCCACAGAAGAACGATCTACCAGGACCAGTTGCTGGCCCAGGGTATTGCTGAGGACCAGTCCGAAAGAGGCTGCAGGGCCGTTATCCATAGTGCTATCCACGGGGAAACGTAAAGCAAGGTCGATCTCATACTGCGACGGGGGAAGGGAATCCGGAATTTCCACCTGCCGTTGACCGCTCCACTTTCCGGGTATCAGATCGATCCGTTCGGTCCGGAGTGAGGCCAGCTCCTCCACCGGGGTGCTGGACACGTGGCTTTTTCCTTTCTGCAGAAACAGCTTCAGTTCCCTGGGCACACTCATCGCACTCCGCCATCTTTGAGTCGGTACCTGGTTGGCATATTGCCAGTTACTCATCCATCCAATGAAAATCCTTCTCCCGTCCTGCTTTGGGATATTCGACCATGTCACGCCGGCGTAGTTATCTTTTCCGTAGTCCAGCCACCTGGGCCCGGGGGAGGGGTCCTCCGGAAGGAACTGGTGTCCGTCAAACGATCCTGTGAAATACTGTGTGGCGGACCCGCCATTAGGCCCGCCGGGATTGATGCTGACCAGTAATACCCATGTTTTCTCCGAAGTCACTTTCAAACTCCCAGTCGATCAAATTTTTAGAGGAGTAAAACTTCACCCGGTCCTGAGCAGCCAGCACCATGATCCAATTTTGTCCCTCCTCGTACCAGAACACCTTCGGATCCCTGAAATCGCGGATGCCGGGATTATCCAGGACCGGATTTGCCTCATATTTTTCCCAGCTGCGGCCTCTGTCGGTACTGAATGCGATGCTCTGGTACTGATGCAGGTTGCTTCCTGCGCCAGCCAGGGAGTCATGATGATGGGTAAAAATGGCCACCATGGGTGGCTTTTCTCCCACGGCCAGTCCCGAGCTATTGGAAAAATCCATCACCGCACTGCCGGAGAAGATGTATCCCAGCGGGTCGGGATGAAGGGCAACGGGCAGGTGTTGCCAGTGCACCAGGTCACGGCTCACCGCATGGCCCCAGTTCATGGGG
>CAZRZY010000114.1:0-14620 GCA_964604655.1 uncultured Bacteroides sp. | reverse complement strand
GTCATATAGCTCAAATTCCGGACGTTGCATATATGCTTCGATGCTCCGCCCTGCATACATCCCGTCTCCTTCTGACAGGGCCGCCTGCCAGGTGGAGGAGGCCCAGAGATCGGTGGAACTGGGATAGGGAAGCTGCCAGGCGATATTCCATATCAGTTTGTAAGGATCAGTGATCACCGTTCTCATGGGATAGTACATGGTGATCTCGTGAAAGGTGTGGGATGCGTAGGTCTCGTCCCAACCGGCGATCCCCGGATCCTTCAGTACCGGCACGAAGGAACGGCCGTGAAATTTCTCATTGACCGTGCTGGCCCAGTGCCCGCTGTTCTGATCGTACCGCTCCTTTAAACGGTTGCCGGCCTGTGGTAAGACCCCTGCCACATCGAGAATGGTGGGGGTCAGGTCCACCCAGCTAACCAGAGCTTCGGTATGGGCACCCGCATTCTCCCCTCCCGGATTCTTCACCAGGCAGGGGATATTGATCCCCGGTTGATAGATAGTGGTCTTGGCGCCGGGAAAGGCAATCCCGTTATCGGAGATATAGATGATCAGGGTACGGTCCCAGACACCGGCCTCCTTCAGGTAGCTAAACAGTTTTCCCAGCCCGTAATCGACCCGTGCCACCGACTGGTAATACTGGGCAAGCTCCTCCCTGCTTTCCTTACTGTCGGGAAGATAGGGTGGAACTGTCACCTGGCCGGGAGTGAAATACTGCTCTTCCACTCCTTCGTGTCCTCCCGGCACATTGCCAAATGCATCGGGTGCCATTGGCTCGTCGTTCAGCGGACCTGAACGATGCGGATCGGAGGTACAGAAATAGAGGAAGAACGGATGGTCACTGTTTTGCCGGATAAACCCGGCGCAGCTGTCCGCCATGGCTGCCGCGTTGCGCTGGTCGGCCAGCATGACTTCCTGGAACCGGTACACCTCCTCCGGGGCCACATGGTACTTCCCAATGCGTCCGGTTCGGTATCCGGCCAGCTCTTCCAGGAGCACCGGCAACGAAAAGACATGGTCGTAGGTGGAGAAATGGTGGAAATGGTGACTGTGACCGTAATGACCGGTGGCATGGTTGTAGAGCCCGGTCAGGATTACCGACCGGCTGGCACTGCAGGAGGCTGAGGTACAGTGGGCCCGGTCGAACCGGATCCCCTGGGAGGCCAGGTAATCCATGTTGGGCGTTGTGACCGCCTCGTTGCCGTAGCATCCCAGATCGCCCATGCCGTGATCATCCGATACGATCAGCACGATGTTGGGAAGATCAGCATCCTGTGCACCGGTCCCCCTCTCCTGTTCCGCCGTCCCGCATCCCGCCAAGAACAGGGGAATCATCACGGGAAAAATCAGGAAGGTACGGATCCTGAGATAGTCTTCGAACATGCTTTTCATAACCAATAATTATATACAGACTTTATGGACTTAATGTACTTTATGGACTCTACCGATTATTACGATTTTCATACAGATCGATAAACTTCTGGTCCAGTTCTTCAGAATCCCCGTACTTCTCCCTGAGTCCCTGAAGCTTCTCCTTCAACTCGTTCACCACATCGGCATACCCGGGATGGTCATACTGGTTCTGCAATTCCAGGGGATCATTCAGGCGGTCGTAGAGTTCCCACTCATCGATATCGTAATAGAAGTGTGCCAGTTTGTACTCCCGTGTGACAATTCCATAATGGCGTTTTACCATGTGAACCGCCGGGTACTCATAGTAGTGATAATACACCGCATCACGGTCCCACTCCTCATCGTCGCCCTTCAGAAGAGGCACAAAACTCTCCCCCTGCATATCCTCCGGAGCAGTGATCCCGGCTGCATCCAGCAGCGTCTGGGCAAAATCCAGGTTTTGAACCATCTGGTCATTGCTGGTACCGGGCTCCACCACCCCCGGCCATCTGACAAGCAAGGGTGTCTTAAAAGATTCATCGTAGATGAACCGCTTGTCGAACCAGCCGTGCTCCCCCAGATAAAATCCCTGGTCAGAGGTGTAGACCACCATGGTATTTTCCGAAAGTCCTTCTGCATCCAGATAGTCCAGCACTTTTCCGACTCCTTCATCCACCGCGGCTATACTGGCCAGATAATCCTGCATGTAACGCTGGTATTTCCAGCGCATCTGGTCCTCCCTGGACATGGAGGGGTATTGCCCCTTGAACTCCTCATTCATGGGGCCATAGACTTCATTCCAGGCTTCTTTCTGCTCCTCGGTCATACGTCGCATCAAATTCTCCATGGGTCGCTTATCCCAGTCGGAAGCCGGCTCAATCCCCAGTTCATCCAGAACTTCAGGGTAGAGCTTGGAATCGCCGGACCAGTTCTGATGCACCAGAATGTTCATTTCAGCTTCTTTGGCGGCTGCACCCCTGCCTTCATAATCATCAAACAGCGTAGGTGGTTCGGGGAAGGTTTTATCGATATATTCCCTGTAATGCCTTTCAGCAGGCTGCCATTCCCTGTGAGGAGCCTTATGCAGGTAAAAGAGCAGAAACGGCTTATCCGGATCCCTGCTCTCCTTCATCCAGTCGAGGGTCAGGTCGGTAATAATATCGGTCGTGTACCCCTCGATCCGGATCCTGCCTTCGTTAGTGATAAAATCCGGATTATAATATTCGCCCTGGCCCGGAAGGATTTTAAATTCGTCGATCCCCCTGGGATTATTCCCGAAATGCAGTTTGCCGAACATGGCGGTCTGATAGCCGGCCTCCTGGAAGATCTGAGGAAAAGTCACCTGGGTGGTATCGAAAGGGAACCGGTTGTCGATCTTTCCATGAACATGGCAATGCTTGCCGGTGAGAATGGTCGCCCGGGAGGGTGCGCAGATAGAGTTGGTCACACAGGCGTTGCTGAATAACATCCCCCCCTCGGCAATCCGGTCGATGTTCGGGGTTTCGATCAGGTGGTCGCTGTAAGCGCTGAGTGCCTGGTAGGCATGATCATCCGACATGATGAAAATGATGTTGGGCGGGGGAGCATCTTCAACAGTGCTTCCACAGCCTGTCATCATAAATCCTGCCAGCAGGATCGAAAAAAGGCGAGCAACAATTTTCATGGTTTATCTATTTTAGGTTTCATTTCGTGGGCCGGATGGTTCTTTTTTGCGGGATATCATGGGATACCGGTAAGTTGGTCATTCTTCACCAAATGATCAAGTAGCCGGCCAATAAAAAGTCAGGGACCGGCAGGATCGCCATGGAAAGAAGGATGCGCATATCGAGGGATCCTGGGTCTCTCAGTACCCTTCCGGTGAGTCCCCGCCCTTCAGGCCTTCCACTGCAAGAATGATCTTTTCCGTAGCGGTAGCCCCGATCCGTGTCACTCCCAGCTCTCTGACCTTCAGGGTGTCTTCCAGGGTCCGTACTCCTCCGGCAGCCTTCACCTCCACTTCCGGGGCCGAATGTTTTCTCATCAGCTTCAGATCCTCCACTGTAGCACCGCGATATGCATAGGAACCATCGGGTTGCTTGACGAATCCATAACCCGTGGAAGTCTTCACAAATTCCACCTTCAGTTCCGAACAGATCTCGCACAACCTGATCTTAAATCTATCCTCCGGCAGAAAATCGTTCTCGAAGATCACTTTTAGCGCCGCACCATGCTTCTTGGTTACCGATGCGACGGCCGCGATCTCCTGCTTCACGTATTCCCAGTCCTCCGAAAGCACCTTCCCGGTATTGACCACCATGTCGATCTCCACTGCACCGTCATCGATGGCTCTTCCCGTTTCGAATACCTTCACATCCACCCGGCTGTTCCCGTGGGGAAATCCGATCACCGTGCATACAAGCACATCGGAACCTTCCAGCAGCTCCGCTGCCATTTTTACCGCATAGGGTTTGATGCAGACAGAGGCCACATCATACTTTCTGGCCAGTTCGATCCCCTTTCGTAAAGTTTCGTCGTCCATGGTGGGATGAAGCAGAGAGTGATCGATCATTTTGGCAATCTCTTTTTTGGTTACCTGGGTCATAAAAAAATTATTTATTGGTTCCACTTATCTCTTTGGTCTCTCACTTAGGATGACTGCCGGGCAGCCTCGTAACAGCGGAAAAGGATCTCCATATGCTTCTGTGCCTGTCCCAGTGTAATCACGGGATCTTCCTCCCCATCCAGTACCCGGATCAGGTGTTCGGTAAGTGCCAGACCGTCATCCTGCTCGCTGTAATCGAGTGCCATCTGCTCCCGTGTGGCTTTGTTTTCACTATCGAGCCCGAACAAAGTGATGACCGGATCGTCCCATGAACAGTATCCCAGCTTGATACCGCCCCTTGTACCGTATATCCTGGTCTCGTTGGGGACCTCCACATTGGCATGCGCTCCCCTTTCCCAGAAATACTTGAGCCCTCCGCTCAGCCACATGTTCACCACAAAATGCTCCTCCACGTCGTAAATGCCGGTCTCCGGATCCACCTCATCCAGGCCGCTCTTCAGCAGCGCACTTTCCACCTCCACCAGTTCGTGGGAATCACCGAGAATCCCCAGGTGAAAGGAGAGATCATAGACCCCCCAGTCGAAAAGCGGACCACCGCCCGCCTGGGATTTATCGAGGAACCATTTGGCCTGAGGATGGAATTCGATTCCAGGCCGGTTCTGCCTCGAGACACAATTGTGATGAATATAGTAGATCTCGCCCAGGGCACCGGACTCGATCATCTCCTTTACTTTCAGGTATTTGGGAGCTAACCGGGCATGCCGTCCGGAACACTCCATGGCCAGGATTTCCGGATATTGCTTCTTTACCCGGACCATTTCATCGATCTCGTCTCTGTTCAGGGTCATGGGCTTTTCCAGCAACACATGCTTGGATGCCCGGACAGCCTCGATGAACATCTCCCTGTGGAGGTGGGGAGGAGTGGTGATCAGCACCAGGTCTACTTCGGGGTCCTCCAGGATGTCATGGTAGCGATGCGTCATCCGCTCAATCCCGAACTCCTCCTTCACTTTTTTCAGATTCTCAGGGTTCCGGGCCGCAATCCAGGTCACCTCCACCCTGCCGGTCTTATGCAAGTTCTGAAGATGGGTCCTGGCAATCATTCCCGCACCGATCACACCGATGCGGAATTTTTTCTTTTCAGTCATGGATTCGTTTCAGATGCAAAATACTAATTATCGGCACAGTCGATGACAACTCCCGGAAATTTTTTGGGGTTTGATCAAATGAGTAAACAGG
The DNA here is from genome assembly GCA_964604655.1 of uncultured Bacteroides sp. Lineage (GTDB taxonomy): Bacteria > Bacteroidota > Bacteroidia > Bacteroidales. Next base: position 9,450 of record CAZRZY010000114.1, on the reverse strand, counting down.
GAAGGCAAACTTCAGTGCTCCTTTCATCTCATCCCCTGTTTTCAGCACTCTGCCTATGGCCGTGTAACCGGGGATATCAGGAATGGCAAAGAACGATTCCAGTCCGGCAATACAGGCCAGTTCGGTTCCTGCAGAAATATGGGAGTACCTGTTCTGAACTACACCCTCCGGGGGAGTGGCGATCTTCTCCTCAAACTTTTCAGTGGAGACCTGGGCCATATAGGGTTTTGGGACCCGGATTTTCTGACGGTTGATCATAGTGGCTCACGAATCTGTCAGGCCAAAATTAGAACCGGGAATTTGCTTTTCCGTTCGGCATTTTAATCAATAGGTATGAAAAAATATATGAATAGACGATCTGCACCGGCAAGGAGCCACTCTGATTTTATAGGATTCCCGGGGATCATCTGAGCGGTTTCCGGCGAATCACTCCCCGGCTTTTTTGGATGCAGTGAGATAAAATGGTTTACTCATAGCACAAAATACCGGACTCTTTCGCCTTATTAAACCTCTATTTTTAACATCACATCCCGAGTCCTCCTATGAAATCAATGAATATTATCGCCGGATGAAACTATCCATCAAAGAGAAACTGGAAGAAACAGAGAAAGAATTGAAAGTTAGACGAAAAAAATAACGGAACGATGAAAATCATTTCTCCTATTCTTATTTCACTTTTTATCAGTGGTTTAACCGCTTGTTCCAGGAAGGATGCTGCATTCCGGATGGAATCACCCGGTCAGATCCTTCGGATAGAGATCGGCCACCTGAACAATGAAATGCCCGCAAAGCTTTACTATTCAGTATACATGTTACGGGGGGACAGTTTCTATCAGGTGATGGAACTTTCACCTTTGGGTCTTGAACGGGAAGACACCCGGTTTGTGGAGAACCTGGAACTGATCTCTGTGAAAGAACGACGGGAGGTGAAAGAAACCTATACGCTGCGCACCGGGAAGAGACTGGAAAATACAGGAATATTCAACGAACTTACCCTCACCTACAGGAATCAGGACCGGGCGAAGGTGGCGTTGCAATTCAGGGCCTTTGACCGTGGAATAGCCTTCCGTTACCAGTTCCCGGAAGAGAATGACAAGCATTTCCGGGTCATCCGTGAGGTGACAGGATTCCATTTCAGTGACGGAAATTTCTGGGGGCATCCATACGATGCTGTGACCACCTGGACCCCGGCCTACGAGACCTATTTTACCGGCCCGCTGGAAGTGGGAACCCCGGCACCGGCGGAAAAGAAAGGCTGGGCATTTCCATTCCTGGTAGAGAGTGAAGGAGCCTGGATGCTCGTTTCAGAAGCAGGATTTGACGGTACATACGGCGCCTCCCATCTGGAGCAGGAGTGTTACGGAGGTGAATATGCCATACGGTTTGCAGAGCAGAACGAAGCAGAAGGCTATTATGAAAACACCTCCCATTCCACCCTTCCGTGGTCGCTGCCATGGCGCTTTGTAGCCATCGGTCCCTCTCCCGCAGAGGTCGTGGAGACCTCCCTGCCCACCGATCTGGCTGCTCCCTCCATGTTGGCAGATCCAGGCTGGATAAAACCCGGCAGGGCATCCTGGAGCTGGTGGTCGGACAGCGAAAGTCCGCAGGACTATAAGCGTCTGATTCCCTTTGTCGATTTTGCGGAAGAAATGGGTTGGGAGTATTCCCTGGTGGATGCCAACTGGAACCTGATGAAGAACGGGAATATCGAACAGCTGGCTGCATATGCAGAGAATAAAGGTATCGGGTTACTTCTCTGGTATAATTCGGGAGGAAAACACAATGTGGTCGCCGAACAACCCAGAGATCTGATGGATGACAGGGAAAAGCGGAGAAAAGAGTTTGAACGTATTGCCGGGATGGGGATCCGTGGCATCAAGGTGGACTTCTTCCAGTCCGACAAACAGGAGATCATCAAACAGTATCTGGGGATCCTGGAGGATGCCGCCGCATATCAACTGCTGGTGAATGTACATGGCTGTACGCTGCCGCGTGGCTGGAGGCGCACCTGGCCCAACCTGGTGACCATGGAATCGGTCAGGGGCGGGGAGTCCTATAAATTCGACGCCGATTTTCCCGCACTCGCCCCGGCTCACCTGACGATCGTTCCCTTCACGCGGAATGCTGTGGGTCCGGTCGATTACACCCCCGGGGGGTTCTCTGAACACAACTATCCACACCTGACCACCTACGGTTTTGAGATGGCACTTCCCATTCTGCTCGAGTCGGGCATCATGCACTATATGGATACCCCGGAAGTCACCGCAGGACTCCCTCCTTCGGCTGTGGAGCTGCTCCGTGAACTACCGGTCACCTGGGATGATACGAGGTTTGTGGCCGGCTATCCCGGAAGGGAGGTGGTCATAGCGCGGAAAAAAGGAGAAAAATGGTATATCGCCGGGATCAACGGCGAGAACACGGAGAAGGAACTAACCATAGACCTTTCGGTCACCGGAAACCCGCCCGGAGAGATCACCCTCATCATGGACGGCTCCAACCCGAATCAGCTGACAGAGAAGACTCTCGAGACAGACAGAGGCCGCATATCCCTGAAACTGCTTCCATACGGAGGCTTTACCGGATCCTGGTAGCCGCGACTAGTTAGAGACAAGCTTCACCATCTTCTCTCTGGAGAATCCATAGTCCGTCTGGAACAGGAGTGTGTAGGTGCCATCGGGCAGGGAAGAGATTTCGATGGATTGAACACCGGGCACCAGCACCTGCTCCTGAAAGATCCTTCCATGCAGATCGATGATCTGTAACACCCCTCCGGACACATCCACCTCTACCGTGATCCGGTCACTGACTGGATTCGGATACGCCCTGAAACAGAGGTTTTGTTGCTTCCCGGTCCCTGTGGCTGTTCCTGATAAATAGGTGTATGGGAGGTAGTTGGGAGCAGTGATGGTTACCTGAAATACCCCGGGAATATCCTCAAAGGTATGGGATAACTGGTTCTCAACAACCTGATGGTAACCCTCGCTCAGATCAAGGCTGGTGACGCAGATGCGGCTGTTTTCCACTGCTCCGTTGTGGACGGTCAGGGAGTTGCCTATTCTATAAATCCGAACCTTCTCCATCCGGGATCAAAAAGCAAGATACTAATTTTCTTCCATGACCGATTCTTTCCACCCCATGAAAAGAGCCTCCAACTCCCTGGTCTTTTTAGAAAAAGTGCTTGCAAGGTTTTCAGTTTCCGCAGGATCTTCCGACACCCGGTACAGCTCCCAGGGATTCTCCAGACCATGCCTCACCAGTTTCCATTCGCCGCTCAGGACGGCCTGCCCGTTCCTCCATTCCCAGAACAGGGGTCGATCCCGTTCGGATTCGATTCCCCTGAAAGCAGGAAGAAGACTCGTTCCCTGCATGGGAGTGATCCCTGACCCGTTGAACACGGAGGGGTATTCCGCCCCTGAAACCTCCACCAGGGTGGCCATCATATCGATGAAATGGCCGGGAAACCGGCTGAAGGTCCCCGGTTCGATCTGACCGGGCCAGCGGGCGATCAACGGAGTATTGATCCCCCCTTCGTAACTGTAATTCTTGTAATACCGGAACGGCGTATTGGAGACATTGGCCCAGCGCGGCCCCAGGGATGACCACCGGGTCATGGAGCCGATCTCCCCGAAATCATCCCCCAGACGCACCACCTCTGCGGAGGCCCCGTTATCCGATACGAACATGACCAGGGCATTTTCCCACCGCCCTGTCTCTTTGAGCTTTTCCACAATCCTTCCCACATTCTGGTCCATCCGGTCGATCATGGCCGCATATACCTCCATTTTCCGGGCCTCCTCCCGGCGCATGGAATCGGGGAGATCCTTCCAAACCGGGTGGGTAGGTTCGGAAAGCCTGTAGGAGGAATCGATCAGCCCCATCTCCAGCTGCCTGCGGTACCGCTGCTCTCTGACGGGCCCGTATCCTTCATCGTACCATCCTTTATACCGGGCGATATCCTCGGGCCATGCCATGAGGGGATCATGGGGTGCGGTATAGGCCAGATAGAGAAACAGGGGTCTGGAATCGTCCCTGTACTCCTCCAGCCAGTCGATGGCATAATGTGTAAAGTAATCGGTGGTGTAAAAGTCCTTTGCCTCAGGGGTATAGGGCTGATACATCACACTGTCGATGCACCATGCGCGGCGGTTCTTACGGCCCTCCCTCCCTTTTCTGGCCGGAGGGCCCTCACCCGGGCGCTGCTCGCCGGGATTAAAGTAGTTGCAGGCCCCGTCCTTCAGCCCGTAATAACGGTCAAATCCCCTGTTAACCGGGTTTTCCAATCCATGATGTTTGCCCGACCAGAGGGTCAGGTACCCCACCTCCCTGAGTACTTCACCCAGGGTCACGGCATGGTGCAGCGGATCATTATAAGAGTTATGGTAGCCGGTTTGCTGTGCATAGACCCCGGTCAGTAAGCAGGCCCTTGACGGGAAACACTTGGAGGTGTTGTGGAACTGAGTGAAACGGATCCCCTCTTCTGCCAGCCGGTCGATATGGGGCGTCGCTACCTCACTTCCGTAGCATCCCAGGTCGGACCACCCCATGTCGTCGGCACAGATCAGGATGATATCGGGTTTCTGCGGAGGTTCGCAGGAGATCAGGAGCAGTGAAAACGCATACAGGATGCTCACCAAGGATCCATATTTTATTTTCTGGAGAATATTCGACCGGCTCATAAAAAATCAGTTTTGGAAATAACGGATTATTCTGCAGTGGCCCCGCTGACAATATGTGTGCCCGTTGACAATATTAAGGAAAATATACTATTATACTGAAAACTTTTCTTTTCCCATGTGAATCAAGACCAGACTACAGCTCTCCACCCTGATGTTCCTGCAGTACTTCATCTGGGGAACATGGTATGTCACCCTGAACACCTACCTGGGAGAGACCCTGAACTTCACCGCCACACAAATCCTGTTTATTTAAAAACAGAAAAAGTTCACCGAAAACTGTCTGGAAGATCAGAGCGACTAATCGGTTTTTCGGTAAAGCGGATCCCAGTCGGGATTGGGGTCCATCCCTTCCGCATCGACCTCCACCTGCCAGCTGTGAAGAATCTGCAGGTACTCCTTCACCAGCCCGGGTTGCTCATCACTCAAATCGTTGTTCTCTCCCGGATCGGCCTCCAGGTTGTAGAGTTCCACCCGGTCGTCCTCAAAAAATTCGATCAGCTTGTACGGGCCCATTCTGACAGCCGCACCGGGCTTTCCTCCCTGGTTGCTGTAGTGGGGATAGTGCCAGAATAAGGGCCTGCCCGTCAATTCCTCCGGTTCCGCTCCTTCCAGCAGAGGGACCAGGCTGACCCCGTCCAGATGCTGATCCGGTTTCGGATCCAGCCCTGCCATCTCCAGGAGTGTGGGATAGAAATCGGTACTGGTAACCGGTACATCCGAAACCTTACCTTCGGAACCTGATCCGGGCCAGCGAATCAACATCGGTTCCCGGATACCACCCTCATACAGCCATCCTTTGCCTGCCCTGAGCGGCATGTTCGATGTGGGAGACCCTTCCGAAGTAGACAGCCCCCCGTTATCGGACATGAAAACGATGATAGTCTGACCACTCAGGTCCAGGGAATCGAGCTGCTCTACCAGCCTTCCCACATTCCGGTCCAGAGTCTCTATCATTCCGGCATATACGGGGTGCCCCTGTCCCACCCGTTCCACGAACCTTCCTCCGGGAGGTGCATACCGGATCCACTCCCTGTCGGTGGTCTCCGCAACGGAGGGGGTCAAACCCAGAGAGTCCCGTTTACGTGTATACTTGTCAACCAGGAATTCCTTGGCCTGCAGAGGAGTATGCACTGAATAGAAGGAAAGATAAAGGAAGAAGGGTGTATCCGGGGTCGTTTCTGTATGTTTCCGGAGGAACCGGATCGATTCCCCGGTCAGGCGGTCGGTCAGATATTCTCCATCGGGACCGCTCTCCAGCCGCGGATTCTCGTATGGACTGAAATAACCGCCGCGGGGATACCCCGTACTCCAACCACCCCTGTTGATATCAAACCCATGGTGCTCCGGCCAATAGATGGAATCCTCCCCCATGTGCCATTTCCCGGCAAAAAAGGTGCGGTACCCGGCCTCCTGGAAGGCCTCTGCCAGGGTCACCTCCTCCAGGGCCATCTGGTTGGAGAATGGTCTGGAGAGAAGCCGGTCGGAAGGCTGTCCTGCCCGGTAGGTCTGTCTTCCCGGGATCCAGTCGGTAACCCCGATGCGGGCAGGATACTTGCCGGTCATAATGCTGGCCCGGGTGGGAGAACAGACCGGACAGGCCGCATAGGCATCGGTAAACCTCAGCGATGCGGCTGCCAGACGGTCGATGTTCGGAGTCTCATGAAAGCTGCTCCCGTAACATCCCAGGTCGGCCCAGCCCAGGTCATCTACCAGGATAAATACGAAATTGGGAGGATTTTCCTGAGGGACCGGAGCGTTGCATCCGATCATCCATACGAACAGAAAGAATAGGGTTGGAGGCAGGATCTGTTTCATTGATTGGGCTATTTGATAGATACAATGGTGCTTTTTACTCAGGTGAAGATACCTCCACGTTTACAGTTTTTCCAACTGCCCTGATATGAGCCGCAGCCTTGGAATACTCTTCTGCCGTCTGCAGGTGTTCCATCATCAGGGGTATCTCCTTCAGAAGGGATAGTTCCTTCAGGAATGTCCGGTAATCCAGATATCCGAGCCCCGGCCTGCACTCGTCCAGCTGAGGGATATAGTTGTCTTCCCTCAGAATGATATCCTTTGCATGACAGCTCCTGATATGAGGGCCCAGCTTTTTAAACATACTCCTGATCCGCTTTCCGTTATAAAAGTAATCACGAACAGAGGTAATCATATTTACGGGATCCAGATGTACCCCGAAATGATTCCTGTCCACTGCCTGCAGCAGCCTCAGATAAGAGTCGGCAGAATCGGGAAATGACCAGGGCATCGCCTCCAGCGAGAAGTATGTTCGCGAAGGAAGGTAAAGAGGACCTCCCAGCTTGATCAGGGGAGGTCTGACGGAGGCCATTACCCCCATTGGATTCAGGTAAGCCGCCGTGGAAGCCGCTGTTCCCGTTCTGATGAATGTCCTTCGTTTCATTTAGCTTCGGGTGAATCTCCAAGTTAGTAATTTTAGATATCTTTAATGGATCAACCATCATAAGAATGAACCACACCGATCCTGTGAGCATCGACATGAATCTCTCTTCCTGTTGCAGGATTATTTTAATCCTCACAATTCTGGCCATCTCCAGTTACCGGACACCGGGTCAGGGTGCAACCCTGTCTTCCGGTCAGGATTGGAAAGTGATTCTGGAAGACAAGCTGCCCCTGCTGGGCCACCGCAACTGGATCCTGGTAGTGGACAAAGCATTCCCGGAACAGTCCTCTGCGGGGATGACCTATCTCTATACGGGAGAGGAGCTGCTTCCCACCCTGCGTCATGTACTGGATGCCGTGGAATCCAGCAGCCATGTCTCCCCCACGATCTACCGGGACAGGGAGCTTGCCTTCCTTTCCGACAAGCAGGTCCCCGGAATGGATGAATTTAAATCCGAAATGGACCGGCTGCTGGCCGGGCGGGAGGTGGAATCACTTCTGCACGACGAGGTTTTCGGATTACTGGACGAGAGCTCCTCCCTCTTCCGGGTCCTGGTGATCAAAACCTCCGGCACGCTGCCCTATACGTCGGTCTTTCTGCAGCTGGACTGCGCCTACTGGAATGCAGAGCAGGAGGCGGAGCTCAGGAGACGCATGGAAAAGGAGAGGGATCACTGAGTTTGTCCTTATTGTTCACCGAAAAATCGTGATTGGCTTTCCATCCATGTCACACTGGTAGAGGGATCGTGCGGTCTGGAGAGGATCTCACCGTACAGGTCCGGTCTCCTGGCTCTCCGGTACCGGTACCCGCCTGCCAGCTTCAATTTGTCGCCTGTGCAGGCGGCCACCACCACCTCATCTTCCATGCTTCCGCATTCGGCCATCACCTCCCCGTAGGGATCCAGGACCATGGCATTCCCGTTCTTCACCTGATCGTTGTCCGGGCCGATGGGATTGGTGAAAATGGCATAGATCCCGTTATCGTATGCTCGTGCGGGTAACCAGCGCATCAGCCACGCTCTGCCTTTGGGTCCCTCCAGCTCTTTTCTGAGAGCATCCGGATCTTTCTTCCTGTTCTGCCACAGCTTCATATCGACCCATCCCCTTCCCGGCATGGGGGAAGGGGTACATCCGGTCACATGGGGCATGAAAATAATCTCGGCACCCAGCAGTGTGGTGGCCCTCACATTCTCGATCACGTTGTTGTCATAGCAGATCAGGATCCCGCATCGCCAACCGTTTAATTCAAACAGGGTATAGCCATCGCCCGGTGAGAGAAACCTGCTGATAAATGGGTGGAGTTTCCGGTACCTGGCCACCAGGCCTTCTCCGTTGACACATATATACGTGTTATAGTATTTACCATACTCCTTCTCCAGCAGTCCGGCCAGGATGGACACCCGGTACCTCCGGGCCATCTCCGCCAGCCGGACGGTGCTCTCTCCTGCCGGAACCTCCTCGGCCAGCCGGTCAATTTCCTCCCTGCCCAGCTTCGACAGGAAACTGTAGGAGGGGATGCACATCTCATGGAAACTGACTACCAGTGCCCCCTCCTTCACTGCCCGGGAGGTGAGCGCTTCCATGCGGGCCAGATTAGCTGTTTTATCTCCATTCTTAGTCTGAAACTGTGCCGCAGCGATCCTGATCTCTTTCATGGCAGTCTGGTTATATTCCATTCAAAACACCTAAATTTAGCATATGGATTTTGAAGATGCCAGTCAACTCGCAGAAAGAGCCCTGAAAACATCCGGCACCCTGTGGAGGGAGATGCGTGGCCGCACCGTCGAAGCAATGGTGAAAAAGAGTATCCACCCGGTCGTTACCGAGGCTGATCTGGAATCAGAACGGAAGATCCTTCATACAAACATATCCAATGATGCATTTGAAAAAGACCAGCGTTTTCGTGGCCGTTAGCCTTGCATTCGGCCTTTTCCTTCCACCCTCCCTCCATTCCCAGGAGGGAGTCCGTCTGATCATCCGGGGGGATGACATCGGCTCCACGCGTGCTGCCAATCTGGGCTGTATCCAATCGTACCGGGAAGGCATCATGCGCACCGTGGAAGTGATGGTCCCCTGTCCCTGGTTTCCCGAGGCCGCAGCGCTGCTGCGGGAAAACCCCGGACTGGATGTGGGGGTGCATATCACCCTGACCAGCGAGTGGGAAGGGATCAAATGGAGGCCTCTTACCCATGCGCCAAGCATAACCGATCCGGACGGGTACTTTTTTCCCATGATCTGGGCCAACGACCGGTTTCCCCCGGAGAGGGCTCTGAAAGAGTCGGATTGGAAACTGGAGGAGATCGAAGCAGAGATGAGGGCCCAGGTGGAGTTGGCCATGAAACATATCCCACAGGTCTCC
>CAZRZY010000113.1:0-14798 GCA_964604655.1 uncultured Bacteroides sp. | reverse complement strand
CCGATGACCTCTTGACTGCCAGTCAAACGCTCTAGCCAACTGAGCTAATGCCCCATCGGGGAGCAAAATTATACAAAATTATTCAACTGCAAAGAGGAGTCTGGCAGATTTTTTGCTGCAATTTTTATTGGAATGCGTTCGATATTAGGAATTTTGGAGATTAAATCGCTAATTTCTGTTTGACTATTGCAGTTTTAATCACTATTTTTAAAGCCCAAACCTAAAAGCATCATGGAACCTAAGAAATCAGAGAAAGCTGATCTGGAGAGAAGAAAAGGCATGTATCTCGAGATCGGACTTGTCATGGCATTATCCATTACCCTGGTTGCTTTCGAATGGACCAAGGGGGAGGACCAAGAAATTGACACCGAGGTGGTGCAGGACATCCAGTTTGAGGACGAGATGATGCAGATCACCCGAAGGGAAGAGCCCAAGCCTGAACCCAAACCCGAACAGCCAAAAGTGGCCGAGGTCCTCGATATCGTGGACGATGATGTGGAGATCGATGATGAATTCGATTTCGACATGGAGGCCACGGATGATACACAATATGACTTTGTATCCACCTTCGGAGACGATGAAGAAGAAATTGATGAAGAAGAGGTATTCTTCATTGTGGAAGACATGCCCACCTTTAATGGAGGAGATCCTGCCACAGAATTCCGGAAGTACATTGCACAGAACCTCAGGTATCCTGAGATTGCTGCCGAAAATGGTATCAGCGGGCGGGTGATCGTTCAGTTCGCCGTCGACAGGATCGGCCAGGTAGTCGATGCAGTGGTGGTCCGAAGTGTGGATCCTGCCCTTGACAAGGAAGCTATCAGGGTGGTGATGTCCTCTCCCAAGTGGGCTCCCGGAAAGCAGAGAGGAAAAGCAGTAAAAGTATTGTTTACCTTCCCGATCAACTTCGTTTTACAGTAATAAGACGTCCAAATTGTTGAAAAATGCCGGCTGCCCGCCGGCTTTTTTTTTGGTGAAGCTGTAAATTAGCTAAGGATTAAATCTGAAAACCATGCGTAAGTTATTTACTGTTCTGGTATCGGCCCTGCTGCTCTCAGGGTGTGGTTCCACCACCAAGAAGTTACAACAGGGGAACTATGATGCGGTCATCGACAAGACGACCAAGAAACTGATCCGGAAACCGGATGCCAAAGATGCGGCCGACATGGACCGGGCTTATCAGCTGGCCAATGAGCGGGATCTGTCGAGGGTCAAGTTCCTGAAAATGGAGAACAATCCTGACAACTATGATGAGATCTTCAACAGGTATAATATGTTGAAAGAGCGCCAGCGAAAGATACGTACTGTAACCCCGCTTACAGTAGAGGGAAAAACCTATGAATATCCCTACGTGGACTATGACGCGGAAATGATCGAGGCCAAAAGGAAAGCTGCCGACTATTTCTATGAGAACGGTAAGGGATTACTGGAAAATGCCCTGCAGAAGGAGGACTACAGGAACGCCTACTACCAGCTGACCACTGCGTCGGAATACAGCGGCGGACAGTTTCCCGATATCGATGAGTTTGTTTACGAAGCCAGGATAAAGGGGATCAGCAGAGTGATCGTGGAGGTGGTTAACCAGGCGCCCCTGAAACTTCCCCCTCCGGTGGAAGAAGACCTGATCTCGTTCGACACCAGGGGTTTGGGCAATGAATGGGTGGAATACCACTTCAAGCATGTGGATGAGGACATCAATTATGATTACTCGGTTCTGGTAAAGCTCCTGTCCATTATGGTATCCCCGGATGAGACCAAGGATGTCGATGAGGTTTACACGAAGAAGGTTACCGACGGTTTTGACTATGTGCTGGATGCCAACGGCAATGTCATGAAAGACACCGCGGGCAATGATATCAAGATAGAACGATTCAAGGAGATCACCTGCACACTGATTGAGACCAGGCAGTTCAAATCCGTGGAGATACGGGGCGAAGTGGAAATATTCTCACTGGAGCCGGAGAGGCTGATACAGAAAGAGCCTTTCGGAGCCTCCAACCAGTTTGAGCATAGCTCGGCCAGGTCTGTGGGCAATGAAGCTGCATTGACCGAGGAGGCGCTCAGAAAGACTCAGCAGGAGAAGATCCATTTTCCCACAGATGTGGAGATGGTGATGACCTGTACGGAGACCATCAAGCCGGCGATCCGGAACGCCATCTACGCCAACCGCCAATTCATCCATTGATTGCTTCTGTTTCGGGCTGTTCTTTTTTTCTTACTTTTGCAGCCTGATCATGGGAGGCTACTGGGATCATAGATATTATCCTGAATCGGCGGTCCTTGTCGGAGTAATCCATCAGGACCAGACAGAGGAGATGGCGGCTGAATACCTGGAGGAACTGACTTTTCTGGCAGAGACCGCCGGGGCTGATCCGAAAGCCGTATTCACCCAGCGGCTCGATACACCCAATCCGAAAACCTTTATCGGGTCGGGTAAGCTGAACGAGGTCAGGGATTTCGTAAAAAAGGAGGAGATCGATCTGGTGATCTTCGACGATGAGCTATCCCACACCCAGCTGAGGAATATTGAGCGCGAGCTGAAATGCCGGATCCTGGATCGTACCAATTTGATTCTGGATATTTTTGCAGGAAGGGCACAAACCGCCCATGCCAAAACACAGGTCGAACTGGCGCAGTATCAATACCTGCTTCCAAGACTAACCGGAATGTGGACCCACCTGGAAAGGCAGCGGGGAGGGATCGGTCTCAGGGGACCGGGAGAGACGGAGATCGAGACCGACCGGAGGATCATCAGGGATAAGATCACCCGGCTGAAAGCACAGCTGGCCAAAATCGACAAGCAGGTAGTGGTTCAGCGAAAGAACAGGGGGAAGATGGTGAGGGTCGCCCTGGTGGGTTACACCAATGCCGGGAAGTCCACCCTGATGAATCTGCTGAGCAAGTCCCAGGTATTTGCCGAAGATAAGCTGTTCGCCACACTCGACACCACGGTTCGTAAGGTGGTGGTAGAAAACCTGCCATTCCTGCTTTCGGATACCGTGGGATTCATCCGGAAACTGCCTACCCATCTGGTGGAATCATTCAAATCGACCCTGGATGAGGTGCGGGAGGCTGATATCCTGATTCATGTGGTGGACATCTCCCATCCCAACTTCGAAGAACAGATTGAAGTGGTGGAATCCACCCTGCAGGAACTGGGGACAGGAGATACTCCGGTGATCCTTGTCTTCAATAAAATCGATGCATTTACCTATGAGAAGAAGGATGAAGACGACCTTACTCCCTCCACCCGCGAAAATATAAGCCTGGAGGAGATCCAGCGACAATGGATCAGGAAGCACCGGGATTCACTCTCTATCTCGGCCAGGGAAAAAATCCATATCAATGAACTCAAAGACCTTATCTATCAAAAGGTCAGAGAGATACATGTGAAGCGGTATCCTCACAACGATTTTCTATACTAGATTTTCACACCAGGTTTTTCTCCACCAGGTATTCAGCGATCTGGACAGCGTTCAATGCAGCCCCCTTCTTGATCTGGTCACCTACGCACCAGAAAGCGATACCGTTAGGATTGGTCAGATCCTTTCTGATCCGGCCCACGTAGATGTCGTCGTCACCGGCCGCTTCCAGTGGCATCGGATAGATCAGATTCTCCGGATCATCTTTCAGGGTCACTCCCGGAGCCGCTTTCAGTGCTTTCCTTACGTTTTCCAGGTTTAATGCTGAATCTGTTTCCACCCAGATGGCCTCCGAATGGTTCCTGAGTACCGGTACCCTTACGCAGGTGGAGCTCACTTCGATGTCGGAGTGCATGATCTTTCGGGTCTCGTGATACATTTTCATCTCCTCTTTGGTGTATCCGTTGTCGGTGAACACATCAATATGGGGGATGAGATTGAGCGCAAGCTGGTGGTGGAATTTCTCCACGGTGACCGGATCTCCGGCAGCAATCTGCCGGATCTGATCCTCCAGCTCAGCCATAGCGGCTGCGCCGGCACCGCTGGCAGCCTGATAGGTGGCAGCATGGACCCTGCGAATGGGTGAGAGGTCGTGGATGGGCTTCAGACAGACGACCATCTGAATAGTAGTGCAGTTTGGATTGGCCACCAGGTTGCGGGGAAGATGGTGCAGATCGGAGGCATTGATCTCCGGTACCACCAGCGGGACATCCTCTTCCATGCGGAAAGCGCTGGAGTTATCGATCATGATCGCACCATGTTTCGTTATGATCTCCGCGAATTTCCTGGAGGTTTCTCCCCCGGCCGAAGTCAGAGCTATGTCAATACCTTTAAAATCATCGTTCTCCCTGAGCTCTTTCACTGTGAGGCTCGTTCCCCGGTATGAATATTTCTTTCCCGCGCTCCTGGCAGATCCGAACAGAACCAGTTCATCCAATGGAAAGTTTCTTTCCTGCAGCACTCTCAGGAACTCCTGTCCAACGGCGCCACTGACACCGACAATAGCAACTCTCATGATTTCGAAGGTTAGGTTAACGACCTGCAAATGTTACAATTATTTTAGGATTCTAAAACTTGGGATCTTCTTTTTTTTGGTTCTCCACTGTAATTCATGGGCCCAGGATCTGGGGGGCTTTACCGGTGACTGGGGCTCGGTGGTGATCAATGAGCTGATGGTCGATCCCGTCCCGGCAGTCGGTCAACCCGAAGATGAGTATGTGGAACTTTTTTGCCGTTCTCCCGGCCAGGTCCGCATGAAAGGATGGAAACTACAGGTGAATAGTCGGTTCCACTCTATCCCCGATACGGTTCTTCCTTCGGGCTCCTTCCTTCTGGCCGGGGGGATTTCCCTGCCCAACGAAGAGGCACAGCTGGGCCTTTACAACAAGGCGGGCACCCTGATACACGCCACCGCATACCGCATTCCCTGGGATGCTCCGGAATGGAAGAAGGAGGGAGGGTGGTCGCTGGAATACCCGGATCCTGACCGCACCTGCGTGGACAGGGAACTCTGGGCCTACTGCAATGATCCCTCCGGTGGAACACCGGGCAGGTCCAACAGCATCCATGGCACGGTTTCTGACCTGGAACCTCCTCTTTGTCTGTACATGGGAACAGCTGAACAGGAGGTAAGAAGCGATATCCAGTTAGTTACCCTCTATTTCCAGGAGCCGCTGCGGATGTTACGGGAACCCTGGAAAGAAATATCCATCGATCCGGGTGGTTGGAATCCTGACAGCCTCTGGCCGGCGGATATTCTGGGGGAAGCGTGGAATTTCCTTTTCAGATGCAATTGGACGGAGGGTAAGGAGTACCGGATAAGGATACCGCCTCTGCACGATTGTTCCGGAAATCGGGCCGGCGCTGACAGCCGGGTGATTGGCACATGCCGCAGTGCCTGTAAGGGCAGCCTGGTGATCAATGAGATCATGTATGATCCTTCCGAAGGATCTCCTGAATATGTGGAACTATATCATGCAGGGCTCCGGGTGACAGATCTGAAATACTATGCCATCATTATCCGCAATGAAGGCGATTCAAAAGGTTCCTTATTTTCCCTTTCCGATCATTCCAGGATAGTAGTCCCCGGCCAATATCTGGTGATTACCCGCTGTACACCCATGTTGCAGGAAGCCTATGGGCTGGAAGAGTCGGGACGATGGGTGGAAGTTCCGCAAATGAACAGGCTTAGCAACAACGGAGGCTGGATCTATCTGACCGACCGGGCGGCCGATGTAATGGATGCGGCCGGCTTCAGTGATGAAATGCATATGGAAATGATCCAGGATACACGGGGAGTGAGTCTCGAACGTCTCTCTGCAAAGGCCGGTGGCACTGTTTTGGATAACTGGCATTCTGCAGCGTCCATCGAAGGACATGCCACTCCAGGCCGCAAAAATTCCCAGGTTCTGGGGGAGGTTCCGGTTGTCGGGTGGATGACCGTGAATCCAGGGGTGTTCAGTCCGGATAACGATGGATACCAGGACCTGCTCCGGATCAGTCTGCATCCGGGAACAACCGGATGGGTGGTCAGCCTCTGGATTGCAGATTTGCTGGGAAACCGGGTAAAGATCCTGGCCAACAACCATCTGGTTGGCCCTTACTCCGAATATTTCTGGAACGGAACATGGGAGGCAGGTTATCAGGCTGCGGAGGGTTTTTATCTGGTACGGATGACAGGATACCATCAGGAATCGGGAAACAGAAAGAGGATTTCCCGTTCGGTGGCTCTGATTTACCGGTAGCCGGCAGGGACCGGATCATCCTTAAAGGATCCGGTCTTCATGCCGGGCAAGACGGTTCACATTTTTCCGGGTGAATACCACTACCAGAGATGCACCGAATCCCAGGAAGGCAATTGCCCTGAATGTGGGAAGGAATCCGACACGGTCGATGACGGCACCGACGATGGGGTAGACCATCACACTAACGAAGAAATTGAGGGTCATGTAGATGGAGTTGACAAATGCCTTTTTATCTGTATCCAGGTCCTGAACAGTGGCCAGCATTACCGAAGTGGGGGCGAAGAGGAAAAAGCCCAGGGGTAAAAGGACCGGAAAAATCCAGAATCCTTCCAGGTTCAGGAACAACAGGGTGAGCAGGGGCGTAGAAAGGCTGATGATAAAAAGAGTTCTGTTCCTGCCCAGCTTGTCGCTGAGTGTACCCGCAAAAAGTGCACCCACCGCCCCGGCCAGCTGGATCACTGTGAGTGCCAGGTCGGCGTACTGAAGGCTGTTCCCCATGGAGGTGAGGAACGTGGGCAGGTAGTAGGTCAGGGAGGATTTCATTCCTGCCTGGAAAAAGGTAAATCCCCCGGTCAGTATAAATGCCGCTGAAAATCGCAGGAAGATGCTCCAATAGCTTCCCTCCTGGTGATGGCGGGAGGAGGAAAAGGGTTTCAGACGGGCATTCCTGAAATTAAGGTAGAGGACCAGGGAGGCCACAAATCCCAGTGGCATCATCTTCCAGGTGCCTTCCAGGCCCCACAGACTGATCACGCCCAGGATGATCAGGGGCCCGGCAGTGCGGGCCAGTTCCCCTCCCACCATGTAATAGCTCATCCCTTTTCCGGTCCGTGCTCCGGATAGCTGTTTGACCATTACCGGAGTGGGTATGTGCCACAGGGTGGAGCTGATCCCCGAACAGAAAAGGAGAATCGCCAGGAATGTGTAGGTGGGAGCGATCCCGATCAGGCTCATGAAAATGGCGGTAAATGAGGGGGAGAAAATCACCATATAGCGCATCACCGGCCTTTCGGCAATGATCCCGATCAATGGATTGAACAGGGAGGGAATTCGCTGGATCACTGCCAGAACTCCCGTAAGCCCGTAGCTGATTCCCAACTTTTCGATGATCAAAGGGAGCGCGGGAGCCAGGAATGAGGTGTAACAGTCGTGTACGAAATGCACCGCTGAGATAGCTGCCACCCTTCCCTTCTGGAACCCCTGTTTATCCATCTACACTGACCATTTTTACGAACAGGGCGCTGAGTTGCGGAGCCGTTCTTTCGGCTGCATCAAGGACATCCTGAAGGGTCAGCTTGACGATCTTCCCGGGCACACCCAGGTCGGTGATCACCGAGGCGGCAAAAATCCGAATTCCCATCTGATGGGCGGCGATCGCCTCCGGAACAGTGGACATGCCCACCGCATCGCCTCCAATGATCCGCATGTACTCGTATTCCCCGGGGGTTTCCAGGGTAGGACCCGTTACTCCCACATAGCATCCCTCCTGCACCTTGATTTCCAGTTCCCCTGCAATACCCCGGGCTCTTTGCAGAAGCTCCCTGTCGTAGGTCTCGCTCATATCCGGAAACCGGTCACCAAAGGCCGGATCGTGGGGGCCTACCAGGGGATTGGGCATTAAATTGATATGATCGGTGATCAGCATGATATCCCCGATCTGGAAACCCGGATTCATCCCTCCGGCTGCATTGGATATCATCAAGGTTTCCACCCCCAGGAACTTCAGGACACGGATGGGAAATATCACCTGCTGCATGGTGTATCCTTCATAAAAATGGAACCTTCCGTGAAGAATCAGCAATGGGATATCCTTCATTCTGGCCAGGACCAGCTTTCCTGCATGTCCATCCACTGTGGAGACGGGGAAGTGAGGGATATCACCATAGTCGATCGATTCTTCAATCTTAAGGGTGTCGGCCATCCTCCCCAGGCCGGTTCCGAGAATGATGGCTGTGCGGGGTATCTCCCTCATTCTCTCACGGACGAAATCTACTGCTTTATTGATTGCCAACATATTCCAGGATTTGATGATCAAAATTCTTTTCGGAAGGGTCCGGAAAATGGATATGGATCCGGACGGCATGAATCCTTTCCTGAAGTGCTGTACCTGATTCGAACTTCCGCAGTGCTGCAATGGTTTCGCGGCTCCGAAGCCGCATGGCATCTTTTTCCGTGGTCAGGACCACTGCCCGGAGGTGTTTGTCCTTCAACTGCTTGAATTCACGGGCTATATTATGGATATTCTTTAAAGAAAAATCATGATGATCGGGAAAGTTCAAAGAGCGAACCAAGGGGCAAAGCGCAGAGAGATATTCCTTCAGGGGTTTCGGATGGGCAATGCCCGTTAAAAGCAGCATAGCTTCCACCGGACCGCCCTCCATGTATATCCGGTCTTTTTTCAGAGCAAGTGTGCGTTTCCCGAATACCGGAACGAATGCCCCGTACCGAATGGCGGTAAAATGCAATGCCTGACGGGGGGAAAGCTTCAACCGGTCCCTCCAATGTTGTTTTTCACGATCGCTGATCTGACCTGGTGACCGGGTAACAACCACCATGTCAGCGCGGTTCAGATTTCTGGCCGGTTCCCGTAACCGGCCTGCCGGCAGAAGAAGGTCGTTGAATACCGGTCTGTGATAATCCATCAGTACCATGGAGAATCCGGGCCTGATGGAGCGATGCTGATAGGCATCGTCCAGCAATACCGCATCTATATCAGGCTCCAGATTCATCAGCTTTTGAACCCCGTGCACCCGGTCCCTGTCAACTGCCACCGTAATGTCCGGGTACCTGGTTTTGATCTGGAGGGGTTCGTCCCCGACCTCACGGGAAGTGGAGTCCGTGGTGACCATCCTGAAATCCTTCGTTTTTCGCATGTATCCCCTGCTCAGGGTAGCTACCCGGTATTTTGTTTTCAGCAATTCAACCAGGTACTCGATATGAGGGGTTTTCCCGGTACCCCCAATAGCCAGGTTGCCTACCGAAATGAGCGGTATCGGGAACTCGTTGGAAATGAAAACACCCCGGTTGTATAATCTATTCCTTACGATGATCACCAGGCCATAAAGCCAGGAAAAAGGGATCAGGAGCCATCTCCACCTGTTGGACCCGATGGTAACCATGGGCTACCGAACCTCTATCTCGTAGGGAATGATCGACTGGAGTCCTTTGATCTGGGGGATATCCTTTATTTTTCTGTAAAGGTGGTAGTCGCTTCCAAGTTCTTTGCGTACGGCTTTCCTTACAGCGCCACCCGAGATCTCTCTCATGATCATGGTCAGAGGATCCTCCAGCACCGGCAGGGATTGCAGCCGGTATTGCTCCAAACCGGCCATCTCCGCTGCTACTTCAATCGACCTGTCCAGTCCGCCGATCATGTCGATCAGACCAAGCTCCAGCGCGTCTTTACCGGACCAGACCCGGCCACCTGCGATGGCATCCACCTCTTCGTAAGTCATCCCCCGGTTTTCGGCTACCAGGTTTACAAACGACTCATAGGTTTCATCTACCGTCTTCTGGAGAATGGCGGTCTCCCGGGGATCCAGCGGATCAGCCACGGTGAGCATATCCGAATACCGGTTGGTCTTTACTCCGTCGGTGGTGATCCCCAGTTTGTCATTCAGGAGTTCTTTCATATTGGGCAGGGAGAAGATCACCCCGATCGATCCGGTGATGGTGCCGGAGCTGGCAAGGATGGTATCTGCCGG
The DNA here is from genome assembly GCA_964604655.1 of uncultured Bacteroides sp. GTDB lineage: Bacteria > Bacteroidota > Bacteroidia > Bacteroidales. The sequence goes on along the minus strand of CAZRZY010000113.1, from coordinate 4,928 downwards.
CGCCGCAATGTAATATCCCCCGGATGCAGCCACATTTCCCATGGAGGCCACCACCGGTTTCTCCCTGGCTGCCAGCATTATTTCCCGGTGGATCACATCCGAGGCGGTAACGCTTCCACCTCCCGAGTTGATCCTGAAAACGATCGCTTTTACCGATTGATCCCTTCTGGCCTTGCGGATGGCCTTGGCGATACGCTCCGACCCGATATACCCTTCGGGAGCATTTCCGTCAAGGACCATCCCCATTCCGTATACCACAGCGATCTTATCCCTGGAATATTCTTTCGTTTTCTTCACCGGCACATCCTTGTAGCTGGTGATGCGGACCGATTCCAGATCATCCAGATCGTCAACGCCCACTTTATTCTTCAGAAGGTCCAGCATCTCATCATAATAGATCAGTCCGTCAATCATTCCTTCCTCCACCAGGCTCCGGGGTTCCAGAGCGGATAAGTTATCGGCAATCCTGTTCAGACTTTCCACCGATATTCCCCGGCTTCTAGAGATATCGGAAAGCATCTTATCCCAGATGGCACTTACATACCCTTCGATCTGTTCCCGGTTCTCTTCGCTGAGAGATTCACGGGTAAACATTTCCCCGGCGCTTTTGTACGAACCGTGCTTGATGATCTGCATCTCCACACCCAGCTTGTCGAGTGCGTCCTTAAAGAAGGTCATCTCGGCGTTCAAACCTGTAAACAGGAACAACCCTTCAGGTGTCATGAACACGCTGTCAGCCACACTGGCCAGGTAATAGGTGCTCTGAGTGAAATTATCCGCATAGGCATAGATGAACTTTCCGCTCTCCTTGAAGTCGATCAGGGCATCTCTGACTTCCCCGAGTGTGCTGATACCCGAAGCCACTGAAGTAAGGTTGAGGAAAATACCCTCAATGTTGTCATCACTTTCCGCTTTCTCCAGGGTTTTCAGGATCTGGTTGAGGCCCAGCATCTCTGTTCCCATGGGTGTGCCCGTGAAGAATCTGGAAAAGGGATTTTCATCGGAACGGTCCATGATGGGTCCGTTAAACCTGGCAACAAGAATGGAGTTCTCCTCCACATCAGGCACCTGCTTTGAGGTGGAAGCGGCGATGATTCCTGCCAATATCAGGAACCCTGCGATAGATACGATCAGGATTCCCAGAATAGTTGCGAGCAGACTGCTCAGAAAGTTTTTCATTGCTGTATTTTTTAAGGGCACTAATTTACTAAAAATGCGATTGATTATAAATACCTTAGAGTAAAGAATTGGTGAAGATTCAGATCATGTCACAGAAAGAGGAAATCTACTTTTCCATAGGCAGTAACCTGGGTGACAGGCAAAGAAACCTGCAGGACGCGGCAGAGCGAATGAGCAACCGGCTGGGAACACTGCTCGGAACATCGAAGGTTTATGAATCTCCTGCATGGGGGTTTAAGAGCCGGTTTTCATTTTATAATTGCTGTCTCAGCCTGGAATCCTCCCTGGGACCAGCGGATTTATTGAAACGGATGCAATTGATCGAAAGGGAAATGGGGAGAGATCTGAGTACACGCAGACAGGCGGGCTATACGGACCGGGTGGTCGATATTGATCTGATCTTAATGGGTGAAAGGGTGATCCGCCTGCCCGACCTGGTAGTGCCGCATCCATCATTGGAGGAACGCAGATTCGTTTTGAAACCGCTGGCTGAGATCGCTCCCCGGGTGATCCATCCTGTATCCGGACTCACCATATCGGAGCTGCTTGCCAGATGCCGGGACAGTGGCACAGTAACACCGGTGGCCACTCTGATCCTGACCTGATCAGAAACTGGTCTTAGAACATGCAGAAACTGGTAGGAACGCTATCACCCGAAACCTGGGAAAAGTTAATGAATCAGTCCTTCATCAGCGAAACTAAAATAGGATTTATCGGCTATTATCACATGATCAAGGAGTTTAATTTCGAGTATCTCGGCCGCCTTTTTCAATTTATCCGTGATTTTCACATCCGCTTCGCTGGGCTGATTATTTCCCGATGGATGATTGTGGCACACGATAATGGAGGATGCCAGGCTGTCCAACGCCTTTTTCAGTATGATCCGTGTATCAATGACAGTTCCCGAGATCCCGCCCTGGCTCACTTTATAGCGTCCCAATACCCTGTTGGCCCGGTTCAGCATCAATAACCAGAACTCCTCGTGTTCCAGGTCGCCCAGTAAGGGATGGAATAATTTGAACACGGTTTCACTGGACTTTACCGGCACCTTCTCTGCGTGGTGCATTCCGGCCCTTCGGCGACCCAGCTCCATGGCGGAGAGCAGGGTGATGGCCTTTGCAGGTCCTACTCCCCTGATCTTTAGTAGTTCATCGATGGACTGGCGACCCAGTTCGTGAAGGCTGTTGTTGGAACTCCGGAGGACCTGCCGCGCCAGCTCGACGGCGGTTATCTGCCGTGTCCCCGAGCCAAGCAATATGGCCACCAGTTCTGAGTCGGTAAGGAACTGTACCCCGTTGGCCAGCACTTTCTCCCTGGGGCGTTCTTCCACCGCCCAGCTTTTCAAGACATTCGCTCTGTATTCGGTCATCATCTCTTTTAATCTTAATGTGACCGGATCACCTTCCATCAGTCAGCCCTAAGCAGAGGTATTTCAGGACGAGGCCATACGATAAAAAAAAATGGCCGCCCCGCGGGGGACAGCCATCGAATATCTATGTATTGAAACCAGCCTAAAGACTTTTCACATGTTTAGCCAGCTTTGATTTGAGGTTGGCAGCCTTGTTTTTGTGAATCACATTATTCTTGGCAAGCTTATCCAGCATAGAGGAAGCTTCTGTAAATTGTTGAGTTGCTGCCTCCTTTTCCGTGGTTCCCCGAAGCTTTTTAACCGCATTTCTGGTAGTACGTGCAGCGTACTTGTTCCTCACGCGTTTCGACTCGGTCTGTCTGAGCCTCTTTTTTGCCGATAAATGGTGTGCCATATGCTCTTTATTCAATTTGGGGATGCAAAAATAACGATTAATTTGAATGTAACAAACAATTATACCGAAATATAAAGAGAGACCGGATTTACCTGCACAATTTTCTGGTGGATAGGAGAATGGCCAGGGTGTTGAAGAGGAATATCAGCAGGATCAGTCCGAATGCTGTGCCATAAATGATTCCGTGAAGGGAGGTGGAGATCTCCAGGTTCCACTCTGCCGCCAGGGTGGCAAATTTCCCGGTAAGAAGTGAAGTGGCCAGCAGGGAGAAAAGGGTCACACCGGTCAGCAGAATGAGCAGAAGCAACAGGTATGGACGGCTGATCTCCCTGTAATGATACCCCAGCTTGTTGAGCCGCCGGATCTTTTCAGAAGAGCGGCTGATCATCAGCTGAAGACTGAGAAGAAAAATCAGGAATGCCAGTCCGATGATGATGGCTGCCACCACCACCAGAAAGGAGATAATCAGTTTGAGAATGATGTTCATCCGGCTGCTTTTCAGCTTTTCCCGGATCGTATCATATCCTTTCTCGTCGAGATACTGTATGATGGCCGGATCGGTTGGATCCCGGGAGACGACGATCACCTGCGAAGGTTCCGATTTTTCGAAGTAACCGAATTTTTCATTGGCCCACTCCAGGAAGCCGATCGGCACCAGGATAGAATGGATCCGGTTGCTGAAGCCGACGATCTGTCCTTTGTAATCCTCGAAGTTACCCCTGCCCTGACCCCGCAGCCTGATCTTGAAATTGATCATGGAAAGAACCCCTTTCGGGATCTGAGGAAGACCCTGGCTGGGCGCAAAACCGAAGTTGTAAAGGTTCAGATAATCCTGTGGAATAATAATGGGGATCACCGCCTCGGACGGATCCCACTTCCACTCTTCCGATTTCACATCGATAAACTCATCCGGGATCGCTTCGAAGAACAGCTCGGTGTAAAAGTCGGGGAACCGCTCGTTTTCGGTATAACCGCTTACGGGGAACTGGTTGGAAAGAAAGGGAGCCACCTGGTCGGCAAAGGGCTGGGCAGCCAGATCTTTGATCTCCTTTTCGCTGAAACCAACCCTGGCGAGACCCAGCGTCTGACCGATTCCCACTCTCTTATTGATCACGATATACTCCGGATCGAGCAGGTCTCTGTTCTCGTTAAGGACTCCCCTGATATCCATATAGAACTGGATCCCTCCCAGGAGAAGGATAAAGCCTGTCAGGGTCCCTAAAAAAGCCCACAGGAGGTGGTTCCTGCTCTGATCTTTCCATAATATGCGGTAAAGATGGAACATATCGGGGTCTATAGCCGGAGAGTGGTGGTATTTTCAAGTCCAGTCTGACCATTCAGGGAGGTCAGGATTAGTCCGGCGCCCTGGAACTCGCACTCTTCCTGAATTATCTGGTAGGCTATCCGGCTGTTTTCTTGATCGATATGGCTGAAACACTCATCGGCTAACAGGTATTCAAAAGGCTGACAAAGAGCGCGAAGAATAGCCACCCGCTGCTGCTGGCCAAAGGATAGGATTCCGGCTTTCCGGTCCAGGTGACCGGCAATGCCCAGCCGTTCGGAGAGCTCGTGAATTCGTTGCGGGGTCATTTGACGGGTAATGAAATTCTTAAGCTCGATGTTCTCCAGGGCGGTGAGATCGTCGAATAGTTCCAGCCCCTGAAAAATAAAGGAGATTCTGTTTTTTCGCACCTCCGACCATTCCCGCCAGTTCAGACCGGTGATATCTCTGCCATCCTGCCGAATCACCCCCTGATAATCCTTTCTGAGCCCGTAGATCATTGCCAGCAGACTGGTTTTCCCTTTGCCTGAAGCTGCTTCGACTACGTAGGCCCTGCCAGATTCAAATAACAGGGAATCCACCTCCCAGACCCCGGAGCCGGCAGTTTCCTGCTCCAGGAGGGGAAGGGGGATCATTTTTTCAAGCCGGATGGTCATTGGTGGCTATTCCGGAGACTCGGTCATGTTTAGGAGCGTGTAAAGGCT
>CAZRZY010000112.1:0-15094 GCA_964604655.1 uncultured Bacteroides sp. | reverse complement strand
GCTCTGCTGCGAGGGTTAGCGAGCACAAATAAAATTAACATTGGATCGAAGATTCCTCGAAGCAGAGCTTCGAGGTTCTTCAATTATCAGCTAACTCACAAAGTCCAAAGGTCAATATCATTGAATTGACCGTTTTCAGGCTGTAACTTGTTCATATGATTCGAACCCCCCAAAAACTTTAGCGATGAATAGAACCCGTATAAAAGCGGTACTGCTTTTTCTGGGCTATTCTTGCCGAACATATAGCCCCTGGAGACGATGGTTCCCCTTATGCTGCCCGTCTTTGCAATGAACTGGTCATCGACCAGGCCGTAACAACCTACGGGGACTGGTATCTGCCCTCCTGTTACGAGTTGTTGCTAATGTATCAGCAAAAGGAGGTTATAGATTCGGTCTCTCTCCTGAACGGGGGCATCGCTCTCTCGGAAGAATGGTACTGGAGTTCCACGGACGTAACTTCCTCAACTGCAGCGGTGATCTATTTCACGGATGGCACTTCCGATGATTTCATGAAGGACAACATACCCGTTATCAGGGCGGTCAGAGTCTTCTAAAAAACCGGTTGATCGCCAATCGGATCGGTTGATCGCCAATCGGACCGGTTGATCGCCAATCGATTCGGTTGATCGCTAATCGGACCGGTTTACGGCGTAGAAGTCCAGGATCTTTTCCAGGACCAGGCTCCTCTGAGGATCTTTCTCCATCAGCAACTCGTGTTGCGCATTTTCCACTTCGATAAGCTGACAGTTTTTACCCATCTCCAGGGCCTTTTGGACGAATTTATGGTGAGACCGTGGATCCACTACGGTCTCATGGTCGGCCGAGAACAGAAGGAAGGGAGTCTCCAGCCGGTCCATCTCCTGAAAGATCTTTTTCATATGGAGGCACGAACGGTGGACCCACAGGGTGGATGCTCCTCCCAGCCTGGCTCGGGGGACCAGGCTGTAGGCCGCAATCGCGCGATGGTAGCGGATCTCCGAACCGGTTACCGAGTTTCCCTCGAAGCTGGTGGAGTCGTCCGAATACCCTGACTGACCCGGGCCGTATTTCGGTTTCTTTCCTTTGAGGATCCTTGCCAGGAAGCAGATGGGAGGCTTCAGCCCCAGCATAGGAGAGGAGAAAGCGGCTGCATCAAAATCGTCCGGGTATTGCTCCAGGTAAGACATACCGATAGCCCCTCCCGTGGAATGGGCCAGCAGGCAGATCTTTTCATGCCGGCCCGGCATGACGAATTTCTCATAGAACAGCTTCATATCGTCCACATAGAACTGGAAGGTATCGATATATCCCATCCCGGGATCATCTGTCATCCTTCCGGAAAGGCCCTGACCCCGGTGATCGTGAATATAGACCGAATAGCCGTTTCGGAATAGGTCGAAGATCACCTCCTTGTACTTCAGGGCGGCCTCGGTTCTTCCACTGGAGATCATGATCGCCCCTTTTTCCTCACCCACCTGACGGAAGATCTTGTAGTAGATAGCTATCCCTGCCCGGCCCCGGAAGCTTCCTTCAGTCCCATTGTCATAGAATTGTTCGATCTTCTGGACGTAATCCTCGTTTTGGAGTTGAGGGGTAGTGGTCAGCATGAAGTCCGGATCTGACTGTGCAGAGGCGGTGGTCGGGAACGATATAAACAGACAGGTTATGAGCAGCGTTGAAACCAGTTTTCGGGAGATTTGCATCGGTCGTATTTCAGGTTTGAAATGGTTCGGGAAAATATTGCTTTGAAGATAATCAAAGATAACAGTCCGGAGAAGAAATCAAAAATCAAGCGTTTTTAAGGTTGATCAATCTTAAGGCACCTGCTAACAGCTATGTTGGGCCACCACCAACAAAAGCCGACTTATCAAAAGCCGACTTATCAAAAGCCGACCCAACGAAAGCCGACCTATTACTTTGATGAGACCATCACACTTCGCCGATGGATACCCTGGCTTCCGTTGAATTGAAGAACATGGAGACCAGTTGCAAAACCGGAGGTGGAAATTCTACCGGACGGTCCGTTCAATTCAATAGTTTTTGACAGACGCCCATTCATGTCGTAGACCTCCAGATAACGGAAATCACCTTGCAGATCCCCCAGGTCAAAGTGGATGTATTTCCCGGCAGGATTGGGATATACCTGAATGGTTTCGTTCGATACGGGCGATTCCGGATTGGTTGAGATCAGTGAAACCGTATCTGCATAGAGGGATGCTACTTCTTCGGATGACAACGGCCGGTTGAAGATCCGCAATTCGTCGATGGCCCCTTCCAGGTATTGTTCGGTCCGGTTCCAGTGTCCTTTACCCAGCCACATCCGCTCAGGATTGGGCGCATCTTTGAAAAACTCGGAGTAGGAGGCATTCCCGAAATTGTAGTTTCTGCTGATCATTTCAAACCCGTTGAGATAGCCTGTGTTGTAATCATCGCCCACCACCACGACCAGGTGGTACCACCACCCTTCGATAATGGGGTAACTGGAATCGAAGCAGAACGACGGGTAGGTACAGCCGTTTCTCCAGACGGTGAAATAGACTCGTTTGGAGAACATGTGGACAGGACTGTGCCCCACCTCGATGATCAGTCCCTCGTTGGCCGCATCAAAGAAGTCGCACGGCTGGCTGTTCCCGTAATAGAATATGGGGGAAATGCCGTCCAGGTCGGGGATATGATCGACCCGGAACCAGACAGAGATGGAGCCCTTCCCCATTTTACTGAATGCCTGATGGGGCTCCAGCGATTTTCCGCCGACAACCGCGTAAGCTTCATTCCCGTCGAAATAGAGGGCTTTGCCCCTGATCCCATCCACCAATCTTCCGCCAAGGCTGGTCCCGTGGTTATTCATGACCGTCTGGTCAAAGAAGGTATCATTTTCCAGCTGATCGAAGCTCCAGTAACTGATCAGCCCGTTTTGAAAGGGCGACTGTGCCTGCAGGGCCGCGAAAAGAATGAGGGCGGGCAGGGTGGTGAACCATCGTTTTTTCATCATAAAGGACTCTTAAATAAAGGACTCTTAAATAAAGGACTCTTAAATAAAGGACTCTTTGATAAAGACATTTTTCAGCTACTCTCTTTTAGACAGCCATTCGATGAATACCTTACAAATGAATAATTCCGTGTTGTGGAAGCTTATTTATCCGGGAGAAGGGAAAAAGCAATATATCGCTTGCGACATAAAAAAAAGATACCTATATTTGTATCTCGTACGATATAATCGATAGAGATATAATTGCATTTGAAAACCAAAAAAATTGAAAGGAACCATGAATCAGAAGATCTATAATTTTGAAGTAATGAGCCTGCGGGGTGAAAAGCAAAAACTGGAAGACTATCGCAATAAGACACTGATGATCGTCAATACCGCCAGCAAATGCGGACTGACTCCGCAATATGAAGGGTTGGAAAAGTTGTATCAAAAGTACCGGGACCAGGGGCTGGAGGTACTGGGATTTCCCTGCAATCAGTTTGCCAACCAGGAACCGGGAGACGAAAAAGCCATTGAAGAGTTCTGTCAGGTGAATTACGGAGTGAGCTTTCCCATGTTTTCCAAGATCGATGTGAACGGTGAGAATGCCCATCCGCTCTACAAGTATTTAAAAAAGGAGTTGCCCGGATTCCCGGGGGGAAAGATCAAATGGAACTTTACAAAGTTTTTGGTCGATTCGGAAGGCAATCCCGTCAAGCGTTTCTCTCCGCAGACCAACCCGGAAAAGATCGATACCTATCTGGAGGAGTACTTCAGCAAGAAACCGAAGGAGGCGAAAGATGCCGTATGAGCAATTAAAACTGCAAAACCAGCTCTGTTTTCCCGTGTATGCAGCCTCGCGCCTGATCACCCGGGAATATCAGCCTTTACTGCATGAACTGGGGATCACCTATCCGCAGTACCTGGTATTGATGCTTCTCTGGGAAAAAGATGGACAATCTGTCAATGAGATCGCTCAAAAATTGATCCTGAATACCAATACCATCACCCCTCTGTTGAAGAGGATGGAAGCAGATGGAATCCTGCAACGAAAGCGTTCCGGGGAAGACGAGCGGAAGGTTTTAGTGCAACTTACGGAAGAAGGAAAACAGCTGGAAGAGAAAGCGGCATCGATACCGGAGAGACTCGCCGCTGAATTACTGGACGGACCGTTGGAGGTAAGCGATCTGATCGGACTGAAGAAAAATCTGGAATCGGTCATTCAGCTGTTAACAGAAAAATAGGGGACTATTGGTCTGAAGGGGAGATTTTCATATCTTTTAGGATATGTTTTTCCCATTGAAACGGGTATTCCGCGCAGCCATTGTCTGCGTGCTGATTGCCTTCTCAACCGGATATACGGGTCAACCGGAAATCCGGGTTTCGGATACTATGAGGGTGCTGATCCTGAGTGGTCGTAACAACCATCAGTGGCAGCAAACGACCGGGCTGGTGAAACGCATTCTGGAACAGGGGGGCCACTTCGCAGTGGAGGTGACCCTTCGGCCGGATACCCTGGATGGAGGTGATTTCAGCGGATATGATGCTGTACTGAGCAACTGGAACTCCTGGCCCGAGAATGATCTCAGATGGCCTGAGACCGCCGAGAGGGGATTACTACAATACCTGGAAAACGGAGGCGGTCTGGTTTTTTTCCATGCCTCCACATCGGTTTTTTACCGGTGGCCCGAATTCAGGGAGATCTCCACCGGAGCCTGGATAGATGAAACGCATCATGGAGCCCCGTCGGAAGTCAGGGTAACCATCACCGACCGGGAACATCCCATAGCAAGGGATCTGACCGGTTTTATTATCTTCGATGAACTCTGGATCGATGCGGAGCAGAACCCGGATTTCCGGATTCTTGCCTATGCTTCCCATGAGAACGCAGCTGACGGCAAGGAGGACCTTCAACCCGCCGTATTCGTTTCGGAATATGGGAAGGGAAGGATATTTCATACCATTCTGGGTCATGACCAGCGGGCCATTCGAAATACCGGATTCCGAACCTTACTGTTGCGGGGCGTTGAATGGGCATCCACGGGTGAGGTGACCGGTGCTCCTCCGGCTGTATTATCTGCATCGCATCATTTGGAGGATTCGTACCGGTGGCAGGAATCGGACACCAGCCTGGCACTTCTCAGTGGTGGCCGGATCGTCTGGAAATACCAATTTAACACCCTCTATGGAAAGCCGTTTTTCCACCCGGTATGTCCGGAAAGAACCTCTTTTACCTGGCTGGCACCGGAAGATCACCCCTGGCATCTGGGGCAATGGTTCTCCTGGAAGTACATCAATAATCAAAACTACTGGGAATTTGACCGAGAGTCGTACCGGTCGGAGGGAGTGACATCCATCAGGCATATAGACCTGAAAAAGGCTTCCGACTATTCTGTCACCATCGAGCTTGAACTGGAATATGGATCCGGCAACGAAAAGCCGATTATGAAGGAGAACCGGATTATTCATGTACATGCCCCCGGGGAGCATCGTATTACCATGGATTATGAGATGCGGTTTACTGCACTGGCAGAGGAGGTTTTCCTGGATCGAACTCCCATTGAAGGTGAACCAGACGGAAAGAGCTGGGGTGGGTATGCGGGCCTGTCAATCCGGTTTGATCACGATATGACCGATCCTCACTGGATTTCCTCAGGGGGAGAAGGCCTGGATATGAATGGCAGGAATGACGATTGGTTATACATGGGCTTCAGAGATCTCCGCGGAGATCACGCAGGATCGGCCATTTTTATCCATCCCGGTTCGAAACGGGAAGGATCGGGATGGTACTTGATCAACCAGCCGGAGCAGCCGTTCTATTATCTCAGCCCCGCATATTTGTATTTGGATCCGGTTACCCTGAAAGAAGGGGAAGAACTCCAACTCCGTTACCGTGTGTGGCATCATAGCGGAACCATGGATATGGAGCTTCTTATAAACGAGTATTCGGAATACATAGATAAGTAGCTATCTCCTTTTAATTCATACCTATGAAAAAACAAGACTATACCAGGCGTTCATTTTTGAACCGAACATTAGCCGGGACCGGCGGTCTCCTTGCAATTCCCTCCCTGCTTGCAACTCCCTCCCTGCTTGCACATCCGCGGAGATGGAAGGGAGCCAATGACCGGATTCAGATCGGGCATATCGGTCTGGGATCACGGGGTACCAACGAGCTGAAAAATTACTTCCTTCCCCTGGATGGGAGTCGTTCAGTGGCTGCATGTGATGTTTATCTGGAAAGACGTAAGGGGGCAGCATCCTTGATCGACGATTCCTACCAATCCAGGGGTATTTCTTCACCTGGATGTACTCCCTATCTGGCATTGGAAGAGTTGCTGGCCGACGAATCCATTGATGCTGTCCATATCACTACTCCCGATCACTGGCATGTGCTGGGAGCCATACAGGCAGCACGGGCAGGAAAACACATCATGCTGGCAAAGCCGCTTGGATTGAGCTATCCCCATTACCTGATCCTTCAGGAGGAGTTGAAGAAGAACAATGTGAAATTCCATTACGCCACGCAGCAGCGAAGTATGAAGCACATGCAACGGGGCATCGACATAATCAGGGAAGGGAAGATCGGTGAGATTGAGCGCGTGGATGTCTGGGCACCCGGAAAGAACCCGGTACATTCTCCGGAATGCGGGGAGGTGCCTGTTCCGGAGGGATTTGACTTTGACCGCTGGACGGGGCCGGCTCCCCTGAACACCTACTGCCCCGACCGCGTCACCAATAACAGCTCCTGGTTTCAATACGATTACAGCATCGGTTTTCTGGCAGGATGGGGAGCTCATCCGCTGGATGTGATGGTCTGGGGAATCAGGGACAGGGTAGATGGACGGTATTCATGCGAGGGCACGGGTAGTTTCTGGAATGAAGGGGGCATCTACGACAATATCTATTCCTGGGATGTGAAATACCGGTACGAAAACGGATTGCAAATGCACTTTATGAGCACCGACAGGGCAGGTGAGAAGATGCTGGGACACCGGGTAAGGAAAGACAGCAATGGGACCACCTTTTATGGGTCTAAAGGATGGATTTCCCTGAGCCGGCACTCCGGCGAATCGGATATTCCCGAACTGAATATGAAACTCAACATGTTTCCCAAGTCATCCGACGGAGGGATCATCAGCGAAGAGAACACCTTCGGACAGATGTTCCTGGACGTTGTACACGGGAAGATCCCCGAAGCCTGTGCACTGGACGAAGCCATCATATCGGATACGGTCAGCCATATGGGGGATATCGCCATCCGGTCGGGTCATCCGGTCACATGGGACCCGGGAGCCGGGAGAGTGGTCGACGATCCGGAAGCGAATTCGCTCTATATAAGGGAGATGCGTGAGCCTTATATTGCTTAACATTCTTATAAGGAACCTAACTTTTTACCCGAATACATTCCGAAGGAAGCTCATTGTATTGAATTTCGCTCGCGCATTGGCTTCGCCGAGCTCGCAGGCTCGGTTCCCCGCAGCTCTGCAGCGAGGTTCTTCAATCCTACAAAAAGTAATTATGAGACAATAAACTTCGAAGTTTTATGGAAAAGACGCCAGTCGCCACCACAAATACAAGGAGCATGACAGGGAAAATGCCGCGTCAATTACTTGTAGCATTTAGTGTTAATGGTAAAGGTATGCCAGAAGCAATGAAAAATGGCATAAACATCCTGGTAATGTTGAAAGATCGACCGGGAATACACAAGCAAAAATCGCAAACGGGTTCCTGTCCTTAAAAATCCAGTTATTTATTTATACAAGGGAGATCAAAAGAGACAGTGAAACTATGAATAGCTCAATTCAGGGATAAAGAGGTGGTCTATTCCGGCTGTTCGTTTCAGGCCGGTACGATCCGGCTGATCAATGATCCGGAGTTAAGGAAGAAAGCGCAATGCGGGTATCTGCTCCTCTGGGACCAGACACGGTTGAAATAAAAGAGGCCATATCTTCCAATACAGCCTCTTTTCCAATAAAATCGGCAGCAAAGCCTGCCAGTTCTCTCACCTTCGCTTGAAGGGATCAATCAAGTCAGGCTCGGGAACATCTCCCTATTTACCATCGCCCTATTTATCATCGTCGTCATCGTCGTCATCGTTGTCATCATCGTCGTCGCCGTCGTTGTCGTCGTCATCATCGTCGTCGTCGTCATCATCTCGGTCAGTGAAATAGTCCTCCAGAGCCTCTATGCCGTCGTCCAATCTTTCCCAGATATCGTCAGCATAATCAGAATAGCCGTCATCACTTTCAGGATCAATTTCGATAATGCCATCCCCGTCGCTATCCGATAAGTTCGACAAATGCACTCCACCTTCCGAAACGGCAAATATCGTGGATAGATCAAACGAAAGTGTTACAATGGCTTCTCTGACGCCATCGATAGTAAGCTGGTTACTCCCTTCAAACTCAAGCTCGATCTCATCAGTCTCATCTGTCCAGAACATAAATGGCGTACCATCTATAGTACCGGTTATTTTGACCGACTTTTGATACATATCTGAAGCCGGATTACTACCTGTCTCAATTTCAAATTCTACTTCCTGATAACTACCCTCCGGCAGGGTCACTTTTGCAAGAACCTGATCGAGGCTTTCTCCGTTATCGAGCAATTCTAGCTCAAACGGCCCTGTCAGCTCTATATCCGATACATAATCATCATCTCTCATCTCCTTCTCATCATCATCAAACTCAAATTCAATTTCTTCCACAACGATGGAGAATGATTCAAGAATGATCTCCGTATCCGAGTAGACTGACTTTTTTAATCCAGCTTGCTGGTAATATGCTTCAGCTATGATCCGTGTATTATAATCCGGCCTCAGATCAGCATCTTTTTCACATGAGACAAGCATCAGAAACATTGCTGTAATCCATACAGGGACGATTCTCTTTGATATGATTCTTTTCATCTTTTTAAAGTTTAAATTATCGAATGATTGCATTTCACTAAGGAAACGGAATAGCGTCCTCGAAGGACGCAATGGAGGAGTGTGAAAAAAATGTTAAAACCGGTAATGTATCCCAAGGTTGATACCGGCCGAAGCATTACGTGTGTTTCTGAAGGACCCAGGTATGATGTCATTGCCTTCAAAGATGTTGTGAAGGCTGTATTGAAAACGAACCGAAGGAACAAAAACGAACCTGGAGAAAAATGTGTATTCCTGAGCGATTTGAAAGGTTAGACCAAAATCATTCCGGGTGTACAGATTACTGACCGAACGGATCTCCCCGGATACTGTTTCCTCAGCACGATTCAGGATAGAGTAATATCCTCCTATTCCTGCTCTTAAAGGAATTATTCTTAACGGCACCAACCATGAAACGTGAATTTTTTGATATCGCAATGAGATTTTCCTCTCCTGATATAAAGCATTGATGTACTGATTATATCGTTGACTTTGATCGGAAATGACAAAGAATTCCAGTTCGATACGTTGCCCTTTTCCTGAAGCCAGGACAGTGCTAAGTCCGATTTCAGGAGCATATGAGAATCGGGTATCCGTAAGACTGGAGGGCCTCAGTCCTGCTACGGTTTCATCATTTATGATCCATGAATTGTTATAGGATATGCTGATCCCTGCTCCATAAACTCGCCATGCAGGAGGAAATTTTTCCGGCAGAAGTGATGCTTCAAGCTCTAGATGCGGGAGGAAATGTGGGTGGGAAGATCCGGGAAACGGGTCTAAGGGATACAGGGTGAATCGTTCCCCTCGTTCTTTTCGGAAGATTTTACCCGATTCTTCAACATTCATAGCCCTGTCGGGACTGATGATGTCATCTTGTTCAAGGGAATAATAACTGAGTACTTCCGGTGTGATAGTATGCTCTTCCTTCTCCTCATCATTTATTACAGGGCGGATCGATTCGTTTGCTATCTGCCGAGGTATTATATTTTTTTCAGAGTGATCAACAGGTTCTTTTCCGGGCTTATCAAATGGTTGATTATCAGGAATGGGTGATGTTATTTTTTCTCTGTTTTCAACACTGTCGACATTAGGCGGGATAACTGCCGGGCTATGCGGCTCAGTGTTGCCTGAATTTTCGGTTTTACTGGTATTCAGGAGTAGAAAAACAAGGATAATCAATGCTGCAGCTGATATGATGAAGGCCCCGGTCCGATACAATGGCATCTTATTTTCCTCTGGAGAATCTTGGGAATGATTTATTCCCCCGGCACCAAGCCCACTTTCTATCCCGGTCCATGCTTCATCGAGGATAAGCTCTTCCTCTACCCGGTCCCATACCGAATCAAGGGCCTCTTCCTCAGCCGCTCTTATGGGCCGATCAGCTAAACCATATAACCAAATCCTGTATTTTTTAAGGATTTTCAATGATCGATCCTTATCGGTAGTTTATTTTACTCATAAGCAACTTCCGCGCTCTCCGGAACTGGGATTTTGATGTACTCTCACTGATGTCCAGCATATTGGCGATCTCTTTGTGAGAGTAGCCTTCAACTGCAAATAGATTGAATACTACTCTTGCTCCTTCCGGTAAATCCTTCACCATGGAGATGATTTCTTCCATACCGGAACGAATCTCCACTTCATTATTTTCTGTATCACGATGATCATGAATCTCTTCGTATGGAAGCGTGTACCGATCCTGTTTGTTGCTTCGAAAAAAATCTATGGCTGTATTGCTGACTATCCTTCTGATCCATCCCTCCAATAACCCGGTATCCTCGTATTTGTCGATATGACGAAACACTTTCAGAAATGCTTCCTGCAGTATATCCTTTGCCACTTCCTTATCTCCCGAATAGGAAAGACAGACATAATACATTTTCCGGGCATATTTTCTGTAAAGCAGCTCCTGTGATCTACGATCGTGCTTCCGGCATCCTTCTGCCAAAAGCTTATCGTCCTCCTTTATTAATGAGTAACGCCTGTCCACCCCCTCGCTACAGCTTTGAAGCTGAAAAAGCCACTTCCAGCCTGCTAAGTAAAATTGTATAAATCTCCGGGTTTATCTTTTTGTGGATGAAAATGATCCGTTCATCATCCACTCTGCCAAACCATGCGTTTGTCAGGATTTGTTCACTTAGCGGAGCAAACCATTTCTCCGGGTCCAGGTTGATCTGCAAAGTATTCATCCCTTCCTGAAAGTTAATTTGGCGCGTCATCTCTCTATTCTGAACCTGCAAAGGCAGAAGCAGATCGTCTTCAACAACGAAATATACCGAATAATCATGATCCGGAATGGACAGGGTTCCCTCCATGATCATCCCGGGCTGGACATTCTCAAGGTATTGGCTGATGATGGATCCAAGATCCTTTTGAAGCTCGAAAATAGTGTCATCCCCGTTGTCGTCGTCATCATCCCCGTTGTCGTCGTCATCATCCCCGTCGTCGTCGTCATCATCCCCGTCGTCGTCGTCATCATAATCTTCCAATCTTCCTAGCCAGGTCTCAATTTCCTGATTAAGGGAAGAGATATCACCTGTTCCTTCAGACACGCTGATTTGTATATTGAATTCCTCATACAGTCCTCTGGGAATATTGACCAAAATCTCAGGATTGTTTCCAGAAAGTATACTAAATACTGATCCGGGATCCAGTTCTTTTATGAAATCAATATTACCTGTATTTCTCTCTCCAAGGAATCGGAAACTATGAATCATCAACCCTGAAGAAAAGAATTCCAAATCCCCTTCCAGTGCAGTAGCCGGGTTTGTTGAAAATTCAATTCTTACATCAGCCGGAAGGCTAAAATTTTCTTTCTGACAGCCTTTAAAAAAAAGCAAAAGCGTTGCAAAGAGATATAGTACTCTATACTGTTTCATAACCGGAATTATTACAGCCTATTCAATGAAAACGAATTTCGGGTAAAGAAGGTTGGAATGTGGATGAATAAAAAGCCTATTCTTAGTCCTGCCCGCCTCGCTGATCCGCCAGTAATCGTCATATCCGTTTCACCCATTCGGTCAGCGCATGCGTTAATGCCTTCCTGTATAAACGGGTTGCGATGTAATGCATCTTTACTTCACATCACAAATAGAGATTTCCCACCCTTTATGATTCTCGAGCGCTCAGATATTCACTGAAAATACGGTCAGGAAGAGACACCCGGTCCAAAATCAATCTCGATCTGTTTCGCCGGTTTGTGGTCTTCGACCGGGAAGTTGGACATGGTTGCCCCCAGCAGCCTGACCCCCTGTTCCTGAATGAGCGGCAAGGGCAAAAGGTCCGTCAACGTTGTTTTCATCCCCTGATAGGTGTAGGGCTCTTTTTGAGTCCGGCTCCGGGTAATGGTGCTGAAGTCTGAAAATCTCAGTTTCAGGGTGACAGTTTTCCCAAACTTCTTCTTCGCTTCACAGCGATTCCACATGATGTCCATCACTTCTGACAGCCGGTTATTGACCAGGGGTAAATCATACAGATCCGTATCGTACGTCCGTTCGGCTCCGATGGATTTGCTTTCGCGGAATGATATCACGGGGCGGTTGTCAATGCCACGGACCACCTCGTAAAAGTAATTACCAGCCTTCCCGAAATGCCTGATCAGTTCGCTCCTGGAGCAGACTTTCAGATCACGCCCGTAAAAAATACTCAGCCGGTGCATCTTTTGCTCTGTTCGCTCCCCGACTCCAAAGAACTTTTTGATCTCCAGTTCCTCCAGGAATTTTTCGGCCTCTTCCGGTTTAATCAAAAAGAAGCCATCCGGTTTATCCATATCGGAGGCAACTTTTGCCAGGAATTTATTGTAAGATACTCCGGCCGAGGCAATCAGGTTCTCCCGATTCCGAATCTCCTTTTTGATCTCCATGGCGATCAGGGAGGCCGAAGGCGGCCCTTTTCTCGGATGGGTCACATCCAGGTAGGCTTCGTCCAGCGACAGGGGCTCCACCAGATCGGTGAACTCATGGAAGATCTCACGGATACTGGCGGAAACTTTTCGGTAGACATCAAACCGGTGCGGGACCACCGTCAGATGAGGACACTTCCTTAATGCCACCGACATGGGCATGGCCGAATGAACTCCATATTTCCTTGCCTCGTAGCTGGCGGCGGCAACCACCGACCGGGGGCCCAGGTGCCCAACGGCCAGGGGTTTTCCACTTAGTTCGGGGAAATCCCTTTGCTCCACGGAAGCATAGAAGGAGTCCATATCGATGTGTATGATCTTCCTCATATCCAAGCTGAACGCCATTAAATATAATATTCTAATGGAATTCCAAGGGCTATTTCGCATGTTAACGACTCGTATTTTTACGGCACGTAAATATGTGATTCCGGTTTATAAAACAGGTGGTCTCTATAAGTTCACCAATCCAGTGTTAATAGAGGGGTTATTATCCCTGAAATATAGTTTGTCCATACTTATTCTCAGGAGCTCATTTTCACCCGTAAACTCACGGAATTCCACCGGACACCCTTTTATATTCGTTCTGAACAATTGTCTCAGGAAGGAAAAATCCGCCGGTAATACCGTCTTCCCCATTCTTTATCCTATTTTTATCTATGCTCGTGAGTAATTGCATCCATTCTCCGGTTTTAAGATCAAATGAGATGCAACTGGAAATTTCGGTTGGATGAAACGAAGGGACTTTCTCCGGTATCATGCCTGTCTCTCCGGCGGAACGCTGGCAGGAGCAGCATGGATTCCGGAATTGATGGCGGACGAAAGGGTATTGGAGGCAGCGAAGCGCCATCTTTCCGCGGAAAAGATGATCCGGGTGGGTTGTCCAGCTCACAATTGCGGGGGCCGCTGCCTGCTGAAGGTGTTTGTCCGAGAAGGGGTGATCGTAAAGATTGAATCAGATGACCGGCCCCATGACAAGGTAGATGATCCGCAGCTCCGGGCCTGCCTGAGGGGGAGGGCCTACCGGCACAGGCAATACCATGCCGACCGGTTAAGATACCCGATGAAGAGAACCGGGAAGCGCGGTGAAGGGCAATTCGAACGGATCAGCTGGGATGAAGCGACCGATCTCATGGCCGAACAGCTCACCCAAACGAGGGAGAAATACGGGAACGAGTCCATATACATACCCTATGGAACAGGAAGCTACAGCCAGACCAACGGGAAGCAAACGGCCACCCGGTTGTTGAATCTGATGGGAGGTTCCCTGGGCTATTACAACTCCTACAGCTGGGCATGCATCAGTAAAGCCACTCCCTATGTTTACGGGACCAGCATTACCGGCAATCAGCGGCAGGATTGGTTGAATGCCCGTTATATTCTGATGTGGGGATGGAATCCCTCGGAGATGAGGGACGGCACCAACAGCGAATATTTTATTAAGAAAGCCAGGGAAAACGGGGCCAGAATCGTTTGTATCGATCCAAGGATGACCCTGAGCGCGGTGGCTCTGGCGGATGAATGGATTCCCATACGTCCGGGTACCGATGCAGCGCTGATGAGTGCCATGGCCTACGTGATGATCACGGAAAACCTCTATGACAGGGAGTTTGTGAAGCGCTGCTGCATCGGCTTTGACTCGAGCCAGATGCCGGAGGGACTTGAAAACGAAGAAAGCTACAGGGACTATATCCTCGGTACACTGGATCAGCAACCGAAAACCCCGCAGTGGGCTGAGCCGATCACCGCCATTCCCCGGGAAACCATTGTTCGTATTGCCCGGGAATATGCCACCATCAAGCCCGGAGTTCTCTACCAGGGCTACGGAATGCAGCGCCGGGCCTACGGGGAGCAGCCCGTGCGGGGCGGATGCGTACTGGCAGCCATTACGGGCAATGTGGGGATCTCCGGAGGATGGGCCAGCGGACTGGCCTTGCAGGCCGGCAGGGGAGGGCCGCTCTGGACTGTGTTCCCGAGCCTTTCCAATCCGGTGAAAGCCCGGATCCCTTCTTTCTTATGGACCGAGGCGGTGGTCAGGGGAACAGAACTCACCGAAAATGAAGGTTTGGTTGGCACCGATCGACTCAAAAACAATATTAAGCTGATCTGGGCGGTGGCATCCAATGCCATCATCAACCAGCACGGGAATGTGAACCGGACAGCGGAGATCATGAGGGACGAATCGCTGGTGGAGTTTTTTGCGGTGCAGGATAACTTCCTGACGCCTACCGGGATGTTCGCCGATCTGCTACTGCCGGCTTGTACGCAATTTGAGACCTGGGGAGTTGAGGACGGATGGAAATATGGGGAAGAGGTCATCCTGCAACCCCAAATCGTGGAA
>CAZRZY010000111.1:0-15255 GCA_964604655.1 uncultured Bacteroides sp. | reverse complement strand
GCCAGGGCAGGGGGAAGGATATGGAACATTCCGATAATACCGTAGGTGGGGTCCTCGGCAGAGCTGAGAGGTGAACGGATCCCAAAACTACGGATATCTACCGAGACAGGATTTCCGACGACATTGGGTACCGTATCTCTGGGGAGGATCACCCTTGGATTGGGGCATGGTTTACCCGGTTCATCCTCCATATGCTCCCAGATAAGTGCCGTGGAATCGGGCCTGGAGTCAATATTCAGGAACAACAAAGGTTTTCCCGGGTGGATGGTGGCTTTTTCAAGAAATGGATCTTCCCCGTAACTGGTTACGCTGTCAACCCTGACAAACCAGGCATTTTCGGCATCCAGTATCCGGAGCTTTCCATCTTCCCGCTGGTGGGAAGGATGACAGAAGGCCATGTCATCGGCTACGGGCAGGAAGGTACAGAATCGCGGTATAGTGATGAAACGTTGTTCCCCGGTCATCGTATTGGTTCCCAGCAGGACTCTTCCGTCAGGCTCCCTGACGATGTGCTGGTGCATCTCGCTTTTACCTCCTCCGCTGGCCCCCTCGTGCATGAAGGTGGTTACGTTGTCGTAGGGTGAAATGGACTGAACCGAGGAGCAGTGAGCCGTGATCCAATCCTCCTTCTCACCCTGGCTGAGTAATACCCCGTAAAGGCCTTTTTTGGCGCTGGGTCCGGGATACAGATTGTATGCATAGAGTTCATGGACCGATTCGGTTCGGTTATGAACAACCACCTGTTTCCCATCAAAATGAGTATGCCTGAATATGGGGGCCACAAAGATCACGGACCGGATCTCCGATCCTTCACTGATCGTTTCCGGATCTACCATTTCCTGAAGCATGGATAACCCCATGGCAAAGAATGCCGCATTGGAGGGAACAATGGCCAGGCCCAGGGAACCTATACCCATCCTTCCCGCGAAATAAAAGAACATAGCCAGATCCTGTTCTTCCAGCCAGCTGACCGTATCCCTTTTCAGATCCTCGAAATCGTATCCGTATTTGTCACGAAAAAGCTTCTTGTCCGTGGGGGAGGCATCGGCAATGGACATGGTGGAAGGATCCCTGCGGCGCATGTAGGGTTCGGGGTAGTTCACCGATATGCCGTTTTTTACCCGGTGGACAATGGCTTCTGTTACCTCCCCTTTATCCGGGATGGGATAGTTGACCAGGAATTCTTTATTCCCTGGCCCCTGAGTAGAGGCATCGACCAGTTCTGCAGTTGTGCTGAAACATTGGAATCCTTTGCAGGTTTGAAGCAGTCCGCTTACCTGTTCCGGCAATTTGACCCCTTTATCCGCCAGTGTCTTGAATATGTCCGCTACCATATAACTGTAATTGTGAAGGTACCTTTTTGTGATAATCTAATGAAATCAGCTCCAAAACTATACAAAATTATCATAATCCTGTGATCGAGGCATACATTCTGTCAGGTCAAATATTCCCTCCTGATTCCGGCAGGGAATCAGGGATTTGCCTGATACCGATAGGAACCCCATTTTTGCCTGCGCTGCCGGGCCGAATAGAACCGCCTCGAAAATATGTTTTGGAACTCTGGCAATTGATTTATTTGTAGATTTGCACTTACTGGGGGTATAGCTCAGATGGCCAGAGCGCGTGGTTCGCAATCACGAGGTCGGGGGTTCGATTCCCCCTACCTCCACCTAAAGAAACTCCACCTTTCCCGAGGCGATATCGTACATGGCACCTCTGATCATGATCTCGCCGTTCTGTTCCATTTCTGCCAGAATTGCGCTCTCTTTCCTGATCCGCTCGATGGATAACAGCACGTTTTTTACGGCTGCCTCGTCTACCGAAAATTTCCGGTCCCCAAACGATTCTACCACAGGCTGAATATGGGAGAGAAGATGCGTGATGTTTCCCATCTCCACCTGTTTGGTGGCTGCGGTCACCGCTCCGCATGAGGTATGACCCAATACAAGAATCAGCTTCGATCCGGCCACCTTGCAGGAGTACTCCAGTGAACCAAGAATGTCTTGGTTGACGATATTTCCTGCCACCCGGGCATTGAATATGTCACCGATTCCCTGGTCGAATATCAATTCCGCCGGAGCACGGGAATCGATGCATCCCAGCACCGCGGCGAATGGATGTTGCCCTCCGGCTGTGGAATGTACCTGGTCCATCAGGTCGACTCCTCTCTGTTTTTTACCGGTGAACCTCCGGTTCCCCTCAGCCAGCATCTCCATGGCTTCGGCAGGCGTCATTTTTTGTTGCAGTTCCCTGGAGTTAGTGGTCATATGATTTTGGAGTTAGAAAGTTAAGCAATTACGGGTTCCTTTTCTATCCTTAAGGATAGTATCCCATGGCCGGTAATATCTCGGTCAGAAAGGTACATTATTGTTTGATTGACCCGTTGATAATTTGACGTAACTTATTATGTCCAAAATCGTAAAGAGAGCTAAAACCCTTAATTATGAAGAAACTGTTATTCATCTGTAAAACAATTGTCCTGTTGATCATTACTATCACTGCTGCAGGACAATATACGGGCAGCAATCCCAATATCGCTGCCTTCAAACTGGCAACTGCCACCGATTCGGTGGTTGGAAACGGCCCCAGCAAGGCCGTGGATACACTTCTGTCCACCTACTGTGCCATACCCGGCGCTGCTCCGGTCTGGTTTCAGATCGATCTGGGGAAACCCTACAGGATCGACGGATTCGGGATGATCCTGTCCAATCCTGCCGAGCTCCCGGGAGATATCACCTTTCAGGCAAGTCCCGACGGACTCTCCTGGTTCGACCTGGAAGATGTGACCATCACGGGAACCGGTACATTCACTTTCGATCTGACCTATCCGGACGTTTACAGTTTTGTAAAGTTTTATATTACCTCCAAAGATGCGCTGGCATCCTTTACTGAACTTCATGTATACGGGGTGGAGGAGTCTCCCCCGGTCACTCCGCTGGCTCTTGCCGCCACCAGCGTGACTTCTGACGGCTTTATCGCCAACTGGGATGGCAGCGGGAACGTTACCGGCTATTCGATCGAAGTAGCCACCGACATCGATTTTACCAGTTACGTGACTGGATATGCGGACAAAGACGTAGGGAATGTTTTGAGTACTGATGTAACAGGGTTACTTCCTGTCAGTACGTATTATTACCGGGTCAAGGCTTACAACAAGGGGGGCAGCAGTATGGGTTCAAATAAAATCTCTGTAACCACCCTGAAGCAGGCTCAAACTATTGATTTTGGAAGTATCGACCCCGTTGTTTACGGAGCTGCAGATTTCGATCTGAATGCCGCGGCTTCCTCCGGTTTGGCGGTCTCTTATGCCAGCTCGGATGAGAGTGTGGCCACGGTGACCGGCAGTACGGTAACCATCACAGGGGTAGGAACCGCCACCATTACAGCCTCCCAGGAGGGCGATGCCCAGTATGAGGCGGCCGCTCCCGTGGATCAGGACCTGGAAGTAACTACCAAGGAACTGACAGTTACCGGTGCTGTGGCCGAGGATAAAGTGTATGACGGCACCACCCTGGCCGTGGTTTTCGGAGGAATACTCAGCGGTATCACCGGTGACGATGAAGTGACTCTGGTGGATACTATCTCCGGCGAGTTTGTAACTGCGGAAGCGGGAACCGATATCGAAGTGACTACTGCCTTTACCATTTCAGGGGCGGATTCGGCCAATTACATCCTGGTTCAACCCTCAGGCATTACTGCCGATATTACCCCGAAAGCCCTTACGGTTACAGGGATCGCTGTAACTGAAAAGACCTACGATGGAACCACCGATGCTACCCTTTCAGGTGGTACACCGCAGGGAGTTATCGGAGATGATGTGGTGACACTTGAAGATGCCACCTCCGGCACCTTTGCTCAGACTGGCGCGGGTACCGGTATTGACGTATCAACCGCTATTACCCTGGGTGGGGCGGATGCCGGCAATTATACCCTGGAACAACCTGCCGATGTCACCGGGAATATTACCCCTGCTGAACTATTGGTGACCGCCAATGACATGAGCCGCGAAGAGTGCACTGCGAATCCGGATTTTACCATGAGTTACGGTGGATTTGTTGGATCGGACGATGAATCGGTGCTCACTACCATGCCGGAGGCCAGCACCACAGCTGATAAGAACAACGGGACAGGCAGCTATGACATAACAGTGTCGGGTGGAAGTGCCGATAATTATACGTTATCCTATGTTATGGGGACCCTGACCATAACTCCCGATTTGACAGACCCTGTCCTAACCACCAGGGAGGTTACTGTTCAACTGGATGAATCGGGCAACGCTTCCATCACACCGGATGATGTGGTGGAGAGCGTGGAGGACAACTGCGGAGTCGTGGATACCCTGCTAAGCCAGTCGACATTTACCTCCGGTGATGTGGGTGAGGTTCTGGTCGAAGTGACTGTGACCGATGCTGCCGGTAACGAGGATACGGAGTTTGCAGTGGTTACGGTGGAAGGATCCACCGGAGTTTTTGAATCAGGTAACCTGCATGTGACGCTCTATCCAAATCCGACCCCGGACAGGGTGGAGATGAGTCTGAGTGCTCCTGCAGACGGACTGAAAGTAATGGATATGACAGGTAAAACTGTTATTAAACGCTCGGACCTGAGAATGTCGGAGACCATTGATCTCACTGGTTTCAGTACCGGCATCTACCTATTCCAGCTACAGATGGGAGAAAGCCTATATCATTTCAAAGTGGTGAAGAAGTAACCGGATTGTTCCAATAAGTTTTATCTGTCAAGGAGGCTGTATCAAAAGATATGGCCTCCTTGTTTTGAGGGATGCTGATCAGCTTCGCTGAGCTCGCAAGCTCGGTTTGTAACGAGCTCTATCACTGCGTGATAAATGGCAGGTTACTTCCTTAGCACCCCTCAGAGTTTGATTAATCAGGCTTTTGATACAGCCTCTTTACTTCGCCCTGCGGTCATGGAAAAAACTCCCTCACCTGGTCTCCGAAAATGGCAAACACCCGGTCGGACGCTGCAGGTTTGATCGGATAGAGCCCTGTGAAGCTGCCGAATGCGGGTAATACCAGCTGTTTCTGCTGCCTCAGATAGAAGCAGGGAAGCTTCTCGTATTGGCGGGCCATACCCCGAAGTTTGACCCCGGGATGCAGATGACCTGAAATTTGAGGCGAGGAGGGATCCACCTGGCCGGGATCTGCCGGGTAGTGGGTCAGTATAAAAGGTGAAACGGGATAGGGGCTTTCCACGGTTTGAAGGAGAGCCGGGTCGTATCTTTTCTCCGGAAGAATATCGTGGTTGCCTTTTACCAGTACATACCGGGTTTCCCTTCCATATTCCTTCAGGAGTTGAAGCAAAAGGTCCCAATCCTGATTATACCTGCTGTGGAAAAGGTCACCCAGAAAAATGACACAACCGGGGTTCCATTGATGGATGAGTAACTGCAGAGTTTGAAAGTTATCCATGCCTGCACGAGGAGTGACTGCCACACCCCTGCTGCGAAAATGCCGGATCTTGCCAAGATGAAGATCGGCCAGGATGAGCATCTTCCGCTCCATCCAGAAAAGCGCTTTTTGAGGAAGCAGCAATAACTTCTGCCCTCCAAACTGTATCTTTTGAGCGCTCACACCTTCATCAATTTCATTTTTTCTATTCGTTTCTCCAGTTTTTCAGTGCTCATCTGTTCCCGCAACCGGTCTACCAGGATGGGAAAAGCCAGGGGAGTGAACCTGGTGGGGCGTGTCAGGATGATCTCCTGCCTGGAGATCCTTTGAAACGCTTCCCTTAACCTGATTTCTTCCAGTTGAAAATCAAATACTTCCGCAAAGGCCTGGCGCAGCAGCAGGTGGTCGGGTTCATAATTCAGAAATACCTCATACAGCAATTGAGAGGAGGCCTGCAGGTGACGGTCCATCTTCCTGTTATCGGGAAACCCCCTGAATACCAGTCCGGAGATGACCGCTATATCACGGAATTTTCTGCGAGCCATCTCTGTAAAATTGACGCTGGCCTGAATATCGGCCGAAAGTCCCCGGGTGGTGTAAAGCTCCGGGTCTTTTAAACGTTCCGGATTGAAGGGGTGATTCGAGAGAATCTCAAACCCGTAATCATTCATGGCGATGGAAAAGCTGGCGGGTGTCACACGGCTCAGACGAAAAGCAATTACGGAGGCCATCCCTTCATGAACATTCCTTCCCTCGAAAGGAAACATCAGGTAGTGATGTCCCTCCCTGGTTGGATAGTACTCCATCAGAAAATGATTTTCGGTGGGCAATCGCGACAGTTCCTCCTGCAACTGAAAAACAGGTCTCAGGGCGGCCAGCTCCGGGTCCTGTCGGTTGGAAAACGCTCCGGTTCGCCCTCTCGTGAGGGTCTCTCTGATCATCATGGAAAGGTTGGATGAAAGCGGCATGCGGCCACCCATCCAGGAGGGTACTTTACCCTGCTTGTCACTGGTGCGTCTCACCTGCACCGTCATTTCACGGATCCTGATCAGTTCGAGACTTTTACCGGAGAACCAGAACCGGTCACCCGGTTTCAGTTTACTGATGAACCACTCCTCGATACTCCCAATATAGGTTCCATTCATGTACTTGACCTTCAGAAGAGCATCCCCGACAATGGTTCCGATCGACATCCGGTGCCTCATGGCGGTCCGGCGATCCCTTACCCTGCAGAGCCCCTGCTCAAAGGTCACTTTCTTGTATTCATCGTACCGGTCCAGGGAAGAACCACCCCGTACCAGGAAATGAAGGATCCATTCCCACTCCCGGAGCTCCATCTGACCAAAAGAGAAGGTGTGCAACACCTCCTTATATATTTGATCGGGCTTAAACCCGGTGGATACCGCCAGGGTAACCAGGTACTGCGCGAGCACGTCAAACGAAAGGATATAGGGCTGCCGCTCCTCCAGATAGCTGTTTTTAACGGCCTGTCGAAGCGCGGCAGACTCCACCAGCTCGAGGCTGTGTGTGGGCACAAAGTATATGCGACTGGTCTCCCCGGGACGGTGGCCGCTCCTTCCGGCCCGCTGCATGAACCGGGCCACCCCTTTGGGGCTGCCGATCTGGATAATGGTTTCCACCGGTCTGAAATCTACCCCCAGGTCCAGACTGGAGGTACAGACCACCGCTTTGAGCGATTCCTCATGCAGTGCATTTTCCACCCAGCTTCGGATATCATTGCTCAGAGATCCGTGATGTATGGCCATCTGTCCGGCCAGGTCAGGGGCTGCCTCAAGGATCTTCTGGTACCAGATCTCGGTTTGTGCCCGGGTATTGGTGAAGATCAGTGTGCTCCGGCTTTTCCGGATTCTTTCCACCACGGGCTCTGCCATCCGTGTTCCGAGATGCCCGGCCCAGGGCAGTGTTTCTATCGTGTCGGGAATCATTGCACGGACCTGGATGCTCTTTCGACGGGTACTTCTGATCAGATGGGTATTTTCAAGCAGCGAATCATGCTTGCCCAGCAACACTTCCAGTGCCTGATCCAGATTCCCAATGGTCGCGGAAATGCCCCAGACTTTCAGGTTCCCGGAATGATGAACCAGGCGGGAGATGGCCAGTTCCATCAGAACAGCGCGCTTGGTTCCCAGCAATTCGTGCCATTCGTCGGCCACTATGTAGGAGAGTTCCCGGAGAAGCCCGGGATACTCCTTACTGGCCAGGATCAGATGAAGGCTTTCCGGGGTGGTAATCAGCAGGGCTGTGTTCCGCGAAAATAACTTGCGGCGTTCACCTGCAGGGATGTCCCCGGTCCGGACAACGATATCTCCCTCAACCCCCAGATATTCCGCAGCCTCCCTGGCTGATTCTGCAATTTCGCTGGCCAGGGCACGGATGGGTGTGATCCACAGGGCGAAAACGCTCTTTCCGGTAAGTCCGGCGCGGGAGTGCTCCTGATATTGATGGAGAATGGGCAGCACGAGTGAAAAGGTTTTTCCACTTCCCGTCGGTGCGTTGACCAGACCTGATCCTCCCTTCTCACATGCCCTCCATGTCTGGCGCTGGAATGGGAAAGAACTCCATCCCCTGGATTTCAAGAACGCTTCGAAACGGTCCTTTCCCATGCTCACCTTTCTTGAATTAACGTGTGAAGGTCCTCCAGCCGATTGGCTTCGACAGCCATCTTATCCTTTCGCCAGCGGTGGATCCGCGGAAACCTCACAGCCACTCCCGATTTATGTCTGGCAGACCGGTTGATCCCTTCAAAGGCAATTTCGAAAACCAGAACCGGTTCCACCCTTCTTACGGGCCCAAACCGCTCCTGCGTATGCTGCTTGACAAACCGGTCCACCTCCAGGATTTCCCGGTCGGTAAGTCCGCTGTAGGCTTTGGCAAAAGGAACTAGTCGATCCTGGTCCCAGACCGCGAAGGTATAATCGGTGTAGAGATTGGACCTCCTGCCATGTCCACGCATGGCATAGATCATCACCGCATCCACCACCATGGGATCCACCTTCCATTTCCACCAGTCGCCACGTTTCCTGCCATCCCTGTAGGGAGAACTTTTCCTTTTGATCATGAGTCCCTCGCAGTGATGTTCCCTGGATCCCTCCCGGACGGATGCCAGCTCCTCCCATGTATGGAACCGGACAGCTTTGGATAATTTCAGCACAGAACTTCCGGTTTTGTTTACCAGTCCTTCCAGAAGTACGCGTCTGCGCTCCAGCGGTTCATGGCGAATGTCCCTGCTCCCAATTTCCAGAAGATCATAAGCCATGAAGATCACCGGGGTGGTCTCGAGGAGTTTTCGGGTGAGTTGTTTTCTTCCGATCCTTGTCTGGAGTGCCTGAAAGGGGAGGGGGCTCCCGTCCTTGAAGGGAAGAATCTCCCCGTCCACTACCGCGGAATCCATTTGATGCGCCAGTGGATGATACTCTGGATATTTGTCGGTAACGAGTTCACCCCCGCGGGTCCAGGTAAAGAGCTTTCCGCTTCTTACTATCAGCTGTCCGCGGATACCATCCCATTTTCGTTCCGCCTGCCATTCTTCCGGATGGCCCAGTTCATCGGGTTCGGCTTCCAGTGGATAGGCCAGGTAAAAAGGGAATGGACGGGATTCCTTTTCACCGGGTTTATCCTCCACAAGAAGACGATGGAATGAAATCGATTCGGGGTTCCAGGTTCCTGACAGCCGAAGAGCAATGGTAGATTCATCGGTATTCAGAAAGTGGCCCAGTGCCCTGATCACCAATCGCTCCGAAACACCCACACGGAAACCTCCCGTAATGATTTTATTGAAAACAAACCTTTCTCCCGGATCCATCACCCTCCATGCCGATTTCACCGCTTCCTCCTTTTGTTCCCCGGTCTGATTCCTTAACCGGACCAGAAGGTTGATCCAGAACTCCAGAGGTTGGTCACCGGAAGGCACCAATGCGGACTTATCCGGAAGAATCAGGGTAATGGTCTCGGCCAGGTCACCGACCACATGGTAGGATTCCTCCAGCAACCAGAGGGGTATCCCTGATTCTTCCGAGGCCCACTGTCTGAGCATGGTTGCCCGTACAATGCGCCTGGGGCGACGATGGGTGAAGAGTGCAATGGCCCATAGTCTGTCACCCGGGGGGGCCTCACCGAAATAGTCCACCAGCGCATGAAGCTTCTCGTTGGTGCTGGTTGTCTGGTCCAGCTGTCTGTATAGCGCCGCAAATTGTCTCATTCTTCCACACTATCCGTATCCTGTAATTCCCCTTCGAACATGGTATCCAGTCCGGTGGCATGCAGCCCCTGGTCCCGGAGCCACTTCTGAAATGGAAGTATATAGCCGTGCGTCAGGTAAATATGTTCGGCACCCGTCTCCCGGATGGCCTGGTTCAGTCCGTTCCAGTCGGCATGATCAGAGAGTACAAAGCCCCGGTCGGCCGACCTGCGCCTGCGGTTACCCCTTAAGGCCATCCATCCTGAAACGATTCCCAGCGATTGGGGCTCGAAACGTTTCATCCAGGGTGTGCCAATGGCCGACGAAGGAGCGATGATCATGCTTCCTTTGTGGGTCTTTTTATCGAAATCCCTGGTGGCACTCATGGTCCCTTTCAGCGTGGGAAACTGGTTTTCCAGTACGGAATGAATCCCCTCGATGGATCCGTGCACAAATATGTTACCCATTTGGCGGTCCAGTGAATGGATGAGCCGCTGTGCTTTACCCAGACTGTATGCGATCAGAACCGACTGTATCCCTCTCTCCTTATTCTTCTGCCACCATGAATGGATCTGCGACAGGACCTCTTCCTGCTTTTGCCATTTGAAAACCGGAAGCCCGAAGGTCGATTCGGTAATGAAGTGGTGACACTTGACCGGTTCATAGGGGGGCGTGATCCCATCCCCGGCAAGCTTATAATCGCCTGATATCACCCAGGTCTCCCCGCGATATTCCAACCTCACCTGGGAAGAACCTATAATGTGACCGGCAGGGTGAAGCGAAATGCTGACACCATTGATCCTCAGCGAATCCCGGTAGGGGTATCCTTCCAACCGGATCACCCGGCCGAGCCGGTGTTTCAGGACCGGGACGGAATCATGATGTGCCAGATAGGCGCCATGACCTGGCCTGGCATGGTCGGCATGGGCATGGGTGACTACGGCCCGTCTGACCGGTTTCCAGGGATCTATGTAGAGATCCGCCCGAGGGCAATACAGCCCCTCTTCTCTTAATTCGACCAGCGACATGGGGTTTGATTTATCCGATACAGATGTAACAATGTTTCTTCCTAATTGATCGAAGAGCAGGGCAAACAATCCCGGTTATTCCCTGTTTTTACTAATGTACGGTCGGAATACCTCGATTCCGATAAGGCAAGGGAGGCAGTGGAGACCTTTCACTCCCTGGCCAAACATATCCGTGTCTATTCCGAACGGGCACTGGGATCTTTGATCGTCAGTATGACCCGCAATGTGACCGATCTGTTGACGGTATACCTGTTTGTCAGGGAGGCGGGGCTCTCCACAAGCGGGCCGGATGGACTTGTCTGCCCCATGCCTGTGGTTCCGCTCTTTGAAACTATTGATGACCTTAAAAGAAGTCCGGAGATCCTGGATGATTTCCTTTCACATCCCCTTACCCGTAACAGTCTTAAGTACGTACAGCAGAGCAGAGAGTGGACTGAACCGGTTCAGGACGTGATGATCGGTTACAGTGACAGTAACAAAGATGGCGGAATCCTGGCAAGTACATGGCATCTTTATCATGCCCAGGCCCGATTATGGGAGACAGGCCGAAAACACGGAGTCAGGGTTCGCTTTTTTCACGGGAAGGGAGGGACCATCAGCAGGGGGGCCGGTCCCACACACTGGTTCCTCAGGTCGCTTCCCCCCGGTTCTGTACATGGGATGATCCGGATGACCGAACAGGGGGAGACTATCGAGCGGAAGTATGCCAACAAGGGAAATGCGGCGTACAACCTGGAGCTGCTGCTGGCAGGTACCGCCCAACAGGCGATTTTGAACAGTATAAAGGAACCTGAGAACGATCCCGGGCGGCTGGAGCTGTTTTCGTACATGGCAGAAGAGAGCTTCCTGGCTTTCAAGGAGCTGACCGGACATCCGTCCTTTATCCCGTTTTATGAGCAGGCTACCCCTATCGACGCCATCGAATCCAGCAAAATCGGTTCAAGGCCGGCCAGACGAAGGGGCAGGCGAACCCTGGATGACCTGCGTGCCATTCCGTGGGTGTTTAGCTGGACCCAGTCCAGAATGCATATCTCGAGCTGGTATGGAGTTGGTTCCACCCTGAAGAAAATGAAAGAGAGGGAGGCGAAGAAATACGGGCATCTTCGTCAGATGGTCAAAACCGATGCTTTTGTCCGCTACGTTCTCACCAATGTGGACACCAGCCTTGCCGCCACTGACGAGGATATCATAAAATTGTATGCCGGACTGGTGGAAGACAATCAGGTAAGGGAGGATATACTTGCCATGCTTCTAAAGGAACTGGAACTGACAAGGTCCATGATGCTTGACCTTCTGGAAAGCCCCATATCGGAACGGCGGGTCAACCACTTTCACTCCACTGAACTTCGTGCCGAGGCCCTGCTCCCCCTTCACAGGGAACAGGTTTCACTGCTTCGGGAATGGCGAAAGACCAGAGCGGATGGTAACCCAGTACAGGCCGAACTCTTGGTTCAGAATGTATTGCGCAGTGTAAATGCCATCGCCAACGCCATGGGTACCACCGGATAAAAACAATCCCCCCGGAGTTTCCAGCCGGGGGGATGTATAAATCAAAACGAAATCTGAAAAACAAACAACCTATGATTTCAGGGAGTTAAAATCATATCCCTCTTCCTTGCTGATCGCCTGTGCAGCAACCGTCAGAAGTATTCCATAAATCACTTTGGATGCGATATCCGCAATGGTATAAGTGATCTGCCGACCCACAACTCCTGCTTCACCAAACATTGCTCCTTCGATCCCTACCAGGTGTGGCATCAAATAGGCGCCCGGATACAACATCCAGGAGAATATAAACAGAATCCAGATCGTACTGAAAGCTTTATTTGCTTTCGCAGGAACACCTTCTTTACCCTCTTTGATCACCCTTCTCATCAGAATAAGAATATGGATGAAGAAGAGTGTGGAAATCGCTCCCCAGATGAAGAAGACAGTGGGATTGGTGACCTCGAAAAACTGCCCGACATATCCGGTGATAATCATCATGGCACCGGAAAACCAGAACTGATTCCGTATGCCGGTAAAACTGCTCCGTTTCAATGTCACCACAAATAAAATCTGGAACAACAGCATCGGCACATCGATTAACCAGTTGAGATATCGGTACCCATTATTAAACAGATCGGATCCCGCACCCAGAAAATATCTGCCTTTTTCCTGATCAAAAACATAGGCGCTGGTCCAGTTATTGGCCTGTTTGTAAAGCAGAAGTGCTGCCGATACCATCACCACCACTGAAAGAACCGAAGAGATCCGGTATTTCGGTGCAACGGTCTTCATGGTTAAAATAAAGTAGAATAATCCGGCTACCATTACTGCATAGCCTAGCGTCAATACGTGGGCAACCATCTGATATCCCATTTCCGAGAATCCCTGGTCCATTCCCACGTAGTTTTCAAAAGTAGCATTGCCAAGTTCAAACATCGTAGTACAATTTAAATTTGATGTTAAGACGATAACAATCAAATTTTGTTCATTGGTCAAATTAAATAACTAAACAAAATAAGTCTCTATTTCCGATGCAAGCTGAAAATCCTTATCTGTCAGTCCACCGGCATCATGGGTGGTCAATTCGACCGTCACACTCGGGTAGGTGATGATCAGGTCGGGATGATGATTCATCTCATCGGCCATCCGTGCAATGGCATTGGCAAATTTCATTCCCTCATTGAAATTTGCAAATGGAAAGGACTTTCGGAGTTTTTTCTCCTCCAGAACCTCCCAGCCTGGGTGAAGTTCTCTTTTCATAATATATACTTTGGACATATTTATTTACTATATGAAACAACTTGAAAGAGGGATTAGTTGAGTTTTTTCCACTTTTTTCCCGGCCAATAATAAGCTGGAAACTGGACGTATGATCCATGTGGAAGCCGGTTCGGGATATTCGAGATCAGGGAGGTGACCCGAATTCCCCTACCGGAAGCCGTTTCCTATGCGTAGTCCGAGATTAAACATTCGCGGCTGACAGGGGCCATAAATATAACCGGCATCCCTGAACACGCCCCTGTCATGGCTGACCTGCGTCTGATTGAAGATGTTTTTTACTCCGGCAAACAGTTCCAGGCGCGTTTCCCTGGTCAGGTGGATTTCGTAGGTGAACAAAAGGTCGGTGATCAGAAATTGTTCCGATTTCTCCAAACGTTCGCCCGCGATGACATCCCTGTTTTCCAGCGCTTCCCGCTCGGCCGGATCTTCCGTGTCAGGATCGAGCCCGAAGTGGGGCACGTACATGGAACCGGTATAGTTCAGAGTCAGTGTGGTGTTGAAGCCACGGGCGGGTTTCCAGTCCAGGGTTGCATACCCGTAGGTATCGGGGGTTCGCATGAAACGGGTTGAAACACTTTCCTCCTCTTCGCCCCACGTCTGAGGAGACAGGTATTGACTTCGTTGCACGGTGAATCCCAGCTGGGAGGTGAATTGCTCTCCCCAGTGGGAGTTCCATTCTGTGTTGATCCCTGCCACATAGGCTCCGTCTCCGGCATTGATCCGCTGATAGCCCCAGTTCCCAAGGGAATCCAGCTCGAAGTATTCATCGGCGAACGGATTCTGAAGCAGGGTGTAAAACCCTTCCACCAGCAGATCGTGCAGAGAAGCGCCGGTGGTGAAATCTGAATTGACCGAGGCGGTGAATGAGTGGGAAGTCTCCTGAGTCAGGCCGGGACTGTTGAAATGCATGACGCGCCTGGCATTGATCAGCTCAACATGCAGATCCTCATTGAACACCTGAGGTGCCCTGTATCCTTTTCCGTAACCCGCTCTGAATCGCACCCGGGGAGTGATTTTATAGAGCGCATTTACCCGGGGGGCCAGGACCATGTTGCTGTAATCCCCGTTATTCTGACCGGCATGATCCGAGCGATCCCTGATCAGGTAATTGTCGAATCTTACCCCTACGGCCAGGTTCAGTTTCTTACCCTTCCAGTCATGCTGGATAAAGGTGCCCAGGGTGTTGACCAGCTGGTGTGTCAGGGTAGTGTTCGCCAGACCTCCGGCCCCCAGCTTCTGATCATGGATCAGGTTGGTATGGTTGTCGATACCAAAAACGGTGGTGGAAGCGGCAAAAAAGAACTCATCGGCATTGATAACATACTGTCCCCCCACCGAACTGGTAAAATCGTCGGTGTGTCCGTAGGCATTGGGATCCTTCATTCCGCCATAGTATGATTCCCGGTTTACATCCTGGGCAGCTGCATAAAGGGTCAGTTTGTCATACTTGTCGTTGGTGAACAGGTCGAAAGAAAGATTTCCCCCGGTGATGGTGTGTTCCACCTGTTCGGCTATATCAGCCTCATGGGGAAGATGGTCGAGCATATTTCCCCCTCTTCGGAATTCATTGATCCGGTAACCATCCAGATTGACTTTGCTCCGGATACCCGGCTTGTGGTAACTGTTGAATCCAAAGGTGGTGTTCTGCATGGTCACCATTTCGCTGAACCCGTCCCCGTTCTCATCATATGCACCGCGGTCACGGTACATTCCATAAATGTAAGCTCCCGATTTTTGATCATCGGTCACCACCGAGGCATTGAGGTTCACCTGTGCATCTCCTGCAGGTGCGGTTTTGTGGTTATTTCCTGATCCGATCACCCCGTACCTCCCTTCCAGCTGAAAGCTGTTC
>CAZRZY010000110.1:0-16191 GCA_964604655.1 uncultured Bacteroides sp. | reverse complement strand
AATATGAAAAATGTCCAAAAAAAATGCCCGTTTTTAATGATTTCCGAGAGGTCTGAAAGTATATAAAGTGTGATGGAGTATTATTTGGAGAAGTTTCCTGATCTGGAAGAGCTGCTGGAAGGATATGATGGGGTGGCACCTGAAACATATCCCAAGGTTAACAACCACATTCATACCCCATACTCCTTCAGTGCATTCCGGAGTGTGGAGGAGGCGGCCGGGATGGCCGAAGAGGAAGAGATCCGTATCCTGGGGATCAATGATTTCAACGTCACGGACGGCTATTCCGATTTTTTGAGACTCTGTCTTCAGAAGGGGATTTTCCCCCTGCTGAACATGGAGATGATCGGCATCAGCAAGAAGCACCAGAAGCAGGGAATACGGATCAATGATCCAAAGAATCCCGGACGGACCTATATCAGCGGGAAGGGGATGTCCTATCCGTCGTCCTGGTCCGCTGCCAACCGGGAGAAACTTCAACAGGTGGTCCATGAAGGGAACCGGCAGGTTGCGGAAATGGTGGATCTGGTGAACAGATGGTGCCGCAGTCAGGAGGTGGATCTCTTTCTGTCGGTGGAGCAGATCATGGATTCCCTTGCTGAAAATCTGTTGCGTGAACGCCACGTGGCCAAAGCCATCCGGTTGAAACTGGAAGAGAAAGCAACTTCGGAACCTGAGTTCTCGGAATTGCTGCGAAGGATTTATGGCGGCACATCATCCGGAAAATCCCTCCATGATGTGGCAGGCCTGGAAGATGAGATCCGATCAAAGCTTTTGAAGGCGGGGGCTCCTGCCTTTGTGGCAGAGGATGTGCAGGCTTTTCCGGAATTGAATGAAATCAAAGCGATCATCAGTGACGGGGGAGGGATTCCTGCCTATCCGATACTGCTGGACGGCGCAGGGGGCACTATGACCGAATTTGAAGATGGCAAGGAACAGCTGGCCGATTCACTCGCCGATCTGGGATTTCATTGTGTGGAGCTGATCCCCATGAGAAATGAATTCCGATTGTTGAAGGAGTACACCCTTTACCTGTATCACCGGGGATTTTCCGTATCTTTTGGTACGGAACACAATACAACAGCCATGAATCCTCTGACTGTCAGCGCTAAGGGTCAGATTCCACTGGATGGGGAACTTCAGAGAATATCCTACCTGGGAGCTGCCTGTATCGCTGCCCACCAGTACCTGGTAACAAAGACTGGCAAAAACTATCCCCGGAAATCGCGGGATGAAATGGAGAAGATCGGGATGGCTGTATTTCAGCGCTATTTTCAGGCATTTCAAGATAAAAACTGACCCTATGGATCCTCAGAAACAACGTATTATGCAACTGGTTCCCGCCATCCGGATGATGGGTTCGGCCCCTAACTCTATTAAGAGCGGTAGTTTTGTGCCGCTGGACCAGCTGTCCGAAACAGACCCGGAAAAGATCGCCGGGAGACTGGGGAGAGGAGTAACGGTTCTGGAGGGTCCGGAGGATCGCTATCTGCATCAGCTGGAAAAAATTGGTCAGGAAGCAGGAGAGTATATATTTCTGGCAGAGCTGGGTCTGGTGGGCCTTTCCAACAATCAATCAAAGATAGAACAGCGCCTGGCCACCGTCAGGAAGAAGGGGAGAGGAGCCGATCTTCCCGAGGCGGTGGCACCTCCACAGATCAGGCGGCCACTCTATAACCGGGTGGTAGCCGTCACAGGTGCGGCGATGGGATTCGGGGAAGGGATTGCCCGGCAGCTGTTTTCCGAGGGATGCAACATCGCGGTCATGGATATCAACCAGGAAGCGGGATATTCACTGGCCAGAGAACTGAATCGTTCGACCTCTGCCAACCGCGCATGGTTTGTAAATACCGATGTATCCAGTGCGGAATCTGTTCTAAATGCGGTTTACGAGACTGTGCTGGAGTTTGGAGGACTGGATGTGATGATCAGCAATGCCGGGGTACTCATGGCAGGAGGGATCGATGAAATCAAGGAGGAGAGCTTCGATTTTGTAAGGCGGGTCAACTATGATGGATACTATCACTGCGTCAAAGCGGCAGCACCGGTCATGAAGCAACAG
This sequence comes from uncultured Bacteroides sp., assembly GCA_964604655.1. Taxonomy (GTDB): domain Bacteria; phylum Bacteroidota; class Bacteroidia; order Bacteroidales. Next base: position 14,129 of record CAZRZY010000110.1, on the reverse strand, counting down.
AACCATTACGCACCGTGGAACTATGGCGATATTATCCAGATCAACTCCAAATCGGGACTGACAGGGAGCCGCAAGAATTTCGCTTACGCAGGAAGCAAGTTCGCCGGCATCGGACTCACCCAGTCCTTCGCCCTTGAATTGATGCCTGACCGTATCAAGGTCAACGCCATATGTCCGGGCAACTACTTCGAAGGCCCCCTCTGGTCGGACCCCGAGAAGGGGCTCTTTATTCAGTATCTCAGAGCTGGCAAAGTTCCCGGGGCGAAAACAATCGAGGATGTAAAACGTCATTACGAATCGATGGTTCCTGCAGGAAGGGGTTGCAGGATCGAGGATGTGGTCAGAGCTATCCGCTACGTGATCGAACAGGAGTATGAGACCGGCCAGGCTGTCCCGGTGACCGGTGGACAGGTGATGCTGGGGTAAATCCATTCGTAATGAGCAGTGTACAGAAAACAAACATCAAAGGAGTCATTTTTGACCTGGACGGTACGTTGGTCCATACGATCGAAGACATCGCCTTTGCAGCCAATGAAATGTTTCGCAGAAATGGTCTTCAGGGTCACGATGTTTCCTACTACCTGAAATGGATCGGGAGCGGAGTGGTAAAATTTATTGAACGGGCACTGAGAACAGAGGTAGAAGAAGAACAGCTGGCGGGTTATGTCAGGGAGTTCAAGGAGATTTACGAGGAGAACCTCCATGAGAAAAGCCGGGTGTATGACGGGGTGCCGGAGGTGCTGGATGAGATGGTCAGCCTGGGCATCAGGATCTCCATTCTTTCCAACAAGCCCCACCATCTTACTATGAAGGTGGCTGAGTTCTATCTTTCTGACTGGCCATTCCATCCCGTTTTCGGGCAGCGGAGTGAGGTACCCAGGAAACCCGATCCGGCTGCTGCCATGGAAATTGCACAATGGATGGACCTGGATCCGTCTCAGATGCTTCTTGTGGGAGATTCAGACAACGATATCCTTACAGCCCGGGCAGCAGGGATGATCCCCCAGGGAGTTACCTGGGGATATGGAAGACTGAAACAGATGCCTGTGGAGGAGTCGGGTATCTTGCTGGACCACCCCTCTGAATTGATCTCCATCCTGCAATAGCTAAAATCTCTTGAAATGAAAACAAAAGCGGTCCGTCTTCACGGGAAAAATGACCTGAGGGTGGAAGAGTTTGATCTTCCTCCTTTGAAGGAGGATGAGATACTCGCCAGGGTGGTCAGCGACAGTTTGTGCATGTCCTCCTACAAAGCTGCCATTCAGGGGCCCGACCATAAGCGGATCCCCGATGATGCGGCAGTGAACCCGGTGATGATCGGCCATGAGTTCGCCGGCGAGATCCTGGAAGTGGGCAACCGTTGGGCGGAAGAGTTCCATCCGGGAGATAAGTTTGCCATTCAGCCGGCACTCAACTATGCCGACGGTCCGGTGGGAATCCTCGGTGCACCCGGGTACTCTTACCTTTTTCTGGGTGGAGATGCAACTTATGTCATTATTCCCAGGGAAGTAATGGAGCAGGGATGCCTGCTGGTCTACAACGGTCCGGGTTTTTACCCTGCTTCCATGGCTGAGCCCTATTCCTGCGTGATCGGGGCCATGCATGCCAATTACCACATCAAGCCCGGAACCTATGTGCATGAAATGGAGATCGTTGACCGGGGTTCCATGGCCATACTTGCAGGGGTGGGCCCTATGGGGCTGGCAGCCATCAGTTACATCATCCATCGCGAGGACCGCAAACCTTCCCGATTGGTGGTGACCGATATCGACCAGGACCGGCTCGACCGGGCGGCTCATCTCTATTCCCCTGAGCTTGCCGCCGATAAAAGGATTGAACTCCATTACGTCAACACCGCCCAGATGGCGGATCCCGCAGGCCATCTGATGCAGCTCAACAAAGGTGAAGGATTCAATGATGTGTTCGTTTTTGCTCCCGTGAGCAGCGTGGTAGAGCAGGCCGACCGGATGCTGGCATTCGACGGATGCCTCAACTTCTTCGCAGGACCGGCTGATCCCAATTTCAGTGCCCGGCTCAATTTTTACAACGTCCATTATGCCTTTACTCACATCGTTGGAACCAGCGGAGGGAATACCGATGATATCAGGGAGTCATTGGAGATGATGGAGAAGGGACTGGACCCGTCGGGGTTGATCACTCATATCGGTGGCCTCCATGCGGTGCCGGAGGCCACCCTGAATCTTCCAAAGATACCCGGGGGAAAGAAACTGATATATACCCACCTGGAGATGCCCCTGACGGCCATTTCGGATTTCAGGGAGCTGGGGAAGAAGCATCCGTTGTACAGCGACCTGGCTGATATCTGTGACCGGCATGGCGGTCTGTGGTCGGTGGAAGCGGAGGAGTTGCTGCTCCGGTACTGCGGATAAATCTCAACACATGGCGGAAATATAGTCTTCAGGCAGCATCCGGGCGATCCCTTTCTCCCCGGTTAGGGAGAATCATGCACATGATCCAAACTGCTCTAAGTCATAGGATCCATTCCCGGTCTGTAAGGGTTTATGGTAATAAACGCATCAACCGGTGGAACAGTTCGGCATCCTCCCCGGGGTCCACTCCGCAGATCTCCTCCAACACCTTTTCCGGATCAGAAAGGAATAGCTGGCGAAACAGTTGATCTTCCGGGAGCAGCTTTCCCTGACTGCCGGTGGCACGGAAGCGGAAGCCCCCCGCCATTGCCTCCACGATCTTCCCATGGGGTTTGTCCAGTTTCTGGGCCATTCGAATGATCCCCATGAATCGGTCATCGCTACCAAGTTTGCGTTTCAGGTCACTTCCAACACGGAATACGGTATCTCCCAGGTTGCGGTTCCTGAATCTCCGGATCAGATCTTCGATATGCAGATGGAGCGCTGAACGGCTGAATTCTTCCGGATAGGCCGAAAGCAGAATCTCTGCCGATTCCTGCATGACATCCCTGGTAAAACTGCAAACCGACTCGATCCCGAGCACCTCCCACATATAGGTGGCCCCCGGTTTTTCCAGGTGACCGGAATAGGCAGCCGTGGCATGACCCAGGTTATGAATAAAGGCCTTCCGGTCAACCCATGCCTTCATGTTGTCCTTCAGGGCGAATTCAGGAATATCCGGGATCTTCCCGCGGAATCCCGGTCGCGAAAGGATCAGGGTGTTGTAGGCTTCTGCATACACCTGCAGCGGATCTTCCTTGAGGCCGTCGGCGGGCATCAGAGGTACCATCTTTCCGATGCTGGTCTCCACCAGGCCCACCTGCCGGTCCAGAGGAAAGTCTTCAGGAAGCGTCTTTTTCAATTGAACCCTGAAAAATGGACCGGCCGATCGCATATTTTCGGCCAGAATGATATCCAGAGGCATTTCCGGAAGTTGTTGCTCTCTTTTCATCAATCCCCCGGCCACCAGGGGAGCAACGGCCGATAGCGCCGCTTTTCCGACCGAAATTGCCATGATCCCGGTACGGGTGATCTCATCGACTACTGCCTGCCTGTCACCTCCGTGGATCGCGCGGACATTTTCCACCTTAATCCGCTCCTCCCCGTCTGTCTCTTTGATCACCACGGTGTAGGACCGCCGACGGTTCAGATGTTCCACCAGGGTCCTGTCCAGGTCCACGAATACCACTTCGTAGCTCTGGTTTCCGAAAAGCTGTCCGATGAAGGAGCGTCCGATCTTTCCCGCACCGAAAATGAGTATGGACCGATCAATCATGGAGCCGCTGCCGGTATTTCTCATAATAGGGGCGAATTCCGTTCAGTTTTTCACCGGGTTCTTCTTCCAGGAGGGTTCCTCCCACGTGGAAGCAGCAGTATCCGCCCGATACCGTACCCCAGGATACCGCTTCCTGCAGATCGGGCTTTTCACCGTCCCTTAACTGCCAGGCGAGGGATGCGAGCATTCCCCCAACGAAATTATCTCCACACCCGGTGGTATCTCCCCGTCCGGATCGCTTCAGATCATCCACCAGGTCTGCCGAGACAGGCAGGGTTTCCAGGGAGAGTGGATGGAATAGCCGACCGTCGGAATAACACCAGGTATCCGCAGTTCCGTTGGTAATGGCGAAGGAGGAGACTCCTTTTCCGATAAACCATTTCGACGCTTCCGTCAGGGTGCCCGCCCCACTCAGCCGGAGCGCTTCTTCCGAATCGGTAATCAGCAGGTCGATGAATGAATAGGATCGGCCGCTCTCTCCCAGTCTCCATGGTTTTCCGGGGCGCAACTGTTCACTGCGGAAATCGAACACCGTATTCACGACAGTGATAGCTCCTTCTTTCCTGGACCTTTCTAACAGATCCGTCAGGTGATCGTGCAACCTTGGAACCAGGGCGGTCCCGCCAAACACCACCACATCGGAAGCGAAGAAAGAGGCATCGAGACGGTCAGGCCCCATTTTCCATGAAGCTCCAATCTCGTTAATGAACATCCTTTCACCTTCTCCTTCATGGTAGGAAGGGTCTGACAATACTATGGTGGAGGCAGTGGCACCTGTTTCTGTTTCAAAGTGGGCCAGCCGTACCGGTGTCCGCTCCAGTTTACCCTGGAGATACTTCCCGGCCTCATCCGATCCTTTTACACCGTAAAACTCCACCTTTGCCGAGCTTCCCTGGAGAAGCTGGGCCGCATGAATCAGCGCCACAATGGAGGGCCCCCCCACATTCAGGATGGGATCGGGATGTCCGCTGGATATCTGGCCGATAATCTCCGGGAGCTTTCTTCCGGAAAAGGCTTCGAAAGGCTCGGAAAATACCAGCCGGCCCGGGACAAGGCCCCCGTCTCCCTCGGATCGGGAAAGGAAGGGTGCCATGACGGGGCTGGAAAAATCGATTTCCGGATAGATCCGGTCCACCAGACAGCAACCAGTACCCGATATGGTAAGTAGTTCATTCATCATTTTAAATATAGTTATTTCATGCAGAACCCCCTATTGGATCTTTGATGTCGATTTCGCATATTTATTCAGTGGAAACGCTCTTTAAAACCGGATAAGGGAGATCCTTCCGATATCCGGCAATTTTTCCCCCGGTTTTTCAGGAGGGATTATACCCGGTTTGAACTTTCTACCATGATGGCACTTCACTCCCTGATCACCCGTTTACTGGCAAGGGTGCCTGATGAGAAGTGGGAAGTACCGGCAACCGACGTACGGATCCTTTCTGTTCTGAATTATATTGAATCGCATCTGGAAGGTACCCTGTCGAACCCTGAGCAGGCAGGGCACGTTTGTCCACCAATGCTTTTCACCGGTAATTTACAGGGGAGTTGGGTCTTTCTCCCCAGAAATATGTGAAAACTAAACGCATGGAGAAGGCGTGTGCCCTTCTTCACCATTCGGAGTTAACCATCGAGCAGGTGACCGATAGAACCGGATTTGCAGACCGGTTCCATTTCTCCAAATCGTTTAAGGGGGCTACCGGACTGACGCCGGTTCGTTACCGGAAGGAGTTTAGTGTAAAATTGACATAGAATAGGCCGGTTTATTCATTTGATTTTATTCATGTTTCTGCTATCTTGATTCCGATTTGACAAACAATATGGAAAAGGAGAAATCGCCGTTCAGATCAGTGGCCGTTGATATGGGTGCCGGCAGCATCCGGATCATGTGGGGTGAGATTGATGAGGAGAGGATCGAATTCAGGGAGGTCCACCGGTTTGTCAATGAGATGGAGGAAAGAGAGGGCCGCCAGCGTTGGAACATGGAGCGGATCATCGGTGAAATCCGGCACGGTTTTGCCAAGGTGAGAGAGAACTCCGGATTTCCTCCTCAATCGGTGGGAGTCGATTCCTGGGGAGTGGACTTTGCGCTGCTGGACGGGGAGGGCAGATTGCTGGAGCACCCGGTGGCATACAGGGATGACCGAACTGCAGGCATGCAGGAAATGTGGGAAAAGCTGATGAGCAGGAGGGAGACCTTTCAGCGTACCGGTATCAATTTCTATATTTTCAACACCCTGTTTCAGCTCCTCTCGCTGCAGGGATCCGAAGTACTGGATCAGGCCGGCCGGATACTCTTCCTGCCCTGCTACGTCAACTATCTGCTTTCAGGAACCGCTGTCAATGAGCGGACCATCGCTTCCACTTCCCAGTTGCTCTCAGTGAGGGGGGACCGGTGGGATCCGGAGATCATGAAGGGGGCAGGTCTACCGGTGGAACTCTTCGGAAGGGTGGCATCGCCGGGTACGAAACTGGGACCCGTCATCCTGGAAGAGTGGAAGGGCGCTCCGGTAGAAACGATAGCAGTAAGTGGACACGATACTGCATGTGTAGTGGCATCGCTTCCGGTAGAGGATCCGGCTTTCGCCTATATCTCGGCCGGTACCTGGTGCATCGTTGGGGTCGAATCGAAGGAGCCTTTGCTCAGCCAGGAGGCACTGGACCTGGGAATCACCAATGAACGCGGGTATCCGGACAGCTACCGGTGTCTGAAAAATATCGTCGGACTGTGGCTGATCCAGGGGCTGAAGTTATCGCTCCCCGGGTCCCTCTCCTACGAGGTGATGGAGCAAATGGTTTCCGCTGAGGGCTCCATCGAACAGGTGATCAACCCGGACGACCCGCTGTTTTTCAATCCGGACCATATGAAAGAGGCCTTCGACACCTTTATCAGACAGACCGGTCAGGTCCCTCTGAGCGATACAGGCAGCTATATTCGATGTGCATACGACAGTCTGTGCTTCTCTTTCCGGTTTCATCTGGAGCAGCTGGAACGACTAACAGGCGAACAGGTCAGGGTGCTTCACCTGGTGGGAGGCGGGAGCCAGTCGGAGTACCTCTGCCAGCATACCTCCGATATTTGTGAACGTCAGGTGATCGCCGGTCCGGTGGAGGGAGCGGTGATGGGTAATATCCTCATCCAGGCCATTTCCATGGGATACATCAGGGATCTGGAAGAGGGACGGAACCTGGTAAGGCGGAGTCCGGGAATTCGCACCTATGCGCCATCACCTGATTTTCAGATGGATAAAGAACGATTTGAACGATATATCAAACTTATGACCAACGGAACATGAATAACCAAAGACTGACCGGTCAGCTCCCCAAGGTTGGGATCCGGCCCACCATAGACGGTAGAAGAGAAGGGGTGAGGGAATCCCTGGAGGAGCAGACCATGCAGATGGCCCGCAATGCGGCCGATCTGATCGAATCGCAATTGAAGCACCCTGACGGAAGCCAGGTGGAGTGCGTGATCGCGGACAGCTGCATCGGTGGTGTGGTCGAATCGGCGGCCACTGCGGATAAATTCTACCGTGAAGGGGTGGGAGTGAGCCTGACGGTCACCCCGTGCTGGTGTTACGGAAGTGAGACCATCGATATGGATCCCCTGTTGCCCAAAGCAATCTGGGGCTTCAACGGCACCGAGCGTCCGGGTGCGGTCTACCTGGCCGCTGCCCTGGCTGGCCACAACCAGAAAGGTCTTCCTGCATTTGGGATCTATGGGAAGGATGTTCAGAATGCCGATGACCGGACCATACCAGGCGATGTACAGCAGAAGATCCTCACGTTCGCTCGGTCGGGACTGGCCGTGGCCACCATGAAAGGAAAGTCCTACCTCTCCCTGGGCAGCGTCTCCATGGGGATCGCAGGATCGATCGTCGACACCGTTTTTTTTGAGGATTACCTGGGCATGCGTTGCGAGTACGTGGATATGTCGGAATTCACCCGGCGCATTCAACGGGGTATCTTTGACCATGAAGAGCTGCAAAAAGCGATGTCCTGGATCAGGGCCAACTGCAGGGAGGGAAAGGATTATAATCCGGCTCCGGTACAGAGGAGCCGCGACCAGAAAGATGCCGACTGGGAGTTCGTGGCGAAGATGACCCTCATTGCCCGTGACCTGATGGCGGGTAATCCGAAGCTGAAAGAGATGGGATATGGAGAGGAAGCACTGGGACATAATGCCATTGCAGGCGGATTCCAGGGGCAAAGGCAGTGGACCGATCATTTTCCCAACGGTGACTTTATGGAGGCGATGCTCTGCTCCTCGTTCGACTGGAACGGTATCCGGCAGCCCTACATGCTGGCTACCGAGAACGACAGTCTGAACGGAGTGGCCATGCTTTTCGGGCACCTTCTGACCGGAGCAGCGCAGGTTTTCAGTGATGTAAGGACATACTGGAGTCCGTCGGCGGTGAAACGGGTAACCGGTTTCGATCTGTCCGGCGAGGCGGAAAACGGATTTATTCATCTGATCAATTCCGGGGCATCGGCACTGGACGGATCGGGATGGCAGGAGATAGAAGGGAAACCGGTCATGAAACCGTGGTGGGAGATCACCGAAAAAGAGGCGCAGAAATGCGTGGATCAGACCACATGGGGGCCGGCTATCCTGGAGTATTTCAGAGGCGGCGGGTTCTCCTCCACCTTCGACACCCGGGGTGGAATGCCGGTGACCATGAGCAGGATCAACATCATCAAGGGCCTGGGTCCGGCGTTGCAGATCGCCGAAGGGCATACCATAGACCTGCCGGAGAAGGTACATCATACCCTGACAGAGCGGACCAACCCCACCTGGCCCACCACCTGGTTTGTACCCCGGCTGACGGGTACCGGACCGTTCAGGGACGTTTATTCGGTGATGGCTAACTGGGGGGCCAACCACGGTGCATTCACCTACGGTCATTTGGGCCAGCAGCTGATGGCTCTGGCATCCATGCTGCGCATTCCGGTGTGCATGCATAACGTTCCGGAGGAACAGATCTGCCGGCCCAGCGCCTGGTCAGCTTTTGGTATGGATCCCGAGGGTTCCGACTACCGGGCATGTGCTACTTATGGACCTCTATACGGGTAGGGACGGTCGACTGCTGACCGGGGGAGGGGGCTTCAGTGAGTTGCCGGGCTATCTCACTGCGCTGTTGTTCCCACAATCCCACTAATTCTTCCAGCTTGTCAGGCCGTGTGGAGGAGAGGTCTCTGGTCTCTCCCCGGTCGGCGGACAGATCATACAGTTCCCATTCACCATTCTCTTCAATGGTGGTGATCTTCCAGTTGCCGTGGCGCAGTGCTTTCTTCTTTTCATGATGGAAGAAGATGGGGGGCCTTTCAGTCATCCGGTCCTCCCGGAGACAGGGCGCCAGGCTGATTCCCGGATGGGTGGCCCGGCCGTCCAGATGCCCGGGATTGCTGCCGGCCAGCTCCAGAATCGTCGGGGCGATGTCGATGATATGGGAAGGAACTTTCCGGAATGCGCCGCCCTGATGGATCCCCCCGGGCCAGTGAACGATCAGTGGAGCGGCGATTCCCCCTTCATGAACCCAGGTCTTATGGAGACGGAACGGGGTGTTGGCTGCGGTGGACCATCCGGGACCCAGGCATAGATAGGAATCGGCCGAGCCGGGAACGGAGCCGATGAGGTGTTTCTCGGCACGGTTCATGATCTCGGTGCTGGCACCATTATCCGAGCAGAAGAACACCACAGTATTCTCCAGATATCCCAGCCTTTCCAGGGCCTCCAGATAGCGCCCCACCTCCCGGTCCATCCGGGTGATCATGGCTGCGTGGATGGCCATCTTCATGGCCTGGAACTGCTGTTGACGGGGTGTGAGTTCATCCCATGACACGGCCCTGCCGGTTTCATGAAGATCAATCTGATCCTTCAACTCCTCAGGAGTCAGGTTCCAGGGAGCGAACCGTTCCGGTTCCAGAGGATGGAGCCCGTGGGTTGAAAACCCCAGCTGCTGCCGGTTCTCTGCCCGGAGATCGCGGATCGTATCCCATCCGATCAGGAATTTCTCCCGGTACAGGTCGATATCCTCCTGGAGTGCCTGAAGGGGAAAATGCGGAGCAATAAAGGCGATATACTGGAAGAAGGGAGTTCCGGGATGGTCCCGGTGGTGCTCTTCCAGGTACTTGACGGCATGATCCACAATGGCCAGGGAAGCTTCATACTCCTCGTCCGTTCCCGGCAATCCGATCTCCTTGCCATCTTCCCACAGTTGTCTGGGCCGAAGGTGCCTGCCATCCTGGGTCCGGTAGGAGTGGTTGAACCCTACTTCGGAATGGGAATACTGGTAATGCTCCGGAAAATGCCTGATCAGGTGCCATTTACCGGAGTGGTAGCACCGGTACCCTGCCTCCTGAAGCAGGGACGGTAGCCAGGTCTCATTGACCGCCCTTACCTCCGTTTGCCTGTAGTCCATACCCTCCAGCGGATCGGAAAGCACCTGATGGGGATAGTATCCCGACATCAGGCTGTTGCGGGTAGGCCAGCACCTGCCGGTGTTGTAGAAATTGGTGAAGCGGAGCCCGTTCTCTGCCAGACGGTCCAGGTTGGGTGTGCGGATAATTTCAGCCCCGTAACTGCCCAGGTCGGAATACCCCATATCATCGGCAAGGATAAAGACAACATGGGGCGGAGGAGCCTCCTCTTTCGAACATCCGGTGAACAGTAATACCAGGGAGAACAAAGCAAAGCAGAAGAAACGGTCGGGTGTCACGGGGGATTTTTATCCGAAAAGATAACCAAACTTTTTTGAAAACTGCACGTCCCTAAAAATACATATCTTTATAAAGACGAGCGTCATCCTCTTCGTTTCTATGATGAATCTAAAATGATGACACCCCGCGAACGAATAAAAACAGCACTTGATCACCGGGAGCCGGACCGCATCCCGGTAGATCTGGGAGGACATCGGTCCTCGGGAATATCGGCCATAGCCTATCACCGGTTGCGCAAACATCTGGAGTTGCCGGAAAGACCGGTCCGGGTGTATGACATGGTGCAGCAACTGGCCATTGTGGACGAAGATGTTCTGGACCTTTTCCAGGTGGATACCATCGAATTGGGCAGGGGCTTTCTCCTGGAGGATGAAGATTGGAATCCGTGGGTACTGCCCGACGGGACCCCTTGCGAGATACCCTGTTATATCCATTTGGAAAAACAGAATGAAGACTGGATCCTGTTCGATGAGGGGGGACAGGAGGTGGGGATCATGAAAAAGGGGAGCCTCTATTTTGAGCAGACCCACTTTCCCCTGATGCAAAGGGGAATTAAAAACGATCAATTTGAAGATCTGGAAGAGATGCTGGGCCGGAACATGTGGAGTGCAGTGGTGCATCCCGGGGCGCACCTGGAGATGGATGAGAGCGGTTTGCAGGAAATGGCCCAACGGGCGAAGGCCCTGAGAGAGTCTACCGACAGGGCTGTCATCGGGCTTTTCGGGGGAAACATGTTCGAGCTGCCGCAGATGCTCTACCGGATGGATCACTACCTTTTGGCCACAGGGCTCTATCCCGACAAGGTGGCCGAACTCTCCGAAAGGCTGGCGGCCATCCACATGAAAAACCTGGAGAAATGGCTCGGAGCGGTGGGACCCTACATCGACCTGGTCCTCTTCGGGGATGACCTGGGGGGCCAGCAGGGCCCGCTGATCAGTCCCGATGCCTACCGCGAATTTTACAAGCCCTATCACCGGCAGTTATGGAAAAGGGCACGGGAGCTGGCCGATGTGAAGGTACAACTTCACTGCTGCGGAGGGATCTATGAATTGCTGGATGATCTGATCGACGCCGGACTGGATGCGGTGAACCCGGTTCAGATCTCCTGCCGCGGTATGGAACCGAAGCGACTGAAAAGGGACTTCGGGGACCGAATCACTTTCTGGGGCGGCGGATGTGACACCCAGCGGATACTCCCGGAGGTCACCCCGGCAGAGGTGACCCGGCATGTCAGGGAGATGAATTCCCTGCTCAGTCCGGGCGGCGGATTTGTTTTCCAGCAGGTACACAACATCCTGGCGAACGTACCTCCTGAGAACGTGGTTGCCATGATGGAGGCGTTCCGTTAATGCTTCGCTTCCCCCAGGCTTGCTGTTTAAGAGTCCATAACTGAGGACTTATCAGCACATCCTAATCTTGATTTTCCGGTTCAGCCAGCCGTTCGAGGGCGCGGAATAGCTGCCTGGCTTTTTCCCGATCTCCCATTTCGTTCAGGAACACATAGATCTCGGTTTCCGGCGGAATGTAGGCACTGAACAGTTCGAATCCCCTCATGGAGCCGTCCAGGTTGACCGAGGGCCCCATAAATGCCTGACGGTGTTCCTCATCCAGCACCTCCCCGGTGCGGATATACCGGTAAAACTTCTGAAGATCGCCCAGGGTGGAGTACATGCCTCCGCTTCCTTTGATCAGCCACGAGGTGGGACCCCAGTTGGGAGGAATGTTGGGCAACCCTGCCCGTTGAGGTCCTCCTCCCACGGCGAAATCCGAAACCTGCAATCCCCTTGTTTCGCCATATTCCCCCGTCCGTTCCATTCCGGCGGGATCGAGAAAGTGCTCCCGGATAAATTCATAATAACCTGCACCGGACACCTCTTCGACCAGGGCTGCCAGCAGCCCGAAAGCACCGTGGGAATGGCTTCGGCCCTCACCTGGTTTGAAAAGAAGCTCCTGGCCAAGAATTCTTTTTATGGCTGTTTTGCGGTCGATCCATGCCAGGTCGGGATCCCAGTCCTCCCCGGTATCGAAGAAATCGGGAAGTCCCGACTGCCCCGACATCAGGTGCCTGACCGTCATAGAGCGTTTATCTTCGGGCACCTCCCTTAAATAGGTATGAATAGGTTCATCGAGTCCGATCTTGCCTTGTTGATCCAGCAGGTGAATGGCCGCCACCGTAAAATCAATGGGCCGGGAGCCCACGCCGAAAATGGTCTCCAGGCTGTTCTGCTGATCCAGGTCCCTGTTGGAATATCCAAAACCTGTCTCCAATAGAACCTCCCCGTCGATCTTCACAAAGGCTAATCCTGCCATTCCTTCCTGTTCCAGTTGATCGAAGATCTGAGGCAGGTTTTCCACGGTCAGGTCCATAGACCCCGGGCCCTCCAGCAGGGAAAGCCCGGTGATGGCCTTTTTTTCGAAGTCAAGCGATATTTTCAGATGTTTTTCCACCTGTCCGCCGGCCAGGATCAGTCGCACACCATCGGGATCTCCCTCCAGCATAATGTCGTCCCTGAGCCCTTTCAGCTCCGAACGGACTTCTTCGAGCGCTTGTATGAGTTTTCCTCTTTCCTGATCGGGTACCGGAACCATCGATTGGTCCATGAATCGTTCAATCGATTTTTCTCCTTTGCTGTCCAGCATCTTTTCCACATCCCTGACCGCCTTACGGACAAATTCAGGTGGTCCCTCCTGCGCCAGCAGTGCAGGAGAGCACAACTGTGTCAACATTAGTGCATATGCCCACATCCATCGGAATACTCGAATTGTTTTCATTTGGATCCTGTGTGAAAGGGATTCTCCGATAAGTTGGAAATATATTGGGAATTGAACCGTCTGTTTTGCTGTTTCTTAGGATAGTTTAACACTATTTCACACCCTTCAGGACTTTGAGAACTCAGAATCCTGAATGGACCGAAAGTACTCTGAAAGGACCCAGGGACAGAATTCCCGGCGGCCGGATATCGGTGGCCGCCTCTTTCCAGCCATCCGGATGCAGGGAAAAGATAAGCAGGGATTTTGGATCCGGTTCGTTCCCCACCAATTTGCTGATATCCACCCGGCACTCGGATTCCGTATGGTTGGCCAGGTAGATCCTCTTTCCGGAGGTCGTTTCGGTCATCAGGCAGCTTACTCTCAGGGGATCTCCGGAATAAATGGGAAGATGACGGAGCTGGTCTCCCTGAAGTACCTCCTTCAGCAGGTGAAACTGCGGGGATTGGAGATGTCCGTCTTCGACTCTGTTCAACACTCCGCGTGGACCTTCTGTTTCGTAGAGCGTCAGGGAGATCACGCCACACCCCATCAGCTCATTCAGGCTGGCGAGGGTCCAGCCCGCACCGAAAAGGGTGTGCTGCCTCCGGTCCGATTCGGGTGCTGTGTACCCGAATGTTTCCGGATCGGCGGCCACCGGGTTGAAGCGCTGTTTCAGTGAAACGGCCGTTATGGCTACCGGAAGTCTTACCAGTGCCGAAGCTGATTTTACGGTATCGGGCTGTGCCCGGATATTTTCCACCAGAGTGAGGTTGTCGAATGCATGCACCTGGGGGCAGATGGAATAACAGACAAAGTCGAGCGGCCCCGGTTCTGGCGGAGTCCGGTTAAGCTCGGTGAAGTGGGAATCTGAACCTCCTCCCACCGGAACCCCGGGCAGTCGTTCTTTTAATTGGGCGATCACGGCGGGAACCCATCGGGCGACAGTCAGATGT
>CAZRZY010000109.1:0-16344 GCA_964604655.1 uncultured Bacteroides sp. | reverse complement strand
GTGCCACGGTGACGGTGGAGTTCACCGGTTTCTGTGACATCAGAATGCTCATGGGCCGGCCTACGATATTACTCCTTCCCACCACCACGCAATGCTTCCCGGCAGTCTCGATACCATACCGCCTGATCAATTGAAGGATTCCGTATGGGGTGGCTGATACAAAAGAGGGGAGACCGATCACGGTCCTTCCCACATTGACCGGGTGAAATCCGTCCACATCTTTAGCAGGTTCGATGGACTCGATCACCCTCTGTTCACGGATATGTCCGGGAAGCGGCAGCTGAACGATGAATCCGTCCAGGGAGGAATCTGCATTCAGCTCCCGTATCTTCTCCAGCAGCTCACTCTCTTCCACGTCATCTTCAAAGCGAATAAGGGAGGAACGGAATCCGACTTCCTCGCAATCCTTGATCTTGTAGGCCACATAAGTTTCGCTTCCTCCGTCATGTCCCACCAGGATGGCTGCCAGATGGGGAGGGCGCTTCCCCTCGGCGACCATGGCTTCGACCTCCCGTTTGATCTCTCCTTTGATCTCTTTGGCTGTGGCTTTGCCATCGATAAGTGTCATAGTGCTTTTTTTTAATAAACGTGAAGAAGGAGGATCATCGCATGGTGGGCATCCTCAGTTTTTTTCCTTTTTCGGAGGTCATCATCTTCATCATCTTCCTGGTTTCATCAAACTGCTTGACCAGCCGGTTCACTTCAGGAACAGTGGTGCCACTCCCGGTAGCTATGCGTTTTCTTCGGCTGCCGTTCAGAATGGCCGGATTGGCCCGCTCCTGGGGAGTCATAGAGTTGATGATCGCTTCGATCTCTCTGAAAGCATCGTCATCCACATCCAGGTTTTTCATGGCTTTTCCCATTCCCGGGATCATACTGGCCAGATCCTTGATATTCCCCATCTTCTTGATTTGCTGGATCTGGGACATGAAATCGGTGAAATCGAACTGATTTTTGGCGATCTTCTTCTGAAGTTTTCGTGCCTCCTCCTGGTCGTATTGCTCCTGAGCTTTTTCCACCAGCGAAACGATATCTCCCATACCGAGGATCCGGTCGGCCATCCGTTTAGGGTGAAAAGCATCCAGGGCGTCCATCTTTTCACCGGTCCCAACGAACTTGATCGGCTTATTGACAACCGTCCGTATGGAAAGAGCCGCACCTCCACGGGTGTCACCGTCCAGCTTGGTGAGCACCACTCCGTCGAAATCGAGCCGTTCGTTGAATTCACGGGCGGTATTCACCGCATCCTGTCCGGTCATGGAGTCCACCACGAACAGGATCTCGTGTGGATTGACCGCATCCTTTACTGCTGCGATCTCCTTCATCATCTCTTCATCGATGGCCAGTCGGCCGGCAGTGTCGATGATCACGGTGTTATATCCTTTCAGCTTCGCCTCCCTGACGGATGCTTTGGCAATCTTTACCGGATGAAGATTTCCCTCCTCCGTATAGACCGGAACACCCACCTGCTCGCCCACCACTTTCAGCTGGTCGATGGCAGCCGGACGGTAAACGTCTCCGGCCACCAGCATGGGCTGCCTTCCCTTCTTCGATTTCAGGTGCAGAGCCAGTTTCCCCGAGAAGGTGGTCTTTCCCGAACCCTGAAGACCGGCTATCAGGATCACAGAAGGATTGCCTTTGAGATCCAGATCCACATGCTCCTCACCCATCAGTCGGGACAGGTGGTTGTGAACGATCTTCACCATCATCTCAGACGGCTTCACAGCGTTCAGTATCTTCTTTCCGAGAGCCTCTTCTTTCACCTCCTCGGTGAATTGTTTGGCAATCTTGAAATTCACATCCGCATCCAGTAATGCCTTTCTCACATCCTTCAGGGTCTCCGCCACATTGATCTCGGTGATCCTTCCCTGGCCCTTCAACATCTTGAACGAGCTCTCCAGGCGTTCTGATAGATTCTCAAACATTTGATTCGATTGAAAAATTGAAAGGCAAAATTAGCTAAAATCGGAAAGAGATGAAAAAGGTTTTTCACACGCAACCTTCTCCCTTCAGGCACCATCCTGATGGAAAGCAGTCTGTAAATCGACTAATCTGGCAATTAGATTAGGTTTTCCTCCCGGCCCGCCAACGCTACCGTTTCGGCGGGCCGTTTGCGTGTGCCCGGGGCGGGCACTGAAGTTCAGGGTAAATCACTTGGAATTTTTTCTGGGGCGGCCCCTTTTTCTTCCTGTTTTATTTGCGGCCGTTTTTGGGAGCTCGATTTTATCCTTATACTCTTTTTTAATCTGCCCGGGGGTTTCGAACCAGGTTCTCAATGCAATATACTTTTCCCTGGTACCGACCGAGAAGGTGTCCAGTTTGTGGTCCCTGTTGCGGAGGCGAAATATGACGTTGACCACCGCCTGTTTGGTGCTGGTCCTTTTCTGTTCCGGCAGTTTTGAAAAAGTCATGATCTCATCGGTGAGTTCATCGTAGGTAACAGGTTTGTCCAGCTGCCTCATCCTTTTCATAACCAGCATCTCCCACTTTGATTTTCTTCCGCTTTTCTTCCGGCTGCGGGTGGTGGTGGCAGTTTTTTGGCTGTCCGTTTGAACTGCTTTGGCGGGCAAACCATTGGGGTCTACCCCCAGATGCCCCAGGATCTTTTTTATATGATCCAGCCGCCGGGCTGTTCTGTCAAATTCATCCTGATAAAATTCTTTCATTTCATCGAGTTCTGCTTCAGGTAGTTTGATAGTCTCCATCGGTAATTAATGTCTGTTTTAGAATTATATAAAAAAAAGGTTTTTCTGATAGTTTTGACAAAAATAGGCCTAATAAACTGATTTACAGTGATGTGAATTGAAAATAAGGCTGTTTTGTTTTATAAATATATAACTTTATAAACAAGAGACAAAAAATAAAAAGTAAAATTTACTCACTCCATTCCTTTCTTATATACTTCCAGTGCACGTTTCCGGGCAAGTTTGTGATCAACCATAGGTTCTCGGTAACCGGAACTCTCCCATTCGGGAACCCATTTACGGATGTACTCCAGCTTTTTATCAAACTTTTTCAGCTGCGATTCAGGATTGAAAATCCGGAAATATGGGGAGGCATCGCAACCGGTACCCGCTGACCACTGCCAGTTGCCGTTGTTGGAAGAGAGTTCGTAATCGAGGAGCTTTCTGGCGAAATAGGCCTCTCCCCACCTCCAGTCGATCAGCAGGTGCTTGCACAGGAAGCTGGCCGTGACCATCCGTACCCTGTTGTGCATGTAGCCGGTCTGATTCAGTTCCCTCATCCCGGCATCCACCAGGGGATAACCGGTTTCCCCCCGGCTCCATGCCTCAAAATCGCTTTCATCATTTCTCCACGCCACGCCATCATATTTTCGTTTGAAATTATGGTCTACCACCCGGGGGAAGTGGAAGAGGATCTGCATGAAGAATTCCCTCCAGATGAGCTCCCCGCGAAAGATTTCATGAGAAGGCCGGAGTTCCGATAAAATCTTCCGGATACTGACTGTCCCGAACCGGAGGTGAGGGGAGAGGTGGCTGGTTCCCTTCTCTGCCGGGAAATCTCTTCGTTCCTGGTAGCTGTCAGCCACAGAAAGGTCGTATGGCGGGACGGAGATACGGGAAGGTTTAAAACCGATCGACTCCAGGGTGGGAAAGGGGAAATCGGAAGAGGAGTAGTGATGATCGGGAACTTCTTTCCGGAATTCCGGCGGATCGGTCCGGTACTGTTCCATCCACTTCCTGCTGTAAGGGGTATATACAGTGTAAGGCTTTCCGTCATTTTTCAGTACCTCCCCCTGCTCAAATACTACCTGATCCTTGAAAAGATGGAACGGGATGGCTTTCGACCGGAGCAGATCACCCACGTCACGGTCCCGCTTTGTAGCGTAGGGCTCATAGTCCCGGTTGGCAAACACCTCCGACACCACGTGTCCGGAAAGCACTTTCTTCCAGGCCTGAACGGGATTTCCATGAATGACCAGCAGGGAACTGCCCCTTTTTCTTAACCATCGCTGGATTTTCCCCAGTTCTTTATAAATGAAGCTGATCCTGGCATCATCCTCCGGAAGTTCATCGATGATATCGGTGTCGAAAATGAAAAGCGGCTGGACCGGCCTTTCCGATTCCAGGGCCTTTAGCAGACCGGTATTATCTTCCAGCCGGAGGTCGCGGCGGAACCAGAAGATGGTGACTTCCTGAGTTTGTCTCATTTTTTCCTGTTTCACGTTATAATTTTTCCAAAAACGTCCCGGCCCTCTCCAGGTGAGTTGTTCTCTTCTCCGGGTCCATCTTGTCGAAGCTGCTGATCAACATTCGAAGCCTGGGGTTCCCGGACAGCTCTTCCCTGTGCACATCCATGAACCGCCAGAAGAGGGCATCCCAGATCTCCTGCCAGGGACCCGGCTGAAAATCGCTCATTTTACGCAGGTAATTACTGCTGCTGATGTAAGGCTTGGTCGACATCAACCCTCCGTCGGCATACTGACTCATTCCATACACATTGGGTACCATAACCCAGTCGTAGGCATCCATAAATAGTTCCATGAACCAGCGGTAGACCTCATCCGGATCGAATTCACAGAGCAGCATGAAGTTTCCCAGCACCATCAACCTCTCAATATGATGGGCATATCCTGTGTTAAGAACCTTCCCGATCACCAGGTCCACCGGTGCGATCCCCGTGGTCCCCTCCCAGAACGAGGCGGGTATTTTTCGCTGGAACCCCCAGTAGTTATTAGTTCTCTGATATCCTCCTCTGGACTGGTAGACACCCCTGAGGAACTCTCTCCATCCCAGGACCTGACGCACAAATCCTTCCAGGGAATTGAACGGTATGTGATGGGATTTTCCATGCTCCACCAGCCGGTTCAGCAACTCTCCCGGGGTGATCAGACCCACATTCAACATCGGCGAGAGCAGACTGTGATTCAGGTTGGAGCCACTTTGGACCATGGCGTCCTGATAACGGCCAAATTCGCTGAACCGCTCCTCCAGAAATTGCTCCAGCCAGGAGCTGGTTTCCGAAAATGTAACCGGGTACCGTACCCCGGGATCCGGCCTCCCGTAGTTGTCCGGGAATTGCTCATTCACATATTTTCTGGCTTCTTTGTAAACTTCAGAATCTTCCGGGAAAGGAATGGGGGGCGATTTTTCTCCAGGGGGGAATTTCTCCCTGTTCTGCGTATCAAAGGTCCATTGACCGCCCTCCGGTTCTCCCTGGCTGTTCACCAGGTATGCGTGGTTCTTTCGTTGCTTGATATAGAAATCGGTCTGCCGCAGCCTCTTTTTCCCTGAAAAATAGTCAAAAATGTCACCCGTGGTGTTAATAAACATGGGTGATTCTTCCACCCGGAGCTCCACACCGCACTCCTGGCAGGCCTTCCGTATCCTTCTGCTGAGATAGTCATCCACCGGATCGATGCAGCAGATCTCCCTGGTGCCTTCCGAGTAAAGGGAGGGGATCAGCTTTCGGATATCCGACAGGGGATCCGGGGACTCGATATAGGATATTTTTTTCTTCCCGGATAGCCGCCTGTTTACATCTTTCATATAGGCTCTCATGGAGGCCCTGTGAAAGATAAGTTTCTGCTTATGGAAACGGAATTGTCTGAAGAACAGATGCTCTTCCAGCAGGATCACCTGATCCGCCTGGCTGACGACCGGGTTATCCCTGAAGAGCTGGTGCGGAAAGATGATGGCGGCAACGGCGTTTTTCATGCTTTCCCGAATTTTTCTTCCATGGCTTTTTTTCGAAACTCAAATATATTCCGGAGCTGTCTTCGAATAAGCAGAGACTGTGCGATTCTTCCCAGGAAACCCAGTGGAGGCCGGTAGGTGACGATATCGGACATCAGCACCCCCTCCCCGTCCGGCTCGATGAAATGCTCGTGATGCCAGAGAGCGTAGGGCCCCACCCGCTGTTCATCCACAAAATAGCGGCCCTCCTTCACATGGGTGATCTCGGTAACCCAGAGCATGTTGATATTCAGCAGGGGTCTTACCTTGTAGGCGATCATCATACCCGGATACATTTTTTCCGGTAAGCCGGGCGTGGTAATCTCAAACCCCATATATTCCGGTGTGATCTTTTTCAGGTTGTGTGGAGAGGAGATAAACTCCCAGACCTCTTCCATGGAGGCCGGAACCCTCTGTTTTTCGCGTAACTGATAGATGGCCATGTTGATATCTGATTATTTCATTGCTTATTCTCTTGTACGGGGCCGGTAGGTGGTATCGGCAATCCTCCTGCACATACCGTTGAAGATAAATGCATGGAAAGGAAGGACCGAGAACCAGTAGAGCCTTCCCAGAAGGCCCAGCGGCCGGAATGTGGCAGTCTGTTTCAGTTTCCCCTCGTGGATGTGGAATTCCAGCCAGGCTTCCCCGGGGAGTCTCATCTCTGCATAGAGCAGCAACCTCTTCTCCTGCCTGCTGGCGTAGATCACTCTCCAGAAATCGAGCGAATCCCCCGCATGAATAATCGAGGGGCTTTTTCTTCCTCTGCGAAGTCCCACACCACCTGCCAGTTTATCCAGGAAACCGCGGATGGACCAAAGCCAGTTAGCATAATACCACCCGGTTTTTCCGCCGAGGGCCCATACCCGGTTCAAAACCGCCTCCTCGTCCTCCGCCCCGGATTCTCTTTTGTCTGTGTAGCATCCGAACGTGGGTACCTGAACCAGGGCAGGGATCCCCTCCTGCAGGGTCCTGGAGGAGAGTGCATCGGTCCAGCTGGAGGTAATCTCCTGCTGTTCGATCCGGTTAAAAGCCATCTGCACCGCCTCTTCGAAAGAAAGCAACTCCATATTCAATAACTCCGAAAGTTCATTCTCCTGACAAACGATTTCCACCTTCATGCTGTTCACCAGGTTGACGGCCAGACGGTAAGAGGTGGAGGTGATGAAATATAGCCAGTAGGAGGAAAGCTTCGGGGTCATTACAGGGACCACCCAGACGGTGCGGCGAAGATTTCGGATTTTTGCAAACTTCAAGAGCATATCTTTGTAAGTAAGGATCTCCGGCCCTCCTATATCGAAGCTCCTGTCAAAGGTTTGTTCGTGCATCACCACTCCGGTCAGATACTGGATCACATTGCGGATGGCAATGGGCTGTGAACGTGTTTTGAGCCACCTTGGAGCAATCATTACGGGAAGCTTTTCCACCAGGTCCCTGATGATTTCGAAAGAAGCGCTTCCCGAACCCACAATAATCCCCGCCCTCAGGACGGTCAGGTGATAGGTTCCATTCCGAAGGATCATCTCCACGGCTTTCCTGGAGGCAAGGTGCTTTGATAGTTGGTCGTTATTGATGATCCCGCTGAGATAAATCACCTGGCGGGCTCCGGTTTTCTCTATCCCTCTCCTGAAATTCTCTGCAGAGTTCCGTTCCAGCACTTCAAAATCATCAATGGAGGTGGACATGGAGTGGATCAGGTAATAAGCCACATCCACATGACCGGGCAGGTTCACCAGCGTTTTCTCATCCAGGAAATCGACCTCTGTCACATCCACCTGTGCGGGATCATATGCCGAAACATCAAACCTGCTCCGGTCGCGGACCACACAGGTTACCTTATGTCCGCCGGCAAGGAGCACCGGCAGGAGCCGTTTACCGATATAACCGGTGGCTCCGGTCAATAAGATATTCAATTTCGTATCCTGGTTTACCTGTTTCATAGAATGGTTCGCGGTTATATCCACACTTCCCCCTCCTTTCTGTTTCCGTAGCAGGTGGCCTGCTGCCGGGCATACCTCCAGCCTGACAGCCATGCCAGTACGGCGTCAATACTGTGCCAGTTCATCCTTCCGGCCGGAACTTCCAAGGGAAGCCAGCCGGACAGCTCTGAGATAAAAGCCTCCGGGTCTTTCTTGTAATGGGTCTGAAGACCCAGCAGCTGTACCACTTTTTTCGGGTAGGTCTCCATGAACCTGATTCCGTGGTGCCGGTGTACCAGCCGCATGGCACGTGCGGTGAGACCACCCAGAAACATGGGGGACATGGCACCCAGATCCCTGTCCACCTGTCTGTAGAAATAGTCGTCCGATGCTCCGAAATAGGCAGCCGGAAGGGATAGCGGGGCGTCAATGAAGCAAAGGACGGGTTGCTCCCGGGCGATTAAATCTTCCAGGAACCGGTCAGCATCGGCCCCTTTTTCGGAAAGATGCACTTCCAAACGTCCCTCCTTTTCCCGGCAGACGGCGGTGGTCCCTGCTTTGCGTGCCCCGAAATCCACACCGAAATGGCATACATTCCTCATTGCACTTGCTAAAAAGTCCATTGAACAGAGAGCCCCACTCCCTTTTGCAGGGGAGCGAAGGCGAGTGACTCTAGGAAATCGTTTCGCTGTCCGCGCATGATTCCGTATAGTACGAGATCGAACAAAAAGAGAAATCCCCCCTGCAGGATCACTGAGTTCCCGTATCCCATGAGACGGGCTTCGTTTTTCGGATATCTGGATGATAAGTTCCTCAGAAGGAGACCGGTGACCATGTACCCCACATCCAGCCCGGCATTGATCAGCAGAATCCGCTGGATCCGCTCATGCCTCTCCATGAGCTCCTCTGGGGAGAGTGCCATATAATCGGTGGTGTAATTCCCGTAAAGGGCAGCACCGGCGATGGCCAGGTTCACCGTATTCCAGAATAGGTTCATCTGGTGAAAATACTGGCGCTGGCCGGTCTGCTGGCTCCAGCCGTAAGCTCCAACGGAGATGTTGGCCAGGGCCCAGGTACCCAGAATGACCATTCCGGTATTGTTGACCTTCAGGCTCCCCTGATAGAATTCGTAGGTTCCCTGCTGTGCCTTCAGGGACGGGAGGAACAGAAAGAACCCCAGGAAGACGAGGAATACGGAGCGTTGCCTGATCCATGATGGTACATTCAGTTGGTGCATGGTCGGGATTTAAATCAGGTTTTAAGACTGGACATTCCCCCATCCACATGAAATACCTGGCCGGTAATCCAACCTGACTGGTCACCCAGCAGGAAGGCGGCCATGGAAGCAATATCATCCGGGTCTCCGATCCGTTTCATGGGGTGGCGTTCTGCATTGGCTTCCCTTTTCGCATCGGTATTCAGCAGCGCTCCGGCCATGGGAGTATCGGTGAGCGAAGGAGCCACCGCATTCACCCTGACGGCCGGTGCCAGTTCAGCTGCCAGAGAGCGGGCCAGTCCTTCCACTGCTCCTTTGGAGGAGGCTACCTGAGAATGGAAATTGAAGCCGGTCTGAACGGCCACCGTGGAGAAAAGGACCACCGAGGAGCGGTCCGCCGATTTCAGAGCGGGGAGTGCTCTTTGAAGGACCTTCACCGCTCCCACCAGGTTGACCTGGTAGTCCTGAAGAAACATTTCAGGTTTGATCCGGTGAAAGGGTTTCAGCTGGATGGTGCCCGGGCAGTATGCCAGCCCGTCAAGCCGGTCGGGAAGAAAATCCAGTCCGGGAGATTCTGCCGTCACATCCAGCGGGTGATATTGGACTTGTGGAACATCCTCGGTCACCTGGGACTGATGATAGGTGGCGTAAATCCGGTGACCATCTTTCTGCAAAAGCTCCGTCAGTTTTTTCCCGATTCCCGAAGAAGCACCTATGATCAGGTAATTTTTCATTTTTCCAGTTTTATGGATTCTAATTCAAGCCGAAACTTCTCAGCTTTCTTATTGCCGATCAGGATCCCGACTTCTGATAATTTTCCCCCTGAATAGTTGGATATTCTGAGTTTCATTCCGCGCCAGGTGGGAGTCATCTCGTTGAGTGGAATTTCAATGGTTTCCCAACGGCCGGTGGTTTCGAAAGAGCGGGTATAGGTATGCGCATCGGCCCTGTCGGCCCTCAGGCGGAACTGGTACTTTTTTCCATCCCCTTTAAGCCGGATAACCGCTTTGGAGTATCCTTCTGCAAGGATCGGTTCCATCCGGTACCTGACCGAAGAGAAGCCCCCGTTGTTCTCAAGGGAGACCTCTCCTTCAAATATTGCGTATCCCGAATCATGAATGACAATCCTGCTATCCGACCGTCCCCCCATAACCACATCGTCGACCACGGCCCAGCCGGAGAGGGAGGAAGAACCCTTGAAATCAATCAGCGTTAATGGTTCCGTTACACCCATGATCCATATGATCATTAATAAGATAAGCACATAGGAGAAACACCCGAATGAATAGAAGGTTCAGAATCGGTTCAGCATTATCGACTCGATCAGAATGGCCAGCTCTTCAGGTTCTTGAATCAGTTGCAGGTAAGCATGGTCGTAAGGCGGCTCCCCGCTTTCGACCCATCTGTTACCCCCATGATTATCGGCCTGGCAGTACCCCCCGGTTATTCTGCGCCAGTAGGTTCCCACCCCTTTCCTGACGGCGTAGAGCACCGCCGTTTGGTCATAGGAGGAATTATCCAGGATCCTGCCTTTGAAATTGCTTTTCATCCATGGGGATTGGGCACTGAAATGCATGAACCCTACATGAAGGGGATGTTCGGGTGGGAGTTCATTGAACACCTCACCGGTTTTGATCCGGACTCCCACCTCGAAACCTGTAAAGGTCACGGGAACCTTCAGATTTTCGAGGACAAACCGGGTGACTCCCGGCATATCGCCATTGAAGTTCCACTCGTTTTCGCCCTCGGGAAATTTTCCTCCCATAATCACCGCTTCCATGACCTTGCTCCTTATCAGCTCTTTGCCGTTCAGGGGCGAAAGATCATCCGGAGCCGAACGGATCAGATTCTCTATGTTCTTCAGTGGGCCAACCGTGACCAGTACCACCGAGTGATCTTCTGCCCGGGAAAGGATACGCCTGTAGAGGGTGGTACAATCCTCTGCATCCTGCTGCTCCAGTTCGTAGGAGAACTTTTCCGCTATGGGCCGCGAATAATTCCAGTCGGTGCGATGGCTTCCCTCTTTCCTCACCCCGATGGGGATATCCCCATGGCCATAATACCGGTTGATGGCGTCAATAGCCGGGACCGCAAAGATTTCTGTGGACCAGCACATCACCCCCAGCAATTCACACTCTCCGCGGTCCACCAGGTGATGGAGCATTACCAGCGCCCCCAAATCATCAGCATCACCGCCGAAATCTGTATCGAAAATGACCGGAATCTGGCTGTTGAGCGCGGTGATCCAGGAGAATATCAGAATACTAAAAGCAATTTTTCGCAGCAAATTCATATGTTCCAGATCATAGAATTGAACAAGAGGCTGTCTTAAAAGGGCACCCCTCGTCATTTTCCTGAGGGATACTAGTTCGTAACGTGATTAATCACTGCGTGATAAATTCCAGGTTACTTCCTTAGCATCCCTCAGAATTGGGATTTAAGTTAGTTTTGAGGCAGCCTCCATCTTCGATCCATATACCATTTTAGAAGTACTCGCTAACCCCGCAGCAAAACTACGGGGAATGTGGTGCGAGCGGAATTTAAGAGCCTCAAGGTATCGAAAATCTTACTGATGATCAAACATGCACTTATCCGGGCACACTGTAATGGATGCCGGCATCGGGTCCCAGGGGGATACCAAGCAGAAGCCACGCGACCAGAAGAATGATCCATGCCAGCAGGAAAGCTACGGAGTAGGGGAGCATGGTGGCGATGATGGTGCCGATTCCTGCTTTCGCGTCGTACTTCTGTATGAACGCAATGATTAATGCGAAAAAGCTCATCATGGGGGAGATCACGTTGGTGACACTGTCTCCGATCCTGTATACTACCTGGGAGAGTTCCGGAGAATATCCCATGATCATGAACATGGGGATAAAGATTGGGGCCAGAAGTGCCCATTTGGCCGAAGCACTTCCCATCAGCATATTGATGGTGGCTGACAGTAATATGAAAAGGATCATCAGAGGGATCAGTCCGATATCAAACGACATCAGGGCTCCTGCTCCCTTGACCGCCATGATGATCCCCAGGTTGCTCCATTTGAAATAGGCCACGAACTGCGCCGCAAAAAAGACCAGCACCAGGTAGGTGGCCAGAGTTTTCATGGAGGTGGCCATCCCGTTCATCACATCTGCATCGTTTTTAAAGGTCCCCGTGGAAAATCCATAGGCCAGTCCCATGGCACCAGCAGTGATAAATAGCATGGCCACTACTCCCCGGATGAGTGGCGAGCTGAGCAGTCCTCCGTCCGTTCCCCTGAAAAAACCATTCTCCGGAATGATGCCCATGAGGGTGACAGCCACAATAAAAAGGAAGGTGGCCAGGGACCACCACAATCCCCTCCGTTCTGCGGGTGAAAGTTTTTCAAAGGATTCTCCGTGGTCCTCCACTGAACCGTCATATTTTCCCAGTCTCGGTTCCACAACGCGGTCGGTGATGAAGGTCCCTGTAAAGGCGATCAAGAAGGTGGAGGCCACCATAAAATAATAATTAGCGGTAGGGTTGACCAGGTAGGAGGGATCGAGGATCTGGGCCGCCTCCTGAGAAAGACCGGCCAAAAGCGGATCCACCGTCCCCAGAGCCAGGTTGGCGCTGAAGCCGCCTGATACGCCCGCAAAAGCGGCAGCCATCCCTGCTACGGGATGCCTTCCGACGGCCAGGAATATAACGCCGGCCAGAGGGATCAACAGCACATACCCCACATCGGAGGCAATGTTGGAGAGGATGCCTGTAAAGACCAGGACGAAGGTGAGCAGATGTTTCGGCGAGTTGAGCACCAGCAGCCGGATCAGCGCATGGACCAGACCGCTCTGCTCGGCCACACCGATTCCCAGCATGGCCACCAGCACGATCCCGAGCGGGGCAAATCCGGTGAAGTTATCCACCATTTCCAGGATAATCCGGTGAATCCCGTCATGGGAAAGCAGGTTCACCGGTTTGATCAGCTCCCCGGTGGCAGGGTGGATTGCCTCCCACCCCATCACATGTCCCAATGCTGAAAGCAAAATTGCGGCCAGCGCAAAAAGCGCGAAGAGGGTAGCCGGGTGTGGAAGAGCATTCCCTGCTCTTTCTGTCCAGTTCAATATACGTTGCAAGATTCCTTTTGATAACTCTTTGGCACCCATAAAATAGCGTTTACTTAGCAGATACAGACAATTTAACTATTTCGGCAGGGGCAATGTTCAATCCTGCTGAAGGGATTTTCTCACAAGCAGGGATTCGTTGCATCCCGCTCGCGCATTGGCTTCGTCGAGCTCGCAGGTCCGGTTCCCCGCCGCTTTGCTGCCTTTAGACTTACCATACTATTAGATTATTGTATCCTTTGGATGGGGACCAGGTCGCAGACCGGGAACTGGGCGATCCTCAGGGTGGTACATCCGTAGGGTACCAGCTCAATTTCAGTTGCTTCAGTGGAAATGCGGGAGTGCGCAGGATGCCTGCTGGCAGGGACCTTATCGGTGGAACCCCGGTAGAGGGTCCACCCGGACCAGCGATAGGCGTTCACCTTCAGGGAAACCGGTGCGTTTTCCAGGTTCCACGGCATAAAATTTTCCTTTTTTTGCAT
This sequence comes from uncultured Bacteroides sp., assembly GCA_964604655.1. Taxonomy (GTDB): domain Bacteria; phylum Bacteroidota; class Bacteroidia; order Bacteroidales. The sequence goes on along the minus strand of CAZRZY010000109.1, from coordinate 2,946 downwards.
GGTAAAAATGAACTCTTCGGGAGCAGTGGTCCTGGGAATGGCAAAGTTCCAGTCCGATCGGGGGAGCACCTCCCAATAAGTGTCATCGATCCCTTCCCTGCGTCTTTCTTCCCACTGTTCGCTGATCCCGAGAGCGTATACCAGCGGGCCGCGTTCGATCCCCACCGATCCTTCGTACCAGTAGGAGAGGCGCACCTTCATGGGAAGTTCCAGCAGGATCGTATCGCCTGTTTTCCAGTTCCGTTCCAGGATGATGATTCCGTTTTCGGGCTCCACTTCGATCCTCTCTCCGTTCATATGTACGAAGGGGAGCTGACACCATCCGGGCACGCGCAGGTGAAGCGGAAAACCGGCCCCATTTTCATTCTCCATGAGGAAGGTGAACTGGATACGGTCATCGAAAGGATATCCGGTCTCCTCCCGGATGGTCACCTCTTTTCCGTTCCCGACCCGGGCAGTCACTTCGCAGGGTCCGTAGATCAGTGCGGCAAGCCCTCCGTCCCTGCTGGCATACCAGAGATTTTGTATCAGTTTGGGCCATCCCTGATGCATATTGGCCAGGCAACAGGGGTAGCCTGTAGTGGTGCCGAAGACCGTTCTGGTACCCCGGTCATCATAGAATACCCGCTCCTCCATGGTAATTTTAACCTGGTTGGTTTGCTGGAAGTACTGTCTGCGGTCAAAATCGTCGGTGTGCTGGGTGGGCAGAACATTGTAGGCAACCTTCTCCAGGTAATCGGCATAGAAGGGGTCACCTGTGATGGGCAGGATGCTCTCCAGGGAAAACATCAATTCCACTGCAGAACAAAATTCTGATCCGTGGATCGGGTTGTTGCTGTGCATATATTCATCCGCACCGTACATACCCGTCACAAAACCATATACGTCGCGGATCGACGCCAGTCCGGTTTTGACCGATTCCAGCAGGGCCGGGTCCTTTCTCTGCTGGTAGTAAATAACGGGGGCCTTCACTCCCTGGGCCACATTCACACAGTGCAGATAGGGTGGTGGATTGGCAGTACGAAGACTGTCGCTGGTAAAAACTCCGGCCCAGTCGAGGGTCTGATAGTGGATCAGTTCCCCCAGCTCCAGGAGAAATTCTTCGCCGGTCCGATTGTACAGCCAGTAGACTACGGCCAGGTTGTCGGCTCCCCGTCTGTTCCCCCAAAAGGTCCAATGGTTTAGGGGATGGGAGGGGAGCTGTTCCAGCTGATACCGGAAATACCGGGTCATCAGGTCGATCACCCGTTCATCTCCGGTGGCCAGGTAATACTGTTGAAGCACCTTCAGCATCACCATCTTTGGCCACCAGTCCTCCCGGTTACCCTGCTGGGTTCCCGGGATAACGGGGTACCCCTTTTCCAGGGGACGGGGACCGAAGTATCCGTCTTTCCGTTGATGGGTAATGCTCCATTCGACCCACTCCTGTGCTTTGCGCTGCAGGGCTTTGTCGTTCAGCTGATAGGCCAGCGGGAGCAAGCCATCGATCCAGTAGGGTCCCCGTTCCCAGCCATCGCCGGGTCCCCCCAGCCAGCCGTTATCGGGACCGCACACCACCCGGTATATACTGTCCAGGTGACCGGTGAGTCCCTCCCGCTGGATTTCCAGCATGGTAAGTAGCATTCCCTGTGGCCGGATCGTCCCCAGGGGAAGAAGTGCATAGGGGTTTTCAGAAAGCGGGGCGCGATTGAACACACTGGCTGTCTGCTGCTGGCTCCAGCCGGCGGATCCAGCCGTCAGGGAAATGGAAAATAGCAGGAGAGAGATCTCTCGTCTCATGTCGCTCAGTTTTTTCTATTTAATCAACAGGGTCGGATCCATGGGGTAGCGGCCGAACCGTTTACCGTAAATGGCCATTCCCCCCGGAAACCCTTCATCCACTTCGAAACGGATCTCCAGAGGCTGACCGGGATTTTGCCGGATCAGATCGACCGGTATTCTGGCTTTGCAGAGGTAGCCGTAGGAACCTGCCTCCCGCAATTTCCGATCCCTCGGCTGGGAGAACCAGGAGAGCACTCCGCGATGGTCGGCTGGATCATCGTCCAGATAGAAGGTTTCCACCACCTCACCATTCACCCGGACCCTCACCATAGAGGGATCCAGGTAGGTATCGGTCATGGGGTATGAATTGGGATTCCGGCCGGGATCGAAGGTTCCACGTCCCCGCATGTAATCACCTTCCATCCCGGATGACTCGGGCCGGTCCTTCCCGTGAAGTTTCTTGGAGGAGGCCTCAAAAATCAACGACACATTTTCCGCCTGACTCCAGTCCACTTCAGCAGGCAGGTCTACTTCGTACCGGAAGTATCCATTTCCTGCTCCGTTTACCTTCAGGCCATCCAGTACGTTCCACTGTTTCTCCGACCAGCTGGCCTCTGTAAATGAGGCAGGATCGAATGAGAAGGCATGACTTTCCGAAGGGGAGGGGTTCATCTCCCTTTCCGGACCGTTATCCACCAGGAAACTGGTAAAATTCAGGTGATAGATCTGTGCATTCCCATCCCTGACACGGAGGGACAGATGGTACAGCCCGGGTATCTCAGGCGCCTCGAAGTAGAGCGAATCGATCGGCCCGTTAAAATAAGGCGCCGAAGGGAGCTTTCTGCTCAACAGAAAGAAGTGCCTGAATCTTCCATGGGTGTCCTGCCCGGACAATTCATAGTCGAGCATCAGTTCGCCACCGGGAACCTCTCCGGTCATGATCGAAAGGTAAAGGGGAACCCCTATCTTTTCACCAGGTTTCACCATCCGGCAGAGGTCCGATCCGGTGGAAAGGTAGACTTCGCTGTGCAGGTGACCCAGTTTCATATCCGGGATAAAAGAAGAGAGTCCGGTGAACTTCTCCGTCCGGTCGAAGCGGTAGTATCCGTTCCATTCGTTGATCACATCATGATGCTCGGTATAGAGCCAGCCGGGTATCTCCGGGTGCTTGCGGAATTCGTTCAT
>CAZRZY010000108.1:16245-16569 GCA_964604655.1 uncultured Bacteroides sp. | reverse complement strand
ATCAATGGCCATGGGAATATCTCTGTGCAGGTCTCCCCTTTACCCACAATAACGGGCAATTGGTATGTCTGTGAGGAACTTATGATTCGTGAATTGTAATCGGTAAATAACACAACTCGAATTTCGAGACGAACAGACATACCCATTGCCCTCCAATTCAGTGACGAACAGCTATACCCTACCCATGCCCATCAACCTTCCGTCAAGCGGAGCTATACTTATGGCTATCAACCACCAGTCAGGTAAATATATACCCATGCCTTTGGCTAGCGGTTCCTGTCAACCCGGACCGCTCGGGACTTGCACCCTATGGGGAAAGAATGT
>CAZRZY010000108.1:0-16145 GCA_964604655.1 uncultured Bacteroides sp. | reverse complement strand
GCATGGCACTCAAAAAAGAGGCTACCCCGTTGGAGACAGCCTCGGATGCTGTACGCCCGGATGCTGTACGACCGGATGCTGTACGACCGGATGCTGTGCGCCCGGATGCTGTACGACCGGATGCTGTGCGCCCGGATGCTGTGCGACCGGATGCTGTAGGACCGGTTTTTGTCAACCCGGACTGCTCGGGACTTGCACCCTATGGGGAAAGAATGTGCATGGCACTCAAAAAAGAGGCTACCCCGTTGGAGACAGCCTCGGATGCTGTACGACCGGATGCTGTACGACCGGATGCTGTACGCCCGGATGCTGTGCGACCGGATGCTGTAGGACCGGATGCTGTGCGACCGGATGCTGTACGACCGGATGCTATACGATCAAATGTTATACGAGCAATGTTGTTGGTGCAGCCTATTTCCTTGCCCGAACGGTGGTGTATTCATTGATACAACCTTTCACCTGGTAGGAGTCACCTTCCTTCAGGTCGCGGAAGAAGATCTCTTCATTGTTGGGGTACTGGCTGGCGTAGGAATTAATCTTCTGATTGGCTTCGGCTGCCACGGAAGAATCAACTTCTCTGGCTTTGGCGTATTTGTCTGCTGCTACCCAGAAAGCGGTCCGCTGCTCAAAGTCGTCTCCCAAATTATCTCTGGAGGCTACTATGGCATCGCCCATGGTAATGTAGGCCTTTCCATAATCAGACTTGTAGGCTACTGCCTCCTTGGAGTAGCTGATCGCTTCACAATAATCCTTGTTGGCAAGGCTCACCACAGACAGTTCGTAGAACCATTCAGCCCGGGTTTCAGAGTCAATATTCTCACCCAGAACAGCCATTTTCAGGTAGGTGGAGGCTTTCAGGAAATCATTCTTGGCAATGAACAGAATACCAAGCTGGTGGGCTGATTCAGGCCCTGGGTCCAGTTTATACATCTTTTCGGAAGCAGCTACGTAAATATCGGCACGGTCGCATCCGGAGGCGTTGTAGAACTTGATCACTTTTTCAAGGAAATCGCGATCCTCACTGTTTGCCTGATACAGAGGCTCGAAATACTGATTCAGTGCATCGCAGGTCAAAAGCCCGCTGTTGATCATCAGCTCGTCGATACTCTCCTTGGCACGAGGCCAACGGGAACTTTTGTCCAGCAATTTGTCAATGATTTCCGTTACCATGAAATAATCATCGATCACCTGGTCATCTTCCAGTTTTCCTAATTTATTCATGGTGATGCTGGCATTGACAAATGTGACCATCACAGCATCCCTGGCACGGTTTTTATCCATTTCGATGCTCGTCTTCAGATAATCGTATGCCTTTTCCATGGCATTCATATTCGGATTTCCTGCTTCATCTTCCCTTTTGTAACGGAGCAGGTCGATCCCCTGGCGTCCGCGAATATTGCCTTTACCACCGAAGTATTCAGCCCGGCGATCGTAGATGAGCATCATGGTGTCGACCATCTCTGACCTGCGGTTAAAATCATTGTTCGATTCAATAAAACTGCGGTACATGGTGATGCCTTCCACGTACATTTTCTCACTGGAGGCCGGGCATTCCCCGAATACTTTCCTCCAGGGTCCGATAGCATCCCGGTAGTTATTATGTTTAAAAAACTCTCGGTAAAGGGAGAGGTTTTTGATGCAGTTGAGGCTGTCCTGGCCCTTGCCATATTTTGATCCGTCCTCTATACCTTTTTGTGACCACCCAGGCAGTACAAACAACAGAGTTATGGCTGCAAACAGGATACTCTTGAGGGCTTTTAGTTTCATGCCTTGCTTTTTTCCGTTATTAATCAAATCTCCTTTTTCGGAACCACAGGTCGTGTAAAGTTACATTAAATGTGATAATTCCATAATTTTCTTTCACTAAATTGTACTCGGTTGTACCCCTGGTGCCCAGTGTGAAAGCCACATTTAAACTCGACTTCAGGGAACGTACCGGCAGACCCAGTCCAAATGTTATGCCATAGTCTTCCAGTTGTATGTCATTCACCTGGAGATAGTAGTTGGAGAAGTATCCTCCCAGCCTGTATGTCATTAGTTTATGATATCCCCTCAGAGCTTCCAAATCAGGGGTGTATTCGGCGCCAAAGTGCATGGAGGAGGCCCGTGTGGTAGAATAATTCTCGCCGGACATCGATCCGGTCCAGTCCTGGATGTAATAATCACCGGTCAGGGTCAGTTTATTGGGAATGCCCAGGGCAATCCCGACCCCAATCTTCTCCGGGATGGTCAGGTCCCGCAGCGTGGTATCCTGATCGATGGGGTAGCTGGGATTGATCAATTCGCCACCGATCAGGGAAATTGTGTCGTAGGGGTAAAACTGGTTCACCACCTCGTAATTCAGGTCGATGCCGGTAGTGGCTTTGAAATCATAAACACCACCCACGCTAATGTAGAATTTTTCATCGAAATCCTCTCTGTACTGGAATCCAAGGCTGAACACCGGCTTCCGAAGATCCAAATTCTCCAGGGTTGCTAAGCGGGAATAGGTGGAGTTCATGGGGAATTCCACCTGTACTTCCCGCGTAAGCCTTCCCATCAGGTAATTCATGGTCACCCCCAGAGAGACCCGGTCGAATAACTTGACCGCCAGACCGGAGAAGAAGTTGAGGGTTCCCCCGTCTCCCTGGTAGTAAGTGTCCATCGCCTGACCAACCTCCAGGTCATTGTACTCCTGTTTAATATTGTAACCGATGCTGCTGTAGGGAACAATTCCTGCTGTAAAACCAAGGTATTTACCCATGGAGGTACCAAAGGCCACGTGGTGGAGGTTCATATTCCACCAGGTATTGGTGATCTGTTCCGTGCGGTATTCATTATGGAAGGTGTTCGCACCGAAATCGAAGAAGACCGATGTGCTGTCCAGGGCCGCAGAGGCGGCAGGATTTAAATAGTTGATCCTGTCACTCTTGTGCATGGCGATCCCGGTCCCCCCCATAGCCAGGTTCTGGGCAAATCCATTCTTTGCCAGATCACCCAGGCCAAACCGGGTGTAGGGGGAATAGGTGTTGAACTGACTGTAGATGGGAAGGGTGATGACAAGAAGGAGGATGAATGGGATGCTATATTTGATCTTTTGCATTGTGCTCCAATATTCTGTTAAGTCCGATAAGGTTCAGATTTTGGTTCACAAAGATGCTACATTTTAGCTTTGGTTCAAAGTAATTTGAATCCCCGCCGGTCAGAACCACCTTCAACTCCGGGTTATCCTGCTTGATGGCATCGATGAAACCGTCCATTTCAAAAAGGATGCCATTGACCACTCCCGATTCGATGGCCTCCCTTGTAGTTGTTCCCAGGAGTCCGGGTTTTCCGCCGGGTCGCTCCAGAGAGGGCAGGCGGCTGGTATATCTGTGCAGTGCCCTGAACCTGATATCCAGACCCGGGGAGATATTCCCACCGAGAAACTCACCCGTACGGGTGACCATATCATAGGTGATAGCCGTGCCGGCATCTATGACCAAAACGGTGGTTTCAGGGAAAATGGTATGTGCGCCCACTGCGGCAGCGATCCGGTCATATCCGAGCGATTCCGGGGTGCGGTACCGGTTGACCAGGGGGATGGGGGTGGAATGATCCAGCTCTATGCAGGTGGGATAGAGGTTACAGAGGTAGTCGATCATTTCCCGGGAGTCGTTAATCACCGAAGAGATGATCGCTCCTTTCAGTCCCGGGTAACGAGTGTGGAAATAGGCGATCTCCCTGCTCGATACCTTATCAAAGGTTTCCAGCTCCACCACGTCGTTCCCCTCGCAAACGGCGATCTTTCCATTCGTATTACCCAGGTCGAGAACTAGATTCATCTATCTGTCCGTTACTCAGTTTCTCCAGGATCCTGAAGGCCTCCTCCACCGAGGTTACCTGGTCGGTTCTTAAACTCAGTTTTTCCTGATCCTCCCTCATACGAAACAAATGGGGGTGTGCCTGTATATTGCCAATCACCTCCTTGAACCGGTCTGAACGGTAGAAGGGAGAGTCCGGATCAGTTACAAAATACGTGATCAGCACACTTTTTTTCAATACAATCTTTTCAACACCGAGACGGCGTGCCAGCCACCGGAGCTGTACGACCTTCAACAGATCGTCCGATGGGCGGGGCAGTGGTCCGAATCGATCCTCCAGCATCTCCCGAAAGTCCTCCAGATCCTCTTCATGCGCTATAGAGTCGAGTTTCCGGTAGAGTTCAACCCGTTCGGCAATCTGTGAAACATAGTGATCGGGGAAGAGCAATTCCAGGTCGGTGTCCACATGACAATCGGCCAGAGGACTTTCCTGATCAACGGGGGGGCCTTCCCGGGCATAGAGATCCCTGAACTCCTTCTCCTTCAGCTCAGTGACAGCTTCATTGAGGATCCGGTTGTAGGTGTCGAATCCCATATCGGCGATGAATCCGCTCTGCTCCGCACCCAGTAAATTTCCGGCACCGCGAATATCCAGGTCCTGCAGCGCAATATTGAATCCGCTGCCCAGGGCAGAGAACTCTTCCGCTGCCTTGAGCCTCCTCCGGGCTTCCTGGGAAAGTATATCGGCAGGGGGTGCGAAAATATAGCAGAAGGCCTTCTTGTTGGAGCGACCCACCCTTCCCCGAAGCTGGTGCAGATCACTCAGTCCGAAGTGCTGACCGTTGTTGATAATTATTGTATTGGCATTGGGGATATCCAGCCCCGACTCAATAATGGTGGTGGCGATCAGCACATCATAGTCCCCCTGCATAAAATCCAGGATGATCGATTCCAGCTCTCTTCCCTCCATCTGCCCGTGGGCCACCACTGAGCGTATATCGGGAACTACCCGGTCGACCACTTCCTTGATTTCCATGATGTTCTGCACACGATTGTGGATAAAGAACACCTGGCCGCCGCGACTTATTTCGTAGGTGATTGCTTCCCGGATGATCTCTTCATTGAAAGTATGCAGTTCGGTGATGATCGGATGCCGGTTAGGGGGCGGGGTCTGGATGATGGACAGATCCCTCGATCCCATCAGTGAAAATTGAAGGGTACGGGGGATGGGAGTGGCCGTAAGGGTGAGAGTGTCCACGTTCAGCTTCAACTGTTTCAGCTTCTCCTTGACACTTACTCCGAATTTCTGTTCTTCATCCACGATCAGTAATCCCAGGTCCTTGAACCGGATCTCCTTGCCCACCAGCTTATGGGTCCCGATGATAATATCGACGCTTCCCTCCTGCAGGTTTTTTCTGATCTTTTTCTGATCGGCCGGGGAGCGGAACCTGCTGAGGTAATCAATGGAGCAGGGAAATCCCTTCAGTCGTTCCCGGAAGGTATTAAAATGCTGGAATGCCAGGACCGTCGTGGGTACCAGCACAGCTACCTGCTTACTATCGGTCACCGCCTTAAAGGCTGCCCGTATGGCCACTTCGGTCTTACCGAATCCCACATCCCCGCAGACCAGCCGGTCCATGGGGAATTGAGCTTCCATGCCTGCTTTCACATCGGCGGTGGCCTTCAGCTGATCGGGAGTATCTTCATACAGAAAGGAGGATTCCAGTTCCTGTTGCAAATAGGTATCCGGTGAAAACGCAAATCCCTTCTGCTCCCGCCTCTGGGCGTAAAGCAGGATCAGCTCCCTGGCAATATCCTGGACCTTCTTTTTGGTACTGCTCTTCAGTTTCTGCCAGGCACCTGTACCCAGCTTATAGATCCTGGGCGGACCTGTATCCTTTCCCTTGTATTTCGAGATTCGGTGAAGGGAATGGATATTCACATAGAGGACATCCTTATCCTTGTACACCAGCTTGATCGCCTCTTGTATCCTTCCATTCACCTCGATCTTCTCGAGTCCGCCGAAAACCCCGATCCCATGGTCCACATGCACCACGTAATCTCCCGGGTTCAGGCCCAGAAGTTCTTTGACCGATACCGATTCTTTCTTACTGAACCGGTCATGAAGCCTGAATTTGTGATACCGTTCGAATATCTGGTGGTCCGTATAGTAGTTGATCTTCAGGTCATGGTCCTGGAAACCTTCGTGTAACGTCCAGGGAAGAGATCGATAGGGAGTTTCCGGATCGATCTCTTCAAAGATCGCCTGCAGTCGCTCCAGCTGTTTTTCGTTTTCCGACAGAATAAATGCACTGTAACCCTCCTGATGACGCTCTTTCAGGTGGGAAGCCATCAAATCGAAGTTTTTTAGAAAAGCAGGTTGGGGGGTGGTCTGAAAGGTCCACTCCTGCTGACCCTGTTCCCTGTCCGGCATCCCGAACACTACCCTGGGGAAGGCGGCCATCTTTTCCCTGACCTCATGGCCTGAAACCAGGAAGGTGGTCTTGTCAATGATCTCTTCCAGTGGGTCTTTTCCCGAATCGACGGGAATCAATTCTGCCTTGTCATAGACCGATTGAATACCTGTGGTAATCAACCGGGGATGATCGATCCAGAGAGTGGTCCCCTCCGGAATATAATCCAGGAAACTGATCCTTTTCTCTCCCCGTTCCGACTCCCACTGGATATTGGGAATGACCTGCACCTTTTTTACTTTCTCCAGCGATCGCTGGCTGTCGGTATCAAAGATACGGATCGAGTCCACTTCATCGTCAAAAAAGTCGATCCGGCAGGGATGACTCGATGAATAGGAGAAGATATCGACAATCCCTCCGCGTACCGCGTACTGGCCGGGTTCATGCACAAAATCCACCAGCCGAAACCCGTAAGTCTCCATCACCTCCTCCAGAAAAGCCGGATCGATTTTCTCTCCCTGCCTGATCTCCAGGGTGGATTGTTTCAGCTGTCGTTTGGTGACCACCGTTTCCACCAGTGCTTCTGCATAGGTGACGATGAAACTGGCCACCCTTCTTTCAGACAGCCTCCGAAGTGTCTGGGTACGAGTAATGATATTGGCATCGTCGGTCTGCTGGTACTGAACGGAGCGCTTGTATGAAGAGGGAAAAAAGAGAGTCCGTTCGGCAGTCTGGTCCAGTGTAACCAGGTCGGTGTACAGATAGGCCGCCTCCTCTTTATCCTGAAGGATCAACAGGTGTGGCCCCTTCAATTCATTCAGGCAGGCATGGATAAAGGCAGCACTGGAGGAACCGGACAGGCCCTGCAATACCTGCACCGGGTTATCTGGCCGGCGAAGTACCTCCGCCAGTCCCCGGACATGGGGATGGACGATGTAGGGATTCCTGCTCATTCAGGCATCGTGCTTCTGGATGGACTCGATGGGACTGCACTCATAGAGAAGCCGCAGCTTGCCCTCATTCGGTTTACTGGCTATGCCCAGGCGGTTGATTGAACTGTGGATAGTATACATAGTCCTGTAAAGTTACCGGTTAAAAGAGGGTGCTGCCAACCGTGTAGACCAGCACCAGCCCCAGGATCCCCACAATGATCCCAATCAGCGCCATGGGGAGCAGATTTCGCCTGATCAGCAATCCCTCCACTCCCACCAGACCAACGGTGGCGCAGGCGGCAATTATATTGTGCACACAGATCATATTCCCCATGGCTCCTCCGATGTTTTGAAGACTGACGATGAGTATCCTGGAGATGCCCAACTGATCGGCGATGGAATACTGGAAGAGGGAGAAGAGCATATTGGATACCGTGTTGGAACCCGCCATGAACGACCCCAGCGCGCCGATAAAGGAGTCCACCAGAGGCCAGGCTCCCTGAAACACCTGTGTCATGGCGGTGGCCATGGCAATGGGCATACCCATCAATCCTTCCGGATTTTGCCCCGACTGCATCATGATCCGTACCATGGGGACTGCAAAAAGCAGTGCGATCAATGGATTCCTGATCCGCCTGACCGCCTCCGACCATGCTCGTCCCACCTGCTTTCTGTTCATCCCGTAGAGGGGGATGCAGAGGAGCGCCACCAATACAAATGGCATGATGCCGGGGTTGTAGAGAGGATCAATATTGCCGCTGACCGTGGTGCCGAACAGGTTGGAATAGTTTATACTGGCCGATTGAACCCAGTGACCGAACGGAAGGTTCCGGACACGCGTGAGAACCAGAAGCAGGCCGATCAGAATATAGGGTGTCCAGGCTTTGAACAGACCGATTTTCGATCCATCCTTCGGTCCATCCATATGGATGGAACCTTCCCAGTTCTCCTCCCATAGGGATCGCTCGGGGAAATCCCAGCTATTTTTGGGCACCAGAAAGCCGGCCTGAGTGGCGGGGATCAGGATGGCCAGTCCGATCAGTCCCCCCAGCAGGCTTGGAAACTCGGGACCCAGAAAGATGGCCACCAGGAGAAAAGGCACCACGAAACAAAAACCGGCAAAAAGAGCATAGGGCCAGATGGCCAGTCCTTCGCGGATGCTTCGCCGCTGTCCGAAGAAACGGGTTAACATGGCAACCATGATCAGTGGCAGGAGCAGACCGGGAATTGCCTGCTGAGCGGCAGTCCAGATGCCCACCTGCTGGATGAAACCGGAGTAGGTCATATCTGCCGAAGCGAGTGCTTCATGCACCGCCGGGAGGTCCAGGGAGGAGTGGATCCCGATGAGTGTGGGAGTGCCGACCGCACCGAATGGTACCGGGGTCACGTTGGCGATCAGGGCTACCATCACCGCTGCCAGGGCCGGGAAACCCAACGACAACAGCAGCGGGGCAGCCAGAGCTGCGGGTGTTCCAAATCCTGCAGAGCCTTCAATAAAGCCTCCGAATAACCAGGCGATCAGGATCGCCTGGACCCGCTTGTCGGGGGAAATACTCGTGAATCCCCGCTGAATTGCGCCAATAGCTCCACTCTCCCGCAGGGTAAAGAGTACCAGCAGGGCGCCGAAGACGATCAGCAGAATCTTAAAAGCAATGACGATGCCGTTCAGCGTGGAGGCAAGGATCCAGTTTCCCGGCGTGTGCCATACTGCCAGGGCCAGGACAAGGGCCAGAAGAAAAGCCGCCGGCATGGCTTTGGTGGCTGGCCACCGGAACCCCACCATCAGGATGAATATGGCAGCAATGGGGATGAAAGCAATCAGAGCAAGAACTCCTGTGGACATAAAGTGAATGTTCGGTTGAAGGCGAAAATTATCTAAAATTATCCAATCAGAGCCCGGCCGACTGCAAAAACTCTTATTTTTGTTCATATGCATATTCTGATTGCTCCGGATGGCTTCAAAGACTGCATGAGTTCCCGGAAGGTGGCCGATAGCCTGGTGAAAGGCCTGAAAAAGGGGATTCCGGAAGCCACCTTTGGAACCCTGCCGATGGCCGACGGAGGCGAAGGGACTGTGGAAGCGGTCATCGGCGCCACCGGTGGCCAGATCATAAGGATTCCGGTGATGGATCCGCTCATGCGGGAGGTTACTGCTCCCTACGGCATCTCGGGTGATGGAGAGACTGCCGTAATCGAGATGGCGGCAGCCTCCGGTCTGGAACTTCTGCAGCCCGCAGAACGCAACCCCTGGATCACCACCACTTATGGCACGGGCCAGTTGATCAGAGACGCCTTGGATCGGGGCTGCCGGAAGATCCTGATGGGAATAGGGGGAAGTGCCACCAATGATGCCGGTACCGGTATGGCTCAGGCCCTGGGAGTGGTCTTCAGGGATGAGAAGGGATCACTGGAAGTCAGGGGGGGTGGAGCGGTTTCAGGCATCCGTGAGATGGTACTGGAGAAAATGGATCCGCGGATTTCTGAAATTGATTTCCGGGTAGCCTGCGATGTATCCAATCCACTCACCGGTCCGGATGGGGCATCCCGGGTGTATGGTCCTCAGAAAGGGGCGGATCCGGATATGGTGGAGAAGCTGGACAGTCATCTGGAACATTTTGCAGGGTTGATCCGCAGTCAGCTGGGCAAAGAGGTGGGTTCTGTTCCGGGGTCAGGTGCAGCGGGAGGACTGGGAGCAGGATTAATAGCTTTTCTGGGAGCCAGGCTGATGAACGGCTTCGGTATGATCGCCGAAGCAGTCGGCCTGGAAGATCAGGTGAGTCGGTCCGACCTGGTGATCACCGGGGAAGGGAAACTGGATAGCCAGACCGTCTTCGGTAAAACACCGTTCGGAGTGGCACAGCTGGCCAAAAAACACGGAAAACCGGTCATCGGAGTGGCGGGGACCCTGGAAGATGGTTCGGCCGGGCTCTATGAAGTGGGGTTCGATCTGATTTTACCCATCGTAGAACGACCGTTATCGTTGGAGGAATCCATCCGTCGTGCCGATGAGTGGCTGGTAAACACCGGGGAGCGCATCGGACGGATCATCCAACTTCGGGTGAACGGTTAGTCCACCTTTTCTACAAAAACGTTTTCCCCCTCGGGAATATACTTCAGACGGTCCATGTCAGTATCATCCAGCCGTCCGAAAACATTGACCGCACTGGCCGCCCTTGGCTGGCCGTCGGTACTGACCGGCGTGGGACCGAAAAAGATGCAAAATGCAGGCATGTTGGGCCAGTAGGCCAGGTCGCCTGCATTCACCTCGGCGCTGGCGTCCTCCTCCAGAGACACATCCACAGGGATCTCGAAATAGATCTCCTGTCCCCATTTGGTGACATTCTGCTTCAGAGGCAGTGATTCATACACGGCCCTTCCTGTGGGGGTGTCAAACAGTTCAGCTTCCACCTGGAAAGTGGCGAATCTGATCAGGATTTTCATCTGTTTTTGTGGGCTATTGCTAATTTTGATACTAATTTATAAAACTTTATCGGGATGTGGATATTTAAATTTGGAGGTGCGTCGGTAAAAGATGCTGCCGCTGTAGGGAACATTGCGGAAATTCTCCGGCGTCACCAGGAGAAAAAGATCGTGGTGGTGGTATCGGCCATGGGGAAGACCACCAATGCCCTGGAACACCTGATAGAGTGTTATGCCACCCGGAAGAAGGAGAAAATGGAGGAGGCATTCCGGCACCTGAAAGAGTATCATCTGAATATCGTGGAGGGGCTGTTCGAAGACTCCGGCGCTACCGTCTTCGGAGCCGTTGAAAAATTATTCGGGGAGCTTTCAGATCGCTTGGGGAAGGATCCCACCCTCAATTATGATTACGACTATGATCAGCTCATCCCTTTCGGTGAACTTCTTTCGACCACTATTATCCATTTTTTTCTGGAGAAGAGCGGGATCCGGAGCCGATGGATGGACATCCGCCGTTCACTCAAATCAGACAATCACTGGAGAGAGGCGAACGTGGACTGGGAACTCTCCTCCCGACTGGTCAGTGAACACTTCACATTCCGGAACGAACGGATCCAGATCACACAGGGATTTCTCGCTTCCACCATCAATGATCAAAGCACTTCCCTCGGGAGGGAAGGATCGGATTACACCGCCGCGATCCTGGCCCATATGCTCAGGGCAGAGGGGGTGATCATATGGAAAGATGTTCCGGGAGTGCTCAATGCCGATCCCAAGTACTTTGACGATACAGAGCTTTTGGAAAAACTCTCCTACCTGGATGCCACCGAGCTGGCGTATTACGGGACCAGCGTGATCCATCCCAAGACTATCAAACCGTTACAGAACAGGAACATCCATCTGTATGTGAAGTCATTCAAGGATCCGGATGCACCCGGGACCCTGGTGGGGAACGAGGCATACGACCGCCTTACTCCTTCCTTTATTTTCAAAATGGACCAGGTATTGATCCGGATCTCGCCCCGGGATTTCTCATTTATCAACGAAAACAACCTGGAGGAGATCTTCGGGATCCTGGGAAGGCACGGTTTGAAAATCAACCTGATGCAGAATACGGCCATCAGCTTCAAAATGATCGTGAACAACGACAAGCGGAAGCTGAGAAATGTGGTGGATGACCTGGAAGAGAAGTTTCGTGTCGCTTACCAGACCGGGTTGGAGCTGGTCACCATCCGCTACTTCGACCAGTCGACCATCGACCGGGTCATGATCAACAAGGAGCTGATCCTGGAACAGCGGGGTGTGCAAAACATTGAACTCCTGATCAGAGACCTTGGATGAGGAATCTCTAAATCCGGGCTCTTTGGCAGTAGATCCGGGTGGAGAAATTACACCCTGATCTCCTCACTTTCGGAACGATTACCCTCGCAATCCACAGTGACCATCCGGAATGATCCCCTGCTCCCGGCAAAGGAGAACAGGAAAGGTTCGGTGGTGGTCTGGGGGAGATGTTTCACCTCGCCAATTTTTACTCCGTTCCTCCAGACCTCGTAATGGGATAGAGGGGCATCTGCCGCATAGGCAGAATCCCAGGAAATCTCCACATTCGTGGTGCCTCCGATCCGGATATGCTCGGGAGGTGTTAAACCTCGTTTGGGTAGCTGGAAGTAGTTGGTTTCTCCGTTTTTCACCGGACGTGTACTCTCCTCGGCCCGTTGCCTTGATTCTTTGCTCATCCCGCCGGGGGTGATTTGAGAGGCATAATAGTTCTGCACCAGCTGGCACTGGAGGGGATCATCCGAGATCTGTCCGATCCCGATGATGGCCGTATGGATGCCGGGGGTGGTAAGCGCATATTCAATCAATGGTTTACTGGGCAGGTCAGGAGAGCCCACCGTGCGCACCACACCGTTAAAATCTCTGGTCCAGCTGGCATACTTGGAATACATAGCACCATCGGCAAAGACTTTCATGGCGATGATCCCCATATTCCTGGCTTTTGCCACAGGGATGACATTATACTGGTGATTCAGATATAACCTGTCGTTGGTATTGATGGCCACCAGCATGGCATCCAGCATGCCGTAGCGGTCCCTTCGCATCATCTCCATCATTGCCGGAGAGTTGAGGTGCCCGGAAAAGCCGATATGTTTGATCAGCTTTTCTTCTTTGGGGTTAAGACCGGTATAATTGGTTCCGTCCCTGAAATCGCGCAGGGCTACCAGCGCCCCGAAATTACCTTCCGGTTCCAGCGGGGTTTCCAGTCCTTCATACAACACATCCACCTCCTTACTGTTAACCAATGCATGAATGAGGACCATATCCACGTATGCCCCCTCCGGATAATACCCCTTGCCATCACCGAACATTTGGGAGAGCGAGCGTTTCAAATCACCCGCTACTCCTTCTCCATGCTCCCCCTGGGTGCGGTTCCGCACCTCCCCGGTGTCGTCCACTCCGGGTTTAGCCCACCTGATATGGGTCTTGGTGGTAAGGAAAATCGATTCACGGAGTTTCCGGTTGTAACCATGCTTTCCCGGAATGAGCTGCAACTCCTGAAAGGCCCGGCCATAATTAAGCTGGCTGCCGAGATACAGATTGGAGGTATCGTAGTAGTTGATCCCCATTTTGAAAGCTTTGAGAATAATGGGGACCGGATCCACATCGGGCGGGGTCCACTGGAGGGAAGCCTGCCCACCAAGCCCAAGGGTGGTCACTTCGAAGGGGATCTTCCCGAATCTGCGGGTCATCGGAGCGGGTAACTGATCGAGTCCGAAACGAAAGCCCGGCAGGATGGTCAATCCTGCCGCAGCTGCTGCAGAAAGCCTCATGAATTCGCGTCTGGAGATGGTATCATGGATCATAGCTGCTGGATTAAATGCCCCTCCAATTTAACGAATTCAACACGAAAAAGCAACCGTACGGTTCCGTACATCCCTGTACGGTTTCGCGCTTTTTACTTCATGGGTCTGTTAATATTAGTTACAGATATACAATAACTTAAGGCAGGTGGCATAGTTTTGGTAAAGCTGATGCAAAACCAGAATGTCCATGTGGAGAAATTTTCTCAGAGTTACCGTCCGGAGCATCAGGAAGAACAAGGTGTTCAATCTGATCAATATCTCCGGGCTGGCCATTGGCCTTGCCAGCGCCATATTCATTATTCTGTACATTATCAGTGAGACCAGCTACGACCGGTTTCATGCACGGTCGCACGACATATACCGGCTCTACCTGCACGGAAAGATGGCGGGGGAGGAGTTCAAAGGAGCCTGGAACAGTCCCATATTCGGACCCACCTTTCACGAGGAGATCCCTGAGGTGGAGAATTTCTGCCGGTTCGATTTTGCCAACAACCGTCTCATGTGGGTCGATCCCGACCAGAAATTCCTGGAAGGGCATCTGATGTATGCCGACTCCACCTTCTTTGAGGTCTTCACCATCGACCTGCTCCGGGGTGACCCGGCCACTTGCCTCGATGAGCCCAATTCCATACTGCTGTCCGAATCGAAATTGGCGCAGTATTTTCCTGGCGGGGATCCCATGGGGCAATCCATTGCCATGAACGATGATTCGACCCTCTACCAGGTCACCGGGATCGTTCAGGATCCTCCCCGGACCTCCCATTTCTATTACGACTTTATCTGTTCATACTCCACCTACGAGTCAAGCCGCCGGACCAACTGGTTCAACAATCACATGCAGACCTACCTGCTGGTTCAGCCCGGTACCGACCAGCAGGTGCTGGATGATAAGATCAACGAATCATTGCTGAACAATATCCGCGAGCAGCTGATGCAGTTTATGGGGGTTACTCCCGAGGAGTTCATGGAGGCCGGTGGGAAATACGGGGTCTACACCCAGCAGTTGCTCGATATTCATCTCGATAACGACATCGAGGTTCCCAGCGATATCGGGTTCCGTCCCATCGGGAACCGCACCTACCTGATGATCTTCGGGATCATCGCCTTTTTCGTGCTGGTGATCGCCTCCATCAATTTCATGAATCTGAGCACCGCCCGGTCCCTCAGCAGAGCCAAGGAGGTAAGCCTGAGGAAAGTGGTGGGCTCGGAACGGAAACATCTGATCCGGCAGTTCCTCTTCGAAAGTGCTTTCCTGAGTGTGATCTCGCTGCTGATCGCACTGATGCTGGTGGTCGTGCTGCTGAATCCTTTCAACAACCTGGTGGGGCTCCACCTGCATCTGGGGGATATCTTCCGCTGGTATATGATTCCGGCCTTTCTGTTTCTGGCGGTCTTCGTGGGTCTTCTGTCGGGCAGTTACCCCTCTTTTGTGCTGGCATCCTTCCGGCCGATCTTTGCACTGAATGGGAATGGCGCTGCTAAGAACGGCACCCTCTGGCTGAGGAACGCACTGGTGATCTTCCAGTTTGCGGTCTCCATTATCATCATCGCCGGCACCCTGGTCATCTACTGGCAGTTCCGGTACATGACCAATAAGGATCTGGGGTTCGACGAGCAGAACCTGGTTGTCCTGGAAAGGATCCATCCCCTGGGGGGAGGTCAGGAGATCCAGACCTTCAAGAAGGAGCTGCTGAATCATTCCGCAGTGATTTCGGCCACCAATTCAACGGCCTACTTGGGAGCCCCCAATAATAACAACGCCTACGGGGTAAAGGGTCGCCCCGCGGAGGAGTCGGTGATCATGTTTACCTTCTGGACCGATGAGGATTTTCTGGAGACCCACCGGATCGGAATGGCCACTCCCGACAGCAGGTACTTCTCAGAGGATTTTGCATCTGATTCATCCGCCTGCCTGGTGAACGAGGCGGCCGTGCGCAAATTCAACCTGGAGGATCCGCTGACCCAATCGATCCTGTGGCCTCAGAATGAAGGATACGAGGAACTCCGGATCATCGGGGTGATGGAGGATCATCATTTTCTCTCCCTGAAACACGAAGTGGGGGCACAGATCGCCATTCTGAAACGGAGGGACTGGAACTGGTCGGGATACCTGACCGTGAGGCTGGCCCCCGGAAAGGAGAACATGGAAGCGGGACTGCAGCACATCGATGAGACCTGGAAATCGTTTACCAACGATGAGCCGTTGCAGTATTTCTTCCTCGACGATGAGCTGGATGCCATGTATGCCGAGGAAAAACGCACCGGGGCGGTGACCATGATCTTTGCCATCCTGGCCATCTTCATCGCCTCCCTAGGCCTTTTCGGGCTCACCCTGTATAACTCCCAGAAGCGCACCAGGGAGATCGGGATCCGGAAGGTGATGGGAGCGACCGAAACCAATATCATTACATTGATCTCGCGGAGTGTGGGCTATGCTGTGGGGATCTCCATACTGATCGCCATACCGGTGGCCTATTACATAATGCGCGACTGGCTGAGGGATTTCCCCTACAATGTGGGATTCCAGCCGCTGCTTTTCCTGATAGCCGCATTGCTGGCCATTCTCATTGCCATGGTGACCGTTACGGTCACCTCGCTGAAGACGGCAAGGACCAATCCGGCCATCGCCCTGCATTATGAATAGCTCATTCGTATCGCATTTATATTGAAGAACCTCTGCTTCGAGGAATCTTCGATCCAGTGTTAATTTTATTTGTGCTCGCTAACCCTCGC
>CAZRZY010000107.1:3577-16730 GCA_964604655.1 uncultured Bacteroides sp. | reverse complement strand
GGGAGAAGGCAAACAGAGTGTTTTGTCCGCCTTTCAGTCCGAAAATCCGGCCCAGGACAAAAAGGATCAGGAACTTAATGGCGATGAGCGCTCCAAGTATCCCTATGATCTGTCCGGGTGAACTGACCAACAGGTTGAAGTCGATGCTGGCTCCCACCGATATGAAAAAAAGGCCCAGCAGCAAACCCTTGAATGGTTCGATATCGGCCTCCAGTTCGTGCCGGTATTCGTTGTTGGCCAGTACCACTCCGGCCAGAAATGCTCCCAGTGCAGGTGATAATCCCACCAGATTCATGACAATGGCAATGGCAATCACGATCAGAAGGGCTGTGGCGGTAAAGATCTCTCCCAGACCGGTGCGGGCGATGATCCGGAAGATGGTGCGGGCAAAATAGCGTCCCAACACGACGATTCCGGTGATGACCACCAGGATCATCGCTACCTGGAACCAACCGGTGATCTCGATCCCTGCCAGGTAGCGTACCTCCTCGTGGACATTCGCATTGCCGCCGTTCAGGGTGCTTGCCAGAAGGGGAATCAGTGCCAGTATGGGGACCACCGAGATATCCTGAAACAACAGGACCGAGAAGGAGGCCCTCCCAGAGGCCTGTTTCATGAGGCCTTTTTCAGCCAGTGTCTGAAGGACAATGGCCGTGGAGGAGAGTCCCAGCATCAGCCCGACGGCGACCGAGGCCTGAATGGTCAGTCCAAGCCAGTAGGCCACCCCCCCGATGGCCAGCGCCGAAACAAGGAGCTGAAGCCCTCCCAGTCCGAAAATGGAACGCTTCATTCCCCAGAGCAGGTTGGGTTTCAGTTCCAGACCGATGAGAAACAGCATCATGACCACCCCGAATTCGGCAAAACGCATCACATCCTCTCCTTCATTTCCAATGAGCTTGAGGACGAATGGACCGATGATCATTCCTGCAAGCAGATATCCCAGGACTGATCCGAAGCCCAGCCTCTTTGCCAGCGGGACGGAGATTACCGCGGCCAGAAGGTAGACGAGTGCCTGAAAAAAGAAGTCCTCTTGATGCATGGGCTTTATGCTAATATATCGTTCAAATACTTTAGCTCAGAGATCTCTTTACGGTCAAAAATACCATCGCGGAGTGAGAGGATCACTTTCCTGTATTCCTCCGCTGCGCTGCGGATTTGCTTTTCATCCAGCAGATGGGTACCATGAATGACGAAGGGAGGCAGATACTCCATGCGGCATAACAGCACGGTTTGCTCAAAAGGTACCAGAAGTTGCCTGATCGAATAGCGGTTCTGCCCGTCTGGATCGTAGGCCTCCTTCCTGCCACCGGTAGTAATCGCTGTTAAAACACTCTTTCCCTCCAGATGCCTGCCCTCTCTGCCATAGGCGAAGCCATGCTCCAGCACCAGGTCGATCCATTCCTTCAACAGCGAGGGTGAACTGTACCAGTAAAAAGGATGTTGCCAGACGATCAGGTCGTGTTCCAGCAAAAGCTCCTGCTCCCGCTTCACATCAATGAAGAAATCGGGATAAATTTCATACATGTGCCTGACGGTCACCCCATCGACCCCCTCCAACGATTGAACAAGCAACCGGTTCACCCTGGATTTAGATATCAGGGGATGAAAGAACTGAATCAGGATCTTGGACCTTGCTGCCATGGATACATTGAGCTTAGATTTCTTCAAATTAACAAATTAATCTGTAAAAGGATCAATCTTAAAAATCGGTGTAATTTTACCGGTCAAACTCAATCGCGAACCTATGAAACGAATGATCGTTATCACCGTGTCGGTATGTTTACTCTTCGGCATGGTTCCCGGATCCCCGGCACAGAAACCGGCATACAGGCTTTTTACCGAGAAAGGAAAGGCTGTAAAATACGAGAAGATGGTCAGGGCGGCCTCCGAGGCGGACATCATCCTTTTCGGCGAGCTTCATAATAATCCGATCTCCCATTGGCTCCAGCTGGAGCTGACCACCGATCTCCACGCAATAAGCGGCGGGAATCTCATTCTCGGGGCCGAGATGTTTGAGGCCGACAACCAGCTGATCATGGATGAATATCTGGCTGACCTGATCGATCAGAGTAAATTCGAGGAGGAAGCCAGGATATGGAATAATTACAAAACCGATTACAAACCGCTGGTGGAGTTTGCCAGGGAGCACGGATTGAGGTTTATCGCCACCAATATCCCGAGACGATATGCCAACTCGGTCTTCAGACAGGGGGTGGAGATGCTCGAACGTCTAACGGGGGAGGCCAGAGAATATTTGGCGCCACTTCCGCTGGTTTACGACACCACCCTGAATAGTTATGCCAACCTCCTGAAAGGATCCGGGGGAATGCAGGGTCACGGAAGCAGGAACCTGGCAGACGCCCAGGCTGTCAAAGATGCGGCCATGTCCCATTTCATTCTCGCCAACTGGGAAAAGGGACAGCAGTTTATCCATTTCAACGGCGCTTACCATTCCGATTTCAGGGAATCGATCTGCTGGTTCCTGAAACAGGAGGAACCTGATCTGAAGATCGTGACCATCTCCACGGTGGAGCAGGCCCAGTTAGGGGAGCTGGATGAAGATTCGGAAGGAAGAGCGGATTTTGTCATTGCTGTTCCTTCCACGATGACTAAAACTTATTAGAGCGGAGAGTCGTTTTTCTCCGCATCTGCAGAGAGGGCGGCAGCATGTTTGGTGACTATTTTCAGCAGCACCTCCTTGGCCTTCTTCCAGTTGCTTTCAAAGGTCAAAAGCACGGGCATCTCGTTCCAGATAAATTTGAATCCTGTACCCAGTTCCCTGTCTCGAGCAGGGTAAACTGGAACATCCGGATATCGATCACATCCCCTGCATGGTCGCCGATCTGTATCCTGTCGCCCAGTGTAAAAGGTTTGCGTGCCAGGATAAACACCCATCCCGCGATATTGGTCAGGGGATCCTTCATGGCAATGGCAAGGCCGGCGGTCAGCAGACCGAGAAATGCTCCGAACTGAACGATCGCTTTTATCCATACGCTCCCGATCAGAATCACGGTCAGCAACCCGATGGTGAATGAAACGGATCGTTTCCAGGTATACCTCGATTTGGGGTCTTCGGTGAACCGCAAGACAATCTTCAGGATCCCGAACCGGATAAGGCTCAGTCCAACAAAAATGAGGATCGAGTAAAGGACCTTGGTCTGATTACCGGGACTCATCCCGAGGGTTTCTTCAAGAAATCCGGTGATCTGCTGCATTTTGGCTTCTGACTACCTTTAAATATAAAACTTTTTTTCCATATGAATTACTATATTTGGATAGCGCAGTTCCATTAATTGTCACTTGCCCTGATCAGATAATTTAAAAACCCGAGCAACGTGAATCGTATCATTCCTGTTTTATTTCTGTTGCTGGCAGTCACGGCTGTATGCGGTCAGAGCCAGAAGACTATAAAGGAAAAGGGGATCTCCACCCGGACGGTCTATGAGTACTTTATTGGGGAGGGATTTGATGATCCGGTGGTGGAATCGGTCCGGAAATACAACAGGGAGGGAGAGTTGATCGAGATCAAAGAGATGAACAAGCGGGGAGAGCTGAGAGTCTGGGAGAGGTATGTCTATAACGAGCGGGGTCAGCTGGTGGAGGAGCTCTTTCTGGACGAAGATGGGGAAGTGTCCAGGACGGAGAAAACTCTCTATGAGGGTGATCTGAGGGTGGAAAAGCAATTCTTCGACCAGAAGGGCAGGTTATTTAAGAAGAAGGTGTATGAGTACGGCTATTATTGAGAGGATAGAGGAGCTGTTGAACCATTTCGACGGCATCAGCCTGGATGAGGTTCAGAAAGCAAGTCTGATGCGCCGGAAGGACTGCAAGTTTTTATTCAACGTGGCTCATGTTCCCGATATCCTGGAAAGGATCTGGCAGGACTACCGGGTATTGGAGATCGGAGGCAGGCGCAGTCAAAATTACGAGTCGTATTATTTTGATACCGAGGATCTGGAAATGTACCACATGCATCACCGGGGCCGGGTGAACCGCTACAAGGTTCGTTTTCGGAAATATGGCAATTCAGGTGTTCATTTCCTGGAGATTAAACGGAAAAATGCCAAAGGGGTGACCATCAAAAAGAGGGTCCGAACGGACGGGGTGGAGGCCAGCATACTGACCACCGAGGAGGAGTTTCTGAGGAAGTATTCTCCTTATGGAACCGGGCAGATGCTTCCCTCTCTGGAAAACCGGTTCAACCGGATCACTTTTGTGAATCATTTGCAAACGGAAAGGATCACCCTCGACTACGAACTCCGGCTATTCAGCAACAGGAATGAGCGAACCATTTACCTGCCGGGCATCTCTGTGGCAGAGATCAAGTATGAGAATCATCTGACCAATTCGGCCTTCTATGAGTCATTGCGGTGCTCCCGCATCCCTCCCTCCCGGTTCAGTAAATATGCCATCGGCATGGCATTGCTTCATGACGAACTGAAACAGAATCTGTTCAAGCCGAGGGTCAGGCAAGTACATAAGATCAACCAACAATTTCTGCAAACCATAAAAACTACCTCCAATGCCTGAGTTTCTGAATATCGAATTGATCAACTACGAGGATTTCTGGGATCTGGTGATCCGGGTGGTCTTCAATTTTGCGGTAGTCTTCTACCTGGTGAGATACCTCTACTACAAAGCCTCACCCAGGAAGGACTATCTGTTTACTTACCTGATGATCAGCATGGTGGTTTTCTTCATGATCATGCTGCTTGGGGAAATCTCCGTGAGCACAGGTTTTGCCCTCGGACTCTTCGCCATCTTCACCATGCTTCGCTACCGGACCCAGCAGATCCATATCAGGGAGATGACCTACCTGTTCCTGGTGATCGGAGTTTCGGTGATCAATGCCCTGGCCAACCGCAAAGTGAGCTACGCAGAACTGCTGTTTAGCAACATGATCGTGATCCTGGTCACCTATCTGCTCGAACGGGTGTTCCTGATGAGGAATGAACTGTCGAAAGAGGTGAACTATGAGAAAATGGAACTGATCAAACCGGAAAAGAAGCAGGAACTTATGGAGGATCTCAGGGAGCGGACCGGTCTCCCGATCCACCGGGTGGAGATAGGACGCATCGATTTTCTGAGAGATACTGCCAGGGTAATGATCTACTATTTTGATGAGAAAGGCAAGAATTCTTCCTACTATCAGGGGGTGAGGGAGGACAATGACGATGACGATTAGGAGTAAGAGGGGGTCAGGGCTGTCAATTCTTAGTTTATTTCTCTTTTTGTGCCTGGCAGACGCACAGGAAAGGGAAGTGGGCAGCTGGTGGGAACTTCAGCTGGACAAAGGACTGAACAATGGCATCGATCTCACGGGGGAGCTGGAACAGCGATTCGGGGAGGACGGTTTTCAGTTCGATCGTACCATGTTTACCCTTGCGGGGGACTATGATCTGGGGAAGTATGTGAACCTGGAGACCGGAGGGCGGATCTTTTTGAAGAAGTACTCCGAGGAATCCATTAAGACGCTGTACCGGTACCATCTGGATGGTACCGGCCAGGTGGAATGGAACCGGGTGAAGCTTTCTATCAGGGCCCGTTTCCAGTATATTTTCGAAGGGTTTTCGGGTTTTGGCGATCTGGACAGGAACAGGCTGGTAACCAGGCAACGGATCAAAGCTGACTACCATCCATTTGGCACCCGTGTGGAGCTGGCCGTCTCCCTGGAGAGCTGGTTCCTCCATGGTGACAGCGATGGCACCGAGTTTCGCCAGGTCCGCTACTCGGGTATTTTCCAGTACAACCTTGATTTTCGATCGGGCCTTACCCTTCGGTATATCCTGGAGGATGAGTATAACCGGAAGAATCCGGTTCGAAAGCACATCCTGCTGTTCGGGTATGCCTACCGGCTATGACCGTATGAGGGAGTAACCTTAATGATCTTGACCAGTTCCCGGATAGTGGATCCGGCTGTTACTTCCAGGGTATATGCTCCTGCTGGCAGTCCGGAAAGATCAGGAAGGCGGTAGGTAAATTCACCGGCAGATTCGGATTGTCTGAAATCGGCAAGTGCTTTCCCGTTCAGATCGAGTATCCGGATCCGGATGGTGGAAGCCGAGGTGC
This sequence comes from uncultured Bacteroides sp., assembly GCA_964604655.1. Lineage (GTDB taxonomy): Bacteria > Bacteroidota > Bacteroidia > Bacteroidales. The sequence goes on along the minus strand of CAZRZY010000107.1, from coordinate 10,661 downwards.
CCGCAAAACGAACCGTTAAACTCGAGAAATCCGACGGATTAGGATAGACTTTCAGATCCCTGTCTGTGATCGGTTCCTCCGGCACTTCAGGGAAAGGTTCACAAAGTCCTCCCCACTGTGTCTGCATCCAGGAAAGCCGGTTTCTGGTCCAGGATCTCAGATGCTCTTGCTCATCCTGGTAGCGGTTTCCTACGAAATAGTTGGGCCAAACATAGACCCCCAGCACGGGCCAGCGTTGGAAATTCCTGGGGATGGCGTCCCCCAGCTCGTTAACCAGACTGTCGATCATTCCGGAGACCTGATCGGGATTTAAAACAGTTTTGTACAACTCCTCCCACCTGCAGTAGAGCCTGTTCCGGAACCAGGGATCCTGCATGACTCTTGCCCACCAGTAGATGGCATTGGTCATTTTGTAGGCCCAGTCAAAAGGCTGATGCATGTGCTCGGTATAATCACTGTTTCCGAAAGTCAGATTATAGTCCCACGGCGGACCGTTCACCAGTTTTCCTCCGTTGGTCACTTTCTGCTTATAGAAATAGTGGCTCAACCGGTATCCGTCCACATCCTTGGTCACCTCGTTCAGGATCATCAGGTCCACCATGGAGGGAATATCCAGGTATTTCCGGTATCCGGTCCCGGGGTCCTTGAAATATATCGAGGCCAGATGCTGCTCAAATTCATTCAGGTAATTGCGGATATACTCCCGCTGGGCCGGCATCAGTTCCTCATATTTGGGATCGAAATACTGATAGGTAACGGGGCTGTACCCGCCAACCGGTGACTGCACCGGCGATTCCCAGTATTCGGGCCAGGACATTTTCGTCAGCTTATCTACCCGAAGGAGATACCCTCCCGAGAGCTCCTTCCCTGAAAGATCCTCGGGCCGCAACCTGGCCATATCGACCCGGTTTTTATCCCGTTTGATCTTCTCGGTCAATACATACAGTCCCTGATAGTCACCATTCAGCGTAAGCTCCACAAACCGGGTCCTGGGGGAATAGTGTCCCATTTTTCCGTAAAGGCTGTAAGAGAGTACATTCCGTATGAGACTCTTATCCCCGTAGGGTGCATAGAGCACATAATCATTCTCCGCGGGCAGACCCAGCAGTGAAACGTTGTTATTTTCACCGGTGGCAGTCTGCGTTTCTATGCTGTACGATTTTTTGGGATAGAGGGCCAGTGTCGATTCTCCCCGCATTTCAATGGAGATCTGTCCGTCGTAGACGTTACAGGAATCCTCCGGAGAGTTTAAACTTCCGGGCCCGTTGTGGATAAGTCCCATGTGAGCAGTGATCCGGGGTTCATCCGGGATGGAACGCCCACCGGTTGAAATCACCATGAGGGGGAGCCGGGTGCTGTCGGTCCGGACGGGAGGCGAAAACCACGCCGGAGGATCGGAGAAATAGCGGTTTCCGTTCCGTATTCCTGCATGCAGGTAGATATTGGAGGACAGGTCGGAGGAGTGGATGTTCTCGTTATGGACTTCAATGGCCAGTACGTTGCTTCCGGCGACCAGGGATCCAACCAGGTCGTCGGGGAGGTAAACACGATGGGGTATTCCGCCCTGGTAAAGCGAAGCTTCATGAAAACCGGCGGCAGGCTGGTCCCATGCAGTGGCAGTCCCCGGGTCTCCCATATGATACCGGCCGATCTCCCGGCCATTCAGGTAGGCCACAAACCCATCATCAAAATCCACATCCAGCAGGAGTTCATGAACGATGGAGGGATCGGGAAGTTCAAAGGTGTACCTGCAATAGACCGAAAGGGTCTGTTGGATGGTGGTCTCATCGTCTCCATCCCCATACCCCACTCCTCCCGGACCGGAGGCCCAGGAAGAGTCATCAAAGGAAATAGCCTTCCAATTGTCGTCCATGGCAGCGACAGGCACTATGTAACGGCACACAGAACCCTTGCTTACCACAGTCTCCCAGTGATCTGTTTCCGTACCCTGAAGAGGGGTCAAAAATATACATGCGATCACCCCTGCCAGGGTCACCTGGATCATTCGCATGGACCGATACGTTAAATGCTGATACAGATTCTGCTAAAAACTGCTTAAAGATAGGGATAAATTGATACAATTCAGCGTAAAGGCCCTTGCCATGGGGTCTTCCGCCCCGAGTAGCCTTTCGAAGGCGGCAATGGCTTTATATTGATATCCCGGGCTGCCCGGCAGCGAACTGTCGTTCTCGCTGCTGATCCGGAGAATATTGGGCAGTTCTTCCGCGGGCTGGGTGCAGCCGGTGAAAAGACCAATCAGAAGGGTAAAAACAGTGGCGAAGGGGATTTTTTCTTTTCAGATTACCCATTGATTCTGCATGGAATTCTGTTTTCCAAGCTGAAAAAGATCTCTTTCTTTCTCTACTATCTCTACCTGAGCCTGAAAGCGGTCAACCAGACAGAGGCTTTTAAGCTCCGTATCGAAGGAGATGAGCTCTATCTGTATGATATGATCCATGCTTCAGCCACCATCGACCGGGAGAATCACACCGTTGGATTTTCGCTGATCCATTATCACGGGGACCTGCAGAAATTTCTAAATACCCTTCACCGGCATCTCCCATCCCAGAAAACATTCACTCAGGGATTCCATTCCCAAGATCACCTTCGGACGATGCCACCATTCCCATGGGCGGCGCATCATCCCCGTTTCGGTGCATGTCCATCATTCGGTAGCCGGCGGGCGCCATGCGGGCCAGTTCTTCAGACAGCTGCAGATGCACTTCGATGAGGCTCTTGAAGAAGCTTAAAGGCGGGAGAACCGACTGAGCAGCTCTTCGCGGAGTGCCGGACTGACCGGAATGGAATGATCGCCCAGGTTGACCCGGTTTCCTTCTATATACCCGATCTTGCCCAGGTTGACCAGAAAGGACTTATGAACTCTCATGAACTCTTCTCCGGGCAGGCCTTCCAGGAAGTTTTTAAGGGTACTGTGGACCAGCAGGCGGCTATCCTCCAGATGAATCTGTATATAATCTCCCTTACTTTCCACAAAGAGGATCTGACCGAAAGCCAGTGCATAGATCTTTTTATCCGCCCTGACCACTACCTTCCCGGGAGTCTCTTTTTTCGTATCAGAGTTTTCCTGGATGCGTTTCCTTGCCCGATGGATCGATTTCCGGAAACGGTCAAAGGAGAAGGGCTTTACCAGGTAATCCACCGCATTCAGTTCAAATCCTTCCACGGCATACTGAGGATAGGCGGTGGCAAAGATGATCAGCGGTGCTGAGATTAGCGCACGTGCAAACGAAATACCGGAGAGACCCGGCATATGAATATCCAGGAAGATCAGGTCGATTGGTTGCTGGTTCAATATCCTGTTAGCCTCAGCGGCACCGGGGCATTCGGCCACCAGTTCCAGGTCACCCGCCTCCGACATATACCTTCGCAGAATATCCCTGGAAAGGGGTTCATCATCGATGATCATGCAGCGCATCATGAGCTCCTCTTGAGGTTTAATCCACCTTCGCGTTCCGCTTCAGCGGACGGAGGGTGTGGTTAAATTCCCCGGGGCTTGCCCCGGAAAGAAGGGTCCAGGGTTCTACCCTGGGGTTTAATACCATTTATTTCAAGATCGACCCTGAACGTGTTTCTTTCCCTCCGGATCTGCAGTTGGTGTTTCCCGGGATACATCAATTCCAGTCTTTGCCGGGTATTCTTCAATCCGATCCCTTCCTGATGTCCCGGATGTTCTCCTTGCCTGCCTACCTGTTCCTCCAAACTGTTCTCTGTCTGAAACTGCAGGGTTGGTTTCTCGTACCGGATACGGATCCGCACGAAGGCATGCTCTCCGGAAGCGGCGAGTCCATGCTTGAAAGCGTTCTCAATAAAGGGGATCAGCAGCATGGGGGCAATCGTCACCTCTTCCGGGACCCGGCTGGCATCCAGATCGATGGAGACCCTGCCGGGATCCGTCCGCGTCCGGTAGATCTCCACGTAATCGGTGATCATTTCCAGCTCTTCGGCCAGACACACCCTGGGATTACGGGTTTCATACAGGGTATACTTCAGGATTCCTGCAAGTTGCAGGATCACTTTCGGAGTCTTTTCCGATCCCTCCAGGCTCAGACCATAGATGGTTTGTAATCCATTCAGCAGGAAGTGGGGATTGATCTGGGAATGCAGGGAGTGCAGCTGTTCCGAAGTGGTTACCTTCTCTATCCGGAGCAGCATGAACCAGCTCCTGGAAAGCTTCAGAAGGGTTGTCAGTAACAGAAAGCTGCCTGTAAAAAGCATCAGCTCCCCTGCACTGTAATAGGAGATGAAGTAGTAGCCGGGCAGGAGCAGGTCGATCCAGCGGTCGAACAGGAGAAACAGGAACAGCCCGCCGGCAGCAAGAAGCGCCAGGAAGGAGAGGGTATACACCAGGTACTTCTCCTTTCTCAGGAACCGGGGCAGGGCCAGGTAAAGATTCAGATAAACCATCCCTGTCAGCGGAACAAGAAAAATAAGGGTGTAGACCAGGTCGATCTTTTCAAAACTGCTGGAGGTCTTAAAGACATTCAGCAGGATGAAAAGAGCCGCCAGCCAGAAAAGTAGGTGCTGCCACCACCGGTTCCGGAAGAGGATCAGGTCAGTCAGATTGGACCTGTTTGGAGGGGACGGGGCCATTATTTGGATGGGACAGGGCCATTATTTGGATGGGACAGGGCCATTATTTGGATGGGACAGGGCCATTATGAGGCTTCAATTTAAGAAAAACACCGTACTCTTCCTGTTCGCTGGTTTGTCCCCTGGCAAAGATCTCTTCGATCTCCTCCGAAGTCTTGGGATCATTGGCGTATTTCCGAATGAACTTTTGCAGTTCATCGGTCGATGCGGTGAGAATATGGCGGGGATAGTCCGGGCTGATCTCCACGGTTTCATGGGGGATCCGTATACGATTTCGTTCAAACAGTTCATTAAGCCACTCTTCCCCGTACCAGTAAAGAAGAATGCTGTCCCTGCTGTACTGGACCCGTGCAAGGGTATGGGTCGGGAAATGGTGCCAGCAGGTCAGTTCCGTGGCACAGTGATCCTCGTATGGTTCGGGGTAAAAATCCACATAGTCGACCCCCCTGATCCGGAACAGGGTTCCCACGAAGCGGCCTGCCCGATCCTTCTCCTCGTAATAGGTGATCAGGTAGGTACTGTCAGGATGTGAGGGACCGAGAAACTCCCCGGATTCCTCGTTGGCTTCAATGGTCCATATGGAGGAATCCCCGTCCATCCATGTTCCGGTCATGACAGGATCATAGCGCTTGTCTTTCTGTTTGTAGAAGGGGTGAAGAGAACTGACCAGGCAACTGGTCATCGATCCCAGGACCAGGAACACCAGAATGACATTGGAACGTTTCATAACCAGATGTTTTAAAGGGTTGGTACAAATTTGAAGCAGCCCGGCAAAAAGATCAAATTTCTTCGATAAACCCGGCCTTTTTGTCGATCAAATGACCCGGGACGGTTCAATCGGGCCGTTCGACCCTGAGTATATAGGGTTCGAAGATCTGGCTGATGTAGAGGTGATCGCCATGGATGATGGCTGTGGAACCGGCGCTGATCGCGGTGCCGTCTGTTCGGTAGATCACCCGGAATGTGCCGGCAACGGGATCTGCCCGGTATACCGCCACAGGTGATGGATTCCCGGGATCGTTCACATGCCTTATAAAGCGGAATTGCTTCAGATGCCCGGTGGTGAGCAGATCATTACCATGGGTCCGGATATTATCATTACCCTTCAAACCCTCCAGTCCTTTCCCTGGCAGTAAGGTATCAGCTGTTATGGAAAACGTATGGATCCTGTGCTGAATGGCATCGCCAACGAAGAGCGTTTTCCCGATCCGGTTGATTCCTGCAGGGTAGCTCAGCCCGGAAGCCACTTCCCTGGCCTCCCAGTTTTCCCCGGTATCCTTCTTCAACCGGATCACCCCGGCCTTTTTCAGGCGGAAAATTTTTTCAGTCATGCTTCCTCTTTTCCCGGAATCGTTCACCACATAGAGCTCCCCGCCAGGACCAGCAACCAGGGCATTGGGCGAGTTCAGCAGCGGGTGGTCTATCTGCTCGATGAATTCCAGCTGTTTTTCTGCGACCCGGTAGATCAGAACCGGATGTACATCAGGTTCTCTCTCGTGGCTGATGACGTACAGGAGGTCCCCTTCCAGGCAGATTCCATGAGGCCTGAAAACCAGATCCGCAGGTTCTCCCAGCCTGGGCAGGATGGTACGTCCGGAACCCGGGAGGGAGATGGCTTCGATTTCCCCGTAAGGCGTGTGGGACTCCCTTCTTCCGGTGCAGGACACAAGCAGCCTGGGAGCACCGTGCAGGGTATCCAGCACCATATCCTCCGGACCGGGTCCGGTTGAAATCCGTTCACCCGCCTGTTCTGTCAGCGGAGCCGTTTCCTGGAAGAAGCCGGAGAAGAGGATGAGAGGAAGTAAGAGAAGAAAGAGAAGAATGATCAGTGCCGGAGTTCTCATTTCACATCGGTTTGATCCAAAGATAGGCATAAGCGGGAGGAAAAAGCAACCTCGTGGGGGGGTGCCGCATCTTGCCAGTAGAAAATGAATGAAGGACATGAATAGATGGAGCATACTTCTGTTGATCCTGGTCCTGACAGGATGCGAAAAAGAACAGGTCGACCTCAGCTCGCTGGGTGAGAATGTTACCATTGTGGGAACCTGGGTCCAGCAGCAGACCGAGCAGGAACAAATGGTCCTGAAACGGGCCGGCAGACTTAACGACCACTTATACGGATTTATCATCAGGGAAAACGGAACCTTTGTTGAGCGGAAGAATGCCGGATGGTGCGGGACTCCACCCATTACCTATGCCAATTTCGATGGATCCTGGGCTGCTCTGTCCGACAGTCTCATCGAGATCACTGTCGGTTACTGGGGCGGGACCATGAACTACCAGATCAGGATTACCTCCCTGGAACAGGATGAGCTGAGGATCAGGTACCTCTACGGTGACGATCGCGCCGAATCCAGGTAGCCCGGGGATTCATTGAGTTTGAAACACAAGCTGATCATATCATTGAAGGAGATCATGTCATTGAAGGAGATCATGTCATTGAAGGAGATCATGTCATTGAAGGAGATCATGT
>CAZRZY010000107.1:0-3477 GCA_964604655.1 uncultured Bacteroides sp. | reverse complement strand
CATTGAAGGAGATTCAGACCCACCTTTCACAAGATATGGAGCGGCATTCTATTGATCCGCCCTGGTTTCATCCATCAGGCCTGGTTTCATCCATCAGGCCTGGTTTCAGCCATCAGGCCTGGTTTATATATATTGCCGGCGCATTCCGGGCATTCATGGACAATTCAGAAGATTCAGAAAGCCGCGCGAGATATAAAACATCTTTTTATTAACCTTATTAATGTCGTTTCGGATAAAAAATATTTTTCAATAGATGTAAAAAATCTTAAAATAACCTAAAAGGTATAGTATATAGATAAAAAAGGTCTCTATGCCCGTGTGCGGTTTTTCAAACCCACTTCAGGCCCTAACCGGATCCATTTACAACCTTTCAGGCTCTAACCGGATTCATCTGCGGCTTTTCAAACCCACTTCAAACCCACTTCAGGCCCTAACCATTTTTTGAGCATAAAACTTCTGCAAAACCTGGAATCATTGACCAGTTAATCATTTAGAGAAACCAGAGAATGATTGAGGGGTATGTTCAAGTCGGGTTACCCGCTTGCCGGGAGGGCCTTCAATAACTATCTTTACTCTCCCTGATGGAGAAACAGCTTTATTTTACCCTGCTTCTGGCATGGGCTATTACAGGAGCGGTCACCTTCCTTGTCCTGCTCTTTGTGAGTGCTCCCTACGGACGTCATTCCCGGAAGGGCTGGGGGCCGACTCTCCCTAACCGTTGGGGCTGGTTCCTGATGGAATTCCCTGCCCTGCTTGTTTTCTCCTGGTTCTTTCTTTCCAGGCAGGATCCGATTCCAAGGGTGACCTGGATCTTTTTTGCCGCATATGCGGGTCATTACTTATACCGCTCGCTGATCTATCCATGGCGCACCCGGACCCGGACAAAACGGATGCCGGTGGTAGTGGCGCTGATGGCAGTTTTTTTCAACCTGGTGAATGGCTATTTCAACGGTCATTATTTCGCCGTCTTTGCCGGGGAGTATACCCTGGAATGGCTGACCGATCCCAGATTCCTTTCGGGCGGAATTCTTTTTGCCGGCGGAGTCTTCCTGAACCAGTGGTCGGACCAGAAACTGTTGCGTCTGCGTAGTGAGAAGCATGAAGGATACCGGATTCCCCACGGTGGAATGTTCCGGTTTGTCTCATGCCCCAATTTCCTGGGTGAGCTGATCGAATGGACAGGTTTTGCGGTTATGACCTGGAGCCCGGCCGCCGCGGTTTTTGCTCTCTGGACCTTCTTTAACCTGGTTCCCAGAGCATGGGACCATCACCGCTGGTACCGCAACACCTTTCCTGACTATCCCCCGGAACGTAAAGCCATTATTCCCGGAATAATCTAGGTAATTCCGTTACTACCCTCTTTTGTCTGTCAGAGATGAGTGGCTACCACCTGATAATTAGTCCTGGCGTTCCGAAACTCCCTTTAACCAATCCCTTGCGTTGACGAACGCCTTCAGCCATGGAGTGGCTTCGTCGCCGGACCGGTCTTTCGGATAAAAGGGCCACTGCCATGGCAGATAGGACCGCTCCAGGTGGGGCATCATCACCAGGTGCCGGCCGTCGGGGGAACAGAGTGCGGCCACATCATGGTCGGAGCCGTTCGGATTGGCGGGGTAGGTGGAATGGGAGTAGCGGGCTGCAATATGGTAATTACTCACCGGGCCGGGCAGACTGAAGCGCCCTTCGCCATGAGCGACCCATACACCGAGTTTCATTCCTTCCAGGTTCCCGAACATTACCGACCGGTTCCCGGGAATGGTGACGCTCAGAAAAGCCGATTCAAATTTACCCGACCGGTTATGGAGCAATTTCGGGGCATTGGGATTTTCTGGCATCACCAGGTCCAGTTCGGCCATCAACTGACAACCGTTGCAAATTCCCAGGCTCATGGTATCGTCGCGGGCATAGAATCGTTCAAGGGCCTCACGGGCCTTTTCGTTATAGCGGAATGCTCCGGCCCACCCTTTGGCCGAACCTAGCACATCGGAGTTGGAAAAGCCCCCCACGAAAACGATCATCCGGATCTCCTCCAGATTCTCCCTTCCGGAGATCAGGTCGGTCATGTGGACATCCTTCACATCAAATCCTGCCAGGTAGAGGGCGTGTGCCATCTCCCGGTCTCCGTTCACTCCTTTTTCCCTGATGATGGCTGCATGCAGCCCGTTCTTGGTGCGGCGGTCCGGATCGATTCCCAGTTCACCGAAGGTCCCCCTGAAGGTTTTCATTTCCGGCAGCAGGGGATGATGTTTGTAGTTTTCAAACCGGCTCAGGGCCAGCTTCTCGGTCGATTGCCTGCGGTCGAGCAGGTAGGAGGTGCGGAACCAGCGGTCGCGCAGTGGATCGATGGGGAATTCCATCCGGCCCTCCCGGGTATGCAGGGTGAGCGACCTTGTTTCAGAGGTGCGGCCCACCACCTGATGAGTGATCCCCTCTCTTTCCAGAAGACCGCAGACCTTGTGCGAATCGCGTACCTGAATGACCAACCCGGGTTGTTCACTGAATAGAATCGGAATGGTCGCTTCCTTAAAACTGTTCACATCCGCCTCAATGCCACCTTCCGTATTGGAAAAGGTCATCTCCAGAAGCGCAGTTACGAGTCCGCCCGCCGAGACATCGTGTCCGGCCAGGATCATCCCTTCAGCGATCAGTGACTGGATCCGATCGAACACCTTCACGAAATAGGCAGGGTCGCTGACCGTGGGAGCTTCGTTTCCCACCCGGTTCACGGCCTGACCCAGGGAGCTGCCTCCCAGTTTGAATCCGTCCTTTGAAAGATCGATGTAAAGCAGCCTGCTTTCGGGGTCGGGTCGAATGACCGGTTCAACGATCTTCCGGATATCGCTGACTTCAGCGGCGGCCGAGATGATCACCGTTCCCGGAGCGATCACCACCCGGTCGCTGTATTTCTGGGTCATGGAGAGGGAGTCCTTGCCGGTAGGGATGTTGATCCCCAGGGCAATGGCAAATTCACTGGCCGCATGGGCCGCACGGTAGAGCCTCGCATCCTCCCCTTCGTTTCTGCAGGGCCACATCCAGTTGGCCGACAGGGAAATGCTTCGTATCCCTCCGTCAATAGGGGCCCAGATCAGGTTGGTAAGCGCTTCGGTAATGGCCAGAACACTGCCTTTAGCGGGATCTGCCAGGGCTGCTGCGGGAGCGTGTCCGATGGAGGTGGCATAGCCTTTTACCCCGCGGTAATCCAGTGCAACGGCCCCCAGGTTGTTCAAAGGAAGCTGGAGAGGCCCCGCACACTGCTGTTTGGCGATCTTGCCGGTCACCGAACGGTCCACCTTGTTGGTCAGCCAGTCCTTACAAGCCACCGCCTCCAGCTGGAGCACCTTCTCCAGGAGCCCCTGCAGTCTGGCCGGATCGGCTGATATCTCCCCAAAAGTGGTTTCCAGGGTCCGGTCGTCCATAATAGTGCGGGGCGGTTTCCCGAACATATCGGCCAGTTCCAGGTCCATGGGCCGCTCGCCG
>CAZRZY010000106.1:0-17324 GCA_964604655.1 uncultured Bacteroides sp. | reverse complement strand
AATTTCGGAGCGCAGCGAGAAATTTCAGCCACGAGGGTATATCCATCGCGAAAGGGTATGCACCCCGGCGAAAGGGAATGCGGCCTCGCGATGGGGTATACCCCTCGCTACAACTTAATACCCATAAACAACACATCATCGACCTGCTCCAGATCCTCCTTCCAGAGGAAAAAGTTGCTCTTGATGTAGTTGTATTGTTCGTCCATGGGCTTATCGTGAATATCTCTTAGCAGGTTCTTCAGCCGGACCGTCTTGAATTTACGCCCCAGCGGACCGCCGAACTGATCGGGGTATCCGTCGGAGAACATGTAAATAATGTCCCCCTTCTTCAACTGAAATTCCTGGTCGATGAAATCCTTCTCCACCCGGTCTTCGTCGAGCTGACCTCCCACAGAACTCCTGCTTCCCTTCACGTAGATCTGCTCATCGCCTGAATAGATAATGACCGGCCGCATGGCAGAACTGACCGTAAACCTATGGGTTTTCATATCCACCTCTGCCACAATAATGTCCATCCCGTCGTTCGACCCGCTGGTCTCCTGGTTCTGGTTGAGAGCCTCTCGAACCTCGTTATCCAGGGTTGTCAGGACCTGGGAGGGTTTCTGGACCCCGGAGCGCAAACAGATATCTTTGATCAGAGTGGTACCGATCATCGACATAAAGGCGCCGGGAACACCGTGTCCGGTGGAATCGGCGCATACCACGATGAAACGGTTATCTCCGATCTTCTCATACCAGTAAAAGTCGCCACTGACGATGTCTCTGGGCTGATAGAATACAAAACTCCCCGTGAATGCCTGGTGTAATTTCTGTATGGAAGGCAGGATGCTGGCCTGGATCCGCTGGGCGTAGTTGATGGAATCGGTAATATCCCTGTTCTTGATCTCGATCTCCTCCTTCTGCTGGATTACCTCACGGGTCCGTTCGTCCAGCTGGCGCTGCAGGTATTCCTGGATCGCTTTCTGATTCCGCTCCCTGATCTTAAAAACAATAAATATGGTGGCCAGCATCACGACTACCAGTGAGACAATGAACCACCATGCCTTCCAGATAGGAATTTTTACAGTAATCCCGAGGTTAAGAGGCTCTTCCGAACAATTCCCGTTACCGTCACAGGCCCGGAGCATAAAAGTGTAATTACCATCTTCCACCCTGGGATAAAAAGCGAAGGGTATCTTGGAAAAATCGGACCAATCATCCTGGTAGTTTTCCAGCTTATACTGGTAATGGACCTGTTCCGGGTTGCTGAAGTTGATCCCTACAAAATCGATCCGTATCTCATACCGGTCATATTTCAGGGTGATATCCTGAGTAGGATCGAAGGGGGTGTCGTTAATCAATAAGGATTTCAGGCTCAGCCTGGGTGGTATGGTATCTTCCCTTGCCTGATAGGCATCATATCGGATGACCCCTTCCGTGGAACCGAAAAAGAGTTTGCCCTGTGTATCCATGTCCAGCGACCTGTGAAGAATATCGGAGGTAAATCCCGACTCCTTACCGAAAATCCGGATGTGCTCCCGCGTAGGATCGATACGGCTGATCCCTTCCCGGTGGCCTACCCATATATACCCTTTTGGGTCAGAACCAATGGCATAAGTATAATCGTTGATCAATCCGTCTTCCGCTGTATAATGCCTGAGGGTATCGCTGTTGAGATCAAATTTATAGACACCATTCCCGTCGGTTCCGGCCCAGATGACACCAGGCTCCGCCTCCATCAGGCATATCATCTCCAATTTTGGTTTTCCCTTTATCCAAAACTGCTTCTCGCTATTGAGACTGAAGATCCCGCTGGTAATGGTTGCTACCCATACTGCCCCTTCACTGTCGACCAGCACATCGTTAATTTTATTGTGCGGAAGACCGTTCGCCGTGGTTTTGCTGATCCTCCTTTTGGTACCTGGATGGTAGCTGTAGACTCCATTGTTGGTTGCCACAAAAATACTGTCTTCATTCCCGTCGATGGCATTCACGATATTCTCAAGAGAGTTACGGGAGATCACCAGCGGAATGACCCGCGAACTGCCCGGTTCCAGAATATGCAACCCGCTGCGTTCGGTGCCGATGTAAAGAGCCCCCCGGGGCCCTCTGTGAATTGCAGTGATCCAATCCTCAGGTACTCCCTGACCCCCTTTCAGATAGGTAACCTGTTCATTGTCGATACGAACGATACGGCCAAATCCCCCGTACCATTGTTCACCATCTTCAAGGTGAACCGCACGCACATCTGGAGAATCCTCATCTTCCCAAACCTGAAGGAAGGTGAAAGCCTGATCACGAAGGACCGCGATCCCGTTCCCCTGGGAGGAAAACCACTGGTTGCCTTCCTCGTCGATAAATATTTCATTGATATAGGCATTGGGAATTCCCGATCCGGCATCAAATAGAAAAGTAGTGACCGGATTTCCCGCTGCATCCAGCTCCAGTCGGTGGATACCCACCCCATAATCGGTTACCCATACCCTGCGGTTACCATCGAATTCAATGGAGGAGATCTTCGCATACTCTAATCCAAGTTCAGAACCTATTTTTACGGCCCGGTAGGCGTTCGGGTCAAATCCCTCTCCGGTCAGGCGGAAGAGTCCTTCATCCTCCGTACCCACCCAATACTCATTAGGCTGAAGACCGGGCACCAATTCCTGAACCGGCAGATATCGCAACTCCTCGATCTGGCCGGTTTCAATATAGATCTCCAGTTCCCTGTCATACCGGAATATGGAGATCCCGTCACTGGTTCCTGCCAATAGATGTCCTTCCGGGGTAACCTGGAATGTATAAAGGAATTTTCCCGTAAATGGGTCATCCGGATTGGCAGGGTCTCCTTCGAAGATGATCTCCAATTCAGGATTCACCACCAGTACTCCGCTTTGCTGACACAATACCAGAATATTACCGGCACTATCCTCCCGGATTGCTGAAATCCTGGTCCTGAAATCATCACTGGGGGAAACCACTCTGAATTCATCACCGTCCAACACGGAAATCAGCCCGTTTTCATGTCCGAACCAGAGCCTGCCCCGTGAATCCAACATGCTGGTATGGGCAATGCTGACCGGTATGGTATCGCCGCTGAATTCCTGGTCAAAGGACGTTCCGTCGAATCGGCACAGGCCCTGGGTCGTTCCCACCCAGAGAAAGCCATCGGCATCCTGATTCAGCGTGTAGGCAAACTTGTCACAAAGACCTTCGGCAGTATTGTAATTGAAAAACTGATAAGTTTGAGCAGATCCGACAACGGATATTAGAAGGATAAATAACAGGCCCGGTATTCGTTTCATGCGTCTCTGGTTATTCGATGGGTATGAACTCTACCTCACCCTGGTATTTTGGCACACCTCCAATGGGAATGGTGTAGAAAGGCATGGTCTCACCCTTTTGGTTTCTGACATTCACCACCACATTGTTGTTTTTTACCAGGGCATCGGCCTTGACAAAGCGGAAGTCGAAGGAGGTTCCGATCTCTTCATTCTGTACCCTGAGCTCATCCTGAGCCCAGCCGTCTTCTCCGGAAATTTTGACTTTCGCTCCCTGCCTTGCCACTGAAATCACCACGATGCTCCCGTCGAAATCCCAGTCAAAATTGGAAATCTGCACCGAAATGGTCCCATCTTCCACGTAAGGATAGATGTGGGATACCTCCTGGTTATCGTTATGCATCCTGAAGGAGTACTCATAGGCAAAGGCATTGGCACCCTCGATGGGCCGGTTTTCATCGGCATTGGTACTAAGGAAATAGTGGTACATATTTCCGTCATCACCCGCCACTCCTTCGCAGATCAATTTGAATACGTGTCCTTCGAACATCTCCACATGCTCCCCCTGAGCCGGATTGAAGGGGCCGAAGGTATACCAGTTATTGTCGTACCTGGGATTTTCGGCAAATGCCCTGGATGCCAGTAGTGTACCGCTCTTATAGTTCCCCTGGGGGGATGTCTCCCTGGCATCGGGTTCGGTCCATACCGATTCGCCTCCAAAAACTTCATAGGTACACCGGGTATCCCACTGTCCGGCGATCTCATCGATCTCGCCGCCGGTATCGGGATCGAATACGCGGATAAAAAAGGGCTGGGTATATTCATCGGGAATCAGAAAGAAGAAAGCCTGAGAAAAATCATCGTCCCCCCAGCTGGTCTCTGCCTGGGGACCGAAGGTCATCAGGTATGGAATGTTCTCATCCACGTTGGGAACCGGTTGTGTATATCCCAACATTTTGATAAACAATAAGCTGAATAAGCATATATATCGGTACATCATCGTTCGATTTTGAACACTGCTAAAAATATACAAATTCCGTGCAAAATAAAACCTGAGTTATGAAATAGCAGATTTAATCTGCTCTTACACAAATAAATATATGGGTTATTCATTGGGTATGACCACCACCTCTTTGAAATTGGAGCGGATCTCCGGTTCCTGTCTCCGGTTCTGTTTACGCTCCTCCACTCCCAAAACCACCTTGTATGTGCCCGGATAGAGGTAGCGGTGAGTGACCTGTATCCCCTCTCCGTAAGTACCGTCTCCAAATTCCCAAAGGTACCTTCCGATATTAAATCCCGGAAGGTAGGTGACTGATCCGTCAAACTCCACGGGAGTGTTGACCACGATCGTATCCGGTGACGTGATGACCGCCTGTTCCTGCAAATTGATACGAAGTGTTTTGACGGTCTGCCCCTCCACCAGGGTATCGAGTTCGATATCGTATACATTCAGTTTGCATACGTAAATTCCGGGACCCGGAAACCGGTAGACAATCTCATGCCCGGGGATCTCGAGGGTGTCATTGATCACCCAGGAGTATCTGAACAGGTTGGTATCGACCGTATCGAGCTTACGGTCCATGATCTTGTATTTATAGTAGGTTTTCCTGATGGGTTCGGGTGACTCAAATGCAGGAATATCGGTGGAGAATGTGAAGATTTCCTTTGATCCGCTTCCCCGGTCGGAAGTTACATAACCGCTTTTGAAATCGTCGCTGAAAAAAACATGGTAATCATTGGACAGGCTGTTCATAGGAGCGGAAAGCTTCATGGCCGGATTCCACGTTCCGTTCATATAGGCGGTCTGGAAGAGGTCGAAACCTCCCCTTTCTTCATCATGACCTTCGGAAGAAAAATAGAGCCTGCCAGAGGGATGAATGAACGGGTAGAGTTCGTGCTTCTGGGTATTGACCCCCGGGCCGAGATTTTCAGGAGGGGTCCATGCGCCTCCTTTCAGGGTAGATCGATAGATATCAAATCCCCCGATAGCATCCTCAAAATTCGCAGCAAAGAATAGCGTTTGCCCATCCTTCGAAAGTGCAGGTGAAAAGAGCCAGGCGTAAGGATCGTTGAATTCGAACGGACGGATATTAGTCCACATGTCGCCCGATTTCTCGGTAAAATAGATTCCCAATGGATCATAATCCCTGTTCTCGGCAGAGGGCCTTTGCTGCGAAAAGACCATGGTCTGAAAATCCCCGCTGAATGAAACAGGTCCTTCATGCCGCTGCGAAACCAGCTGGTCCACAAAAGGACGCTTGGTGCCACCCTCTTTGTACTGAAAGATGGTAAACAGCCTCCGGCCTTGCGGATCGGCCGGGCTGCTGGCTCCCACGCTGGTCGATTCGGTAATGTACACCACTCCGTCCTCATAGGGAACTGCCGCCGCCTCATCAAGTCCCGTGGAGATCCGGGTGTGTTTCCTGAGGCGGTAATAATCCTGCGCCGCTGCCGGGGGAAGCAGCACCAGAAGAATCCATATGGTTAAAATCCACTGCTTCATAATCAAAAATAGAACGGATCGTCCGGTATGGTTCGTATTACAGGTCTCAACTCCCAGCGCAGGACCACCTCGTGGCTACCTCCCAGGGCAGTCCTGACCGGACCGGTGTTAAACGTGTAGGCATATCCGATCAGCCACTGGGGATTGATCTGGAAATTGAGCAAAGCAATCACAATATCGGGCTGGCTGTAAGCTCCTCCAACGAATATACGGGAATCCATCAGCCCTGCATTCAGACTTGCCTTGAAGGAAGGGGAGGATTGATTGTAATCGACCAGCAGGGATGGTTTCAGGCGGAAGGCCTCACTAATATCAAACAGATAGGCTCCGGTAAAGAGGACCCTAACATCTTCGGTATTCAGCGTTCCGATAGGCTGTCCTTCCAGAGGAACGGAGAGTAGCTCAGGAACAGATACTCCTACGAAGAAGTCATCGGTGTAGTATAGCACTCCGGTCCCGAAATTTGGGAACCATCGCTGGTAACTATCCGATGTAAAGAAGGGATCCCCCGGATCGCGGAGCAACAGGTCGGACATATCGCTTTGTATCCCGTACATGCCGGCCGACAGGCCGAAGGAGAGCCGTCCACTTCCAAGATAGAGCCGGTAGGCATAGGTAGTCATCACCGAATAGAGGTCCTGGTCGGGCGGAGTCCTTCTGTAGGAGACGATCCCGCCCAGGGCCACCTTTGAATTTCCCACCGGGGTATGCATGTTCAGCTGCATGTCCACGGGCCCTGTCTCCCCGTAGAGGGCCGATCTGTAGAGCGAGCTGACGCTGATGGCATCCCTGAAACCGGAAAAGGCAGGGTTCAGGGTGGTCCAGGTGAGGTGATAGTTGCTCACCGCAGGAATCAGGGTATTCTGAGCGGCAGAGGTAACCACGGTCAAACATAAAATCCATATGACCCAAAACCGCTTCACCCCTTAATCGTGTTTAACCACCACATAATCTTTAAACTCATACGAATCCTCCCGTGTAATGTTGCCCTCCGGATCTCTCTGCTTCAGGATGTAGTTCAGCACATAATAGTATGTTCCGGAGGGTACAAGGTTGCCGTTTGCCGAACGGCCGTCCCACACCACCATTTCATCCTCTTTCAATCCATCCGTTATGAGGCCCGGATCCACTTCGAGCAATTCATCCATGTTGTCCTGGTTGATCTCGATCACTTCCTGACCCAGAGAATTAAATATACGAATCGAGAACTCATCGGCATATTTCAGCCCCTGCATGATGAAATAGCGGTTGAACTCATCGCCATCGGGTGAGAAACCCCGATAATTCTTTACATCATTTCGTATCACAATCACCACATCCTGCGAGGTGGTGCAAGTGCCTTCGTCCTTCCCGTTGGTCACGGTCCACCTGAACTGATTCTCTTCTTCCATTCCCAGGTCATATACCAGACTGTTGGGATCGTTCGGATCGGCAATGAACCCGCTTCCCTGCACCAGTGTCCAGGTCCCGATACCCGCTGTGGCCGAATCGGCCTGGAGCTGGAGCATGCCCTGCAGGAAAACCATGGTATCATTGCCGGCAAAAGCGTTGGCCGGCTGCTCAAAAAAGTACAGCTCGATCTGATCCTCCCCGGCGCAATCTCCGGCCTCACTGATAAACGTGGCCACATATTTCCCATACGCCTCCTTGTTATTAGGAATGGAAGCCAGATAATCATCGGGACTTCCTCCGGGAGAGAAGAAAAGATATCCGGGAGGATCGCTGATCCATCTGGCTGACCCCAGGTCAGGATCCGCGGAGAGTTCCATGGTGGTATTGCATACTTTGAAACTATCCCTGGCACTCCCGTCCACCAGGATCTGCGGCTCGGGCCTTCTGTAGACCCAAACAGGAACCACCCCGCTGATGCTGTCGGGCGGAGCGCTGCATACATATCTGTCGTCGGGGGCCCGATAAGTGATGGATGCGATCCGGTAGTTGTAAAGCAGGCTGTCAGGATCGGTCTGAAGGGTCACCGGCAGTTTACCGTCCCCCCGGACTTCAAAAGGTCCGATAGAGGATTCCAGCTCGTTTCTGAGCACCACTTCCCAGGGTCTGTTATAGGTAATCAGACCTTCGAGATTGAGATCAATGGCCAGGGCCGTATCCTGTTCACATGCCCTGAATGCTTCATCGGTGAGCATCCCGCCAGGAAGCTGCATCACGGTTACCTGCAAGGAATTGGAGGTATCGGTACACTCCCCTATACTGACGACCCTTTCATAGGAATAGTCTCCAAACAATGTGTAGGGACCGGTGGTATAATCTTCTGTGTCTGAGTCCGGAATATTCTGGCCGGTCTGAAGATCACGCCATACATAGACCGGGCTGAGCTCTGGTTCACCTGATGGTGTCCCGCCCTCGAGAAGCCGGCTGTCGGCGAAGCAGACCGAATCGAATGGGGCAAGGGTATTGTTGGTAATACCGGCATGGACCACCATATGCAATTCCAGGGAGGTGTCCCGGCATGCCTGGTCGGGTCCGCTGAAAACGATCCTGCGATAGAACCGGTCCAGCTGTCCGGTCAGCTGCGGGCGGTCTGTATAGTTAAGCCCGGAGCCTCCGGCGATGGATTGCCAGGTTCCCGCACTATCAGTTCCGCTGGCCACCTGCCACTGGTATAGCCTGGTAGGATCATTTCCGCCCTGGGTAGCACCGCCACCCGGTTCTGCGCCACCTGCCGGATCCTGAACCAGATCGTCCAGCAGATCGTTCTCACATTTCACCAGGTCGACCGTGGTGATCAGATTCCCGGTGATGGGCGGAAGTACATGGATGGCGATGGAATCGCTGAAGTTCTGACAGACATTCCGGGCCACTCCCCCCGAGCCGGCCACCCTGCGGTACCAGGTGGTATCACCCTGCATGATCCCGGGATCATACCCGGTTTTCACATTGTTGTCTCCTGTGGCATCGCTCCAGCCTGTTGAGAGGGTACGTAACTGCCAGGTATAGCCGTACTGCCCCTGATACCCGCCTCCCGGATCGGAACCGGTCAGGGGAACAGGACGATCATCGGTACAAACGGTCTGGGTGGTGCCAATGGTGTTTCCTGTCACTAACGGGATGTTCAGAATCTCCACTGGCTGGCTGGTATCGATACATGCATCGTCACTTCCGGAGAAGACGATCCGCCTGTACCAGACCGTTTCGGTAAGATCCGGGGGCTGATAAGAGGTGGACGTTTCGTTTTCAATGGGTATCCATGTTCCGTCTTCCAGCGGTGCACTCTGCCACTGGTACCTTCTGTCGGAAGGATCTCCTTCGCCGGGAACCGGTCCCTGGATCAGATCCGGAACGGAGTTAAAACAGATGGTGTCGTTGGGACTGATCGTGTTGCCGGTCAGCGGCTCCCATACCTGCACTCGCACCTGGTTGGAGGTATCGATACATACTCCGGAGAAGGCAAAACGGGCAAAAATAGTGGTAGTTTCCAGGCCTGGTGCCTGATAATCCGGTTCCGTAATGCTTCCCGGACCACCAGCAGTGGTGAGCCCGCTTCCCTCATCCTTATACCATCGAAATTCATAGGTTCCCCCCGTGGGCCCTCCTCCAATAGTCCCGTCAGGAACGAAAAGTTCGGGCTGATTTCCCCTGCAGACCGTATCTGGAGCTGAAATGGTATTCCCTGTAATGGCCGGATGCACATAGACGGCGATCCGGAAACTGGTGTCGGGGGGCAAGAGTCCTGAAGTCACCACCCGTCTGAAGTAGGTGGTGTCATCCAGCTTTGCCGGGAAGGTATAGTCCTTCTGATTATTGACCCCCGGGGCAGGGAGCCATTCATTCTGCGTGGCCGAGCTGTCGACCCACAAGTAACTGTAGCTGCCGGGGCCGGCCCCTCCTTTCGGTTCGGAGGCACGGATGGGGTTGGGAAGCTGGTCGGAACATACCGTAAACTCCACAGGCACCGGGTTGAACACAAAACCCATGATGTTGACTTCAAACCCGGTCTTTCTTCCGGGTCTGGCCCCCACATCAGCCCCGTGATCAGCTCCGCTGCCCACCATATATCTTCCGTTCAGCCCCTGCTCGCTCAACTCCGGATTGACCCCTGGCTGTGAACTGCCCGCTAACCAGTATATCCCGCCACCGCCGCCGCCACCAGGGCCGGTTGTATCAGAAGGGTGGTTGGTATCTCCTCCATCGCCTCCGACCGTCGATAGATTTAAGGTGGTCCTGTACCCGCTCACATCGAGCAGTATGGCTCCTCCACCGCCGCCGCCACCAGCTGCACCGGTGGCCGGCAGGGTCACGTCTTCACCGTCGGCGTAGATCCAATTCCCGTTCCCCTCAATGGTATCGGCAACGATAATGACAATCCCGCCACCATCGCCTCCCCTGGTACTTTGTCGTCCATTAATCCAGGTTCCCGATCCGCCTCCTCCGCCTAAAAATACCCGGTTGGCTTCGATCGGTTTGCTGGCATCCACATAGTAATTCGTACTCATCAGGAAACCTCCCCAGCCTCCGGGGTCCTTCACCCCTTCCCCGCAGAGACTTGATTCATCCCCTCCTTTTCCTCCAAAGTTAAAATTGGAGCCTCCACCACCACCCGAAAGCCTCCCGTTGCCGCCTCCACCTCCATTAATGTTCCTGGCCCGGCCCCGCAGCCGGTCGAACCGGGTATCGGTGGTCCCCTCTCCTTTGAGTCCTGCCAGCACATTATCTGTCTGGTAAAACAAACTGTCATACAGCACCGTATCCGCCGAGGAGCAATTACCCGAATAGAGAACATCATTAACAAAAGGAGCCCCCCTGAATCCCTTGTTATTGACATTGATATCCCCCTCCATCTTCAGCACGTTGGAAACAAAGAGGGCCACCACCCCACCTGTGGAACCGTTCCAGTCCGGCGCGGTAATTCCTCCGGAAGATATTCTGGCAAAACGGTAGGAGGGAACCTTGATCAACTGGGCCACTTCCCCTTCCTCCAACGGATCGATTTCTGGTTGAAGGGTCGTATTGAGGATCACCAGGTCTCTTGCCTGTTCTATCTGATCGACGATTACAAAGGCGTATTTTCCGGTGTTTCGCGGCTGCTGAGCATCCCTGCCGATATCCTCAGGAATCACCCAATCCTCTTCGGCGATCCTGGCTCCCTGTACGCAAAAGACCATCACCGTATCTCCCGCTTCGAATCCGCCCGCATTCTGCACAATCAGCGAATCTACATTATTGTTGTTGAAACTGTAAATGGAATCGATGGCAGTGAATATGTTGGGCTGTGCCGGTATGGGCGTATATACCTGGCCGTGAAGAGACAAGGAATAAACCCCCGCGAGAAATAAGCCAAAGCGTATGAAACTCCTATGAAACAAGGCTGAATCGTTCTAACTAGGTAACTAAGATAACAATAAAAATTATTACGCAGGAAAGCACTGCAGGTTTCAATCTGAAAGGGGGAACTCCACAAAAAAAGTGGTCCCCTCGCCGATCCGGGTCTCATACCAGATACGTCCACCCATGGAACGGACCACATTATAACTGATAGCGAGTCCCATTCCCATGCCTGCCGATTTGGTGGTGAAGTTGGGTTGGAAAAGCCTGTCTTTTATCTCATCGGGGATCCCCTTCCCGTTGTCGTTCACTGTGACCAGGGCTGTTTCTCTCCCCTTCACTTCCAGTGTGATCCGGATATGGCCTTCTCTTCCATCGGGAATGGCCTGGATCCCATTCTTCACCAAATTGATAAAAACCCTCATCAACTGCTCCTTGTCGGCCTTGATCACGACCATTTGTTGGTCGCCCAGATCCAGGTCGATCTTTGCCTTCTCACTGTTATCGAACAATTGGAGGAGGTTTTTGAGCTTGGATACCAGATTAAGCCGCTGGTGTTTGGCTTTGGGCATCTTCGCGAAATCCGAAAACTCATTGGCAATAGCCGAAAGCGAATCGATCTGTTCGATCAGCGTGGCGGAGATCCTGTCCACCATCTCCGGATCCGCCCTCCCTCCTTCAATCGCTCGCTGGAGGTGCTGAACGTTCAGCTTCATGGGTGTCAGCGGGTTTTTAATCTCATGGGCGATCTGCTTGGCCATCTCCCGCCAGGCCGATTCTCTTTCCGATTGTGCCAGCAGGCCTGCGCTGCGCTCCAGTTCTTTCACCATATAATTATACTCCTCCACCAGCCCTCTGATCTCGTCACGGCGTTCATAACGGATCATCTCGTTCTTCTTGCTTAAGCTGACCTGGGCAATCCTGTTCTGGATCATCCTCAGGGGTTGGGTGATCCTGTCAGCCAGGATCACACTCAGCAGGATGATCACCAGCAGCAGGATCAGGTAAAGGTTGATCACTGCCACCACCAGGTTAGTCACATCCCGGGTAAGAGCCCCCGACTGGGTGAAATAGGGCAGGTTCAAATATGCCAGTAACTTATTCTCCGAGTTCAGTAACGGCATATAGGCCGAAATATACCGCATCTCCCCGATGTGTTCGGTATGGATGATCTCAGCTGCATCCTCCAGGGCCAGCTTCTCAAAGACCATCCGGTTCATCCTCCTGCTGAGCAGTTGACGGTCGAAGATCTCAGAACGGGAGGTGGCCAGCAGATCGCCCTCCTGATCATACAGATTAATATCGGTATAGAATACATTGGAGAATTTCCGCAGCAATGCATCCAGATTGAAATAATCAGGAGAGGACCAGTTTCTCAGATTCTCCTCGAACTCCAGCTTATGGATCAGTTCGATGTTGACCGACCGCATGATGTTCCTCAGATTATCCTTGTTCTTCAATCGGTATTGCTCAATGACAAAGTAGATGGTCCCGGAGCAGATCAATACAAAAGTGAGAAAAAGGATCCCGACCATAGAATACTGGATGCGGTGTTTAAAACTCCAGCTCAAAGCCGGCCTGAAGGAGCGGAGATGGGTACCCAGGTAAAACAGGGCCATCAGCAGAAAGATCAGTGCAAAAATATAAGAGAAGGAGATCAGGTTATCCACCATGGTAATTCTGGGACTGCCCACAATAATGGTATTCTGTTCGTTTACATTGAACACCACATGATTATATCCGTCACTGGTGACACGCTCGAACATTCTCTCCCCTTCCGTATAATGATCCATGCTTCTGCGATAGGGGAAATCACCATCCTGGGTGATCAGTTCTCCCCGGTTGTATTTGACATAGGAAAACTCGGAGCTGGTAAATGCAGCGTACTCTTCGTCGAGCAGCAATTCAGGGTATCCCAGTTCCCGGGAAAGGATCTTGGAATCGAGTTCTATGTAGACCCTGTGTTCGCTATCTGCCTGAAAATAAGGGATCGATGCCATGTAGGAAATCCTTCCGTTCAGGTTGTCCATAAAGTAGAAGTCACTACCCGGAATCTCAATGCCTTCACGCAGGATCATCTCACTGAAAAAGGTGTAACAATGATACCACTCATCGTCGGGAGGCTCGACATATAACTGGTCCTCCGGGCGGCATACGGCTACCTGCAGGTCATACCTGGACCAGTAACCGGAAAAGTAATTGCGCCTGAGCCGGTTGACTACCTGTTCGATATCCACAAAAGGCTGATTCAGGTAAAGCGCAAAGACCGTATCATTCCGGATGGCCATGGAAAGCTCCCCGAATAACATCTCCGCCACCGGATCATGCTCGGATGAGAGTTTGACCAGCTCCACCTCCTTTTTTTGTTCCTCACTGATCCGGTTGTACTGTTGCAGCCTTATTACCAGAAAGATCGAAACGATGACCAGCAGGAAAATGAACCTGGAAAAAGGGATCTTTTTAGATGCCGGAAACCTCAGATAGAGCTGTCCCCCGAAGATCAGGAGAAATGCCAGCCAACCGGTCAGATTGCCATGGCCGTTAGTGAATAATGCAGAGAGCAGCCAGATCACCCCTGAGCTGACCGCCCCTGTCAGTGCTGTTCGCCAGAGTGAGGCGGAATGAAGGACGATGGCCTTATCCAGAAACAATCCGACTACCACAAACCAGCTGATCAGCACCAGCAGGCCCACCACTGAATACTCTGAAAATGTGGTAACCCGGTAAGCTTCGAAGGAGATACTGGAATCGAGCACCAACACCCTGATCAAATACTCGGTCAGCAGGAGTGCCAACGCGGCGGAGATATATAAACCAATGGCCAGAATCCTGCGAAGAGAAGTGGACTGTATCGATTCCAGGTTCCCGTGCAGGTAATAGAGGGTCACACCTGCCAGCACCACCATGGTGAGGACCAGGAGATTTCCCAGTGACGGGAACAGCGTGCTGGCAAACAGTTCCGGTTGGAAGAGGTTGGAGTTGGTGAGGATGCCCGGGAAACCGAATTTCAGTACCAGAGTGGCAATGGCCGCAATAAGCAGGGTGATCCATCCCATCCAGAGCCACTTTCTGGTTCCGTAACTAGCCTGTACAATCCGGCATAATCCTGCGAAGGCCAGGATTACAAATAGCAGAATAGAAAAAGCGGCCCCCACCTTCATGATCTGGTTGGCAGGTCTTATTTGCCCAAAATCCAGGGAGAACAGGTACTCCCCCCCGGCATTGCGGACCGATTGTGTTTCCGGTTCCTGCAACGGTTGGATATCCACTCCCTCCTCGATTTGAAAATCAGGGTGGAATCTGTTCACCAGAAATTTATTCTGGGTGGGATAGTGCGTCCTGATCTCGATCATCCCCAGCAGTCTCCCCCCATCCAACTGCCTGACGACGGAAACATAGTCGGCATTTCTCAGAGAAATAAAGGGTCGCGAAAAGCGCGGGCGCCAGCGTTCAGGTACAGGAATGCTGTGGTCAGACCAATAGTTCAGCATGCCCCCTTCAAAATAGAAAATGGAGATCCCGTTTTTTATGGCCAACTCCTGGTATTCCTCCGAGTTCCTGTCCAGCACTGCTGTGGGGCTCTCATCCCGGAACCGGGCTTCCAACCTCTGGAATTCCTGCTGCAGCAAACGCTCTTTTTCATGAAGGATCTTTTCGAACCTCTGTACCTCCCTGCTCTGGTTCCCTTCCTTTTGATAGCGGGTACCAAGCAGGATCCCGGATACCAGGAAAAGCAGGGCCAACA
The DNA here is from genome assembly GCA_964604655.1 of uncultured Bacteroides sp. Classification (GTDB taxonomy): domain Bacteria; phylum Bacteroidota; class Bacteroidia; order Bacteroidales. Next base: position 2,539 of record CAZRZY010000106.1, on the reverse strand, counting down.
CCAACAGCAGCGGCCCATCCGGCACCTTTAACGGGGGTCTGTATGAGGATTTCTTCTTCATCTATTCGGGTCAGGCATGGTGATAAGGTTCACCCCTTAGGATCGTCAATGCCCTGTATAGTTGTTCCAGGAAAATAACCCGAACCAGCTGGTGGGAAAACGTGAGTCTGGAAAGGGAGAACTTTTCCTGTGCACGTCCATATACCTCCTGGGAGAATCCATAAGGACCTCCAATGAGGAAGACCAGATGATCGGTCTTTCCCTCCAGTGACTGAAGATACCGGGCAAAGGAGATGGAATCGAAGGTTTCACCCCGCTCATCCAACAATACCAGGTAATTCCCGTGTCCGATGCGTCTCAATTGCTGCTCCCCTTCCTTTTTCTGCACTTCCTGCATGGTCATACTCCTTGTATTCTTCAGGTCTGGTAAGGTCTCCATGCGAAATGGGAGATACCGCTCGATTCTTTTCCGGAAAAGTTCCACCCCCTCTTTGATAAAGAGGTCCCTGGTCTTACCTGTTTCCATCAGTGTGATCCGCATACGAAATCAATCCACAGGTTTTTCGTATCTTGGTACCTCCCGCGGGATTGGTCCAATTGTTGTGGTTACCTACAAACATACACCATTATGTGCTAACGGCTACAAATTTGTTGCCAAACGTGTGATTAACTCCAGATCAGTAAAGGTATGCAGAGGTTCATAACTATTATCACTCTTGTCCTGTTCCTGGGAGCTCCGGTTCACAGTCAGACTGTTCCGTCCGACCTTGTGGAGGCAATCGGCAAGGGAAATGCAGGAAAGATGTCAGAATTCTTTCACCAGAGCCTGGAGATGACCCTCCTGAAAGAGGATTATACGGTGAGTAAAAACCAGGCTACCAGAATCATGGATAATTTCTTCCAAAAGAATAAGCCATCTGGTTTCGACATCTCGTTTGAGGGAACCAAAGAGCAGTCGAAATACGCCATCGGAACACTGAAAACCGAGAACGGGTCGTTCAGGATCAACCTCTTCTTCCTGCAGAAAGGCGGATCCCGCCTCATTTATTATATCAGTATCGAGAAGGAGTCGAAATATGCATTCGAGTAAGGAAACGGGAGACCGGGAGATGAACCGGGAGATGAACCGGGAGATGAACCGGGAGATGAACCGGGAGATCGACCGGGAGATGAACCCGGAGATGAACCCGGAGATGAACCCGGAGATCGACCGGGAGATCGACCGGGAGATTCTGCGCTGGTTCAGGGAAGACATCGGAGAAGGGGATCATACTTCCCGGGGGATCATCTCCCCAGAAGTGAAAGGATCTGCTCGTTTGCTGGTCAAAGAGTCGGGTATCATGGCAGGGATGAGAGTGGCAGAGCGGATTTTCAACCTGTTGGATCCCACCCTTGAACTGGACAAGTTTCTGGAGGACGGAGATCCTCTGGAATCCGCCCAGCTTGCATTCACCGTCCATGGAAGTGCACAGTCCATCCTGCAATGCGAGAGACTGGTCCTCAATGTGATGCAGCGAATGAGCGGGATTGCAACCACCACCCGTTCCTATGTCCGAAAGATCGAAGACACCGGGGCAAAGGTCATGGATACCCGGAAAACCACCCCCGGTTTTCGAATACTTGAAAAGGAAGCTGTCAGGCTGGGAGGAGGTATCAACCACCGTTTCGGATTGTACGATATGATCATGATCAAGGACAACCATATTGACTTTGCCGGTGGTATCAAGGAGGCAGTGGATCGATGCCGGGGATACCTGAAACAGCGAGACCTCCATCTGGATGTAGTGGTAGAGGCTCGTACCCTGGAGGATGTGGAAATCATCCTGGACCTTGAGAACGTAAGAAGGATCCTGCTGGATAATTTCCCGGTTGACCAGACACAACAGGCTGTGAAACTGGTCGGGGGGAAACTGGAAACGGAATCCTCCGGTGGTATCACCTATGAAAATATTCGTGACTATGCCCTCTGTGGTGTTGATTACATTTCGGTCGGAGCGCTGACCCACCAGATTCACAGTCTCGACCTGAGCCTGAAAGCTGATTTCTGATATGGAAACGGATCCAAAACGGAAATTGGAAGAAGAGAGAAGGGAATACCTGGCAGACAGGCTGGATGAACAACAAATACCAGATAATCCATTGATTCTCCTTGCAAGGTGGCTGGATGAAGCCTGCAGAGCCGGTCATCCGGATCACACCGCCATGGTCCTCTCTACCCTGGAAAGGAACGGACAACCCTTATCCAGAGTGGTCCTGTTAAAAAGCCTTGAAAAGGGAGTTCTCACCTTTTATTCCAATTATCGTAGCAGGAAAGCTCAGGCCATGCTCACCAATCCCCGGGTAGCTGCCAATTTCTTTTGGCCCGGACTGGAAAGGCAGGTTAAAATCGCCGGCATGGCGCGTCAGGTGAATGAAAAAGAATCTGATCTATATTTCAGCTCCCGTCCCAGAGAAAGCCAGCTGAGTGCCTGGACCTCCCCGCAAAGTCAGGTTGTTCCTCACAGGAGTTTCCTGGAAGAGGAGTACAAAAAACAAGAAG
>CAZRZY010000105.1:0-17550 GCA_964604655.1 uncultured Bacteroides sp. | reverse complement strand
GAATACCACGGACCCAACATCATTTCCACCCTCGGCGCGCTGGTCATGGTCTCGGGTTTCCTGATCATCGTTGTGAACCTGTTCAAGGCAGCCCGGTCCGGTGCAAAGACCGTTTCCAATCCCTGGGGCGGCACTAACCTGGAATGGAGAATCCCCTCTCCTCCGCCTTTGGAGAATTTTGAAGAGATCCCTGTGATCGAGAAGGCCACCTACAAATTCGACTAAATCAGTAGAGAGTAAAACTTCCACCATGGCAGAAACCACTGCAATCCATGATGAACACAGGGACGACGCCGGTTCCAAGCTGGGTATGTGGCTCTTCATCTTCACCGAGCTGCTTCTGTTCGGCGGGCTTTTCGTGGTCTATTCGGTCTACCGTTATCTGAATTCCACCGCCTTTCATCTGGCCGCACAGGAACTGGATGTAGTGGTAGGCACCATCAATACGGTGATCCTTCTGGTGAGCAGTATGACCATTGCCATGTCTACCACTTCCATACAGAAAAAGGATAAGCGGACCACACTGATCCTGATTGGTGTGACCCTCCTTCTGGCACTGGTGTTTCTGGTGAATAAATACTTTGAATGGAGCGGGAAGATCAGTCACGGCATATTCCCGGGTTCCCCCTTACTCGATGACCTGGGCAGGGGCGATACCCTCTTTTTCGGGCTGTACTTTTTTATGACCGGGCTGCACGCTCTCCACATTATCGTCGGGATGGTGGTTCTGGCAGTGATATTCGCCCGCGTCTGGAACGAAAAAATCACCCACGACAATTTTCAGTTGCTGGAGAATGGAGGGCTTTACTGGCATCTGGTGGATGTGATCTGGATCTTCCTCTTCCCGCTGTTTTACCTGATCATATAAACCTTGAACTATGTCGGATAACTCACACCATATCGTACCTTATCGCACCTACGGGCTTATTCTGGTCCTTTTGCTGACGCTGACCGGCGTCTCCGTGGCTGTTACACAAATTGAGCTTACCCGCTGGACCACCGCCGTGGCCCTTTTACTGGCGGGCACCAAGACCGCTTTCGTACTGGCCGTATTTATGCACCTGAAGTTCGATGAACGGATCTTCAAGGTAATGGCTCTATTGATCATCCTGCTTCTGGTGGTGGTCATTGTAATCACATTCCTGGACTACTGGTTCAGATAAACCCTGATGCCCATGTACAGTGTAGATCCGCAAAATGCTTCCAACTTTGTCGCCGGTGTAGACCTTGCCTTTTTGGTGATCCTCGGTGTTTCCATTGTATTCCTGGTGGGACTGACTGTGCTGATGATCGTATTCATATACCGGTATAGAAGTAAGCGGCATCCCAGGGCGATACAGAACGAGGGCAGTAACCGGCTGGAAGTTCTGTGGACAGCCATTCCGCTGGCACTGGTACTGGTGATGTTCTATTTCGGCTGGATGGGCTGGAAGCCCATGAAAAATCCTCCGGATGAGGCCATGCGGGTGAAGGCTATCGCCCGGATGTGGAATTTCAAATTTGAATATGAGAATGGTAAACTGACCGACAGTCTCTATGTGCCGGTCAATGAGCCTGTGATAATTGACCTGGTGGCACTGGATGTGCTGCACAGCCTCTATATTCCTGCATTTCGGGTGAAGGAGGATATGGTCCCGGGCTCCGATAAACAGATGTGGTTCATTCCCGGGCAGACCGGCTCCTACGACCTCTTCTGTACGGAGTATTGCGGCCTGGAGCACTCCTATATGTTTACCGGTGTACGGGTCATGGAGAAGGAGGAGTTCGAGGAGTGGATCGCCGACACTACGGCAGTGCAACCGGCAGTGGTTGCCGACATGTCCCTGGCGGATCAGGGTTTCCAGGTACTGTTAAGGAATGGTTGCAATGCCTGCCACTCCAGTGACGGCAGCAAGCTGGTGGGTCCCTCCTACCTGGGAGGATGGGGCAGACAGCGTACCGTTACTACCGGCCGGGAAGAACGCGTGGTTGATATTGATGAGGAGTACATTAAGCGTTCCATTTATGAACCCAATGCCGATATCGCGGAGGGGTACAACAGCGGCCTGATGCTCTCCTATGAAGGATTGGTCAGAGAAGAGGAGATTGACCTGATCATCGAGTATCTGAAGGAGCTGAATGAGTGATTTCCTGAGGCTGGGAAAGTGGACCATTTCTGTTCCGGTGGCTCTGACCGGGTTCCTGGGTTATTTTCTGTATCAGCCTCTCTTCGACCTGCAGGCCATCCTGGTCATTTCAGGAGTATTCCTGCTCTCCATGGGATCCAGCGCCCTGAACCAGATCCAGGAACGTCACACCGACGCACTGATGAAAAGGACCGCCGGCAGGCCGCTTCCGGCAGGCAGGCTCTCATTGAACGCAGCCATCCTGTTCGTCGTTTTCACCTCCCTTTCCGGTACGTTGCTGTTGTTTCTGACCGGCTCCTGGGTCCCGGCAGCCCTGGGACTCTTTACCCTTGCCTGGTACAACCTGGTATACACCCCTCTGAAGAGAATCACGGCCTTTGCGGTCCTTCCCGGGGCCCTGATCGGTGCTATGCCCCCCCTGATCGGCTGGAGTGCTGCCGGGGGTCATCCGGGCCATATGGAGATCGTGGCTGTGGCCTTCCTGTTATTTGTGGGCCAGATGCCGCACTACTGGCTGCTTCTGGTGAAAATCGGAAAGGAGTTCCAGGAGGCAGGACTTCCGGTGATTACCGGATTAATGGAACCGGGGCAGATCAAAAACCTGAGCTTTATCTGGATTGCCGCCACCGGTGTCATTGTTCTGATGCTGCCGGCCACCCCGGTGATGCACCACCGCAGCACCTCGCTGGTCCTGATTATCGCGGCTGTAACCTTCCTGGTGCGCATGTTCGGTTTGATCTACCGGGGTGATCTGATGGGGCATTGGAAAAAGGCTTTTATTACTGTAAATTTGTTCTACCTTACCATTATCCTTGTGCTGATCACAGACCGGGTCATTGGATGAGGAATTGGCGGTGACTGACTGTTATTAACCCAATAATTATACCGATGAAAAAGAGTATTGCTTTATTCCTGTTGCCGCTGATGGCGGCTGCCTGTATCCGTGTCGACCAGACTCCCCGGTCGGCTTCCTCCGATGAAGAACCCCGGACCGACGGTGCCTTTATCCATATCAGTAAAGGAGCCGGCCATGAACATGAGGTACTGATGGGCCTGATGCTGGCCGATAAAATGTCCACTTCCAACGATGTTCTGCTCTTCTTCGATATCGACGGGATCGAAATGGTAGTGGAAGATGCCCCCAACCTGGAAATGGATCCCTTCGACCCTTCTGATGAGATCTTTCAACGCCTGGTGAGAAGAGGGGTGACCATTCTGGCCTGCCCCGCCTGCCTGGAGGTCTCCGGATATGGCGAAGAGGATCTGAGGGAGGGCGTGGAGCTGGCCGAGAAAGAGGATTTCTTCGACTTTACCGAAGGCCGTATCCTCACCATCGATTACTGATGGCCTGTATATTACCTGCTGCCAGCGTGCATTTTATCTGCTGCCAGCGTGCATTTTATCTGCTGCCAGCGTGCATTTTATCTGTTGCCAGCGTGCATTTTATATGGATCAAATAAAACGTTATAAAAATGAAATTATCAGGAATAGTACTATTGATTGCCGGGATGCTGCTCTTTGCCTGCAACAGCCAGCAGAAGCAGGATGCACCGGCCAGCGAAGAGACCCCCTCCATGCAGGCTGAATGGGTGGAGGTAGTCCTGGACGTGGAAGGCATGACCTGCGACGGATGTGAGAACGCCATCAAAGCGGGTGTGGAGAACCTGGAAGGCATCCAGACCGTGGAATCTTCCCACGAGGAGGGCTGGACGAAGGTGAAGTATGACAAAAACCTCACCTCCCTGGAGGAGATCGAAACCAAGATCACCGAAACAGGATATACCGTGCACGGCGAAAAAGCCGACTCCTGAGGAACAGCCCCCTCCGTTTCCCGCAGGGTGTTCCGAACAATGAACGGATTGAGATACACATGTCTGTCTCCGATGCCTACAATTTCGGAACGAAGTGAGAAATTTCAGCGAGGAACAGCTTCCTTTTTTTCAATCCGGGAATACCAAACAATAAGTGGATGAAATAAACAGGACTGTCTCCGAAGCCTATAATTTGTGAAACAAATTTCAGCGAGGAACAGCTTCCTTTTTTTCAATCCGGGAATACCAAACAATAAGTGGATGAAATAAACAGGACTGTCTCCGAAGCCTATAATTTGTGAAACAAATTTCAGCGAGGAACAGCCCTGTTTATTTCACAAATAGTGTGAGGAAACCCATATACAGTACCGCATCCGCCGCCAACCGAAACGCATCGTTCTTTCTGAAATAGGAGGGGTAGAAAAGGATGAACAATAAAATGGTGGCCATACCTGCCAGGATAAAAGTGAGCTGCGCAAACCGGTCGATACCATAGACCAGGAACTGAAGCACCGCCAAAAGGTATATCCCGGCCGCGGCGGAGATCATCAAATTCCGCGTGGTCCGCTTCCCCAGTGTATGAGCCATGGAATCAATCCCCAGTCGCGTGTCCCGCCGGATGTCGTACAGGGAGATGGTAACCAGATTCATCAGCAGTACCCCGGCCATCATGGCCAGTACAAGCCCGTGTGAAGGTTGCAATGGTTCACCCCTGGATACGAAAGGACCCAGCCAGGTGCCGGTCAGGTAAAAGATCAGCACGAAAAACTCTCCCGGAATAAAGAGGACCCGGTTTTTCCTTAATACATGACGCATGGCATAGAAAAGCAGGACTCCGCCCGAAAGAAAGAGGGCATATTTCAGCAGATCGCTTTCCAGAAAATTGATAATCAAAAGGATATCTGCAACAAGTACCAGCCCCACTGAATAAAGGAGGATGCGCCGGTTTCGGAACAGGAACTGGTGAAGTTCCCGCTTGCTGACCTTTCTCTGTTTCCATGCATCGAGCATGTGATCACTCATATAGAGCAGCCACACTGTGGAGGCCAGACATACCCACCATGCCCAACCGGGAGTTGCCTGAAAAAGCCGGGAGCCCACCACCGAGACAGCCAGTGCACCCAGTACAATGTCGATGCTCAGAAAATGGATCCGGCGATATAGTTGAAGTCCTGGATCCAATCCGTTAGGTGTGATGAAGCTTGCACTCCTCCAGGAAAGGATGGTTCACCGGGTAGAGGTTGGCACGGCTTAAAAAATAGCCGAAAACCAGCATGAACAATCCTGCAAACCCTATGAAACTGCCTATCTCCTGGAATCCGAGAACCTGCTCTCCCACCGTGCCCGGAAAGATCTGCACATACAGATCGATGAACTGGCCGGCAATGAGAAAGGGAATCACCAGCTTCAGTACACTCTTGTTGCGCGCCAGGGCCAGCGGCATCAGCAGGACAAATGGAAGAAACCAGTTGATCAGGATATTGGCAAAGAAAAAGACACTCCAGCCTTCCCCCCGGATGCGGGGTATGAAGTAGGCGGTCTCCTCGGGAATGTTTCCGTACCATATCAGCATAAATTCTGCAAACCAGAAGTAACCCCAGATAATGCAGAGCATGAATATATAGCGCGAAAAATCGGACAGATGGCTCCTGTTCAGAAATGGGAAGTACCCCCGCTGATTCAGCAGAAGAACCACCAGAGTGATCACGATGGAGGCATGATGAAATGCCGCCACAAAATTCTTGACGGCAAAGATGGTACTGTACCAGTGAGCATCAATGGACATCACCCAGTCGATCATGGCGAAACTGAAGGTGATCAGAATGATGAAAATATAGATCTTGGAGTAGTGTTCCAGTTTTCGAAAGGGCTCCATTCCTCCCACCCGGTCCTCCCGGAGAGAATGTCGCCGGATCAATACGAACATCAGGATCCAGAGCGCAAAATAGAGGATCATCCGTCCAATCCAGAACGGCAGATGAAGGTAGGGTGCCTTGTGTGCCAGCAATGCGTCGTGTGCCACCGCATCTTCATGCGACCAGTGATAGAGCGAGTGTGCCCCGAAAATCATCACCAGAAAAAACAGCGCCGCCACCGGCAGGTAGCCTGCCATGGCTTCAGGAATTCGGAGGAAAGCAGAGGACCAACCCGAATGGGTAACCCGCTGGATGGCCGCGAACAGAAGTCCGCCCGCAGCCAGTGATACAAAATAAACATTGTTGAGCAGTAGATTGGCCCAGCCCCGCTGGGGATCATCCATAAACGCCACCATCATGGCAACAATCCCTATCACCACCATGATGAGGGTTGCAATGACATACATGCGCGAGAGTTGAATTCTTTCTTCCATGGTCCTTTATTTAGGGCGCCTGTGATTGCAAGTTTTCACGAACATAGAGAATGATCTTCCAGCGGTCCTCCGGCAGGATCATGCTTCCATGAGCCCCCATGATGCCATAGCCTACCGTGATGGCGTGGTAGATTTCTCCGTCATTCTGGGCCATCACCCTTTCGTTGATCAGGCTTGCAGGCGGGTAGGGATAGCGTCCACTGGTATACAGATAACCCTGTCCGTCTCCTTCCGGTCCGTGACAGGATATACAAAAGATCCCGTATGCCTCTCTTCCCCTGACCAGATGCTGTTCTGTGGCCGTCCAGGGATTGACCAGCTCACGGCCCGCAGCCACTCTGTCCTCCTCGGTCTTCTCCCAGGAGAATGGGACCATCTCCCGGGGAACCGTTCCCTTTACCGGAGACCGCATGGTCAGACTATCCGGAAAATTGGGATTGGAGGTATAGGATTCGTAGGCGTTGCTGTAGTACATATCGGGCATGTAATCCCAACCGGTACTGGATCGGGTCCTGTCGCAGGCTGAAACAACCAGAAGTACAAGGACGAATATGAATGATACTCTTCTCATCTGATCTGTTACTTTTCTGTGACCTCCACAGCACCGTTCTCTTTCATCACTGAAGAGAACGTTTCCTCATCCACCCTGTCCTTTCGCACCAGGATCACAAACTGGTCGTCGGTGGCTCTGTTATGATAGATCGGCTTTTCATGGCTGGGCCATAAATTGGCCCTCCAGGAAAACGTACCCAGGCTCAGGATGGTGATGCTGAAAATAGCAAGCACAATGGTGATCACAATAAATGAAGGGAAGGAATTACTGGGTTTGCCCCCGTAGTTCATGGGCCAGTCGATAACGGCCGTGTAAAACAGAAATGCCAGGACTGCCAGAGAGGCAAAAAATCCGTATAACCAGCCCACAATGGTGATCCTGGATTTTCGTCCGTGCTTCTCCAGGACCTCGTGCACAGGATAGGGAGTGAAGACATCCTCCATCTCCATCTCCTGCTCCTTCATCCTGCGGAAAGCTGCAAGCATCGATTCTTCCGAATCAAATACCCCTATTAAATATGGTGACTCCATGGTCTGTTTTTTTTTCAACTTTATGACTTTTTTTCAGACTTTTCAGACTTTTTAAATTGGTACTTGTTCACCGCTTTTACCTCGCTGATGGCGATCACCGGAATGTATTTCATAAACAACAGCACTCCGAAAATAAAGATGCCCAGCGTGCCGATGTAGGTGGCGATCTCCACAAATGTGGGAGAATAGCTGGCCCATGCCGATGGAAGGTAATCTTTCGATAGCGAGGTGATGACAATGTTAAATCGTTCGAACCACATCCCTATGTTAATAAGAATGGAGATGATGAAGACGATGAGGAGGTTACCGCGGATCTTCCTGAACCACATCAGCTGCGGAACAATGGCATTAAAGACAAACATCAGCCAGAACTGGGTGGTGAACTCCCCGGTGATCCGGTTGTGGAAAAAGGTGAAGATCTCATACTCGTTGCCGGAGTACCAGGCCAAAAAGATCTCGGTCAGGTAGGCCGTGCCCATGATCAGCGATACGAAAATGAGGATCTTCGCCACCCGGTCCAGATGGGAATCGGTCACGAAATCTTCCAGTTTATAGATTCGCCGGAGAATGATCATCAGGGTCATCACCATGGCGAATCCGGAGAAGATTGCCCCCACCACAAAATAGGGAGGGAATATGGTCGTGTGCCAGCCCGGTTCCACCGATACGGCAAAGTCAGTGGCAACGATGGAGTGCACGGAGACCACCAGAACAGCAGCGATCCCTCCCAGAATGTAGCTCAGCCCTTCATAGCGCTTCCACTCACCTACGCTTCCGCGCCAACCCATGGCGAAGAATCCGTAGACTGCCTTCTTGATTTTCGATTTTGTATTATCGCGAATGGTGGCAAAGTCGGGGATCATGCCGAGATACCAGAAGGATGCCGAAATCAGCAGGTAGGCTGAAATGGCAATGAAATCCCAGAAAAGCGGAGAATTGTAGTTCACCCACAAAGGGCCCCGGGTATTGGGATACGGGAGAATGAAAAAAGCGTTCCAGACCCTTCCCATGTGGAGAGCGGGGAAGATAGCTGCACAACCCACAGCTACCACAGTCATGGCTTCCGCTGCACGGTTGATGGATGAGCGCCACTCCTGCCTCAGGATCAACAGGAAGATCGAGAATGCCGTCCCGGCATGTCCGATACCGATCCACCACACAAAGTTGATAATGGCCCAACCCCATCCCACCGTATTATTGACCCCCCAGGTGCCGATTCCCGTGGCCACCGTCACATAGATGGCCCAGAATCCTAAGAGCATCATGATGGAACTGATGCCCAGGCCCACAATCCACCAGAACTTGGGTCTGGCATAAAGCGGGGAGGTAATATCCGAGGTGATCTGGCCGAGGCTCTTATTGCCCAGGATCAGCGGTCCCCTTACTTCGGTTTTATACATAGGATCTGTTTTACTAAATTCTTCCGGAATCCTGATTAACTGTGTTCTTCTCCACTGCCCGGAGTCGGTTCCGTATTCCTTACTTTCGTCAGGTAACCCACTGTTGGCAGCGTATGTAATTGCTCCAGCAGGTGATAATTTCGCTCTTCTTTCCACAACTGGCTCACCCGGGAATCGGGATCGTTCAAATTCCCGAATACCAGTGCACCCGTCGGGCACGATTGCACACAGGCGGGCTGCACCTCCCCGTCTCTCAGGGTGCGTCCTTCCAGTTTGGCTTCCATTTTCTTTTCCTGGATACGCTGGACACAAAAGGAACACTTCTCCACCACTCCCCGTTCTCTTACAGTCACATCCGGGTTGAGTACCATCCGGGAAAGATCGCTGTTCTGGTTAAAGTCGAATGCATCATTGTTGACATACCTGAACCAGTTAAACCTTCGCACCCGGTAGGGGCAGTTATTGATGCAATACTTGGTACCGATGCACCGTACATAGGCAATCTGGTTCAATCCCTCGTTGCTGTGCATGGTGGCTGACACCGGACAAACATTTTCGCAGGGAGCATTGTCGCAATGCTGGCACATCAACGGCTGATGGTACACCTTCGGATTCTCCGGATTCTCACTGTAATACCGGTCGATCCGCATCCAATGCATGATACGGCGGTTCCTTACCTCTTCCTTTCCAACGGTGGCCACATTGTTCTCGGCAATACAGGATACCACGCAGTTATTGCAGCCGGTACACTTATTCAAATCCACCACGAGACCCCAGTGAGCACCATCAAATTTGGCCTCGGGATAGAGGGTCTGATGATGCGCCTCTGTCTCCAGATGGAAATGGTTCCCGGCATTGGGATCTTCTTTAAACTCCCGGAGGGTGGTATCCCTGACAATGGGCCGGTCCTCCATGGTGTGGTGGGTTTGTGTTCTGGCGATGGGATAGATCTCCCGGGTCGCCTGAATGCTGATCCGGTCATTCACATATTCCCGGTAGCCATCCATCATTCTGACCCACCGGTATGCATTGATCCCTTTATGGTCTCCAACCTTCCCGGCTTTCTCCCTTCCGTAGCCCAGTGCCATTGAAACAGTACCCTTTGCCTGTCCGGGCTGGACGAGCACCGGCATGGCAATGCCATCCATTTCCACCATCATTTCATCTTTCCATCCTTTTTCGGAAGCATCGGCAGGGGAAACAGCCAGATAGTTATCCCAGCAAACCTTCGATACCGGATCGGGCAGCTCCTGCAACCAGGGGTTATTGGCATAACGGCCGTCATTCAGGCCAACAGGAGCGTATAAGGTGAGAACCAGGTCCTCCATGGGTGGATTCACTTCCAGCGAAGGAGGCTTGAAACCCATGAGATCTTCCTCCCCCGGGTCTGCCTGATAAAATCCTGCCTGGAGGGTTCGTACCCACCAGTTTTTATCCTGACTGGATTCCCCGGTAGCAATGACGGTTTCCCACCAGAACTGAAGTAACTCCTCGAAGGTACGCTGTTGTCCAGCCCAGGCGAGCAGGGTATCCTGAAATGCCCGACTGTTGAAAAGAGGGTGAATACAGGGTTGCTGCAGGCTGAAAGAACCCTTCCAGGGTTCGGCATCTCCCCATGCTTCCAGATAGTGGTGGTCCGGACAGATCATGTCGCATGACTCGGCGGTCTCATTCAGCGTAGTTCCCAGGTATGCGGTAAACCCAGCCTGGTTTATGGCTTCAAAACCCCCCATGCTGTAAATGGGATTCACGTTGACCAGCACCAGATTTTCCACCTCTCCCCTTTCCAGTTCACCCACCAGACTGGCAAATCGCCGATCATCCCCCTGTTTCAGTTGAATGGTGTGCTGCAGGTCGAGGGTCTTTCCGTAATTGCCGAGCATCTGGTTGATGCCAGCCACCATCACCTGTACTTTCGGATCGTTGGATCCACTGACCACCAGGGAAGTGCCCCTGTGTGACATCAACTGTTCCACCAGGTTGTCCACCTTCCGGGTGGCCGGCGGGGAAGAAACCGGTTCGTTCCCGGTGGCAGCTGCAAGCTGATTGTAGATCTCTGCCAGCATCAGGACCGACTCCCGGGGTGTGACCGGTATGCGCTCATCAGCATTGGTACCGGTCATGGTGAGGGTTGATTCGACCTGCACATGCCTGGACATCTCCCTGCGTGCGGTAGAAACCGCTCTGGTGGCTGCATAATCCCTTGCAAATTCCACCGGCGCGATCCAGGTACCCAGAAAATCGGCCTCGAAACTGAGGATATAGGCTGCCTTCTGAAAGTGGATTCCCGGGATGAGCGGTTTTCCGAATGCCTCCCTGTGGGCTTCACGGATCCCCGATGCTGAAACCTCATCGTACTGGATCCACTCCACGTTCTCATTCTGTGTGGTGAACTTCCTTATGGCCTCCCTGGATGCAGGTCCGATGACCGTCGGGGTGACCAGAACGGTTTTCCCACCCCTGCTGAGCCGATCGATCATCACCCTGTCGATTTGCTCCCAGCTTACCACCTTCCCATTCATCATGGGTTCCTTGTACCGGGCATCGTCGTAAAGGTTCAAAACCGATGCCTGAACCCTCGCACTGGTACCTCCCCTGGACACGGGCGACTGATGGTTTCCTTCAATCTTAATGGGCCTGCCGTCCCTCACCTTGACCAGCACGCTGCAGTACTCTGTTCCATCAAAAAAGGTGGAGGCATAATAGCTGGCCTTTCCGGGGACGATCTCTTCCGGTTTGATCAGATATGGAATCGCCTTTTGGACCGGCTTCTCACAGCTGCTGAGTACAGCTGCACTGGTCACACTAAAACCGAAAAGCTTCAGGAAATCCCTTCTCGATGCCTGACCGCCCATCGCTTTTTTACTGCTGAGCAAGTCGATCACCTGGTTCTTTTGATCCTCTTCCCCTCGATTTTCCGTGGTTTTATCAGGACCATGGGTATACTCTTCCAGGCTTCTCCACTGTTTTTCCATGGGTGTTCTTCGATTTAATAGTGACATTTGGAGCATTCGGTTCCACCTACCATTTCCGCTGTTACACGATCCACCTCGCCCGATCTTACCTTCTGCTGAAGCTCCTCGTATTGGGTATAAAATGCATTGTCAAAAAACTGCACCTCCGTATCGCGATGGCAATTGATGCACCAGCCCATGCTCAGATCGCCAACCTGCCTGACACGGTGCATCTCCTCGATAGGTCCGTGACAGGCGGCGCACTCGATATTCCCGATCTCCACATGCTGTGCATGGCTGAAGAATGCATGGTCCTGAAGGTTATGTACCCTGACCCATTCAATGGTTGTTCCGCCTTCATATGCATGGACTACCTTGTTGATCTGATGCCTTCCCGAGTTGGTTCCTTCCCTGACGATGGAATGGCAATTCCAGCAGATGCCCACATCGGGTATGCCCGCCGATTTCGAATAGGTTACCGTCGTATGGCAGTACTGACAATCAATCTGGTTATCCGCCACATGTATAGCGTGTGAAAACTTAACCGGCTGGTCGGGTTCATAGCTTTCCTGGCGCCCGAGTGCTGTGCCTGCCTCGTACATCAATTGGATCTGCCATCCCAGCGCCACTACAAAAAGGATTCCCAGAATATATCTTCTTTTCACCCTTTTCAGGAAAAACACATCCAGAATTATCCAGGTCAGTACCACCCCCAGTACAAGGAACAGGAAGATCTTGTTGATCACCGGTTTCTTTTTGCTCAATCCCCTCTCTTCCAGGTCGTCGAGGTAGAGTTTGATCATCTCCACATCCGATTCACTCAGGTTGAAGGTCTGATGCATGACCGACATGGTACTTCCGGTGGGATTCATCACAGCCTTCCGGAAATCCTCCAGAGTTCTGTCTTTGTAGGCATGGGCTATTTCCCAGGCGTTGGGATTCCAGTTGAATGTGTCGATCTCAACCGTATTATGACAGTCGGCGCATGCCATCGTTTCGAAAGACCCTTCGATCAATCCGTAGAACAGGCGTTCACCCCGCATCAATCCTTCCGTGTAATGGCCGGAATCGTGGGATTCATCCTCCCCGCGGACCGGTAAGGAAACCCAGAACGAAAAAAACAGGAAGGATAATATAATTAATTTCAGGTCAGTTTTCTGCATGTTTACCAGGGGATAATATGCAATTTAAAGTGAACGTTGTAAAATAGCAACTCACGGACGATCTGACGTGATTTTTATAACAGATCGGCGCTATTTTTACTCGGTTTAAATTATTTATTCTAATTTCAAACCATGCAATCTGTCTTCTCCGATTATCTTCTTCCAGTCACCCTGGCAATCATCACAATCGGGATGGGTTTGTCGTTGACCGACAAGGATTTTCAGCGAATATTTGCACAACCCAAGGCTGTTATTATCGGATTATGCTGCCAGATGATCCTTCTTCCGCTGGTGGCATTTTTTATTGCTGGTTTTTCCCGCCTGGATCCAATCTTAAAAGTAGGTCTGATGGTCATCGCAGCCTGTCCGGGAGGAGCTACCTCCAACCTGGTCACTTATATCCTCAAAGGGAATGTGGCTCTCTCCATCTCCATGACCGCTATCAACAGTCTGATCACCCTGATAACCATCCCACTGATCGTCTCCCTCTCCATCGATGCATTCCTTCATCAGGACACCAGCATCCAAATGAATGTCTGGAATACCATTGTGAAGGTGTTTCTGATTACCATTCTGCCTGCATTTACCGGCACCCGCATCAGAAAATGGAGACCCCGGTTTGCCCGCAGTCTGGAACAGCCTCTCCGCATCATTTTGCCTATTCTCCTGCTTTTTATCTACGCCGGTGTGATCTTTATTGACGAAGGTTCAGGAAGAGCCTCTTTTTCAGATTTCTACCGGCTGTTCCCGCCAACCGTCCTGCTCAATCTGCTGGCCATGGGAATGGGTTTCCTGATTGCGAGAACTTTCAGGCTTATGGTAAAGAATCAGTATACCATCTCCATTGAAGTAGGGCTCCAGAATTCCGCCCTGGCCATTTTTGTGGCTGCCAATTTACTGCAGAGCCCGGACATGGCGCTCGTACCGGTGGTCTATGGATCGTTTACCTTTTTTACAACCCTCCTTTTCGGATGGTTTGTTAAAAAGCTGGCCTGGCATCCGAAATACTTTGGAAGGTTGCCAGGGATGCGCCGAAGAGGAAAGTAACCGTCTAACGGAAAAGGTGCATGAAACCGGCCTTTTCTATGGGATTCCCGCCCTCCTGCTTTTCAATGACGTAGTAGTAGACCCCCTCCTTCAGTTCCTTTCCGTCCATACTCTTACCATCCCACTGGATCTGAGGAGACACTGAGTGGTAGATGGGTGTACCGGTCCGGGTGAACACGGTTAACTCATAGACCGTGGTTCCGTCGGTGGTAACTCTGAAAAGATCATTGACCTGATCGCCGTTAGGAGAAAAAACATTGGGTACCTGGAGATCACTGTCGATGGTATCACTTCCCATCAAACCGTGGGTTTGCTGAAACCAGGCGGGCATCCGTTCCGGAGTATCCGGGGAGGGTGGCTGTTCCTGCCCGAAAACCATCGGGAAGACCAGGCAGCATAAGATCGTAGTGGCAATCGTCCTAGAAATGGTCATATCTTCTCGGTCAGCTTCTGAACCACCCTAAAGTTATTAAAAAATTCCTTGGCGAAAACGCGGATCACCGTATAGGCAGGTATGGCAAGGATCATTCCCACGATCCCGGCCAGGCTGGCGGCCATCATGATCACTATGAATATCTCAATGGGATGCGCATATACGCTGGTTCCGAATATCACCGGCTGGAATACGGCGTTATCGGTCAGCTGTGTGATGATAAACACCAGCAACATATACCCCATCATCGGCATCAAATGGGCGGGAATGCCTGTCTGAAGCTGGGTGGCCACTCCCAGAACAATACCCAGAGCGGCCCCTATCCATGGCCCCAGGTAGGGAACAATATTCAGCACCGCCGCCAGCAACCCGATCACCAGTCCGTGCCTGAATCCGACCCCGACGATCGTCATTCCCAGGGTCACCAGGGTCAGAATCCCGGTCATCTGGAGCAGGATACCGATGAAATACCGCCGGAGCAGACGCTTCACCGATTCCAGGGCATGACGGAAAGCCTCCTCCTTTTCCTTGGGAAATATGGTGATGATATAGTTGGTAATGAGCCGTTCCTCCCTTAAAAGAAAAAAGGTGATGAACGAAATGGCGAAAAAGGCCCACGCCATATTCCCCAGTATGGAGGCCAGGGTTGCCACCAGATCGGTAATAACCCGGATATTGAGTACTGAATTTATGCGTCGTTGTAGTTCCTCGCGGAGCGATGTGATGGATCCATCACTCATGGGATTGACTTTACCGATCCATTTCTCAAGCCTATCAATGGGTTGTTCGAACTCGTCGATGATCAAAGAAGTTTCAATGGTCGACAGCTGCTGTGCCTCTGTGGCAACCAGCGGAATGAAAACCCTGAAAAAACCAAAAAAGAACCCCCAAAGGACGAACAGGGTAAGGAGCGCACGAATGGAAATGGGAATCCGCCACTTCCAGATCCGGATACGTCCAAGCAGATGGACCAGGGGCCTTGCTATCAGAGAGAGAACCGAAGCGATTAAAATATAGGCAACGATGTTGAAAAAGCGCCAGACCAACAGTCCCAGCAGGATGATCCCTGCAGTGATCAGCAGAGTGCGGGGGGTAAACCAGCTTTTAGTGGACATATTCCCAGTAAAGATAGTGAATCTTCTGTTGATAATTTTTCCTTTTCTAATCGAGGCCGAATGGCTACTTTTAACCCTTACGGGAGAAGAAATCGTATGAAGCAATACCTTGACTTATTGTCACATGTATTGGAAAAGGGCGTAAGGAAACAGGATCGAACAGGAACCGGTACCATCAGTACTTTTGGATACCAGATGCGATTCGACCTCTCCGATGGCTTCCCGCTTCTGACCACCAAGAAACTCCACACCCGGTCGATCATCCACGAATTGTTATGGTTTCTGAAAGGAAGCACCAACACGGCCTACCTGAATGAAAACGGGGTGAGGATATGGAACGAATGGGCCGATGATAACGGGGATCTGGGGCATATTTACGGATATCAGTGGCGCAGCTGGCCCGCACCGGATGGCACATCCATCGACCAGATCGCCTCTGTGGTGGATTCCATCCGCAACAATCCCGACTCCCGGCGGCATATCGTCAGTGCCTGGAATGTCGGGGAGCTGGATCACATGGCCCTTCCTCCATGTCACATTCTTTTTCAGTTTTATGTGGCTGAAGGCACTCTGTCCTGCCAGCTCTATCAGAGGAGTGCAGACATTTTCCTGGGAGTGCCTTTCAATATTGCATCCTATTCCTTCCTGTTGATGATGATGGCCCAGGTTGCCGGTCTGAAAACCGGAGAATTCATCCATACACTGGGGGATGCCCACATCTACCTGAATCACCTGGATCAGGTCAAACTTCAGCTGACCAGGGATCCGAGGCCTCTGCCGCGAGCCCGGTTAAATCCAGGCGTGACCTCTATCTTCGATTTTACTTTCGAGGATTTTACTATTGCTGATTATCATCCTCACCCCCATATCAAGGGGACCATTTCGGTCTGATATGGATCTGCAGGTACATCCCCATATTTCGATCATTGCAGCTGTAGGCAGAAATAACGCCATTGGCAAAAACAACCGCCTGTTATGGAGGCTGTCGGATGACCTGAAAAGATTTAAGAAACTGACCACCGGGCATACCATCCTTATGGGAAGGAATACCTACTACTCCTTACCCAACGGCGCATTGCCCGACCGCAGACACGTGGTCATATCCAATGTACCCCGGGAGATCTGTCCCGGATGTGAAATGGCCCACTCGATCGAGGAGGCAATCGACCTGGTGAAAGATGAACAGGAGTGCTTTGTGGTCGGGGGAGGGATGATCTACGGGCAATTCCTGCCTTTAGCCGGGAAACTGTACATTACCCACGTGGATGAGGAATTCGAAGCCGATACGTTTTTCCCCGAGATAGATTTCAGCCAATGGAGGGAAGTCCATTCGGAATATGTAGAAGCAAATGAGAAAAACGAATACCCCCATACGTACAAAGAATATGAACGCATATATAGTAGTGGTACCTAAATTAAAGATCCAATCATAAAACCTGAACACATGAAAAAACACCTGCTTTCAGCTGGCATCCTGATCTTCGTTCCCCTGTTCCTTTACGCTCAGGCTGACCGGATTCTCGGTACCTGGTACACTGAAGAGGGAACCTCTACGGTGGATATCTATAAGGGAAGCGATGGAAAGTACCATGGAAAGATCAGCTGGCTCGATGAACCCAATGAAAATGGGAAACCCAAACTGGATAAGGAAAATCCCGATCCCCGGCTGAAAAAGCGTCCGATCATGGGTCTTCCTTTACTGAAAGGTTTCAATTATAGTTCAGGGAAGAAACAGTGGGTCAATGGATCGATTTACGATCCGGACAACGGGAAGACCTACGATTGTTATGCCTGGTTCGAGGATGGTAAGTATAACAAACTGTACCTGAAAGGGTACGTGGCGGGGATCCGGGCTCTTGGCCGGAAAACCCAGTGGGAGAGAAAGTAAGGACCATTCTGTCCGGGTAGCTCATCATTCTACATTCTTTCTTACACCGGGGGTGCCTCAGGAAGGCATCCCCTTTTTTAATATTTTTATTAATGTCACTGCTGGACATACTCCAGAATGTTACCCCAGAATGTTACCCCAGAATGTTACCCCAGAATGTTACCCCAGAATGTTACCCCA
>CAZRZY010000104.1:0-17727 GCA_964604655.1 uncultured Bacteroides sp. | reverse complement strand
ACTCAAGATACTGTTTTACGTACTATGCTCTGAAATATTAAGGAAAAGAAAGGCAACCCATAACACGCAATAAAAAAGATAGGGCATAAAGTGCTAAAATTTAATGACATATCTATTAATAAACGGCTCGGTAACTTGACTGGTAGGAGCGTCGAAATGCCCTACGTTTCTTATTGCCACACGATAGATGCACCTGATCTCCCTATAGATGCACCTGATCTCCTGATAGATAAGCCGGTCTTATTATGGACCTGATCTCCCGATAGATGCGTAGGATCCCCATATAGATGCACCTGATCTCCCGATAGATGCGTAGGATCTCCATATAGATGCACCTGATCTCCCTATAGATAAGCCGGTCTTATTATGGACCTGATCTCCCGATAGATGGACCTGATCTCCCGATAGATGCACCGAATAGGGCCAAATATGGGCCGGATACTGTAAAAGATTGGACGGATCTTAAAAGATGGGCCGGATCTTAAAAGATTGGACGGATCTTAAAAGATTGGACGGATCTTAAAAGATTGGGCGGATCTTAAAAGATTGGGCGGATCTTAAAAGATTGGACGGATCTTAAAAATTTGGACGGATCTTAAAAGATTAGGCGGATCTTATAATGGACAGAATATTGTATAAGATGATCATAAAAAACCTCAATACGGGAACACGCATTGTTACGAAGTCAGCAAACTGCCGGTTTCGTACAATCTTTGGGAAGTCTAAAACCGGTTACTCTTACCGACGCTACAGATCGAACGGACCGATAAACTCATTCTTCCCGGTTCCGAATACATCTCCTGAAATACAGTACTGGGTACCGGTATAGTCGAACAGCAGATAAAATCGCTTCTGGCCAATGAAAAAGCCGATCCCTGCACCCACCTTGTCCACTTCGAAAGGCATTCCTCCGCCTGCCCAGTCTTCCACGTCCCCCACTGCGCTAAAGCTATTTGGATTATTCAGATAGATGGAATGCTTGGTGCCATCCTTGTTGATCATGTAACGGCTCGAAGGACCATCCGGATCTTTGTGACGGAATAGCATGGCCCCAATTCCGTTCAGCGCAAAGGGATTCACTCCATCCGCCAGGTTTCCGATGGGCTGCACTTGGGAACTCCATGTAGAATCGAACCGAATATATGAAAACTGGCTTCCGGTCATATCCATAATCATCACCCAGAATCCCCTGGAAAAAGTATTGCCGTCGATATTGGCTGCGGCCCCGATCCCATCAAAGGGTGGAGGCCCTCCTCCGAGCTCATTAATGGAAAAGGGTCCTTCCAGTACACCAATATTGCTTCGCATGAACTGCTTTCCATCTTCGCTGATCAGGATAAACTCAGTTCCTTTGGTAGCATAAGCAGCCCCCACCGGACCCATCCTTGAGAGCACCTGACCCTTCCAGTGAGCTGTGTAGGCTGGCTCTCCTCCTTCGGGAGCGGGTTCGCACTGAGTAACGTCATACTCTGTGGCCAGCTGAACACTCACCACCTGATTGGTCAGCACACTCCGGACCACGTAACTGATAGGCAACCCGGTAGAGATAGTAGTGCTTTCAGCAAGTAAGGTCACCAGCCGGTTTAAATCTGTCTCCCCTACTGTGAGCAGACTGGTGGTAGCTTCCCCACCGAAAGCCATCACCTTGATCTTTAGATTTTCCAGATTTGACAGGGAATTTGCAGAGATATCTGCATTGGCTGAATTGACCACCCCCGAAAAGGAAGCACTGATCTCGGTCTCCATTTGCTGATAGGAAGAGGTGGACTCAATAAGCATGTAATAAATACGTCCATAGGTAACGTCGGAAATATAGGTGGCCGGATTCCCCTCCTGTACATATCTGGACAGAACAGCAGGTGTAACAGATGGTGCAAAAAGACCATCCAGACCGGTGGGAATATCAAAACTCATGGTATAAAAGCTCTGGTTCAGTTCCACCAAAATCCGGTTAAGACTGGAACCGGAACTGAAACTGAAATCGGAGCTGATGTCTACAAAAGCAGATTCGTAGTCGATGCCCAGTTGAAGGGCCAGCGCCTGTTCACTTTGTACCTGACTATAATTAAAAACGAAATTGGCAGGAAGCTCCTCCGGTGCGCTGGCGATGATCTGGTTCATGGCATTCTGGATGGAGCTTTTGGAGACCTCATCAACGCTGAAACTGGAAGAGAGGTTCCCATTATTCAGGTCATAGGAGATGGTCCCCCCTGCCCTTTCCACAGCGATCACATCGGGAGTTGCCTGTTTCAGGCTCTTTCCCTGTACAAGGCTACCTGGATAAACCACCGATGCATTAGGATTGAATAATGGAAATCCACTGTTCCCTCCTCCGGGCGACATGGCGCTGTAGGTTGTTGTCGTACAGATCCATACCTCCCCGTCAATCACATCATTCTTGGTGGTATCACCCACTGATTCTTCCGATCTGACGGTAGGTTCAAAATCACCCCCAATTTCGATGACTTCCTCAAAACTCTGTGGGTCCTGATTTTCAATCTCACAGGAAAAAAGAATCATCAGCCCCCCTATTCCAATAATGCCCCACCTGGCCATAACTGTCAAATTTTCATCTAGGGGCAAATATATTAAGATATTCTACTCCTTTTCTATGTTGCAATCACAAAAAAATCACAAAAAAGAAGGTTGGAGTGACTTGCTAATCTGTTGGAGTGACTTGCTAATCTGTTGGAGTGACTTGCTATTCTGTTGGAGTAACCTTTATCCGTACTTCGCGGTTATCTTTCACTTCGAGGGGGATACCATCTATTAAATCTTTTCCGTCATATTCTTGTGAACCAATATCATAGCTCAATAGAAATGTTTCAGTACCGGATACCGGATACCATTCGGGGAACTGGTTAATTCTGGGATAATCCAAAGGTAAATTAAGGAATTCCTTGTGTCTCTTCCTGTCAAACAGAAGCCTGCCTTTCCAATTCTCATCTGCTCGCAGGGAAATATAGAGGGTATCGTCCACCAGGTGTGCCCCCAGTTTGATATCCTCCCTCCAGGGTTGAACGGTCACTCCTCTGGACTTCCAAAGACAGTACATGATAGTTGTTCGCGCGAAATTTCCATCTCCGTGCCAACCTTCAATGATCCCGCTGTTCTCCAGTTTTGTATCCTGCATGTTCCACATGACCCGGATCTCATCATCGATCCAGTCTGCCAATTCATTGACTGGTTCGTAATGGTAAGTGGTAATTCCACTCTCGATCGCATCGGCATACCCGTCCGCACTTCCCCGTTCCCAGTCGAATTGGTGATAGTGTTCCTTCAATGTTGTCAGAGGTTTCAGGACAGCCTCCCGGTAGTTTACTTCTTGATCCATTAAGTAGACCGTATAGTAGGCATTATACAGATACCCCCAATTGTCTACAATGGCACTGTCAACCACCTCCCCTGTCTTCATATTCACTTCATTGAAGAACATTCCGTGGTCGTTACGGCCGATATCCAATACACGGTCCATTAACCTGTACAGCGCATGCTGATAGGCCCTTTTTCTTTCCGGATCCTCGAAATGCAAGGTGGCGTATAACTCACTTAATCCCCCGAGGATCTCACAGCCATGATCGCGCAATCGCAATACTTCAGCTTCCATCAATATATCGGGATGTCCCAGCAGGTAATAGTCACCGATGGTTATGGCCCAATCCAGATATTGCTCCTCCCTGGTCATCCAGTATACCCTGGACAGGACCTGAAGAAGTTCCCCATTTACTTCATTATCAGGGGTAGCTGTTTGAAGATCATCACTCACCTTCTCTGCCACTTCCATATACCTGCCGAGATCGTCCAGCATTTCGATCATTCGTTTGCTCCATGGCGACCTGCCCATATACTCCAGAAGCGGGACCAGTCCGTCTTTCATATATTCGGAAGTACTGAAAATGATCCGGGCCGTATCGATCTGGTCATTGACGAAATCCTGCCTGGAGAAGGAATAGGCTGCCGGCATACTTCCCAGCCTGGACGTCAGCATCCGCTCTGTTTGAAGAATTTCCAGCATCCGGCCATGAAACAGATCCGAATCCAGCAGGTAGGAGGTTAGCACCATAAACGGATAATTATCGGCAGCCGGATTGTGCCCGTTCCAGATATCTCTCCCACCTTCCAGATTCTCCGGGATCAGTCCGGAAACCGGATCTGCCTCCTTCAGCCAGTCACAGGTGAAAGCCAGGCAACGGTTATAGCCTTCATTCACCAGTTCACCGTTCTGCGAGGCCGAATCGAAGTAGTGCTGATCCGGGTCATCGCTTTGCGTACAAGAGATGATAAGAGTCACACTAAGCAGTACAAACATGGAATAAATACTGGGTCTTGAATGCATGATCCGGAAGGCCTCTACCTTAGTTTCAATTACCTTCCAAGGTATGCAATTTTTCCTTCAGTCTAGGAATCATATTCCGGGTTACCCACCTTCCCGATAAATACAATGGCTCCTGTGGAATTCTCTTTTATAGCATAGAGGAAAGGCCTGTCGACCCTGAAGAGAACAGGACCCTCAACAGCTGCGCTCTCGTTCCTGATCTCCACAATGGTGGCGGCGGCGGCTTCGGTTCCTTCTTCCTGGACATCAATGAAACTTTGATGGATCACCCTGGAAATATATAGATTGCCGGCTGGACTGATCCTTGTAAAGTCAGCATCTCCGTAAAAAGCTACACCCAGACCAAGGTTGATCAGAGGATCATTCAACAGATCCTTGAATCCGTACTTGAATTTTGGTAATTCTACCTGTACTTCGCTGTACCAGCTCCCTTCGAACCAGGCATCCCATTGTTCAGGGGTCATCTTCTCCACCACTCCGGTAATACCGGTTGTCTCGGAAGGCAACATCACCACCATACTGAAAGCACTGTCTCCATAGGGAAGTTCCACTGCTGTAAAATCCTCATTGACCGTATAATTGAAATCTCCAGACACCATCATGAAGTCGGCGGAGGTGGTACCACCTTCCAGCCTGAAATCTCCGCTGTAGGTCTGACTTTTGTCGAACTCATATTTCCATTTCGCATCGAAATAGATGGCATTGATCAGATACATCACTGCATCACCGGGAATATAGTCCAGCATCTCCCTGATCTTGCCGTTGGTATGATCCTCGATCCATTGATTGATCGCTTCCAGAGTGCCGGGATCTTGAAAATCGGTTTCAAGCACTTCGGCATTGAAATACTGCCGGTTGGTCTGAATAAAAGCATCGAGCACCTCAAATCCCATTCGATACCAGATACTGTTGGCCAATGAGAATTGCACTTTCGAATCCAGGGTCAACAGCTGGTCCATCAGATCCTTATAGCTCTCATTGACCTCTTCTTCGGTCAGTCCTTCAAAATGAAGCACTTTCCTGAATGCCTCGAGGGTGGAGTCAGCCGCCCCGTTGTAAGTCATCCCGAGTGCATAGGAAACACTCATGGGAGAAATCATAATATTCTCTGTACTGCTCATTCTGCATACCTCTCTGAAAAGCTCGAAACCGAATGCTTTATCCGCTTCAATGATCTCAGCTGATTTCTTGGTAAGATTGATTTTATTCGGCTCTTTTACCGGTGGGTCGGCCTTTTCGCACGAGGAGACCACTATTATCAGAGCTAATATGGACAGGGCGTATTGAAGTGATGGTTTCATGGCTGTGGTGGGTATTTTTCTTTTAAGATGCAGATAACTACTTGCAAGTTGCTTTAGAATAGAAACTGACAGGAAGAAACTGCGTCATCCAATGGTATTGAATTTGGAAATCTCCCGTATCGCCATTTTTGACTGGATACTCCTGATGCGTCTCTTGTGTTGTTCACCTGTGAGACTCGAGATAATCTCTACAGGAATCTCCAGCTCCAGAGCACAGGCAATAAAGGTGTGCACTGCTGCACCCGCTGTTAGACTCGTATAAAGCGGAACCCGATTAGCCGGATTACTTCCTGAGGATACTTCCCGGGTTAAACCGGCATGACGGGCCAGTATCTTCAGGTATTTATTCATAGTAACTGCACTTATGGGAGGGAAAGCTGCGTTATTCAGATAGTATTTAGACTCGTAAACCTGAAGAATGCTTTTGGCATGCTTATTCAGCGGCACACTCCTTTCCTTCCCGCTTGATTTCCTGATAGTGATCCTGTCACCGGCCACATCACCCTTTTTAAGTGCCTGTATCTCCACGAATCTGACCCCGGTAAAACACATGAAACAGAACATGTCTCTGACTCTCTCCATCTTTCGATTTTCAGGGATCGCTTCCCTGAATGCCATCAATTCTTCCCAGGTCAGGTAGATCTTTTGCGGTGATGAATAGGCAGGCAGATCCAGCCACTTATAAAAGTTTCGGTACTCTCTGTAAATATGGTGCCCCTTATCAGCGGACCAATTCAAAAACCACACCAGGATATTCACAGATTTTTGGATAGTGGCAGGACGATACCTTTTCTCCTGATAGAAACGGACAAAGTCCTCAAGAAATGAGCGATTCATCTGTTTGTACGAAAGCCTGTATGTTGCATGGTCCTGAAATTCACGCAGGTGATCGTAAAAGGTCCTGACTTTCCGGTAGGTGGAGGTACTCCACCTGGAGCTGTTTATCTCCATAAACAGATATAGATCCGGGAAAAAGCCGCCGGAGTATTCAGGTTTCATTTTCCGAAACTGATGCAAAAAGTGCTCCGCGGTCACTGGCTCACCTTCCGAAGATAGTCCCGTAAACACTTCGGCTGCTGCGTCTGCAAGGGATTCAAGCCATTGATTATATGCATCGGAATCCGGGAACGAGGATTTCACCTGTTGTTTCGCATTGTCCCATCCATGGATTTCAACCTTGATGCCTGTCCCAATCCTTAAACGTTGACCTGAAAATGAAACACTCAGAAAAACAGGACGGGACCCTTCCAACGACCTTCCATCCTCATTTTTTCGCTTCTCTATGTAAAACCGGGTATTCACTCCTACAATGATAGATTGAATTTGAAGTTCTTCGACCCACAATTTTTAAACATTGGAAAAGAATATCTTTGCACTCAACCCTCAGCCGCTAAATGAAAAGAGAGATCAGAGTCACTGACGATGGATCCCACACGTTGTATGTGGAGGGTCTCGACGAAACCTACCACTCTATTTATGGAGCCATCCAGGAATCCAAACATGTGTTCATACGTCAGGGACTTTTAACGGTTGAAAAATCTTGTATAAGGGTTCTTGAATTGGGGTTGGGCACCGGATTGAATTTATTGCTGACCTTCCTGGAGAATCTCCGTCTTCAACGGAAACTGTTTTATCACTCCGTCGAAAAGTATCCCCTGGAAAGAACGGAATATAGGAAACTGAATTACGGGGATATACTGCAGGCCCCGGAAGAAATCCTCGAACGGATACATGACTCACCATGGCATCAGAAGATATCCCTGGACAACAATTTTACTCTCTTAAAAGAAAACCGGGATTTCAGGAAAATGCAGCTTGAAGGAATATATGACCTGATCTACTTCGATGCATTTGCTCCTTCCAAACAACCGGAGCTCTGGACAAGCCATGTATTCTCACAGGTGAGCGAACACATGCGAAAAGGAGGGATCCTGGTTACCTACACTTCCAAAGGAGAGGTGAGGAGAGTTCTCAAAAACAATGGATTTGAAGTTTCTAAGGTGCCCGGGCCCCCCGGAAAAAGGGAGATGATCAGAGCGGTAAGAAGATAATTGTGCAGTCTATGATATTTCTTTTAACTTCGCAGGCACCAAATTAAAACAGATACAGATGAATAGCAGACAGATTATCACTTTAATTGTAGTTGCAGTTGCTGGCCTTGCCGTTGGTTACTTTATTGGTTCCGGCACTAATGGCGTTCAATCCGAGAGCCAGATCACCATGAAAAATCAGGACGACTCGCTGAACTATTTCCTGGGCCTCAACATGGGTTACAGCCTGGAGGAAGCACCATGGAATGTTGATGCAGACATGATCACTGCTGGGATCCTACAGGTAGTGAAGGACTCCTCGTCCTACGACAATATGACCGCGCAATCCGTTTTCAGGGATCTGAATATGTCCCTTTCACAAGCGGAAGCGCAGAAAGCGGAAGCGGATGCCATGGTCAACCTTGAAGATGGTATCGCTTTCCTCGAAGAGAATGGAAACAGAGAAGGCGTTTTTTCAACCGAGTCGGGTCTTCAGTATGAGGTAATCAGCGAAGGAAGTGGTCCCAAGCCAAATGAGGAATCCCGTGTAACTGTCATGTATGAAGGAACTCTGATTGACGGAACAGTTTTTGACAGCAGTTATGAAACCAATGATTCAGTAACCTTTGCACTAAATAGTGTTATCCCCGGCTGGACCGAAGGACTTCAGCTAATGTCAGTGGGTTCTACTTATAAGTTTTATATTCCTTCGAACCTGGGGTACGGAGCTAGAGGAACAGGTCCCATTCCAGGGAACTCGGTACTGGTTTTCAAAGTCGATCTCCTGGATATAGAATGATATTTCAGAGTGTCTGACTGAAAAATAGAGACCTTAAAAAAGGCTGCCCGAAAATTCGGGCAGCCTTTTTTTGATCACAGAGATCAGGACTGAGGCTTTCTTTCAATCAAAAACAATTTATAATTTTGTGAACCCTAATTAAAACACGCAATAAACAATGAGCTTCGAGATCAACGGCCTTCTGGCAGAAGTATACGAAACCCAAAAGATTTCTGACCGGTTCCAGAAACGTGAATTCGTGCTGGAGGTCAAGACCACCAGTGCCAGCGGTTATGAGTTTGTGGACTTTGTAAAATTCCAGGCCACCCAGGATAAATGCGGTCTGCTGGACCAGTTCAATCGAGATGACGAGGTCAAAGTTTCTTTCAATTTGAGGGGACGAAAGTGGGAAAAAGAAGGACAGGTTTCCTATTTCACCAATCTTGAGGCTTGGCGAATTGAATCTGTCCAGGATCAACAGCAACAAGGTCCTTCAAATTCGTCTCCTATCCAGGATATTCCCCCCCAGGATGCTCCTTTTCCTACTGACCCGCCTGAGAATGATTCCGGGCATGATGATCTGCCATTTTGAAAACGTGAAACAGTCAAACCCTAATTGAAGTTTGGCAGATTCATCGTAACCGGTCACTCATTCTTCCCCTGGCTGGTCAATCCGCACTCCCTTCACCACACCTGATTGGTAATACTTCGGGGTAATCGACTTTACCGGGATGGAGAACTCAATGGTGTTTCCCTTGAAGGAACTGTCGCTGACCGTGATCTCTCCGTCCATGGCCTTTATCAGTCCCCTGGCCAACTTATAACCCAACCCGATCACGTCGGAAGTGTTATACCAGTCCTCGTCAATTTCAGTTGTTTCAAAGATCTTCCTGGCTCTTTCCTGAAGCAGCATGTTACTGCTGTCTTTAATGGTAAAAACCAGTGTATTTTTATCGGCAAATGATGCGCCAATTTCTACGACACCCTTTTTAGTCTGGGTAAGGGCGTTGTCGATAAGGCAGCTTAAGGCTCTTGACAGGCGTTGCTTATCTGCGATCATCTTTGCCTGTTTAAATGACTCACGAACATTTAATAGCAGTGCCACCCTTTCCCTGTTTGACCTGTACCGATCCAGATTGAACTGGTCATACAGTTCCTTCATCAGTTGGTAAATCTCCACCTCATCATCATTCAACTTCAGATTTCCCGTCTCGATCAAGGATAGATCAATCAGGTTGTCCACCATGTTTAAGAGCGTCGTGCTGTTTTTTGAAATGTGGTTGACGTATGCATTTCGCTGATCACCATCCACATCTTCCTCACCCAGCAAGTGAGAAAATCCGATAATGGCATTCATAGGAGTTCTGATGTCGTGAGAGATATTGGCGAGGAATCTTGTTTTTACCCGCGTACCATCCGACTGGAACTGCTTCAGGGTATCCTCCAACCAGGCGATCTTTTCTTCCAACTGCCTGGTATACGCCAATAACTCCTTATAATCATCAGGGTGCTCACCCATGTCCCATTATTCAACAATAAATCAAAGTGCATTTCAACGGGCCTTTCGCCCAACTTCATCTACATCACAATCCGATTACTTCATCCTTTTAAGGATCTTCTGTGCATCCCTGGTGTAGAAGTGGTTCGGTGATGCGGCAATCTTCGCCAGCTGCCTGCGTGCCCTTTCTGTTTCGTCCATCGCCAGCAAACAACCTGCCAGAAACCATTCAGCCTTCTGAATGTAGAGGTTGTCATTATGTTCAATCACACTTGTGAAGGAATTGCTCGCGGGCCCGTATTGGGTCAATTCCATATGGGACAACCCCATGTAAAATTCAGCTTGCTTATTTTTACCGAAGCTAAGCTCTAGGACCTCATCAAACTTGTCGATGGCTTTTTCATACTCTCCGGCCAGATAAAATTCTCTTGCCTCATTCATGACAAAATCTGCCATATTATCCCCGGAACGATTGGTAAGTACCAATTCATAGGGTTTCATGTACTTGGCAAAAAGATCACTGTTGGACAAAGGTCTCCCAAGTACCGTGGCCAGTCCAATTGCCACCAAAAGGGCCAATGCTGCTGATGCCGCATAATGCCATGACCTGGTAAAACGAAAAACCTTTCTTCCAGTTTCTGTTTGCCTGGAGTCCTCCCGCAGGTTGTTCAACTGAGTCCGGAAATCCAACACCTCTGTGTCTGAAATGGCCTCATCCACTTCCTTGTGGAGATTGAGATCCATTAACAATTCCGGACTGGCGCTGAGCTCCTGCTCAAACCTGTCCAACTCCCTCTCTGAGAGCTCGTTGTCCAGGTACCTCTGTAAAATGTGCCTGTCGCGTTTCATATCAATAAATGTTAAGTGGTTTCAAGGATCTAGGTACCAGTCCACACGCCCTCCTTCTATGGATGCTCATGTGTCCATCCGGAACCTTTTCCCCCTGGAAAAGCATGCACGCTTGCATGCACCCAGAGTTTCCGTACAGTTAAGTACGCTTATGATATAGGAACCTCCCTTTTTAGGTGCTCCTTCCGTCAGGTATCACCGGGGCCTCATACCCGGCAACCTAGCGTATCATTATGTCTTGCGGTTCGAAAACCGTCTTCATGTCTTTTTCTGTATCTCCTGAAGAGAAATTTATCTTTTTGGAGGAACCAGAAGATCATCCACCGGATCACCTCCGCCCATTGTACCACCTTTCAGATAATTCAGTTCCTTCTCTCGGATCTCGTCTTTTGCGAATGCTTTAAAGTCGATCGTTTTCATGACATTTTTCAATTAGGGTTTCACACTTGTTTGTTGACTGTTTTCAAGTGTTAATTCCCGAAATGGGGAAAACGTTACCCAGATAATTGCATTTTTTTTATTGTCCAAGATTACAGATGTGTATATTTACTGATTATTAGTAAGTTGCAAAACTATTTTTTTTCGCTATTCATTACTTTTGTTGCATCATTGCTTTTAATTACTTTAGTTTACGGTATTGAAAATGGTATGAAAGGTAGGACTACAATCAGAGTATTTTTGACCTTTTCTTTGTTATTCCTTACTAATTCCTTTGCTTTTTTAAAAGCTCAAGATGACATGAGTAAGGTGGACGAAGAAATGCTGGATTTAATTTATTTCTACAGTACC
Organism: uncultured Bacteroides sp.; assembly: GCA_964604655.1. Taxonomy (GTDB): domain Bacteria; phylum Bacteroidota; class Bacteroidia; order Bacteroidales. The sequence goes on along the minus strand of CAZRZY010000104.1, from coordinate 6,146 downwards.
AAAGGATTTGATAATTACTACGTAAACTTAGACTCAGCTGAATTCTATCTTCAAAAAGCATTAGACCTACAGTATTCCACAAGTGGTTATCAAATAGATGATAGAGTAGCCATAAACCACAACGCTCTAGCATCATTCTACAGGAAAATTTATAATAACGTGAAAGCACTTGAGCACTATAACAAAGCAGAGAATATCTTAAATTCATATGATCCGAATCACAAGCTTCTTGGAGGACTTTATCACAATAAGGGGAACGTTTATAAGTCGATGAATGATTTCTACCGAACTAAAGAGTATTACGAATATGCACTTGATTTTCTAGTAAATAATGGTTTCGAGGATGATGATGATTTCACATTTATCTTCTCTCACTACATTTCTCTACTGATTGAGTTAGGAGAATATCCGCTTGCTGAAGAGAAGCTATCACAATTTGAGTTGAATAAGTTCGAAATAAGCCCCTATATTCAGCATGGACTTCACATTACCAAAGCAGCCGCATATTCAAATCTTGGCAACTATGAAGCCGCACAAACTCATTTTTATCAAGCAATTAATCTCAGAGGGCAAATTACTGACAACAATCAATATAATAGACAAATAATCAGATACTACTATAATATTATTGACTTTTATACTACCTACGAAGAATACAACAAAGCATTAACTGAATGCAATAAAGCATTTGCGTATATAGAATCACTCGATCCTCAATCAACGAAAAGTAAAATTATTTATAACGCTGATATAATGTTTCGTACAGCTTCGATACATTATCTGAAAGGAGATTTTGGACGTTCACTAACAATAACAAACCGGGCAATTGATTTGCTGAATAATTTTTTGGCCGATCTATCCTATGATGGCAACATAGAAACTGCAAAAAGAGAATTCACCACAACCTTACCAGATTTGTATATACTGAAAAGTAGGTTATTATTCAACTTCTACAAGGATGATTTATCTCTAAACACTCTTAATCAGGCATTTGATTCATATAGACAGTCGGTAAACACTTTAAATATGATTAAGTTATCCATGGAGGATGAGAATAGTGTATTATTTGCTACTTCTCAAATTCTCGATGTGTACTATGAAGCTGTTTATGTTGGAATTCAACTTTTTAAAAAGACTAATAAAGTAGAACATCTTGAAACATCTTTCGAATTTGCTGAGAGTAGTAAATCATTCGCATTGTACAGTGAAATCAAAGATGTTGAGGCAATAGAGTTCTCTGGTTTGTCTCCAGAAATAAGAGACAGAGAAAATCGTATAGTTGGGGAAATAAACCGATATGAAGAATTACTGTATTCAGAAGAACTCTCACAAAATCCTAATTTAGAACTAATAGATTCGTATAAGAAAAAACTGTTCCACCTTCAGGAGGACTATGATGAGCTAAAACAAGAACTCGAATTAACTAACTCAAAGTATTATGAGTTAAAATATCGGACAGATTTCATTTCCCTCGAAAAGATTAAAAGAGAGATACCATACCGGGATGCATTGATAGAGTATGTCCTTACCGATACGACGCTCATAACCTACGTTATTGACCGGAAAGGTATCAATGTTTTTTCGCAGGAAATTGACACCAATTTTGATGAGGAATGCCTGGAGTACTACAAGTTGATTCATGATCAGAACTTCAGTGGCGGGGTGCATGGAAATTACAGGCGGTTTACCAGACTTGGCCGGAAGTTTTACCAGATCCTGATAGAGCCAGCACTTCAGTATACAGACCGTAAAAGCTTTACCATCATTCCTGACGGTGCAATTATGTATCTGCCGTTTGAAGCTTTCTTAACAGAAAATGCAGACCTGGAGTACATCGATTACCTGGACCTTCCTTATATGATCAAGGATTTCTCCATCGGTTATTCCCACTCCTCCACCCTAATGTTCAGCGAAAGGCTGAAAAGCAAGTCTCCGGAGAGAAAGGTTCTTGCATTCGCCCCTAAGTACAAAGATCTGGATGACAATATAATAGCTGAATTCGTCCGTCAGGTTGGGGAAAATGAGATTCTGTTTCCTTTAAGAGGCATTATCAAAGAGGTACAGAGTATCAATGAGACGGTGCCGGCTCGTGTATTTCTGAATGAAAATGCGACTGAGCACAACTTTAAAAAATACGCCTCTGACTACAGCGTGCTGCATCTGGCAATGCATACCATCATGCGCGATGATCAACCGCTCTATTCTCACCTGGCTTTCACCAATGCAACCGAGGCAGATACTGCAGAGGATAACAAGTTGTATGCTTATGAGATCTATAATCTTCAGCTGAATGCCCAGATGGCGGTTCTCAGTTCCTGCAGCAGCGGTTTTGGCAGAATGCATAAGGGGGAGGGCATGATGAGCCTTGCTCGGGGCTTTATCTATGCAGGATGCCCCTCCATTATCATGACGCTGTGGCAGGTTTCGGACCAGTCAAGTTCCGACCTGATGACTTCCTTTTACAGGTATCTTAAGAAAGGACAGAGCAAGCAGGAAGCCATGCGCCATGCAAAGATGGAGTACCTGGAAAATGCAGATGACCTCACCTCAAATCCCTATTTCTGGTCAGGGTTCGTAGTGGTAGGTGATGGCAGTCCGGTATACCGGAAATCCGGGCTTGCATACTGGATGATCATCATAACTGTATTCATAGGGGTTATTATCTTCTTCCAGTATAAGCGTTCCTGATCTTCTCAAACGACTGAGGTTAGTCCCCCATCCACATAGAGCATATGACCGTTTACATAATTGCTCGCATCGGAGGAGAGGAATAACAATGCGCCAACCAACTCTTCCGGATCACCCCATCGATTGCTCGGAGTTCTGCTTCGAAGCCATTCATCGAATTCCGGGTTCTCGTAGAGTGGTTTCGTTAACTCCGTCTTGAAATATCCGGGACCGATCCCGTTGATCTGAATATTGTATCTGGCCCAATCAGCGGCCATTCCTTTGGTAAGCATTTTAATTCCCCCTTTCGAGGCGGCATAGGCAGCGATGGTTGGTCTCCCCAGTTCGCTCTGGACCGAACCGATATTAATGATCTTTCCGGAACGTCGCTTGATCATTTCTTTTACCACTGCTTTTGATACCAGGTAGGCTCCCGTAAGATTCGTATCCAGAACTGTTTTCCATTCCTTGTCATCAAAATCCTCCAGGGAGGCTCGAATGTTAGTTCCTGCATTATTGACAAGTATATCGATGGGTCCTACTTCCTGAAAGATCTGTTCAACCGTTTTTTGGACCTCTGCACCAGAGGTTATATCAAAAGGAAACCCGTAAACTGTGAAGCCCGATTCCTTCAATTCGCCGACACGGGCTTGTACCTTCTGTTTGTTCCGGCCATTGATGATCGTAATGGCGCCGCTTTCTGCAAGTCCTCTGGCCAGGCTTAGTCCGAGGCCGCCGGTGGAGCCGGTTACCAGGGCGGTCTTTCCTTCTACACTGAATAGTTGGTTGGTCATAGCTCGTTTTAATCCTTATTGTGGATCTCTTTTTGTTGCTGAGAATGCGGTGGTCTTTCCCGAACGAAAAATTTCAATGGAGAAGTGCCCGGTTGTATCAAAGTTAAAAGATTTATTTTCTGTTGGCTTATACTACTGAAGAGTTCCCCTTTCTCTATCATCTTCGTCGAATACCCAATGATGAAAAGCATGACAGTCTTAAATTGATATTTGACAGGATGAAGGCCGGGTCTTTATTTATTTTTATTTTTATGCAACGAACCTGGTTATTTATGCGCTTGCCCGCTTTACTGCTAATCTCAGCCCTTCTGTTTGGTTGCTCAAAGACGGCAGATCCGCCCAATATCCTTCTGATATTGGTGGACGACCTGGGCTATTCCGATCTCCAATGCTATGGAAATACTCTGGTGAAGACTCCCCATATCGATCAACTGTCCAGAGATGGGATACGTTTCACCCAGGCTTATGCTTCCTGTACAGTTTGTTCACCCACACGCGCAGCCCTGCTGACGGGTAAAAATCCAACCACGCTGAACCTAACCGATTGGATCCCGGGTCATCAGGCCAACCGGGGGTCTCAACCCCATCAAAGATTTATCGTCCCAGCCTTCAACCAACAATTGCCGCTGGAAGAGATCACCTTTGCCGAAAAACTGACAGAGAAAGGGTATGCCACTGCTTCCATAGGAAAATGGCACCTGGGAGGCGACGGATACCTGCCCGCCGACCAGGGTTTCCATATCAACATGGCCGGGTATGAGAAAGGCAGCCCCCCCTCTTATCACTATCCATATACCTCGGAACGTCGCAGGGACCGGATCCATCCCCTTGAACTCACCGGCGACAGCCTCTACCTGACCGATCGTCTCACCAATGAGGCCCTTGAGTTTATCAGAATCAACAGCCAGAACCCTTTTGTCCTCTACCTTCCTTTTTACAATGTCCATACACCATTGCAGGGAAGACCGGACCTGGTGATGAAATATGAGGGTCTGCTGGCCGGGCAACAGAATGATTCCGTCCAACGCAATCCGGATTTTCTGGCCATGATCGAGAGTGTGGATGAGAATGTGGGCCGTTTGATGGAGAGTCTTGAAAATCTGGAAATCGCAGACAGAACCCTGGTGATATTGACTTCCGATAACGGGGGTCTTCTCTTGAGGAACGGGACCGAAATCAGGGCATCCTGGAATTACCCGTTGAGAGCGGGTAAAGGCACGCTTTACGAGGGAGGCCTGCGTATTCCGGCTATCATCTCCTGGCCTGGGAAGATTGATCCTGGACAGACTTCGGACGAACTCATTATCAGCACCGACCTGTTCCCCACATTCCTGGAAGCCGCAGGGATTCCAGTAGATCACTCCATCGAAGGGAAAAGCCTTCTGCCCCACCTTCTGGATGGTGAGCTGTTAAATCGGGAGACACTGTACTGGCACTATCCCCATTACCACCTGGGTATGCCGGGCGCGGTTATCCGGCAGGGCCCTTTTAAGCTCATTCAGTATTACGAAGACGGCGACCTGGAGTTGTACGATCTTTCTTCTGATACCGGTGAATCGATCAACCTGGCGGAACAATATCCTTCAAAGGTTGATTCCATGCTGAGGATGCTGGATCAATGGAGAGCGGAAAACCAGGCACAGATGCCTTCTCCTAATCCGGAATATGACCCGGATTAGAAATCCATTGGCTCAGAATGATCAACCTTATCATCTTCATATGTTAAAAATTGGACTTGCACAAATCTCTCCCGTATGGCTGGATCAGAAAAGAACCCTGGAAAAGATCAGCGGGAAGATCAGGAGCGCCGGGGAGCAGGAATGTAACCTGGTGGTTTTCGGAGAAGCGGTATTGCCCGGCTATCCCTTCTGGGTAGAACATACCGGCGGAGCCATTTTTAATTCCCCCATGCAGAAGCAGCTCTTTGCACACTATGCCCGGAATGCTGTTCAGTTGGAACGGGGTGATCTGGACCCCGTCTGCCGGGAAGCCAGAGAGAACCGGGTGGCCGTTTACCTGGGCATCATAGAAAGACCACCTGAAAGAGGCGGGCACAGCCTGTATTGTTCTCTGGTATATATCGATCCGGATGGAAAAATCGGTTCGGTACACCGGAAACTCCGTCCCACCTACGGTGAGCGCCTGGTGTGGTCTGCAGGTGACGGCCATGGCCTGAGGGTGCATTCCCTGGAAGGTTTTACAGTAGGGGGGTTGAATTGCTGGGAGAACTGGATGCCGCTGCCTCGTGCTGCACTATATGGCATGGGCGAGAATTGTCACATCGCCGTCTGGCCCGGTTCCGTCAGGAACACGGCTGAGATCACCCGCTTTATTGCGCAGGAGGCCCGTTCCTATGTCGTATCCGTATCCGGTTTCATGCGGTTACAGGATATCCCGGACAACATCCCGTTTTACAGGGAGATCATGGAATCCCTTCCGGACATGCCGGCCGATGGAGGCTCCTGTATGGCCGGGCCTGACGGAAAGTGGCTGGTGGAGCCGGTGGCGGGAAAGGAAGCATTGATCACGGCTACCCTTGAGATGCAAAGGGTTCTGGAGGAGCGTCAGAATTTTGATCCGTCGGGCCACTATTCCAGGCCGGATGTGACCAGTCTCTCGGTTAACAGGGAGCGGCAAACTATCCTGAGGATAAAGGATGATGAACCATCGGCCTTCGGGTCCTAG
>CAZRZY010000103.1:0-17747 GCA_964604655.1 uncultured Bacteroides sp. | reverse complement strand
GGTTTCATCCTCTTTCCAGACAATGGCCCTGCGTTCGATGAGATCCACAATCCCTTTGAAATTTTCTTCGGCTCCGAAGGGTATCTGAAGGGGAACCGGGTTGGCACCCAGTTTATCCTCGATCTCCTGTACCACGCCGAAAAAATCGGCTCCCACCCGGTCCATCTTATTGACAAAGGCCATCCGGGGAACCTTGTATTTATCGGCCTGCCTCCAGACGGTCTCCGACTGGGGCTCCACACCTCCGACGGCACAGAACACAGCCACTGCCCCGTCCAAAACGCGAAGGGATCGCTCCACCTCTACTGTAAAGTCCACATGGCCGGGAGTGTCGATAATATTAATCTTATACTCCTGGTCGTTGTGCTTCCAGAAAGTGGTGGTGGCTGCTGATGTAATGGTAATACCACGCTCCTGCTCCTGCACCATCCAGTCCATCGCAGCGGCTCCGTCATGGACCTCACCGATGCGATGGGTGATACCCGTATAGAACAGAATACGTTCTGTGGTGGTAGTCTTCCCGGCATCGATGTGCGCCATGATCCCGATATTTCTTGTATGTTTCAAATCTGGGCTCATAAGTGTCGCACACTTACCTTCCACCCGGCTTCACCGTTTCCGGCTGCGGCGGGTCTTTTTCTTTAAAAAACGTCTGAAGAACCAACAGATTCCCGGGGCATTCGCGGCTCCTAGAATCTGAAATGGGCGAAGGCCTTGTTGGCCTCTGCCATGCGATGCGTATCCTCCTTCTTCTTATAAGCACCGCCCTCGTTATTAAATGCAGCGATCGTTTCCGCTGCCAGTTTTTCGCTCATCGATTTTCCTGTGCGCTTGCGGGCGAACATAATCATATTCTTCATGGAGATGGAGACCTTACGGTCGGTGCGAACCTCCATGGGAACCTGAAAGGTAGCCCCTCCCACCCTGCGGCTCTTCACTTCCACATGGGGAGTGATATTGTCCAGGGCCTGCTTGAAGATTTCCAGAGGGGACTTCTCCTCATTCTTGGTGCGTTCCTCCACAATGTCCATGGCTCCGTAGAAGATCTCGTATGCCTTGCTCTTCTTCCCGTTGAACATCATGTTGTTGACGAAACGGGTCACCAGCGGGTCTTTGTACCTTGGATCAGGTAACAGAATTCGTTTTTTTGGTTTTGTCTTCCTCATTATAACTGCACCTAACTATTATATATATGCTTTACAGACTTTATGGACTTTACAGACTTTACAGACTTTATTACTTCTTTTTGGGTCTTTTGGTCCCATACTTGCTTCTGCGCTGGGTCCGGCCCTCCACACCCGAAGTGTCGAGTGCACCGCGGATCAGGTGATACCTCACACCGGGCAGGTCCTTCACCCTGCCACCCCTGATCAGCACGATGGAGTGCTCCTGCAGGTTGTGTCCTTCTCCGGGAATATAGGCGTTGACCTCCTTCTGGTTGGTCAGCCTCACCCTGGCCACCTTGCGCATGGCGGAGTTTGGCTTCTTGGGAGTGGTGGTGTATACACGCACGCACACCCCCCGCCTCTGGGGACATGAATCCAGTGCCGGAGCCTTGCTCTTATCTACCATTTTCTTCCTGCCCTTACGGACCAGTTGTGAAATTGTCGGCATACTTCTTTAATAATGATGTGTATAACTCTTGTTAAAATCGGATCGCAAAGGTATTCTTTTTTTTATAAAAACAAGAATTATTCTCATTTTTTAAACCCCCTGGAACCAATCATCTGCGTGGCAAACGAAACCAGAAATCCCACCAGGAATATGGCGGTGGTGCCGAATACGATAGTCAGGTAAGTATGAAACCGGGGACCCCCATCTCCGGATCCCTGAATCAGGTCGGTCATACTCATCCAGAGAATCACTCCCACCCCTGCCGACACGCCGGCCAGCGCTGCAAAAGGTTTGGTGGAGCGGGAAAAGACACCCAGAAGAAAAAGTCCCAGCATACCGCCGCTGAATACCGATGCCAGCTTCCACCATGTATCCAACGCACTTTTCACATGGATCATAGCCAGAGCGATAGCAATTCCGCAGATACTGATAACCAGGGAGGAGATATAAAGGACCTTCATCGACTGTTTCTCGGAGGGATCGCTGCGGAAGAACCTCCGGTAATAATCGGTCAGGAATACCGTGGCAGTGCTGTTATAGCTGGTGGAAACCGTACTCATTCCTGCTGCAAAGATAGAGGCGATCAGCAGTCCGGTGAGACCGACCGGCAGTTCATGGACAATAAAATAAGGGAACACTCCGTCGCTCCTGGACGGGTCGGTCATCTCCGGTGACAGATGTCCGGCCGAGGATTGATAGAACGCAAATAACGCGGTCCCTATAAACAGGAACAACAGCGAGACGGGAATGTACAACATTCCTCCGGTAAAAGCAGAACGTTTGGCATCCCGGTCGGTCCGTGAAGCGATATACCGTTGCACGTAGTTCTGATCGATCCCGTAGTTCTGAAGGTTGATGAAGATCCCATAAACCAGAACAACCCAGAAGGTGGACCCTGACAGATCCAGTTGGTAGCTGCCCAGGCTGAATTTCTGATGCTCGGCTGCAATCCTGAATAGTTGACCGGGACCTTCAGGCATATGAAAAAGCAGATACCCGGCACAGATAAGAGCCCCGGCAATCAAAATAACTGCCTGTATGGCATCGGTCCAGACCACTGCCTGAATGCCACCCAGAACCGAATAAAGCATGATAATAATGCCGGTGACGATGATCACTGCTCTGATGTCCCATCCAAAGATGGAATGAATAGTCAGGGCCAGAAGATAAAGTATGGTGCCGATGCGCATCAGCTGGGTGAGGAAATAGCTGGCCGAGGCATAGATCCTTGCCCATGGTCCAAAGCGCTGTTCCAGAAATGTATAGGCGGAAGGACTGTTCACCCGGCGGTACAACGGCACGAACAGATACACGGCCACCAGGGCCGCAATGGGCAGCGAAAGACTGAACACGAATGCATTCCAGTCGGTCAGGTAGGCATTTCCAGGCAAGGCCAGGTAAGAGATACTGGATACGAAGGTGGCAAAAATGGAAAGGGTGACCACGAAACGGGGAATGTTACGGTTACCCAGCGTGAAGGCCATCGATGTCTTGTTCCTGCGAAAAAACGATCCCCCGAAAAAAGTGATACCGGTCAGGTAAATAATAAAGATGATCAGGTCCGGGGTCCGCATCCTTCTTCCTGCTTAATTAAATGGATTCAGGATCCACCACCACATGTTTAACTGATCTTCGTTTGAACGTGTAAGTAATGTGTACGAGCCCGTCAGCGGTCTGAATAACCGCAGGATAGGAAAACTCTCCCTTATCGCGCTCCAGTACCAGAACCTGTTCCCAGGATGCTCCGTCATTTGAAACGGCCACGTTGAGCATATTTCTGCCGGAAGGGAATTCCCCTTCCCTGATGGTGTGGTTGTATACCAGCAGCTGGCGGCCATCGGTGAGTGTGACCGCATCCGTTCCTGAGTTGGGATTGGGCAGGGAAGTAGCGGTCATTCTGCTCCAGGTGGCTCCGCAATCCTCCGACCAGCATTGTGCGATCACGCCCTGCCTGGTGCGGCAGAGCACCTGCATCCTTCCGTCCGGATAGGTCAGAATGCTGGGCTGAATAGCATCAAAACGGATTCCATCGTTGACAGGACCAATCACCTTCCAGGTCTGCCCCAGATCCGGGGAAGTCTCAAAATGGACCCTCCAGTAAGTGCCGTCCCCTGCCACCTCCTCGGCACTGGACGGGCAAAGAATAGTTCCGTCACTCAGCTGAATGGGCTTGTTCTTGACGGGGCCAATCAGTTCACCCAGCCTGCTTTTTCCCAGTTTCACCTGTACGGACCAGCTCTGCCCGTCATCTTCGGAGGTGACCATCTCCCCCCACCATTCTATCGGGTTGGGGCCCACTTTGTAAAAGAGCATCAGCGGACCATCCGCAGGTTGGAACAGGACCGGGTTCCAACAGGGAAACCGGACCGAGTCGTTCTGTACACCGTTCACCACTTCCACCGGTCTGGTCCAGCGGTCATGGATACGCCTGGATACCCAGATCCCCACCTCCGGGTGCCGTTCATGGGGCCCGCCGAACCAGGCCGCAACCAGCCCCGATCCGGTTTCCTCGATAGTGGAGGCGTGGCATTGATCGGTGGGCCTATCGTTCAGCGGATAGATCAGCTCTCCTGTCAGGTAACCCTTCCCTCCTTCCACAGCATGCATATGGGCCCGGTCTATCTTGCTTTTGCCGGCGCAGGAATCTGCTATCAGACCGGTGATAACTAACAGAGGCGTTAGCGTAAGGATTTTAGAAACTTTCATGTTCCATCTCATCGAGGAAGGCTTTGATTTTGTTTTTCTGTGATTCGGTTAGACTGTTATATACGGGTGCGGCCATGGTGCCGGAACAGATTCCCCTCACCGACAGGGCATATTTCAGTGCGATTACGATGCCAAGAGGTGAATCTGGGACTTCATAGAGTTGGCCGGAGACCCTTTCGATCCATTGCTGACAACGGTTCATTTCTGCCGGGTCCCTTTGCATTGCGGCACGGTACATCTTTACATAGAGTTTGGGGAACAGGTTCCCTCCCCCGTTTACTCCTCCGTTGCAGCCCTGAACAATCAACTCACCCAGCATCTTTTCAGGACCGATCAAAATACTGAAATCCGGTTCTTCCCTTTCAGCCAGCAATTGAGCCACATAATTCCTGTCTCCCGAACTGTCCTTGATCCCGGCTATATTGCCGTGTCCTGCCAGCATTTTGACGGTGGAAGGCTCCAGTTCGTTGTGGCAGTATTGGGGAGCATTGTACAGTATCAGAGGAACAGCGCATCGGTCCGCCACTCTTTCGAAATAGCTGCGGATCTCCTCCTGGTTCATGGGATAGTAAAAGGGAGGGGCCAGCACCAGATAATCAGATTTCGATTCCCCTGCAAACCTGACATGCTCCAAAGTTTGAAGATAGGAGGAGCTGGTGACATTCACAAAAAGCGGAACCCTCCCTGCCACCATTTGGGATGCCAGATCGATGATTTCCCCCCGCTGCTTATCGGTGAGTGTGGCAAATTCGCCGGTGCTTCCCAGAATGAAAACCCCCTGTACCCCTCCATCAACCACATGCTCGATCAAACGCTCAAACCCGCGCCTGTCCAGCTGATGTTTGCCGGTCAGGGGGGTAACCAGTGGCGGAATGATACCTTTAACGGATGGTTCTTGCATTTCCGGTCTTCTTTCAGGATCGTATGCAAATTACAACGACCTGAATAAAGATTCACCCTAAATCCGATCTTTTTTAAACTCAGGATACAATCGTAAAATGGGGCCCATAGAAATTTTTATTACTTTTGCAGGGCCTTTTCGGGGGCATCCAGCTAGAAATCAAAGTATCAACCAATCAAATTATTAGGTACCCAATGAAGACATACTCGACCAAACAGATCAAGAACATCGTATTGCTTGGAAATGCCGGATCGGGAAAAACCACCCTTGCGGAAGCCATGCTATTTGAAGGCGGGGTTATCGACCGCAGAGGAGAAGTGGAAAGCAAAAACACCGTCTCTGACTTTCACCAGATCGAACATGAGAACCAGTCCTCCATGTATTCCAGTGTCATGTGTACGGAGTATAACGACAAAAAGGTCAATATTTTGGACGCTCCCGGCGCCGACGACTTCGTGGGGGGTACCGTATCGAGCCTTCATGTGGCAGACTCCGGCGTAATCCTGATTAATGCCCAGAACGGGATCGAAGTGGGAACCGAAATACACAGCCGCTGGTTGAGCAGGCTGAATAAACCTGCCGTGATCCTGGTCAATAAATGCGATCATGACCAGGCCAACTTTGAGAAAGCATTCGAGAGTATCAAAGACAGTTTCGGGGGCGATGCGGTACTGGCCCAATACCCGGTAAATGCCGGACCCGGTTTCGATTCCATTGTGGATATTATACAGATGAAGCTATATAAATATCCCACGGATGGAGGGAAACCTGAAATCACCGATATTCCCTCATCCGAATCAGACAGGGCCGAGGAACTGAGAAATGAACTGATCGAAAAGGCCGCGGAGAATGACGAAGCGCTGATGGAGCTATTCTTCGAGAATGACGGTCTTACTGAAGATGAAATGAGGACCGGGATCACTGCAGGTGTGGTGGCCAGGGGGATGTTCCCTGTCTTTTGTTCTTCGGCCAAGAAGAATATGGGTGTGGGGCGTTTCCTGGAATTCATCACCAATGTGGCGCCTTCGGCTGATGAGCTTCCTCCGGTTACCACTCTGGACGGGAAAGAGGTAAAGTGTGATGCTTCCGCTCCCGCCTCACTTTTCGTCTTTAAGACCAATGTGGAATCCCATATCGGTGAGATCAACTTCTTCAAAGTTCTCTCAGGAGAGGTAAAGGAGGGAGTCGATCTGACCAATAATTTCACACGCAATAAGGAGCGTTTCTCCCAGATATTTGCCCCCCTTGGCAAAAACCGCAACAAGGTGTCCTCCCTGTCGGCCGGTGATATCGGTTGTACGGTCAAACTGAAAGCGACCAGGATCAATCATACCCTGACCGCCCCTGAAGTAGCCTATGAATTCCCTAAGATCCCCTTCCCCGAACCCAAGTTCAGGACAGCCATCCGGCCGGTCAGTGAAGGTGATGATGAGAAGCTGGGAGAAGCACTCAATCGCATCCACCAGGAAGATCCCACGGTTCAGGTGGAATACAGCAAGGAGCTGAAGCAGATCATCCTTTCCGGTCAGGGTGAATACCACCTCAATATCGTCAAGTGGCACCTGGACAACCAGTTTAAGGTGGAGACCGAATTCATCCCGCCGAGAATCCCCTACAGGGAGACCATCACCAAGGCCGCCCAGAGCGATTACCGCCACAAAAAGCAATCGGGTGGTGCCGGTCAGTTCGGAGAGGTGCATATGATCATTGAACCCTACACCGAAGGTTCTGCCCCCAAGAATATGTTCAAACTGGATGGCAAAGAATACAAGATGGCCAACCGGGGTGTGGACACCCATGAACTGTCATGGGGAGGAAAGCTCGAATTTATCAACTGCATTGTGGGCGGGTCGATCGATGCCCGTTTCCTTCCTGCTATCCTTAAAGGGATCATGGAGAAACTGGAAGAGGGACCTCTGACCGGCTCCTACGCACGTGATATCCGGGTATACGTCTATGACGGGAAAATGCACCCGGTGGACTCCAACGAAATCTCGTTCATGCTGGCCGGGCGCAATGCCTTCAGTCAGGCGTTTAAAGTGGCCGGTCCCAAGATCATGGAACCGGTTTACGAGGTGGAAGTCCTGGTACCCTCTGACTACATGGGCGATGTGATGAGCGACCTTCAGGGACGCCGGGCCATCGTTCAGGGAATGTCGAGTGAAAAAGGATTTGAGAAAATAACCGCAAAGGTGCCTCTGGCCGAGATGAACAAGTACTCCACCGCCCTCAGCTCCCTGACCAGCGGACGGGCCATGTACAGCATGAAGTTCGATGCATATGCGCAGGTACCTGGTGAGATACAGGAGGAACTGCTGAAGGCCTACGAAGCCAACCAGGAAGAGGAATAGGGTTGTTCGGCCAATACCCTTTTTCCTTTGGGTCTATTCCCACTCATCTCGGCTGAAGGTGAACGATCTGGAAATAATGAAAAAGGGCGTCTTACGGATGCCCTTTTTCGTTACGCAGAAAGAAGGCTACTGGTCCAAGAACCTATCGGTGCTCAGGTATGCATGGATCGCCTTAAACCAGGCTCTTCCTATCTTTTCATCTCCAGAGGCATTCGGGTGAACAGTGTCCTTGAAATCATCCGGATATTTGATGCCGGCACCATTTTCCATGTCCACCAAAAAAACGCCCGGGTCATTTCGCGAGGCAAAGATAGAATCGATATTCCTATTATATTCTGAGATCATCTGATCCGGATCTGCCTTGTTAATAATTCGGGCGAGAAAAACCACAACCTCATTTCCGGATTTTCTCTCCCAGGCGTCGATATAATCCAGGATTAGAGAAATGGTATCCGCACTGGAGCCCTGTCCGCGGAGGACATCATTGGTTCCGATGTGAAGGAGGATCAGATCGGGCCGGTAAACGTCCAGGTATGGTTCTCCTCCGGTGGTGCACCTATCATTCCTGATATCGTATCCATCCTTCAATAACCGCAGGATCCCCCCGTCTGTGATCCCGGAAATCCCTGCATGATTGCGGTCCCGTACGGACGGAAACCCACCCTGATTATGACCGATAAAATCGAAGGAGTAACCTGCCGTTGTCATTTGTTTATAGAGCTCACCACGATAAGCGATCCGTTTCCTGGCAGGCAGGCCGGAGGAATCCCATCCCTCGGTGATTGAATTTCCAAGAGGCATAATCCGTACATACTTTGAATTTGATAAACAACCCGGAATGCAGAAAGTCCATAGAAGCAACCACATCTTTACATGCCAAACCTTAAGCTTCCAATGTCCTTTTTCCATCTCAATCAGCAACCTTAGTATATATGATCGAAAAGTATCATAATCAGGGGCTGGGAAAATGCCATGGCCTACTTCTGCAGCTCCTTCAGCTTCTCCTCCAGGTATTCTCCGCGAAGGCCTTTGGCTACAATGATACCATCCCCGTCGATCAGGAAGTTCATAGGGATGCCCATCACGCCGTACATGGCGGCGGGAACCGACTTCCAGCCTTTCAGGTCGCTTACGTGGGACTCCCATATGAGGCCATCATCTTCAATGGCATCCACCCACATTTCACGGTCCCTGTCCAGGGAAACTCCGTAGATGGTGAATCCTTCCCCGTTCAGAAACGATTGATCCCTGTACTTCTTATAGAGCTTCACCAGATGGGGATTCTCGATCCTGCAGGGAGAACACCAGGCGGCCCAGAAATCGATGAGCACCATCTTTTCCCTTAAAGAAGAGAGGGCAATCTTCTCCCCTTCCGGTGATTCAAAGACCAGTTCGGGTGCGCGGTCGCCTATGTTTATGCCGGTTCTGATATCCGTATTGCCCTGTTCAACGGTCTGCTCCGTGGAGCCTCCGCTTTTCCCGGAACCGCAGGCGGTCAGCAACAGCGTAAGGAGCAACAACGCGGAGGTGAAGAAAAAGGACCATTTTTGATTTCTGACGTAAGCTCTCATGATGATATGGAATCTATGATATTGATTTATTGCTACTACGCTTCGCGGTATATGGAAGCCCCCAGCCTGTTGAGGCGCATATCGATGGCTTCGTACCCTCTGTCGATCTGTTCGATATTATAAATGATGCTGGTGCCTTTGGCCGACATGGCTGCGATAAGAAGTGCGACGCCTGCACGAATGTCGGGGGAGGACATGGTCGTGGCCCTGAGCCTGATGGAGTGGTCGAGCCCGATGACCGTGGCCCTGTGTGGATCGCAGAGGATGATCTGTGCCCCCATATCGATCAGTTTGTCCACAAAGAAGAGCCGGCTCTCAAACATCTTCTGGTGGATCAGCACGCTCCCCCTGGCCTGCGTGGCAGTGACCAGTATCACACTGAGGAGGTCGGGGGTCAGCCCCGGCCAGGGTGCATCGGCGATGGTCATGATCGCCCCGTCGATGAATGTTTCGATGGCATAATGATCCTGTGCGGGGATGTGAAGATCATCCTCCCGCTCTTCCATCTGTATACCCAATCTCCCGAAAGAGGCAGGGATGATCCCCAAATGATCGATCCCGGCATTTCTAATGGTCAGTTCCGACCCGGTCATAGCCGCCATTCCAATGAAGCTCCCCACCTCGATCATATCAGGAAGGATGGTGTGATCCGTTCCACCCAGTTCATCCACTCCTTCGATGGTCAGCAGATTGGACCCGATCCCCGAGATACGCGCTCCCATGCGGACAAGCATCTGACAGAGTTGCTGGATATAGGGTTCGCAGGCCGCATGGTAGATGGTGGTTGTTCCTTCTGCCAGTACACTGGCCATCAAAATATTGGCCGTACCTGTCACCGATGCTTCATCCAGCAGCATGTAGGCTCCCTTCAGTTGCGCTGCATTCACCTGGTAAAAATTTTCGGAATGGTTGAAATCGAAGGTTGCTCCCAGGGCCTGAAATCCCATGAAATGGGTATCCAGTCTTCTGCGACCGATCTTATCGCCTCCCGGCTTCGGCATCACTGCCTGACCGAATCTGGCCAGAAGCGGACCCAGGATCATCACCGAACCCCTGAGGGATGCAGACTGACGGGCATAGGCTTCGGTCTGGAAATAGTGCAGATCGACTTTCTCGGCCGTAAACCGGTAGCTGGAGTCAGATGGTTTCTCTACCGTTACTCCAAGGTCTTCCAGTAGCCGGATCAATAACAATACGTCCTGGATGCGGGGCAGATTGCGGATAGTAACCGGCCGGGAAGTGAGCAGGGTGGCACAGAGAATCTGAAGCGCTTCGTTCTTAGCACCCTGAGGGGTGATCTCCCCCTGCAGGGTGTGCCCTCCCTCGATGATGAACTTACCCATCTATCAGGAATGCTGTTTCTTCCTGCCTCCCCCCTTCTTTTTGGGGGGACGGTTCTTGGTCAGTATATCTTTGGTGTCAGGAAGTTTCAGGTTTTCGCTAATTTCCAGCTCTCCTCTGGAGAGTGTCTTCAGATCTGTCAGTATCTCCTCATCGCTTACCGCCTCCCGGTTCCAGGTCAGGTAGGATTTCTTCATGTGAATGGCGATCATCTGTACCAGATCATCTTTCTCTTCTCCCGGCTCCAGTTCTATTGCCTTTTCGATCATTAACGTAATGGATCTTCCATAATGCTTGTAGCGGATGGAGTGCTGGTTATAGGCTACCTTATTGGGTTTTGCTTCCAGTTCCGCCTTCTCGGGCCATTCGTAGGGGGAATCGATATCGAGATCGAAATCGGAAATGATGGCCAGATGGTCCCAGAGCTTATGCTTGAAGTCGTTCACATCACGCAGATGCGGGTTCAGGTTTCCCATTACCCCGATAACGGCCTGGGCCGCTTTATTTCTCTCTTCACGATCCTCAATGGTCTTCAGATGATTGACCATCTTCTGAATATTTCTGCCATATTCGGGCAGAATGAGCTTTTTACGGGTCGTGTTATAATCGTAAGTCATTGGAATATTTTTTACAAAAGTACTGATTTTTATTCAACTGGGGGCACTTTATTCGAGGACCCTCAGCTTGGCAAACTTTAACAGGAGTTGTTTAGTCCCGACGGGAAACTGCACAGTGGCCTTGGTATTAGATTCGGCACCTTCCAGCTTATGGACTTCCCCTATTCCGAATCTGGGATGCTCCACTTTTGTACCCACCTGAATCTGAGAAGGATCTGATGGAGAGAAGTCTTTTCCAGGATGACCGGACTCCACCTGGCCGGATGACTGACCGGATGACTGACCGGATGACTGGCCGGATGACTGACCGGATGACTGACCGGATGACTGGCCGGATGACTGGCCGGATGACTGACCGGATGACTGGCCGGATGACTGACCGGATGACTGACCGGATGACTGGCCGGATGACTGGCCGGATGACTGACCGGATGACCTGCCCGATCCTGCCTGGTTGACGTTCACCATTCGCCGTCCACCCACTTCGATCTTACGTGGCTGGGAACGCCGCTCCATAATCCTCCGGTAGGAATCGGGAATAAACGATTCTTTTTCCTGCTTTTCAGCACCCCATCCATGGACTACCGGATAGAAATCGGGGGGCAGCTCCAGGTATTTCTTGTCGATCTCCCTGATGAACCTGCTTGGAGAGCAGGCATTCTGGATCCCCCACTTATAGCGCTGGGATGCATAGGTGATCATGGCACTCTTCCGGGCACGCGTCAGGGCTACGTAGAAAAGGCGCCGCTCCTCCTCCAGGTCTTTGGGGTTGTCTGTACTCATCTGGGAAGGGAAAAGCTCCTCCTCCATCCCGGCAATAACCAAATGTCTGAATTCCAACCCTTTGGCTGCATGTATGGTCATGATGCTCACCTTATTCCGGTCCTCTTTCTTTTCGTTGTCGGCATCGGTCATGAGCGTCACCTGCTCCAGATAATCCCCAAGGGTCATCTCTCCGTTTTCCGAATTCTCTGTAAAATCACGGATACCGTTTAGAAGTTCCTCCACATTCTCCAGACGGGAAACATTCTCCGGGGTCTGGTCCGATTTCAAGTCCTTGATGACCCCCGTTTCATTGACAATCGTGTAGGCCAGGTCAAAGGCCTCCATTTCAGGCAGGCGTTTCTGGAAGCTTTGAATCAACCGGGTGAATCCATGGAGCTTGTTCAGTGAGCCCATATTGAACCCCAGGTTCACCTGGTCCAGGTGGATCAGGACATCCCATATGGGCGCATTCAGTTTTTCCGCGTAGGCATTGAGTTTGTCCAGCGTTGTCTTCCCGATTCCCCGCAGGGGATAATTGATCACTCTTTTCAACGATTCATCGTCCCTTGGGTTGACCGTGATCCGGAAATAGGCCAGCAGGTCTTTGATCTCCTTCCGCTGGTAAAAGGAGAGGGAACCGAATACCTTGTAAGGGATGTTCATCCTTCGCAGGCTTTCTTCAAAAATCCTCGACTGGGCATTAGTGCGGTAGAGGATGGCAAAATCACTGAATTCAAGCTGCTCCCTGAATCGTAAATCGGAAATATGTTTGGCCACCACAAATCCCTCCTCCCTGTCATCCACCGCTTTGATCACCTGAATAGGTTCGCCATCCTCATTTTTCGAAAAAACCTCCTTGGAGATCTGATCCCGGTTCTTTTTGATCACACTGTTGGCAGCTTTCACAATCGTTTGAGTCGACCGGTAATTCTGCTCCAGTTTGAAGAGGCTGTAATCGGAGTAGTCGTTCTTGAAGTTCAGAATGTTTTCGATACGGGCTCCCCTGAAGGAATAAATGCTCTGTGCATCATCCCCTACCACGCAGAGATTCCGGTGAATCTCGGAAAGCTTACGGATAATCAGGTATTGAGAATAGTTGGTATCCTGGTACTCATCCACCAGAATATAGTCGAAGGCCTCCCGGTAACGGTCCAGCGCATCCGGATGGTCCCTGAACAACAGGTTGGTCTGCAGCAGCAGGTCATCGAAATCCATGGCCCCGAAATGCTTGCAACGCTTCACGTACCGGTCATAAATCTCACCCAGGCGCGGTTTCCTGGAAACCTGGTCCCGCACCCGGAACTCACCGCTGCTCATGTACACATCCGGGGTCACCAGACTATTCTTGGCCGCGGAGATCCTGCCGAAGACTTCGGCAGGCTTGTAGATCTTTTCATCCAGCTTGAACTCCCTGACGATGGTCTTGACCAGGCTTCTGGAATCGATGGTATCATAGATGGTGAAGCTGGAAGGAAATCCCAGTTTGTCCGCTTCCCTGCGAAGGATTCGGGCAAACAGCGAGTGGAAGGTACCCATCCAGAGGCGCCGGGCCAGGTCGGGGCTGACCAGCGAGGCGATCCGCTCTTTCATCTCATTGGCCGCCTTGTTGGTGAAGGTAAGGGCCAGGATCCGCGAGGGGGAAATTCCCAGGGAGAGCAGGTAAGCAATCCGGTAAGTCAGCACCCTGGTCTTCCCTGACCCTGCTCCGGCGATCACCAGTGCCGGTCCCCTGTGATTCAATACAGCCTCCTGCTGCGCCTCGTTCAGATCCTTCCGTATCGCTTCCACACGCACTTTATTTATTCGGCTGTCTAAGATAACAACTGTTAATGGATTATGCCGTTCCAGTATCGCCGGGAGATGTTGAAAGAATTGCACAATTGGGTGAAAAGTTGCATTTTTACGCGCCTTCGGAGTGTATAATATTTTGTCAATAATTCGTTTATAGAATAAACCTGAAAAATGTCCCGTTATCTGCCGGTTGAAAAAATGTGGATCGCCCGGGCGGTCATTACGCTGATGATCTTTCAGGTGATTCTGGCGATCCCCCGGCCTGGCCACGGACAGGTTAGCTCCACTACTGCCGACCGAATCGACAGCGTCAGCTATCCCGTAACCGCGGGAAAGGATCCTCTTTTTGTCTTCTACCAGTCGCATGGCGGCGTGAAAACAGGCAATCTGGCCGCTACGCTTCCCGGATCCGGAAGCTACGATTTTGCCTGGAGCATTTACAATCCTGCCATACAGGATTATGACCCTCCTTTTTTTACCGAAACAGGCGTGGGTTCTTCTTCGGTTAACGGGCTGGAAGAAGGGGGCTACAGGGTACGTATCTCCTCCGTGAGCGGTTTAGACACTACCCTGACGGCATGGGTGTTGCAGGACCGGTTCCAGACAGGGATCGTTAAGAATGCCGTAGGTCAGGTACCGGGCTATGCGATTAATTGTTTCTCCATCTATCTCTCAGGGAGAGTGACTCCGGACACCCTGATTTACTATGATCCGGCATCCGGAGATACTATTTCCAGATTGTCCGATTTTTCCTTCAAATGGACCTCGGATAATAACGAACTGAATATCCCCAATGACACCATTGTACTTGATCCCAATATCACCTACCAGCCGCCCTATGAGGATACCTGGTATATCCTGACTGCCACGGATCAATATGGAATGCAGGAGGTGGATTCGGTCTTCTATGTGAGTATTCAGACCAGAGCGGAGTTCGAGGTGGAATACCTCGACAAGGTCACTGAAGAGTATGATCCCGATCTGACCGGGACCTGGAGCGAGGATAATGGAAGTCTGGATGCACAGCTGACGGTGCGTTTTAACAACATATCGAAGAACGGAGCCACCTTCGAGTGGGTCTACCTGGATACGTTGGGAGGGATCAAACAATCAGAAAATACCTTCGATGTGGAGGAATCGACCGAGTTTACCTACGTGAGGGCCGATGAATTATATGAGCCTTATCTGGTATCCACCAGCGAAGAGGGGTGTATCGATACCTTCCGGTTGGAAGAGCCGATCTTTGTGGTGCCTTCTCAGCTGGCCATCCCCAATGTGTTCACCCCCAACGGCGACGGAACCAACGATTTCTTCGTTTTCAAACACCAGTCGCTCCGATCATGCCGGGTTACCATTGTGGACCGCACCGGCAAGGTGGTGTATAAACGGGAGATTGATGATATATACTCCTGGGACGGCTGGGACGGAAATGTAAGGGAGAGCAACCGCAGAGCTCCTGAAGGGCAGTATTATTATGTGGTGGAAGCCACCGGATACGACGGGGTGGAATACCGGGACCAGACCATTATCGAGAACTGGAGGAACAACCGGGGGAACGGGGGCGGCAGCCCTGGCAGCAGCGGTGGCGGCAGCGGTGGCGGCAGCGGTGGCGGCAGCGGTGGATCGACCCCGGGAGGGACCGGTGAGGAAGGATCGGCACAGACCCTCTATACCGGTTGGCTCTACCTGTACCGGCATTCCGGGACGTTTTAGCCGGACAAACACATAAAGTCCAGAAAGTCCTTAACAGTTGGGAAATCCATAATAGTCGGAAAGTAGGAAAGTAGGAAAGTAGGAAAGTAGGAGAGTCGTAGGAAAGTCCAGAAAGTCCAGAAAGTCCTTAAAGTCCATAATAGTCGAAGAGTCCATCAAATCGTAGGAAAGTCGATGGAAAGTCGGAAAGTCAAAGGTCGGATGTGAAACAGTTACGGATCGTTATTGTGGCGTTCATTGTGGTAGCCGCGGCAGTGTTTCTCTACCTGACTGCCGGTAGCAGCGCGGAGGAGATGCTCTTCGACAGGATCATGAACGATCCGCCCCAGTTGGCGTTCATGATCCTGTTGATCGGAGCCTTCACCCTGCTGAGTACCATGACCGGCCTGCCGGTGTTCTACCTCTCCATGGCCCTGGGGTTCCTGCTCCCTTTCTGGCCCGCCCTGGGGATCAGTTGGGGGGTGAACCTGGTATCGGTAATGGCCTCCTACTTCATGGTCAGATCGGCTTTCACAACATATTTCAAGGAGCGTTACGGCAAGAAGAAACTGATCCGCCGGATCAATAAACGCATCCGGAAGTACGGACTCTGGACGGTGGTCTTTAGCCGGTCCATCTACATTTTCCCCACTAGCCTGATCAATTTCAGCTTCCCTCTGAGCAGCATCAGCATGCGCTCCTACCTGATGGGGACCATGCTGGGACTGATCCCCGAATCCCTTCTCAATGTCCTAACCGGCTATCTGATCAAACACGAGGTGATACTCCTCTCCTCTCAGGAAGCACAGACCTGGCGCATTCTGGTCATTGCCAGCTTCATCCTTCTTTTTACCCTGGTATTCATCCTGCTGAGGATCCGAAAGCGGAAAAATAAGCTGAGAAAGCTGAAGGCAATTCCATACAAAGGTTAATGAGGCCAGCTGCGACCGGTTATTGGATAAACCCCGGCATTTGAAAAACCACAACACAATCTGAGAAACCACAACACAATCTGAGAAACCACAACAGAATCTGAGGAACCACAACAGAATCTGAGGAACCACAACAGAATCTGAGGAACCCGGAAATTCGTTGACGTAGGATTAAAGTTTGATTACGCCATTGAAGATCCTCGCAACAAGCTGCGAGGAACCTTTAGAATTCGGAAGCCAATCTTCGGTCCAGTGAATATTATTTTGTGCTCGCTGACCCCAAAGTAGAACTTCGGGGAACAGAGCCTGTGAGTCCAGCAAAGCCTATGAGATCGGCAAAGCCTATGCGATCATCAAAGCCTATGCGATCATCAAAGCCTATGAGATCGGCAAAGCCTATGAGATCGGCAAAGCCTATGCAATCGAGGGATTTAAGGTCATTCAGGCTCATCTCTACCAGCATCCGGCCTATAAAAAGATTCGTTGTTCCTTTTATCATATCCGGCTCATGTTTGACCATGTCAAGTGCGTCTTTCGGAAGATTGGATGCGTCTTTTAGAAGATCGGGGGGGTGTCTTTCGGAATATATTGAACGGAGATTCCTCCATCAGCCCTTGTTTCCTGTTAGAACCAGCACAACCCTAACATTCAGCGCAGCTTGGTCGAATTCGAATGGTTCCTCCTAGCTCGCAACTCGTTGCGGGGACCTTCCAGTGGTCACCAACAACATGTTTTATCAAGTTATTAACCTTTTAGGTGTCTTTTTTTCTAAAATATATCTATCGAAAAATATTTATTATCATTAGTTTACCTAATAAGTATAACAAACAGATAATTTAGGTCTCTCTGACCCCCGTGAAGTCCTTCAGGCCCCTTTTAAGCAGGAAAATATTGGAGTCTGACACTGTAAAGTTCCTCAGGCCCCTTCTAAATAAAAATATTCAGGAGTTTAACACCCAGAATAGGGAAGCGAAATCCAGCAAACGGTATCCAGCAGAAGGTATCCAGCAAACGGTATCCAGCAGAAGGTATCCAGCAAACGGTATCCAGCAAACGGTATCCAGCAGAAGGTATCCAGCAGAAGGTGTCCAGCAGAAGGTGTCCAGCAGAAGAACGATCCCCATTCTTTTGAGCTTTGCCAATGTTAATCCCCTGGATCCCTGATCCACTCTGCTATCCACTCTGCACTCAAAAAACACCCTGAACTACCGGTCTATCCGAACTGCTATCCGAACTGCTATCCGAGCTGCTATCCAAGCTGCTATCCAAGCTGCTATCCAAGCTGCTATCCAAGCTGCTATCCAAGCTGCTATCCACTCTGCTATCCGCTCTGCACTCAAAAAACACTGTGAAATAGCGGGCTATCCACCCTGCACTCAAAAGAAATCACCGTGAATAAATGGTGCAGGCACGGACAACCGGTTCTTGTTGATTTGCATCAGATTATGTTGTAACTTACTGTTGCC
>CAZRZY010000102.1:0-17799 GCA_964604655.1 uncultured Bacteroides sp. | reverse complement strand
TTATTCAGACCGGAAAAACTCAGATCACCAACAAGGTTCGGATCTTGAACTAACTCTCTGATTCATTTCTTACACAGGGGCTGTCTCCAGGTGGGACGGCCCCTATTTCTTTTAGAAAAGGCCTGGGGGGTCAATAATAAAAGTTTTGTTTAACTTTAACAGTCTTTAACTTAAACATTTTAGTCTTTTCTATGTTTAATAGATATTAAAAACATTAAAACATTTTATCATGAAAGCAACAGAAAAAACAATGGTTCTTGAGTATCCCGCCCATCTCATTAAAAGTGCGATGCTCGCCACCCTGATGCTCCTGTTTACCAGCCTGGCCTTCGCTCAGTCCACCGTCGTGGAGGTAGTCGTAAACAGCGGTGATCATAATACCCTTGAAGCCGCTGTAATCGCTGCGGAACTGGCTGACGATCTGAGTGGAAAGGGACCTTTTACTGTCTTTGCTCCGACTGATGCTGCTTTTGAAGCCTTACCTGAAGGTACGGTAGCCGCTCTGCTGGAAGATCCCAAAGGAGATCTCGCACAGATTCTCCTCTACCATGTGGTGGGCGCTGAGGCAATGTCGTCAGACCTGTCCAATGGTCAGTCGATCGAAACACTGAATGGTGACAAAATAGACATTGCTATTAAGAATGGAAAAGTGTATGTGGATAATGCCAGGGTCATCTCTGCAGATATCAAAACAGACAATGGAATAGTTCACGTGATCGATGCAGTGATCACTCCTTCCTCTGCTATGGCAGAGGCTGGACAATCTGGATCCGACCACAGCTCAAGCAGTTGTGGGAAATAATATATTATCACCGGTAATGTCAAATTGCAAATAGGGTTAGGGTTGTGAAGTAGTGGTTCATTACCGGTTTATTGAAGGCTGTCTGCTCCCGCAGGCAGCCTTTTTTAATTGTTATCTTTGACTCATGCTGAAAACGAGCATACTGATTATCCTGTTCCTGCTCCCCCGGTCAATTGTCTCTTACGCGCAGGAGGGGTACCTTCAGCGGCCGGAGCTTCTCCGGAAAGTGGAGGAATGTCTCAGGCATACCTATAACTTTGAGTTCTCTGAAGCAAAAAGATATCAGCGATCCCTAGATCTTCAAACTCCTTCCCATCCCGCTCCATTATTTCTGGAAGCACTGATCGTATACTGGGAGAATTTTCCCCTCGTACCGAAAACTCCTGAAGGAGAAAGGTTCATTTCCCTGATGGAGGAATCCGTCAAGCGGGCCCAGACAATGATCGAATCAGAAAGTGACTACATCGAGGGGGTGTTTTTCGATCTCTTCGGAAGGGCATTCCAGGCCATGTTCTGGGCGGATAATGGAAAAGCCGCCAGGGTCATCCCGGATCTTCCCCATATGTACAGGCGTACAAAAGAAGGATTTGAGATGAAAGAGCAATTCGTTGAATTCTATTTTTCGACCGGGCTTTATAATTACTACATTGAAGCATATCCGGAAGCTCATCCTGTCTATAAACCTCTGGTTTCATTCATGCAACCCGGCAACAAGAAACTGGGGCTTCAACAATTGAACTGCGCCATTCAACATTCCGTATTCCTGAGGGTCGAATCGGTTTTATTCATGTCTCTCATCCAGCTGAATTACGAGAATGACCTGAATACAGCAGCCCTTTACGCAAGAAGGCTCAATGACGAGAATCCTAAAAATATATTTTATCAGGGACTGCTGGTGATCATCCTCCTTCACCAGCATAGATATGGTGAAGTACAACAGAT
This sequence comes from uncultured Bacteroides sp., assembly GCA_964604655.1. Classification (GTDB taxonomy): domain Bacteria; phylum Bacteroidota; class Bacteroidia; order Bacteroidales. The sequence goes on along the minus strand of CAZRZY010000102.1, from coordinate 16,055 downwards.
CCTGAACCTCATGGGGGGTCAGCAGGATCGATACACTCAATTGATCAGAACCATGGCGGAAGCATTCATGGCTGAAAAGCAAACCGGAGATGACAGAGGAGCTGGAAAAGGGTATCAACAGACCCTGAAACAGGCAGAAGCCCTGGGTCCGATTGCTGATGTGTTTCAGGCCATCGCTTTCAGAGGGTTGGCCAGATTGCATGAATTGAAAGGGCTGCACAGTGCAGCACGCCGATACGACAGAAAAGCTTCCGATCATACAGCTTACCGTTTCATTCTCGAGGAGTAGCCCTTGCACCCCATGTGATCATCCATACCCCTGCAAAGGTTTCCGGTTGGTTGGTTTCTAATCATTTCGTAATTTGAACGGGCATCGATGCGGCCAAAATCAATGATTCCCCGAAGAAATGAGCGCAATAAAAAGAGGTACCAGAAGGCCCGCGGTGAAAGACCTGCAGGAGGACCCCAGATACATCCTTGTCCGGGAACTGGAGTTCAGAGAAATGGTCCCGTTTGTACTGGAACAGATTCGAAGGAGAAGCCTTGTTTCTATCGCATTTGCAACAATTAATCTTGGATTGCTGATCTGGATTACTGGCTATATCATTCAGGCATTGCTCCAGAATGAACTTTCGGTGGGCAGAGTAATCCTGCTTTCAGTTTACGGAATCTTTGCAGGTAGTCTTGGTGTGGTGCCCGTACATGAGTTCATCCATGGCATAGCATACAAACTATTGGGAGCCAAAAAAATACACTTTGGAGCGGACCTGGATCAAATGATCTTTTTCGTTACGTCGGACCGTTACCCTGTCTCTGGATCAGAATTGATTTTCCTTGCACTGTCGCCCTTCCTAACGATCAATCTTGTCACTATTCTCATGGTTACCTTCCTTTCTCCACAGGCTTTTCTGTTCCCTGCCATCTTCCTTTTCATCCACAACCTGATGTGCATTGGTGATTTTGCACTGGTAAACTACGTCCATTTAAACCCTCAAAGGATTTATACCTATGATGAGGTCGGAAACAGAATAAGCTTTTTTTACGAGGAGATACGGGAAAAATAGAGAGGGGTCACTCCCCCGATCTTTCCTTCATTTTCATAGCCTTTTCCGCTTTCTTCCGGCTTACCTGGAAGTCAGGATCCATTTCGAAAGCCTTCATGTAGCTCTTGTAGGCCTTATCGTACTGCCCGGTGTTCATGAAGAAATCCCCTTTCGAATCATAGGGATTTGCCTGCTCCGGAACCAGGCGCATATAGCTGTCGAAGATCTTTTCTGCCTCTTTGAAATCTCCCAGATCCATGAAGGCATAGCCAAGCAGATTATATGCCAGAGGGTAGTCCGGGTTCTGGTCAATAGCTTTACGCATACTTGCAACTGCAGCCTGTACATCCTTCAGGTAGAAGAACTGGTAACTATACAGGATTCTCTGCACATAAGGATCATCCGGATAGAGATCGACGGCATTCTGCAGATGCTCCATTGCCTTTTCACTTTGCCCCTCACGAATATACCGCAGTGCTGTTTTGATCTCCGCCTCCGCTTCATTCATGCCGCCCCTGGTCTGTAAAGCTGCTTCAGCGTATTCCTTTTCTTTTCCGCTGGTCATCCAGTATAGCCAGAAATGGGCCATAAAAAAATCGGGGTCCTCCTTTACTGCCCTCTCCAGACTGTGCCATGCCAGTTCCATCTTCAGACGGTCGTGGGCTTCCAGGCCGGTCTGATACAACTCCAGCGCCAGAGATGAATCGGTGGTGACCGGCATCAAGCCGGCATTCTTATTTTCAGAACATGAAATGACCAGGGAACCGGACAAAAGAACAACACTGGTTAAATAGCTTAACCTTATCATATCTGATAAAATTGTCATCTTACGTCCATTCTAAAAATAAGACATTTTAAAGCCAAATTAAAATGATGGCCGTCTGCCGATCACAGGGATGATACGGCACCTGGTTACTGCTGATACTCTTTCAGGATATCTTCCACATCATCGGGTGCTATCCGTCCATAGGTCTTTTCTCCTACCAGTACTACCGGTGCCAGTCCGCATGCTCCCACACAACGCAGACAGTTCAAGGAGAACTTGCCGTCGGAAGTGGTGTCACCCACCTTGATATCGAGCAGTTTTTTGAATTCGGCCAGCACTGTCTCCGCTCCCCTGACGTAACAGGCAGTCCCCGTACAGATGGAGATCGGATGCTTCCCTTTGGGGATCATAGTGAAAAAGGAGTAAAAAGTGACCACTCCATAAACCTTGGCTGCAGCAATTCCCAGTTTGTCTGCAATAACCTCCTGTACTTCCGCGGGGAGGTAGCCAAAACTCTGCTGAGTCTGATGAAGGATGCTGATCAACTCACCTTCCTGGTTGCCAAATGATTCACAAATACTGTGGATCTTTTCTATCTGGTCTTGTCTGAGTTCAATCTTTACACTTGACATGTTGCTGAATATATGGGGTTTCTTAAACCTGGAAGTTCTTTTTTCTTCTGTCAAAATAGTGTGTATGTAAGAGCTCGTGAGCCTTTTCACTCAAAGGTTCACCCAGGTACTCCTCGTAGAGTTTTTTAATGGATGGATTTTCATGAGATTTACGGATAGATTTACCCTGGTCCTCCGTATAAATCGCCTTTGCCCTGGCTTTCAAAATGGAAGAGTCTCCATGGTGAAGCGGCTGGCCGCCTCCTCCGATACATCCTCCCGGACAGGCCATGATCTCTATGGCGTGATAAACGGCCTCTTTAGCCTTGACCTCATCCAGTAATTTACGGGCATTTCCCAGTCCATGAGCAATCCCGATCCGGATCTCCTGTCCATTGAAATCAACCTTCGCCGACCGTACTCCTTCCATTCCCCTGAGCTGTTTAAAGTCCACTTTTTCCAGTTGCTTACCGGTATGCACTTCGTAGGCTGTCCTGGTGGCGGCCTCAATCACCCCGCCCGTAACACCGAAGATAACTGCCGCACCGGACGACTCACCAAGCGGAGCATCGAATTCTTCATCGGGCAACCGGTTCAGATCCATATTGGCCTGCTTAATCAGGTGGGCCAGTTCCCTGGTAGAAATGCTGTAGTCCACGTCGGGATTCCCATCCACTGAAAATTCCTCTCTCTGGCACTCATACTTTTTTGCCAGGCACGGCATAATGGACACCACGATCATCTCATCCCTACTGACCCCGATCTTCTCAGCAAAATAGCTCTTTGCAATCGATCCGAACATCTGCTGAGGCGAACGCGCAGTGGAAGGGATCTCCTTCATATCGGGATAGTGATACTCGAAAAAATTAACCCAGGCAGGGCAGCAGGAGGTCAGGATGGGCAGCCGGACCTCCTTGTCCCCTTCAAGAAAACGGGTCAGCCGGTCCAATAACTCGGCACCCTCCTCCATGATGGTCAGGTCTGCGCCAAAATCAGTATCGAACACATAATCAAATCCCAGCTGTCTCAGGGCAGAGACCATCTGGCCTGTCACCCGGGTACCGGGTTCCATGCCGAATTCTTCACCGAGTGCCGCACGCACAGCAGGTGCTGTCTGCACCACCACCGTTTTAGAAGGATCATTGAGAGCGGCAATGACCTTTGCAGTATGATCCACTTCGGTCAATGCTCCTGTGGGGCATACCGCCACACACTGTCCACAATAGGTGCATGGAGAGTGTTCCAGGTTCATTTCGAACGCCGGGGCCACTGCTGAATGAAACCCGCGGTTCACCGCATTCAGGGCACCTACGGTCTGAAAATCGTTACACATGGTTTCGCATCGCCGGCACATGATGCATTTATCCAGTTCGCGGATAATCGAGGGGGATGTGTCGATCCGGTAGGTGGACATTTCGGCATACTCCTGTCCGGGGATCTCCCTGATTCCAAGTCTAATAGCCATGTCCTGAAGATCACAGTTCCCCGATTTGGCACAGGACAGGCAATCCTTGGGATGGTTTGAAAGGATGAGTTCCAGGACGGTTCTTCTTGCATTGATCACTCTGATGCTATTGGTCTTCACCACCATTCCCTCGGCCACATCCGTCGAACAGGAAGGGGCCAGATTTCTCCGTCCTTCCACCTCCACAGAGCAGATCCGGCAACCTCCCGGTTTATTCTCTATATTCAGGTCTTTCAGGTCCATGTAACACAGGACCGGTATATCAATCCCAAGCTCTTTTGCTGCTTTATAAATGGTGGCCCCTGCCGGAACCTCCACCTGTTTTCCATCTATTGTAAGCTTAACGCGATTCATTGTTTCCATAGTTATTTAAGTATCACAGCATCGAATTTGCACTTCTCCAGGCAGGCTCCGCATTTGATGCATATGTCCTGGTTGATCACATGAAGCTCCTTTCGCTCACCACTGATGGCTCCAACGGGACAACCCCTGGCACAGGCCGTACAGCCGATGCAATTCTCCTCCAGAATAAAGTATTCCAGCAGGTCGGTGCAGACACCTGCATAGCACTTCTTGTCTTCCACATGAGCCCTGTACTCCTCATAAAAATTCTCCATAGTGGAAAGAATAGGATTGGGAGAACTCTGTCCCAAACCGCAGAGGGAGGTATCCTTGATCACTTCCCCCAGGTTGCGCAACCGGTCCAGGTCGCTCAACTCCCCCTTGCCTTCGCATATCCGCACCAGCAACTCATGCAACCGTTTGTTCCCGATGCGACATGGAGCACATTTTCCACAGGACTCTTCCACCGTAAAATCCAGATAAAACCGTGCGATGGAAACCATACAGTCATCCTCATCCATCACGATCATCCCTCCGGAGCCCATCATGGAACCGTTTGCCACCAGGTTTTCATAATCGATGGGGGTATCCAGATGTTTCTCTGTCAGGCATCCCCCGGAGGGGCCACCTGTCTGCACCGCCTTGAATTTCTTACCGTCCTTGATGCCTCCTCCGATCTCGAAGATCACTTCTCTCAGCGTGGTACCCATGGGAACCTCGATCAATCCCACATTGTTGATCTTGCCTGCCAGGGCGAAGACCTTTGTCCCCTTACTCGATTCGGTGCCGATGCTGCTGAACCACTCAGCACCTTTCTGAAGAATGACCGGAACGTTGGCCAGCGTCTCCACATTATTCACGTTGGTGGGCTTTCCCAGGTAACCGCTCTGTGCAGGGAATGGGGGCTTCAGGGTTGGCTCTCCCCGTTCACCTTCCATGGAGTGGATCAAAGCGGTCTCTTCCCCGCAGACAAATGCGCCTGCCCCGTATTTTAGTCCAATATCGAAGCTGAACCCGCTTCCCATGATATCCGTTCCCAGTAATCCAAAATCCCTGGCCTGTGCAATGGCGATCTTCAGCCGCTCTATGGCCAGCGGATACTCGGCACGGATGTAAATGAATCCCTTGTCCGCACCAATGCAGTATCCAACAATGGCCATGGCTTCCAGCACGGAATGGGGATCACCTTCAAGGATGGACCGATCCATAAAAGCACCGGGATCACCCTCATCGGCATTGCATACCACATACTTCTGATCGGACTCGCTCTTCCTTGCCAGCTCCCACTTCAATCCGGCAGGAAATCCGGCTCCGCCTCGTCCGCGCAAACCCGATGCCTTGATGAGGGCGATGGTCTCCTCCGGGGATTTCTCGGTAAGCAACTCACCCAGGGCCTGATACCCGTCCCTGGCTATGTATTCTTCAATCTTCTCCGGATCGATGACCCCGCAGTTTCGCAGGGCGATGCGTAATTGCTTCTTATAGAATCCCATTCCCTTGGAATCCTCCACATGGGTCTTGGTCTCAGGATCGGTGTAAAGCAGCCTTTCCACCCTTCTGCCCTTCACCACATGTTCTTCCACAATATCCTCGGCATCTTCGGGCTTGACCTGTGTATAAAAGGTGTTGTCCGGAATCACTTTCACGATGGGACCTTTTTCACAGAAACCGAAACATCCGGTCATGATCACCTGGACTGTCTCCGCAAGTCCCTGTTTATCCAGTTCCCTTTTCAGCTTGTCGGTCAACATATCGCTCTCCTGTGATTTGCAGCCAGTGCCGCCGCAAACGAGCAAATGCATGCTATACTTGGACATGATTTCTTCTTTTATTCTTTTGATTGGATGGTTTCGTAGTTAACCGGGATGATCCCATCCACCAGCTCACCACCCTTGATGTACTTTTCAATGATCTCATCGGCTTTGGCGGTATCCACCCCTCCAAAAACCACAGGCTCCTGGGAAGGAAGGGTGACTTCAATGGTCGGTTCGGCGTAGCAGTAACCCATGCAACCGGTCTGGGTCACCACGGCGTCCACACCCCGCTTCTCCAATTGATCGGTCAGAAATTCCATGGTGTCTTTAGCCCCGGACGCAATTCCGCAGGTGGCCATGGCCACCTTTACCTGCACCCTGTCTTCAGGGGTTTCTCCCTTCTCTCTGGAAGAAAGTCCGGACTGTTTCTCATCGCGGATCTTTTTCAGATCGGCCAATGATTTGATCTTTTCCATAATCACTGAATTTGAAATATGTAGTCCTGTAAATTTAATCCAAATGAATCGATTCTATCTGATTCCTTATCATGCTTTTCAGAGAAACTTTCAGTTCCTCGCCAGCAATTCTCTCTATGCTCAGAACCTCCCTGATCTCGGAGGTGGTAATCTTAAAAAAGCCTCTGTCTGTCCTGCAATCCAGTTCCCATTCCACCTCAGGGTAAGAAGTGGCCATCAATATCCAGCAACCCTCCAGATCGCCCAGTGGCTGAAGATCAGGATGATCTGCCCGGAAGGCAGCCTCTATCGTGGTGCCCTTCCCGGGAACTGATTCCAATTTCAGCTTCCCGCCCGTCATTTCGGCATGTTGCTTAAGCAGAGGGATTCCCAATCCCACCCTTCTTGTGCTCCTGGAGGTGAAAAACGGATCCTCTGCACTTTTTCGCGTGACCCTGTCCATTCCCTCCCCGTTGTCCTCTATCTTTACGGAGATCCATTCACCACTCTTCTCCACACAAACCCTGATCCGGTCTGCTCCGGCCGAGACACTGTTCTGCGAAATATCCAAAATATGCAATGCGATCTCTTTCATGGTAGTTCCACCTTTCTACCTTTCTGGCATCTCAGTGCCATGGCCAATTCAGAAAAAGTACGATCCTTCATGATCAGCCGGATGGGCGCCCTGCCGATATCCTCCGGGTAGTGTGCATCGGAATTCTTGATCAGCTGGAACCGGTTCAGTTCCGGATGACGGGAACGCACACTGTCCGGATCTGATTTCCTATGAATCTCCACAGCATCAGCCTGCAGTCCATCCGGAAAGAATCCCAGTTGAGAATAAAGACCGTTCATTGGTCGGTCCACGTGGGCTGGAATGAAAAGTCCCCCCAACTCATGCACCGTTTCCTCCAGGTCACCGATCCCAAGTTCCAGGCCAGGATACAAAGACTCGTCTATCTCCCTTATAATCTGATCCTTTTCATCGACAATTACCTGATGCCCGAAAAGGTCAGGATCATTCGGCATACGAGGAAGGGACCGGTCAAGTTCCTCCTGGAACCGCTCTATCTGCTCATCTGTATCAAAGAACGTAAGGCAATGGACCTCTTCCCTGGTGTTTACCTCAGCTCCGTAAACCACCCATATACCGTAGCTTTCAGCGAGCCTTCTGGTTATCCTTGCATGCCCCGTATGATTATGATCGGTCACTGCAATGATATCCAAACCTCTCCTGCTGGCTTCCGACACTATTCTGGCCGGACTCATATCCAGGTCCCCGCATGGGGACAATACCGAGTGAATATGCAGATCGGCGCTAAACGCTCTCATGGGCTGACCAGCAGTGCGTATAGTTTTCCTGCTGCAGAGAAGGTCCCGTCAGAAATGCCGAATACCGGAATTCCCTCCTCTGTGGCTTTCTGAAGCATTTTCGGATCAGGTCTGATCCCCTTCACCAGCAAGATCGCCGCCAATTCTTTCAGGGATGCCACAGCTATCACATTTATATGAGACTGAAGAGTAATCCATATTTCTCCTTCCCGGGCGTATCCCATTACATCACTCAACAGGTCGGATACATACCCTCCTGTCACCTCTTTTCCCATCTCCGCTTCCGGGTTAAGAAGCTCGAATCCCAATTCTGTAGCAATTTCTGAAAGCCTCATTTCATTTTATTTTATTTGGCCTGACTTCTGTAATCCCGGTCCTTTCCCCAGATGGAGGCATTGATGCGGTCCGCCTCCTCTGCAGAAAGCTTGTTGTTTCTAATGTAAAGTTCCTGGATAAATACACAGGCTGTTACCTCTGCCATCCCCTTTACAATATCTTCCGCCAGTGTCCGGCAGGTGGGACTTCCACAGGCGGCACAGTCGATGCCAGGAAGGATCTTCAGGAGATCATCCACTTTACTCATTTTCTTCATCGCCTCCACCGGATCTTCATCCAGCGCCATCATGGAGCGGGGAGCAATAGGTCCCAGTTCATAGACGGAACCATCCGAATCCCCCATATCCCCCGTCTCTCCGCTGTCCGGTTCCATAGCGGCAGCACGCCTCGATAACCTTTCCACAGTGAGAAAACGGTTCCCGCTGATCAGCACCCCACCCGCACAACTCTGGTCGCAGGCTCTCAATTCCAGGAAATCAAGGTTGCTCTCCTCCGATTCTTCCAGCCGTTCCAGGAATTCTGTCACATTAATCATTCCGTCCACGGCCAGCGACCTGCCCTCCTGGTGGTCCGATTCTCCCCTTGTCAGGCTCCAGAGCACTCCTTTGGAAGTCAGTTTTCCCGGATCGGAAGGTTCTGCTTCTCCGGCTTCTCCGTTCATGATGATCTTCAGCAGTCTGTTATACAGATACTCCATATTGATCACCCCGTTTACCGGGGATTCGTTATCCCCCACCGGACTTTTAATGGAGGCCACTTTGGCCGCACATGGAGTGACATAAAAAACACCGATTTCTCCGGGATCCGCCCCTTCCAACTCCATTCTCTGCCTGTAGTAAATGGCAGCCACATCCGATGGGGGCTTGACACGGATCAGCTGTCCCACCATCGAGGGAAACCTCACCTGTATCAAACGAACAATGGCCGGGCAGAAGGTGGAAATTACCGGAAAATCACCCTGGTAACGATCAATGAACCGGTTATATCCTTCCTGCACTCTGTTGACCAGGCTGTCTATTTCGTAAATATGAGTGAAACCCAACTCCTTGAATGCCCCAAAGATCTGGCCGGTTCCCACATTGGAGGGAAACTGTCCGATCAACACCGACGGGATCAGAGCGATACGGATGGGAAAGGTATATATCTTCTCAAAGTCATCCTGTTCGATCACGATAGCCGATACAGGACAAGCCTTGCAGCAGTTGCCACAGTCGACACAACGCTCATCAATGATCACCGCCTTACCATCACGGACCCTGATGGCCTCGGTAGGACACGCTTTCATACAATGGGTACATCCAATGCAGAGATCATGCACTACCTTCAATGCGTGGTGAAAACTCTTATTATCTTTCCCTTTCTTCAATCTTTCAATGTATTGGATATGCGAACCACTGTTCCTTTTCCTGGCACGGTATCAATATCCAGGTGGTCGCTGTTCCGTTTGATGTTGGGTAGTCCCATTCCTGCTCCAAATCCCATCTCCCTGACTTCTCTGGAGGCCGTACTGAAACCCTCCTCCATTGCTTTCTCCAGATCTGCAATTCCCGGTCCATGGTCGGAGACTGTGACCGTGATCCGATCTGATTCGATCTGCACCTCGATATCTCCTTCCCGCGCATGCGCCACCACATTCACTTCACTCTCGTAGAGTGCGATGACCAGCCTCTTGATTCGCTTTGCAGGTATATTCAACTGTTTCAATTTGCTTTTTACCGCACTTGAGGCCTTCCCGGCATTGACAAAATCACCTCCCTCAATATGGTATTTCCATACCATTAAAAAAGTGGTTTAACTCCGGCTTCATATAACATTCCTGATACCTTGAACATCGAGTATCTGCTTTTTAAAAGAACAATATCCGACTCTCTGGCCAGATCAATCATATCTTGTTTCACACTCTTGTTACGGGCTATGATCACCAGGTTTATATCGGACATCTCTGCTGTCCTGATGGCCTGAAGATTGGAGAGGCCCGTTATCAGAACCGTTTTATAATAGTCACCTGTAAGCACATCGCTCATCAGGTCGGAGGAGAAAGCATTGACTACCTGTCTCGATAACTCCAGTTCGGGAGTCAGGACCTCGGCATCAAGCAGGTCTGCTATCTCGGTTACGGACATCGTCATGAGCGGAGTTTTGTATTGTTATTTGTTTCACATTAGTGCATTCAAATTATCCTATAATTGTGAATACAAAGATAGTACAAATCCAAAGCCCTTCTGCACAATGTGTTATTTTCATAACAATGTATAATAATTCTAAATAATTTCCTCCTATTGAATTTCTGAAACCAAAACGAACAAAAGCCGCTATGGTTCAATCCGGGAAATTCCTGCAAAAACACGCTTATCCGAACACATATCCCGTGACCTGGAATGCATGACTGAACCAGAACATCCATAGTGCTGCAGAGCATATTGACAGTATCATAATATTATGGTGTATTAATAATATCATTTTGATACTGCAAATCCCTTTTTGTCATGAAAGAAGAAAAAGAATACCGGGCGGTTTCCGGCTACCTGATGCTGCCGGTCCTGGCAATCCTCCGTCCTTGCTGTCATTTTTAGTTTCTCAACCGGCCTGGTCTGGAAGGTGGACAATACCTATAAGGCTGCATTCGAAATAAATGATTATGTCCACTTCGTCCGGGTACAAACTGAAACGGCCCTGCGAAAGCTGGCGGGGATCTATCCAACTGATAATTTTGAGGATCATGATGCTGAGATTACACTGCGCGGGGGCAGTATGGAGGTGAATGATGAACTTGAAAAAGAGATTGTGGAGGGCGCTGTATCGATGGAACAGATGGCCCTGGATCAGGCTCTTCGGAAAGCGGGCCGATGGAAATCTACTTGAAGAGTCCTTCATCCCTGATCAGCATAAGAATCGCTGAATGGGGAATAATCACATACTTTTCGTTGTTAAACTCGATCTCATAGCCACTCTTCTGAAGATAGAGGGCCAGATCGCCTTCCTTTGGTTGCAGGGGAACATATTTCACCGAGTCACTCCGGTCCTTCCAGGGTTCATCTGAATCCTGAATGGCAGGAATGGGATATCCAGGTCCAACCTTCAGAACGTATCCGGAATGGACCTTTTCCTTCTCCTGTACCCCTGGTGGAAGATAAAGGCCACTTTTGGTTCGGTCCTGCTGGGTTTTAGGCCTGATCAGCACCCTATCACCCACAACGATGAACTTATTGAGATTCTTCTCTTCTATCTGTAATGCCATATTCTATCTGTAATACCATATATCTTTTGTCCCCATCCGGTTAAAAATCCAGATTCTCCTTCAGGACCTGCATTCCACTCCTGCTGACCGGAACTTTGTATCCATCCTTCAGTATCAGAATATAATTGGTCTTCTCGTATGGTTCGATACGCTCAATGGACGCGATCCTTGCGATATATGAACGATGCACCCTGACAAATTGTTCCGGATCCAGGTGCTTTTCAAAGTATTTCATGGTCTGTTGCTTCAGGAACTTTCCCTCCCTGGAGTAGATCATCACGTAATCATCCTGTGCCTCCAGAAAATGAATATCATCCGTTGAGATCACATGAATCTTACCCGATTTCTTGATGACAATCCTGTGCAAATGCTCTCCGCTCTCGGCCAGATGCTTCCTGATTCTTTCAATACCGGACTCGCTGCTTTGGGATCCCGCCCGGGATCCCAGCTTATCCACCGCTTCCCTGAATCTTTCTCTGGAGAAAGGTTTCAGCAGGTAATCGACCGCATTCTGCTCGAATGCACGAATAGCGTATTGGTCATAGGCCGTTGTGAAGATCACCTCCGGCTGGTGTTCCAACACTTCCAGCATTTCGAATCCTGTTAATTTCGGCATCTGCACATCCAGGAAGATAGCGTCCGGCTTCAGTTCATTGATCGCCTTCAGTCCGTCAAATCCATTATCGTACTCCCCGGCCAATTCCAGATCGGGGAAACTCTGCAGATAATTCTTGATGAGGTCCCTGGCCGGTTTCTCATCCTCGATGATCAGTATTCTCATGGCAATTATCGTTTCACAATAGTTGGTGGAAATACAATGGTCACAGTGAAGATCCCGTTGGCACCCTCCCATGTAACCATTCCCTGCTCCTGGTAGGATAGCTGAATTCTCTGTCGTACATTCTGAAGTCCAACCCCGGTACCTCCCCTGGAGGGCAGTTCAGGATCATAGTCATTGGAAATGACCGTTTTCATATACCCCTTTTCCCTGGTGCAATCAAACCGGATCGTCACCGGATCCATACTCTCATACACACTGTGCCTGATGGCATTCTCAAAAAGAGGCTGGAATATCATGGTGGGTACCAGAAATTCGTCGCAATCTCCATTGAGATGGAATTCGTACAGGAGTTTCTCCCCGAAGCGTATCTTTTCGATGGCCAGATAGTCCTTCATCCTTCCCAGCTCTTCCTTCAGCGTTACAAATTCATTCTCCCTGTGCTTAAGCGAATATCGCAGGAAATCGGACAACCTGATAATCATATCCCTAGCCTCATCGGGGTTGGTCATGGTCAGGGAAGAAATCGAATTCAGGGAATTGAACAAAAAATGGGGATTGATCTGCGATTTCAACATGTTGAGTTCGGCGTCCCTCACCAACCCTTTTAACCTCTCTTCCTGCTTGATCCGTTCCTGCAGTTTCTGACTGCTGGAAACCAGATAGTAAACAAGCACCAGCACCAGGTATATCAGTCCCCCGAGTATAGCCCTGGAAGCCAGTGAGCCGTTCAGGAATTCAATATACTCGGTCTTATTGCTGAAGAATGCATTCAAAATTCCCACACTGACAAGGATCCATGCAAGCAGAACCAGAAGGCCTGCCATCACGTGAGCCAAGAGCGAATAAACGGGCGAATGTCTTTGAAAAGGAATGTAACGTGTGGGATACCATGCCAGCAACCCGAGAAATCCGAACAGCAGTCCTGAGACCATTGCATCCGCAATGACAGTTTCTGCCTGGAATCGCATGAAATACCATAACAGAAATCCATGCAGGACTGCAATTGCCAGCCATACTATGCTATAAATCAGAACCGAACGGCGGCTCCCGGTAATGGGATGACTCATAACTAGAGGTAGTTGGTGATTTCCCCCCCTCCAAAAATGGCAATCCCTGTAATAATCAAACTGCTGTCTGTATCCGGGACAACTTTCGTTCGCACCCGTTTATCAGAGAATCCTCCAAAAACTGAATTGACCTCCACCCTGACATTCCACCCTTCCGGGATGATCAGCTTGGATCCTCCGAAAATCATCAATACCTCCATGGTATGTTCGCCCGGCGCCATCTGCGAAGGAGTCAGATCGATCTTCGATCCCCCGAAAATATTGGTGATTTTTCCTCCCTGAAAATTCTGCGAATTGATAATCCGGTCTCCACCTCCGAAGACTGCCACATCATCCAGGAAATCTTCTCCCCGTGGTCGTTTTTTATTATCTCCGAAATACCCTCCTCCTCCCTGCCTCCGGGTACCGAAGATGATCAGCAGTCCAACGATGATCAGAATGGAGGGCCAGAACAGGGAACGCCAGTAATATGGAACCTCAATGATCCTTGGCAGAAGGAAAAAAGAACCGATGGCAATAAGTATCAATCCGGTACCCTTGTTCTCCCTGTTTGACAGGAAGATCAAACCCAGGAAGATGAGCAATGCCTGCCATGTGAACAGAAAATCCCTTAATCTCCATGGAATGATATCTGCCAGATCCGCTATCAGGAAAAGACCCAGGAACATCAATGCTATTCCCAGCAACAGGTGCGCCCGGCCTGAACGTCTGAATGAAGGTGATTGTCTCTCCATATCGTAACTTTTAGATTTAACTCAAAAGTAACTATGGATTAGCCATAGACAGAACAAAAATCGGTAAACTGAACATTTCCACCGGTGAACAAAGAAATACTGCGGTGGTGATTCCCGGTCAGAACCGGTTCAGCCAGCGGTACCGGCGCGCATTATCCCCGAATTTGGCGATAAAGGTGAATTCATGGGTCCCGTAACTATACCTCATGATGCTGTTCAGCCCGATGTCGAAGGCATAACCGAATATGAGCTTATCGATACTTACACCGGCCATCACAATAATGGCATGACCTGTCCGGTAGGTAAGGCCTGCCCAGTAAGTCTGGTCATAATAGAACTTCCCGCTGATATCGGCCTGAATCTTGCCGTTCTCCGCAAACTTGACCAGGGTCGAAGGGGTGATGACCATATTCCTCCTGACCTCCAAATCATATCCTCCGAGAAGGTAGTAGTTCCGCTCCATCTTGTACCGGTCATATCCGGAGTCACCAATCTTCAGGGTCGATTCAAACAACTGGTCCACAGAAAAACCTGCATAGTATTGACGGGCCGTATAGTAGACACCAAAATCGGCATCCGGGATAAATACAGCTTTATTTGCACCTAGCCACAGGTCGTCCCCCGGATCAGCCAGTTTGATCAGGTCATCATCCAACCTGAACTGATAAGCTACGAGAGAGAGGCCGAATGACAGCTGTGACTGGGAAAAATTCAGATGATATGCATAGGTTCCCTTCACCCCGATTCGCTCAACTGCGCCATTGCGGTCGTTGAACAGGTATCCTCCTACCCCCACATTTCCGCTCCGTGATCCACGTCGCTGCCTTTTTCTTACGGATGATCCCCTGGAAATATAACTTTTCTTCAGGATCCTTGTCTGAAAACTCAGGGCATAGGTTCCCGGCCCGTTCTTCATCCCGATCCATTGTTCCCTGGCGGTCAGGTTAACTGCAGTATAGCCTTCCGAGCCGGCCACTGCGGGATTCAGCAGAAAACCGTTCAGCATGTACTGACTGTAGAGCGGTACCTGCTGGGCCTCACTTTTCCCTGCAAATAACAGGACAATAACCGCTATGAAGATTAGTTTTCTCATTCCCCGAGTCCCCTCTATCTGATCACCGTAACGATCCCGGTCACCACATCCTTACTTCCGGCATTCAGCATGATCACAAAGTGGTACGAATCCATCGGAACTTCATTTCCATTCATATCTCTTCCGTCCCAAGGTACGGAATATCCGGGTTCTGACCGCCAGACAAGCATACCCCACCGATTGAAAATCTCAATCTCAGCCTGTGAGTATCCGCTCAGCTTCCGGATAACCCAGGAATCGTTTGTTCCGTCACCATTGGGAGTTATGGCTGTGGGAATATCTCTGAAATAGAACTGAACATCACAAACCTCGATAAGGATGGTATCTCCGGATATGCAACCAAATGCATCTTCCACCGCTACCCGGTATTGTTGTGTCATACCCTCGAATACGGTAATCTCCCGGCTAATATCACCCGTCGACCAGCTGTAACCGGTTCCGTCGGGACCTGCATCCAGCACCAGCCCCACATCTCCGCAAAGCGTGGTATCATTTCCGAGATCCACTTCCGGTAATGGCTGGACAGTCAGGTAAAGGCTATCCGAAACTGAGCAGTTGTACTGGTCTGTTACCATAAGGGTAATCAACCCTTGCTCCTCGGTGAGATAGGTCTCTCCAACGCTGCCATCATGCCATAGATAGGTGACAAAATTGCCCTCAGGAGTGACCTCAAAGGTTTCGCCATCACAAATATAGGTTTCCTCGCCCAGATCCAGAACCGGTCCTTCCACCGTTACCGATCGACCGACCGTATCACCGGCGCATCCGTCAGCGGAGGTTTCCACCACAAGGATGGAATAGGTGCCATTCTCCAGTGGCCAGTCGACAATGACCGAATCCCCGAAGTCTCTACGGATAGTTCCCTCCTCGATGATCCAATCGAATGTGGAACCGGGAGTTCCCTCCACGCTGTAAGAGATGGCCGTATCGCCCCGGCATACGATGGGCCCTTCTCCCTCGATAGCTCCGGTAACAGGTGTGCGATAAGATATCACCACGGTATCGGTCGATGCGATGCATCCGCCCAGCGTGGTCTCC
>CAZRZY010000101.1:0-17923 GCA_964604655.1 uncultured Bacteroides sp. | reverse complement strand
TTGCTTACTAAATCAAGTTTGACATCACTATTGATGATCTCAAAGATTGATTTATTCCAAACTTTCTCAGACTTTTTCAAACTACCCTTCATCTTGGAAGTCGAACATAGTTTCTACTGCGAATCGGTGGGAAAGGTGTGGGTTCGTGCATGAAATGCAGCATTTTGGTGTAATATGGGAATATGGATGCTTTTCGTGTTGATTATGGGGGTATTTCCGGGGATCTTTTAAGGCGATTGATGGTTTTTTGATCAGCAAAATCGATTTTATTTCAAAGCTCCGCCGGGTCAATCCCAATGTGTTAAATAGTTTGATTTGCATCAAGAAATCTATAAAGAAAACAAGTCATTCACAATCAATTTATTGTAAGAATAAGAAGAGAGGGTTCTGGAATTATGCGATTGCTACTTCTCAGTCGGTATGGTCCCATCTTCATTAGCGAATTTCAGGAAAACATATGGGTGATAAAAGGTTGTTTGGTACATCAATCGGAAAAGGGACAGTCCGGTCTATGATACGATCAAAGTTTTTGGATGGTGTGAGGAAGGTGATACGTACCAGTCAATTCAGTTATAGTACAGAGAAGACCTATATCCAGTGGGTCTACCGGTATATCATCTTTCATAATAAGCGGCATCCGCAGCAGATAGGAAGAAAGGAGATCGCCGCCTTCCTCACCTACCTGGCCACAGAAAGAAAAGTTTCTGCTTCCACTCAGAATCAGGCGCTGAATGCACTGGTCTTCCTGTATAAGAGAGTTTTAAAGATTCCGCTGGGTCATATTGATTTTCAGAATGCAAAGAAAGGGAAAAGGATTCCGGTCGTTTTCAGCCGGGAGGAAGCGATGGCTGTTCTGTCGCATTTGAGGGGGGAATTCCATCTGACGGGATCGTTGTTGTATGGAAGCGGCCTCCGGCTTATCGAGTGCCGGAACCTGCGGGTGAAAGACCTGGACTTCCAACTCCATGAGATCCATGTTCGTGGCGGGAAAGGTGACAATGACCGGCGTACGATTCTCCCTCAATCTCTTGTACCGAATATAAAGAGGCAGGTAGAAAAGGCCAGGATTCAGTTTGAGGAAAATAAGGCCATTCGGGGATTTTCAGGAGCCTCCATGCCGGGTGCACTTGAAAGGAAGTATCCCAATGCCCCGATGGAGCTGGCATGGCAATATGTTTTTCCCTCCAGAAAACCGGCTATTGATCCCTGTTCCGGAAGGCTGAAACAGCACTACCGGCACGAGAGTTTTCTTCAGAAGGCAGTAAAAAACGCGATCAGGGAATCAGGGATCACCAAAAACGCTTCCTGTCATACTTTCCGGCACTCCTTCGCAACTCATCTCCTGGAAGATGGATACGATATACGTACGGTGCAGGAATTGCTGGGGCACAAGGAGGTTCGAAGTACAATGATCTATACCCATGTTCTTCTGCGAAATAAACACAATGTGCAGAGTCCGCTGGATCCTCTGAGGGGTTAAGGATTCCTTCCATTTTGCGTATTTTTGGAGGATGAAGCTGCTGACGCCTGTTGAGATACCTGAGTATCCGTTCCGGATCGATCACCGCAGTTCGCTGCTGATGCTGGGATCCTGTTTCACGCAGGAGGTGGGCCGGCGGCTGGGGGAGTACCTGTTTCCTGTTTGCATCAACCCGCTCGGGACCATCTACAACCCCCTTTCGGTGAAGAGGGTGTTGAAGGTGGCAAATGAGAAGCGGTCTTATGAGAAGAAGGACCTGGACCGGAACGGGGATCTCTGGTTCTCATTCGATCACTCCACTGTTTTTTCTTCCGTGAATGCCCCGGTGGCGCTTGAACGAATGAACAGGGGGCTGGAGGAGGCCAAGGGTTCCCTGGAGGAAGCTGAACTGTTGATCCTCACCTGGGGCACGGCATGGATCTTCCGGTTCCGGGCGAACGGGCGGGTGGTATCCAACTGTCATAAATTGCCTGCGGATGATTTCCTGAGGACCCGTCTTTCGGCGGAGGAGATAGTGGCCGAATATGATTCCCTGCTGAACGGGCTTTTCGAGCGGAAGCCCGATTTGAAGGTACTGTTCACGGTAAGCCCTGTACGGCATTGGAAGGACGGCGCCAACGGGAACCAGTTAAGCAAGGCCACCCTTCTGCTGGCAGTCGAA
This sequence comes from uncultured Bacteroides sp., assembly GCA_964604655.1. Classification (GTDB taxonomy): domain Bacteria; phylum Bacteroidota; class Bacteroidia; order Bacteroidales. The sequence continues at coordinate 15,782 of CAZRZY010000101.1, read as the reverse complement.
AAGCTTGTGGAAAGGTTCCCGGAACGTTGCTTCTATTTCCCCTCCTATGAGATCATGATGGACGAGCTGCGCGATTACCGCTGGTATGCCTGGGATATGCTCCACCCGGCGGAACAGGCATCCGGGTATATATGGGAACGGTTTTCCGGCTCACTTCTGACCGGGGAGGCTAAAAGTGTGATTAAAGAACTCCGGCAATTGCTGGACATGAAAAAGCACCAACCCGTCACCCGTGAAGGGGCGGAGTACGGGAAGCTCCGGGATAAGCTAACCCGGAAAGAGAGGGAGATGAGAGAGCGGTATCCTCATCTTCGGTGGTCGGATTTTGCATAAAATCGAGTATTGTTTAATATTTTTCTCTTCGTGTTGAACTAAGCCCTTCCGTATATGTTTTCAAATTATAACCACCCTGTTGCAATGAAAACTATGAAACGGATCATATTCTCCTCTTTGCTTTTGGTAAATGCTTTATACATTTATGCTCAGCAGGGCGTCATTGAAGGAAGAGTTTACAATGCAAAGAACAACGAACCGGTGGAATTCGCCACCGTCGCCATATTTGGGACCACTATAGGTTCGATCAGCGACCTGGATGGAAAATTCCTGTTCACAGGCCTCGAACCGGGTTTCGTGGAACTACGCGTCTCATCCGTGGGCTTCGAAACCTTCATTTCGGAAGCGATTCAGGTAACCAATGCCAAGAAGGTTTTTATAGAGGTTCCCCTGGAAGAAGCCAATGTGGAACTGGAAGAGGTGGTGATCAGAGCCTCTCCGTTCCGAAAGGTGAAAGAAAGCCCGGTCTCCCTGCAGCGCATCACCCTGGAGGAGATCGAGAAGGCACCCGGAGGGAACCGGGATATTTCCAAGGTGATCCAATCTTATCCAGGTGTAGCCACCACTCCTGCCCAGCGAAATGATGTGATCGTCCGTGGCGGGGGACCCAGTGAAAATACATTCTATCTCGACGAGATCGAAATTCCCAATATCAACCATTTTGCCACTCAGGGTGCGTCAGGGGGTCCGGTGGGCATCATCAACGCCGATTTCCTTCGCGAAGTGAACCTCTATACCGGAGCATTCCCGGCCAACAAAGGAAATGCCCTCTCGTCGGTTATCGATCTCTCCCAGGTGGACGGGAACCAGGAGAAACTCAACTTCCGCGGTTCCGTCGGAGCCTCTGACCTGGCCCTGACGGTGAACGGACCCATTGGAGAGCGCACCACCTATGTGGCCTCTGTCAGGAGGTCTTACCTGCAGTTCCTGTTTCAGATACTTGAGTTGCCTTTTCTGCCCAAATACAACGACTATCAGCTGAAAGTTAAGACCAGGATCAACGACAAGAATGAGATTTCGCTGATTAGCATCGGATCCTATGACAACAACAACCTGAACCTGAAGGCCAACGAGACGGAAGAACAGCAGTTCATTCTGGGATATCTGCCGGAGAATTTTCAGTGGACCTATGCCATAGGCGCGGTCTATAAGCATTACCGGGCGAAGGGTTTCGATACCTGGGTACTGAGCCGGAACTACCTTCACAACGAAGCAGTCAAGTACCAGAACAACATTATGGAGGAGCAGTTCAAGACACTGGCATACGATTCAGACGAGATCGAGAACAAGTTCCGGTTCGAGCACACCTCTCTTTACAGCGGAGGGCTCCGGGTGAATTACGGGGTGAATTTCGAGTATGCCAAGTTCTTTGCCAGCACCTTCAACCGCAATTTTTTCAACGGCGTTCCCGTGACCCTGGACAATGAGACTTTTTTCGACATGTTCAAATGGGGAGCGTTCGGACAGGTGAGCAAGGAGTTGCTGGCCAAACGGCTGGTCCTCTCCCTGGGTTTGCGTGCCGATGCCAACAGCAATAATGATAACATGTCGAATCTGATCAACCAGCTCTCACCCAGGTTTTCTGTATCCTACCTCCTGACAACCGGATGGTACCTCAATTTCAACACAGGGCGTTTCTTCCAGGAGCCTGCCTACACCACCATGGGCTACAAGGATGAGGAGGGGAGACTGGTTAATAAAGAGGGTCTGACCTACATTCAGGCGGATCATATAGTGGGCGGAGTTGAATGGTTGCCCGACGAACAGTCGAAACTGAGTCTGGAAGGTTTTTATAAAAAATACAACAACTATCCTTTTTCGCTGAACGATTCCATCTCTCTGGCCAGTAAAGGTGCCGATTTCGGACTCTTCGGGGATGAACCGGTGGCCTCTGTGGCAGAGGGACGGGCCTATGGAGTGGAGTTTCTCTACCGGAACCGCGACCTCTGGGGTACTAATATTTCTGTATCCTATACCCTGGTGAGAAGCGAGACCGATCCGCTGAAAGAATCCCTGAAACCTCTGGGATGGATCCCCACCAGCTGGGACAATGTCCATCTGCTGAATATTTACGGCTTCAGGAAATTCAAACGGAACTGGCAGGTTGGATTTAAATGGCGTTTCGTGGGCGGCCAGCCCTTCACTCCCATTGATCTGAATACTTCGTCCCTGGTACAATACTGGGATGTGGTGGGATTTCCGGCCAACGATTTCAACCAGTTCAACCAGCTGCGCTTCGAACCCTTCCATCAGTTGGACCTGAGGGTGGATAAAGAGTGGTTTCTTTCAAGAATAACTATTAATTTGTATGCGGATGTTCAGAACGTGTACAATTTTAAGACTTCCAGCAGTGAATTTCTGGTTCAGGAAAGAGACAGTGAGGGGAATCCGATCATTGAGAACCCATCCGATCCGCCGGAATTGCAGCGATACCGGATGAAGGTTCTGCAGACTGCTGCGGGGACAGTATTACCCACGGTGGGTATTATTATTGAGTTTTAACCTTTTTTCACCTAAACTACGATCCCATGAGTAAAATCATGATTATGCTGCTGGGCCTTGCATTGGTGGGTTGCACCTCCAGCAAGGTGCCTGTTGAAGAGACCCCCGATCAATTCTCATCGAACCTATCGGGTAAGGGTCCCATGCTCCAGCTAGAAATGATACGTGGTAAAGCCCATAATCATCCTCTGATGGTCATCTGGGTAGAGGATATGGAGGGAAATTTTATCCAAACCCTTTTTGTGGCCGAATCGATCGGCAAAGGCGTGTTCAGACATGGGGACAGCTCTGAAGGATTCTGGAAACCCGGTGAGATACAACGGCCCGCTGCACTGCCTTACTGGTCACACCGTCGAGGTATTCGTAACACCCAGGGGTACTACCTTCCCACTCCGGAGAATCCTGTACCGGATGCTTACTCAGGTCCCACTCCGCCCAAGAGTTTCATTCTCCTTACCCGACTGGATGAGCCGCAGGATCAGCTCTTCAGGGTGTTCTTTGAAATCAACCAGACCTGGGACTGGAACGAATTCTGGACCAATAACAAGTATCCCGGGGATGAGCAGTATAAGAGTTCGTGTCAACCCGCTCTGGTATACGGAGTAACTGTCGATCCGAAAGACCCGTCAGCAGAGTACGAAATGGGGATCCTGGGAAGAAGCCATCACTCGGGTGCCGATGGCAACCTGTATGACGACCTTCATACAATGACCACAGCACTGAATATTGTAGATAGAATTGTGGTTCGCTTTCCGCCGGATCCGGAAAATGTCCGGTAGAGTAAATGGTGTACGCTGTGTACGAAATCGTACACCTCCGTTTCAAAAGTGAACAGTTTGGTTTCTGAGGTATGACTATTTATATATTGCAAATGTGTCTGTTGGCAGTTTTGGCATGTGGATTGTCATTCGAATCACACATTGAATTAAACCCAAACCCATGATCAAAACTGTTGACCTTGTGAAGGTCTTTCGTACCGATGAAGTGGAAACCACTGCTCTGAACAAAGTAAACATTGAAGTCAAAGATGGTGAATTTGTTGCCATTATGGGCCCCTCCGGCTGCGGTAAGTCCACTCTTCTCAACATTCTCGGTCTTCTGGACAATCCCTCCGGCGGATCATACCAGTTCAATTCTTCCGAAGTTGCCAACCTGAAGGAGAAGGGCAGGACCAACCTCAGAAAGGGAAACATCGGCTTCGTTTTTCAGAGTTTTAATCTGATTGATGAATTGACGGTCTACGAAAATATTGAGCTTCCACTGCTTTACCTGAAGATGAGCGCATCCGAGCGGAAGAAAAAGGTGGAAACGGTCATGGAGCGTATGAAAATCAGTCACCGGAAAAACCACTTCCCGCAACAGCTATCAGGAGGACAGCAGCAACGGGTTGCCATAGCCAGGGCCGTGGTCACCAATCCCAAGTTAATCCTTGCCGATGAGCCCACCGGTAACCTGGACTCGGCCAATGGATCAGAAGTGATGGCATTGCTGACCGAGTTGAATGAAGACGGAACCACCATTGTGATGGTGACTCACTCCCCAAGTGATGCCGAAAAAGCACACAGGATCATTCAATTGTTCGACGGACATGTGGTGACTGAAAATATTCATAAAAAATTATAGATTTTGGAAAAATATGAGAAATCTCATGTTTTTCGTGAACCAAATCACACAACTTTGCAAGTACATTTAGGTTAACAATAGGGTTAGATTTAGGGCTTGAAAAGCTGTCCGCCAGGGCAGCTTTTCTTTTTAATCTTTTGGAAAGGATATAAATATTATTTGGTTATATTCGTTACCTGTTGATGATAACTTAATTTAGCCTGAAAATGAAAGCGTTCAAATCCTTATTATTGATCTTCTTTTCCCTTTTCATTCTGGTTTCCTGCGGAGGTAAAAAACAGAATCAAGAGGCCTCCTCCGAAGAGGCATTCGATCTGGACTCCTACATTAAAGCAGCCGAATCGATCGAACCCAATTTGAGCAGTGTGGATCAGATATTCAATATTCTGGATATGGTCAATGCCGAATATTACGATGTTCTCACCAATGACCCTTACAACGCTCACAGTTACAAATCCTCCTATCCCGTTGCAGCCGCCAATCTCGGGGTCTACATGGCCGATGTGCTGTATCATTATTACGGGGAGAGCGAAGAAACCATGTTCCTGACCTTTAACGCAGCCCAGGAACTGGCCAAATACGTGGGGGTACAGTCCAAGTTTGCCACCTGGACCTTTGAACAGCTGGAAGGCAGCGTGATGAGGCGGGACACCATCACCAGGCTGTTTAACCAGCTGCTCGAGGACAGCGAGCAATATGGCACCCAAGAGGAGCTCGTTTTTGTGCACACCGCTTTTCTGACCGGTTCGTTCGTTGAGAAAGTATTCATCTCCAGCAACCTGCTCCAGCAGAAGTTGAATGCCGCCGAAATGACCCAAGAAGAGGAAGCCGATATCAGGGAATTGCTGGTGATCTACCTGAACCAGCTCGATCCCTCCACCAGCATCCTTTATGAAGCTTTCGAGCGTCAGCAGGAACAGCTGGAAGGGATGATGGTACTGAACACCTTCAACAGGCTTCGCGAACTCTCCCAGCAACTGCAGAAAGTGAAGCCCACCCTGGCCCTGGCCCCTATCAGCGAAATCGCAGGGAACAATGACCTGAAGACCACCTTTGGGCTCATTGCCAACCTGAGGACCCAGTTAGTGACCGCCACCGGCTGAGTGTGAACTTCCTGGGAAACCTGGTCTGGTTGCTGTTTGGCGGTCTGGCGACGGCCATCGGCTATTTCGCCGGAGGATTGGCCATGATGGTCACCATTATCGGGATTCCCTTCGGTTTACAGATGATCAAGATAGGTTCGCTCTGCCTCTGGCCATTCGGCAGGACCTTCCAGGTGAATAAAGGGGAATTGCCCGGGTGCCTTGTCACGCTGTTGAATCTGATCTGGCTATTGATTGCCGGACTCTGGATCTCCCTGCTTCATGTGATTTTCGGATTTCTTCTGTTCATTACGATCATCGGCATTCCGTGGGCGCTCCAGCATTTCAAGCTGGCCAGTTTCGCTCTCTCGCCCTTCGGCAGGCAGGTGGATATTGTGGGCTAGCAAAATTTGTCAGAGATACATCACTGTTTTAATATCTGACAGGATGAAATACCGGCAGATGTTATGACCTGCATCAGGTACAGGCCGGGCTGAAGGTCGGGAACATCGATCATCAATACCTTGGAACATTTCTTGCTGACAGAATATTTCCATCGATTCAGGGCAGAACCATTCTGGCCGTATAGAACCAATTCGACTGTCTCCTGAATGTATTCCGGAAGCACCAGGTAAAAAGTATTACCCACAGGGTTCGGGTAGATGTGTAACTGTCTCTGGGTCGATTCCGGGTTTTCTGAATATACATTAGCCCCCTCCATGTAAAGATCTGTAACCTCCTCCGGATGAAGTGCATAATTAAAAATCCTCACTTCGTCCAGATAACCTTGGAAATAGGATCCGAAATCCTTACAAAAACCGATAAAAAGGGATTCTTGCTGAGAGATATCTCCGGTCAGGTCAGCAGCGGTAGATTGTAACTCACCATCGGCAAAAAGTTTAATTACTTTCTCACTGCGGTCGCGAATGGCTGCCACATGGACCCAATTCCCAGTGATATAAAGATCCATATCTGATCTGGCTACACTTTTGGTGATATTATCATCGATGGAGAAGCGAATCTGGCCGGAGGCCGGATTCAGGAATACTTCATATCTTTTTCCCGAATGATCGGCACCTCCTTCCTCATTATGTGAGCCCTTTATCAAATAGCGATATTCCTTCGAATAATCGACTGTTTCCGGGTCCTGCCGCAGCCAAAACGAGAGGCTGAAATTTCCGGTATCAAAATCCAGAACGGCTGCGTGTGGTACTTCCACATACTGGTCAATTCCGTTAAAATAAAGCCCTTCTCCGATTATACCCTCCTGCCAGCTGGTTTCATCCATTCCGATTGGAATACCATGATTCTGAAATCCGGTCTGATCTTCCACCATCTGGGTTCCGAGTGCTTTAAAATTCCAGTCTCCGACTACCTGTGGAACAGGCATTGTAGTAAAGCTCCATGTTTCTCCTTCGGAAGTGCCCTTATCATTTACTTCATCGACTCTCCAGAAATAGGTGGTCTGATAATCCAGATCCTTCACTAAATAGGCCGGCTCTGAATGATTTGCTTTAAATGGTGGCGGTAAGGTGGTGCCGAAATAAAGATCGTGGGACCTGCTGCCTGTGCCGGGTTTCCATTCCAGCAATACCTCCAGTGGAAGTCCCTCTTTCTCATCCGCGGGATATGGTTCGCCAGCGTAACCCGGTTCCCCGTTTGCTCCAAGGGTGGTAACCAATGGGGAAGCAGTAGCGACGGTGGTATCTGAGAGATCAAATGCTCTCAGATAATAGCGATAGGTATTTCGGGGACTGAAGTCCCGGTCGGTATAACTATTTTGATCAGCAGGTAATTCCAGCACAAAGTCGATCGTCTCTTCATCGCGTCGCTCCAGCAAAAATCCTTTTTCCCTGTTGGAATTGTCCCGCCAGGTCAGCAGGATACTGTCAGTTCCGATTGATTCCGCGCGAAGCAAAGAAGGCGGGTATAGAGATTCTTCCATCTCCAGGGAAGCAAGTACGAAAGGACCCAGGCCTTTCCCGTCGTTGTCCCGGTAGGTGGCCGTAAAAACGTAATAATCGTAGGAACCATCTCTCCCATATCCTAACCCGGCACTTTTGCAAGTTTGTGTCAGATTGATACTCCCATCGGCTTTATTTATAACGAACTGATCAATAATGCCTCTATAGGCACTACTAAATGAAGAATGGTATGTGGTGTCAATATACCCCAGACGGATCCCTTTGAGCATAGCATAGGTGAACATGGATGACACTGAGGACTCCAGGTAATTCCCTTCCCGCCCTGCCTGATCCATCACCTGCCACCAAACTCCCGTACTGTCCTGATATGATATGATCCCATCGGTAAAACGCTGGAATATCTCCAGTACCTTGCTCCTTCCGGGATGCTGATGTGGCAGAAAATCCAGGACATCCACGATGGCCATGGCATACCATCCCATAGCCCGGCCCCAAAAGGAGGGTGACTGACCGGTAATGGGATCGGCCCAATCCTGCGATCTGCTTTCATCCCAGCCATGGTAATAAATTCCTTTCAAAGTATCGTAGGTATATTTATCTGCCAATACGATCTGATTGACCACATCGTCGAAAAGCTCAGGTTCATTGAACAGGACGCCGTATTCTGCCAGAAAAGGGCTGGCCATATAAAGGCCGTCCAGCCATATCTGATGAGGATATCTTAGTTTGTGCCAGAAGCCCCCTTCACTGGTACGGGGATGTTCTTCCATCTGTTGCCTCAATCGGCCTGCTGCGAGGCGGTATTTTTCCTGTCCTGTATGACGGTACAGAAAAAGTAATGCACACCCCTCTTTGATCTCATCGATATTATAATCGCTCAGGTGATAATCGCTGATATGTCCTTGCGCATCCACCACTGCATCAACTGTTTTCTTCACATAATCAAAATACTCCTGATTGCCGGTAACGAGATAAAGTTCCTGAAATGCCCGCAGAACGGTCCCTGTCACATAATCCCATTCACCGTACATTTCCGGGTGACGCCCCATAATGGAATGAGCCATGACCTGTGAGTAACGAGTCGAATCTGGGACGGTGGCGTGCAGTTGGCCCGAACAACTCCATAAGAAAAAGATGACAGGAGTTACAGAAAGGGAGTATGAAGAAACAGAGATCATGGGAATCGTAATAGATTTGCATCCCAAGTTACCCACAAATGGTTTCCGGTATACATGATTGAAACAGCTATGATAATTTTCCTGCCATATTCTGTCAATTATTACACCAGGATAAGAAATCCATATGGATGATAGAAATGCTCTCCCTTTTTACCAATATTTAAACATGAAAGGAGGGATAGAAATATAATTTAACAGGTTGAAAGAGTTATCTAAACTATATCTACGCTAAAACTCATACAATGAAAAAACCTACTCCTTTAAGAAACCTGACTCGTTTATTGCTGTTTGGCATTTTCGGGTTTCTCCTGACACAAGCGGCAATAGGCCAGGAGCGGGAGATTACCGGAAAAGTGACCGATGCGGAGACCAACGAACCTTTAATCGGGGTCAATGTCACTGTCGTGGGATCAACCACCGGAACGATTACCGACGTGGAAGGTAACTTTACCATCAATGCCTCCACGGGTGAAGAACTTCATTTCTCTTATATTGGCTATGAACCGGTCGATGTGGAGGTAACCGACCAGACCGAGCTGAACGTTGCACTCTATACTGCTTCAGAACAGTTGGACGAGGTAGTGGTGGTCGGTTACGGAACGATGAAGAGAAGTGACCTGACCGGAGCTGTTTCTTCTATCTCGGAGCAGGAAATCGCCGACACTAAATCCGCCAACGTGATAGAAGCGCTCCAGGGAAAGGTGGCGGGGATCGATATGGTACGCAGTAGCGGGGAAGCAGGATCGGGCTACAGTATCCTGCTGCGTGGTGCACGATCACTGACCGCTTCCAATGCCCCTATCTACATAGTTGATGGGATCGACTACGGCAGTAATATAAACATCAATCCCAACGACATCGCTTCCATGGAGGTCCTCAAGGACGCTTCCTCCACAGCCATTTACGGATCAAGGGGTGCCAACGGGGTGATTCTGATCACCACCAAGAAGGGGAAACTGGGTGCTCCGCAGATTTCTTTCAACACCTACTACGGGATCACTTCCCCTCTCGGCGGCGTTCCCCTTGGTGATGCTGACTATTTCCTCCGGATGACGAGGGACTACCTTCGCATCACACGCCCGGAATACGACTGGGACACTCCCGATTCGGATATCGACGTGACCCCCGGTCTGTCGGTAAGGGAAAACGAGGGTTACCTGGCAGGAACAGACTTCGACTGGATCGATGCACAGACGGAAGATTTCGGTTCCCAGCAGGACTACCACCTCTCCGTGACCGGAGGCAACGAACGAACGATATACGGAGTTTCGCTGAACCACATGATCGAGGACAACTTCATCCCCAATGATTCTTACAAGCGATACTCTCTGAAAGCAGATGTGGAGTCGAAAGTGACCGAATTTCTGAACATAGGTAACTCTACTTTCATTGCATATTCCGACCGGACCGATGGCCGGGGAATTAACTACAATATGAATCCTCTCACCTCCGCCTACGATTCCACGGGTGCACTGGTGGTGGAACCCAACGACCGGGTCCCTTTTTCCAATCCGCTCATCGACCAGGACCCCGATGTGTACCTGAATGAGATCGCGCAGACCGATCTTTTCTCAACAGTGTATGCACAGCTGAACCTATTCGAGCATCTGACTTTTAAGTCCTCTTTTAATATCGACCTGAGTTTTAACCGGGAAGGATTCTTCCAGGGGGAATACCCCGGACTGGACAGGCTCAGCACCGGTGAAATTTCGATGGAATCGGCCTACAGATGGACCTGGCAGAACATCCTTACCTATGACCGCTATTTCGGCGATCACCACCTGATCCTGACCGGTGCCACCGAGACGGTCTCCTCGCAGATCGAAAGGTCTTACCAGGGGGCTACTGACCTGTTGCTGGGAAACTCCTGGTGGTGGGCGCTGAGCTCGGGCCAGCAGGATCTCCTCATCGCCCCTGCCGGGGACGAGGGATTTCTTCAGCTGGAAGAGAACCAGCTGGTCTCCTTCATCGGAAGGATTCACTATGGATTTCAGGGCAAATATCTGGCAACCGTAACGGGCAGATATGACGGAGCTTCGCAGCTTGCCGAAAAATGGGACTTTTTCCCGTCGGCTTCCGTTGCATGGAGAATCAGCGAGGAGAGTTTCATGGACAACCTGGAGGCTCTGTCCAACCTGAAACTCCGGTTCGGATACGGTCTTACTGGCAATCAGTCGGTGGCGCCCTATGCAGCGCTGGGTTCCATCATTCGCACCCCTCTCTATTATGAGTTCGGATCACAACCCTACCTGGGATACCGTACCGGCTACCTCGACAATCCCGACTTAACCTGGGAGACCACTGCTGCCATGAATCTGGGGATCGATTTCGGTCTGTTCCGTAACCGGATCAGCGGTTCGGTGGAACTTTACCGGACCGAAACGACCGACCTGATCCAGAACCGCACCCTCCCGCCCACTTCGGCAGTGCCCGAAATAACCCAGAATGTGGGGGAAACCAGGAACCAGGGCGTCGAAGTGACTCTCCGCACTGTGAATATCAGCTCACCGGACTTCACATGGAGCACCGACCTGACTTTCGCAGCCAACACCGAGGAGATCACCTTCCTGGTGGGGGGAGTGGAACAGGATATCGGAAACGGTTGGTTCGTGGGACATCCCGTACAGGTATTCTACGACTACGACAAGACCGGCATCTGGCAGCTCGATGAAGAGGAAGAGGCTACCCTGTATGGAAGGGAGCCCGGAATGCTCAAGCTGCGGGATGTGAACAACGATTCCATTATCAATGATCAGGACCGGGTGATCCTGGGAACCCCACGCCCTAAATGGACCGCCGGGCTCAATTCGGTCATGAATTACAAGAACTTCGACCTGACTGTTTTTGTCTTTGCCCGCATCGGTCACATGGTGAGCGACGGTATCGAGACACAGTGGGCACCCGACCGAAGGGAGAATTCCATGGAGAGGGACTACTGGACACCCAACAATCCCACCAACGAATATCCGCGAATCGATCCCGGACTGACACGGAGCGGATGGTCCGAAGCGACAACCCTTACCTACACCGACGGATCGTTTGTCAAGATCCGGGATATTACCCTGGGATATACCCTTCCGAATGAATTCTCGCAGAGGGCATACATCAACTCCTTAAGGATCTATTTGACGATGAAGAACTACTTCGCTTTCGGGGAGTACTACAGCCAGGGCCGGTACGATCCCGAATACCGTGGCGCCCTGAGCAAACCAATCCCGAAAATGATTGCATTCGGAGCGAACTTCACCTTCTAACAATAAACGGAAAGCGAGATGAAAAAAATACTGACAGTTAGCTTGACAGCGATCTTCCTCCTTACTACCTACTCCTGTGACGAGTTCCTGGAGGAAGAGTATCTGGCCGGGGCAAATACCGAACAATACTATACCTCTCCTGCCGGGATGGAAAGCCTGGTGGCAGCCTGTTATGTCACCTCGAAGATCTGGTATGGAAAGGAGGAAGGATTCGACTTCTCCGTGGCAGGGACGGATATCTACGATTACGGGCAGCAGCACCCGCAACAGTATCAGTATACCTTCACTACAGATTTCAATCCAACGAACTCGCGACTGGTGGTTCTCTGGGTGGAATTCTACCGTGGAGTAAATGCCTGCAACGATGCGATCGATATCCTCACCGATTCCGAGAGAAACCCTCTGGATGAAGAGGCCACGCGGATCCGCCTCTCGGAGGTACGTTTCCTCAGAGCACTTTACAACTGGCTTATCGTGGAGACCTGGGGCGGAGTACACCTCACCACCGAACCGGTCAAAGGGGTGGTGCTGGAGGCCAACCGCACCCCCGTATCTGAGTTCTACGATCTGATCCTTTCAGACCTGACCTTTGCGGTGGATAACCTGCAGGAGGGAGATAATACGGGCGACATGGACTTCGGACGTGTTACCAAAATGGCGGCCCTGGGATTCCGCTCCCGCATGAACCTCACATGGGGTTACTATTCGGGCGATAACAACTTCTTCACAGCGGCAGCACAGGATGCCGAAGCGGTGATCAACAGCGGGAATTTCTCGCTATGGGATAATTACGCCGATCTCTGGGCCCTTGAGAACAACGACGACAACCCGGAGAATGTCTGGGCGATCAACTATTCGCGTACCGAGTATGCGGCGATGAATGTAGACCCCGAAACCTACCAGGTATACCAGCGGCCCAATGACAAGCCCTGGGACGACCGGGAAGGAGGGCATCACGGTCACCTGATGTTTGGAATGCAGTACGATATTCTTCCCGGGATGATCCGGACATTAGATTACGGTCGCCCATTCCGCCGGTATAATCCAACCGCTTATCTGATCAACGCCTTCCATGAGGATGTGGACGAACGGTTCTTTGGATCGTTTAAAACCACCTGGCTTGCCAATGATCCCGACACTGTCAGGATGAGGTGGCCAAGAGCAGGCTACCACGACGATCCGTCGGATCCCCTCAACGGGGAACCTGTTTACGATCCCGGTGACACTGCCATCTTCTTCTATAAAGGAGTGTACCCGGAAACAGACACCCTGATCGAGGATGCCATTTTCCCCAATTACATCTGGCACTATAACCGGAATTTCTGGACCCTCGATCTGACTCATATGTTCAATCCCGATGGTACCATACGCGGGGAACGCACCTTCGACCGCAATCTCTGTTTCGAACTGAGTAAATTCAGGGACCCGGGACGTGCGGCTGCGAACGGAGAAGGTTCGCAAAGGGGGATACGTGATTCCTACGTGGTCCGTTATGCAGAGATGTTCCTCAACGCGGCCGAGGCCAGATGGAAGGCAGGAGATGCGGCCGGTGCCTACAACCACCTGCTTACTCTGGCAGAAAAACGTTCGGTCGACGGGAATGGGATCGCGATGCTCGCCAGTTACGGTATCAACAGCGGATCGGACCTCAGTCTGGAATTCTTCCTGGATGAACGTGCACGTGAATTCTGCGGGGAACAGATCCGCTGGTTCGACCTGAAACGGACCGGGGAAATGGTGGAAAGGATGAAGGCCTATGCGGGTAATCCGCAGGCCCGGACTAATTTCAGCGAGAAGTTCACCCTACGCCCCATTCCGCAGATCCAGATCGATGCCATTGGCGATCCTTCATACCAGAATCCCGGATATTAGGCTAACCGTGGAACAAATTGCCAGTCGCGCTATGAAAAAAATAAGGCAAATACGGGAAGGGTGGGTTGCTGTTGCCGCCACCCTGTTCATCCCCCTGACATGTTTTTCACAAACCCCGGCCTTCCCGGGTGCCGAGGGATTTGGGGCGATGACCACCGGCGGACGAGGAGGGACGGTCATCGCGGTGACCAACCTGAACGATCACGGTCCCGGAAGCCTTCGCTCCGCCATCCAGGCATCCGGGTCCAGGACGGTGGTTTTCCGGGTATCCGGGATCATCGAACTGGAGTCCGAACTGCAGATCGATAACGGGAATATCACCATCGCCGGACAAACCGCTCCGGGCGACGGCATCTGTCTGAAAAATTATCCACTGAAGATTGATGCCGATAATGTGATCATACGGTTCATCCGGAGCAGGCACGGAGATGAATCCGGCAGCCAGGGAGATGCCATGTGGGGAAGGGAACAGGAGAACATCATCATCGACCATTGTTCGCTCTCGTGGAGCGTGGACGAGACCGGCTCGTTCTATGATAACCGGAACTTTACGCTCCAGTACTGCATCCTGAGTGAGAGTCTTTACAGTTCCATCCACATTAAGGAAGAACACGGGTATGGAGGCATCTGGGGTGGTCAGGGAGCCACCTTCCATCACAACCTGCTGGCCCATCACTCCAGCCGCAATCCCCGCTTCAACGGAAGCCGGTATACGGGCCTTCCCGCCGAAGAACTGGTAGATCACCGCAACAACGTGATCTACAATTGGGGAGGGAACAGCTGCTACGGTGGTGAGGCCGGCAACCAGAATATGGTTGCGAACTATTACAGGTACGGACCTGCTACCACATCGGTCTCGAAGAGAGACCGTATCATTGAGCCCTACGACAATGAGAACGGATACGGTTTTTACTATATCGCCGGCAATGTGACACACGGATATCCCGCTACCACGGATGACAACTGGCGGGGAGTGGAAGGAATCGGATCCACGGTTAAGGAGGAGATCAGGCTGGATGAACCGCTGGCAGCTCCCGCACTGACCCCACATACAGCCTATGAAGCTTATGAACATGTCCTGGCGAAAGCCGGGGCTGTTCTGCCCAAAAGGGATTCCATCGATTTACGCATCATTGAGGAAGCAAGAACGGGAACGGCCCAATTCGGAGGAGCCTACGGGGAAGGGCTGGGAATCATCGATACGCCAGGGACAGTGGGAGGCTATGTCGATCTGAAGAGCGAAGCTCCACCACTGGATTCGGACAACGACGGGATGCCCGACAGCTGGGAGGACGACATGGGTCTGGACAAGAACGATCCGGCCGACCGGAACGGGGATCTTAACGGAAACGGCTATACGAACCTGGAAGAGTACCTCAACGCACTTGTCGATTCCTTCGAATATATTCTCAGGCCGGTGGAAGTGGCCGTAGATACGATCATCGGATACGAAGTAACACTGACGTGGAAGGATATATCCGATAATGAGAGTGGTTTTGTGATCGAGCGAAAGGACGGTGAAACATGGGCGATGGTGGCCACGACTGAAGCCGGTGTCACCAGGTATACCGACAGGTCCCTTACCGAGAACGCCCTCTACTATTACCGCCTGAAATCGGTAAGCCCCACTTCGGAATCAGCCTACACCGACAGCGTAGCCGCACAGCTGACCGTGGGGACCGATCCCGCGACTGGATTGCTGGGACCGGTGAACATTTTCCCCAATCCTTTTTCAGAGATCACCACGGTGGTCTATTCCCTGACGAACAGCGCACCTGTCACCGTAACCCTTTGGGATATAGCAGGAAGGCAGATAATGGAACTTCCCCAGGGGATTCCGGGGCCGGGGGAACAATCGCTCACATTGGAGACGGGGAAGAAAAGCCCGGGTCTTTACCTCCTCCGTATCACTGCGCTCAAATGAGGCCACCTCGTGACCCCGAGCATAGTGCCGGTGTTCGCCGGAGAAGATCCATACTTGACGTCTGGTGAACACACGGCTGACCTTTTAAT
>CAZRZY010000100.1:3537-17986 GCA_964604655.1 uncultured Bacteroides sp. | reverse complement strand
GACCGATACGATGAATGTGATTGCCGTTCGTACCGACTGCAGTGAATTACCGGCAGACCGCTGGTATTCGGGAGCAGGAATCTACAGGCATGTAAAACTGGTGGCCACCAATGCCCTGCATATTCCCATATGGGGGACCTTTGTCACCTCCGAAGTGGATAGCCTGGGGAATGCGGAACTTCATGTGGAAGTGGAGCTTCAGAATAAGAATGACCGGTCGCGCAGGTTTGAGATCCGGTACGATGTGGTCGATCCTTCCGGAAAAATTGTTGCAGACGGGGAAAGCATCGAAGTGGTGGAAGCGCTCAGCGAGACCAGGGTAAGGAGAAGCTTTCCCATAGAGGATCCGCGGCTGTGGTCACCCTCCCATCCTCACCTCTACACGGTGAACTTTTACCTGTCCAATCAGCGTACCCGGATCGACAGACTCAGCACCATTCATGGTATCCGTTCTGTGGAATTCAGCCCGGATCGCGGCTTTATTCTCAATGGGGAAAAAGTGATGATGAAAGGAGTGTGCATTCATCACGACGGAGGGGCCCTTGGCGCTGCGGTACCACTGGAAGCTTGGAAAAGGAGGTTCTCCCTGCTCAAGGAACTGGGCGTGAATGCACTCCGTTTGGCCCACAATCCCCATGCCCCTGAAGTACTCGATCTGTGCGACCGTATGGGTTTCCTGGTGATCGACGAGATGTATGACAAATGGGAAGAACCCTGGCCGGGTTCCTCCGGAGCAACAGACTTTGTCAACAGCTGGCAGAAAGACCTGGAGAACTTTATTCGCAGGGACCGCAACCATCCGTCCGTGGTCCTGTGGAGCGTGGGAAACGAAGCAATGGAACAGCTGAACGATCCACCCGGTGCCGTCACCTGGTACAGGCAACTGAAAGAGCACGTTATGAAGATCGACTCCAGCCGTATGGTAACTGCTGCTCTGCATCCGGGCTATCCGGACCGGGGAAACGAGATACCCTCCAGTATGATGGAGGTTTCTCCGGTGGTCTCCTATAACTACCGGACCGACTCCTTCCGGATCTGGCATGAACGCTATCCCGACCTGGTATTCATCGCCAGTGAGACCAAACCATACAGCACTCTGAAGAAGGAGAATTACCAGGTGATCAACTTCAGTGACCACTCCTGGGCAGATATGGAAGAGTTCGTTGCCGGCCACTTCATCTGGGCAGGGATCGACTACCTGGGGGAGTCGGCCGGATGGCCCGACAGGGGTTTTGAGAATGGCCTCCTCCAGACCAACGGATTTATCAAGCCCCACGCCTGGTATATCGGGTCGGTGTACCGGGAGGATCCAATGGTCAAGGTGACGGTCAAGGATTCGTTGATGGCCGACTCCCTGAACAGGAGTAATTCATGGCAGGTGAGTTGGGCCGGTGCCCCCCTGGTGGACCACTGGAACTTTCAGGAGGATCCCGGTTTAAAGGAGATAGTGGTCTTTACCAATTGTCCCAGTGTGGAGATCCTGCTCAACGGCAAACTGCACCAAACTCTGGAGAAAAGCAGCTTCCCTGACGGGGTGATCAGGACCATCCTCTCCTATGAGCCCGGCGCCCTGGTGGTACGGGCAAACTACACCGATGAGGCCGGGAGCTCCGGGATAATTACCGATACTATTCAGACGGCCTCCAGGGCTTATGCCCTCCAGATGGATCCTGAAAGCAGGCAGATGAGATCAGGTGAAGGCGACGTGGTCCACATCACCACCTCAGTGGTCGACAACGCCGGGGTGGTGGATCCAGGCAGCAGTCACCTGGTGAATTACCAGCTGGATGGTCCGGGTACCATCAGGGCTATCGATAATGGTGATCTGGCCGATCACGCTTTCCCTGAAGAACCCTCCAGAGAGGTACGCAGAGGCAGGCAGCTTTTAATCCTTCAGGCTGGAAGTGAGCCCGGTGACCTGATCATCAGTGCCACTGCCGAGGGACTCAAGTCCTCGCAGGTAAAGATCAAATCAAAGGAGTGAACCCGAACAGACCGGTTGTAATGTATAAACCTTTTGCCCTCAGGCAGGACGACCTGAGCAAGCACCGATCACTTCAGGTTCAGCGACCGGTTCCCCATTCCCAGCCGGTCTGAAGTTTCTCTAAAATCTTCCCGTTCCCGATCCGGTATCGGTCGATACTGTTGCTCTCCATATCCAGATCGTCGATGACGAACTCCCTGTCCGGAAAAGAAGCCGTTGCTTCCAGAATCTTGGAGATCACCTTGTCGGTTTCCTCCAGCACGATGGTGGAAGAATAGCACTGGTCCCCTTTCGCTTTAAACACATAGTCGGTATGTTGCTCCATCCCAAAGGAATAATGAACGTCCAGCTGTGTGGGCTCCTCCAGGGGCCGGGTCGATTTCACGGTAAGTACTTTCATGAAATAAAAATAGCTAAATTTCGGAAAGGGAGTGGTTTTTACTGCTTCTTCGCGGCCTGGATGCCGATCAGGATGGTGGTTCCTGTCCCTGTCTCCCCCTCTATCTTCATCCAGCCCTTATTGATGAGTATGATCTCGTTGCAGATCTTCAGGCCAAGACCCGAACCTTTCTCTCCCATGGTGCCATTGGTGGACAAATGCGATTTTACGTCCAGAAGTTTCCCAATGATCGCTGAGGGAATCCCGATACCCGTATCCCGCACGGAGACCACTACTTCGCCCCTCTTCCTTTTGGAGGAAATATAGATACTCCCTCCTTCCGGGGTAAATTTCATAGCGTTACTGAGAAGGTTCCTGATGACAATGTAGAGCTGATCCCTGTCGGCAAATACGTAATGTAATTCGCTCACATACACCTCTACTTTCAGTTTCTTCTCCTTGATCCCAATGGAAATCAATTCCAGACTTTCGTCGATCAGGGATTTTAGTTTGAATCGCACCGGTGAGGCTTTCAGCTTGTCGGTCTGGGACCTCCCCCAGACCAGAAGGTTATCCAGCAGGTTGTAGGTGACAGCCGAAGAGCTGACCATCATTTTCATCAGCTCTTCACGCTCCTCGTCCGACATTTCCGGATTCTCCAGGATCATCTCCAGCGCCTGACGGGTATATCCGATGGGAGCTCGCACATCATGCCCGATAATGGCAAACAGCCGGTTTCGGGCATTGATCGCCTCCACCAGATTCCGGTTGGTCGATTCCAGTTTTCGCTTCTGCCGCTCCAGCTGCCTGGACATGGACTGGATCTCGGTGGTCCGCTCCTCCACCAGTTGCTCCAGGTTGTTCCTGACGGCCTCCAATTCACCGGCCAGCTTTTCGGCCTTCCTCTGGATATCGCTGGATTTATCTGCGAAAATATAGGCGTATATGAGCAGGTAAACGAACATGGTATACTGAGCCAGGTAGGTGGTCTGGACCACATCGATCTCATTAAGCATGTCATTGAGGGTGCCGAAGAACAGGATCAGGAGCCCTATGGTGAAGGCCGGCGCATGACTGCGCCCGCGGTACCATGCCTGGATGAGCACAAAAAGATACACCCCGCTGATCAGGATAAAGAAGATGAAAAAGCCGAAAAGGGAGAAAGAGAACAGGCTGATCGGTGTTACCAGGACCGTCAGAATGAACACACCCGAGATCCACAGAATCGCCCTGAGCAGTAAACGGGGAAATTCGAATGGAAAGAGTGAGTGGATCATCAGGGTAAAGAAGGGTGCGAACAGATAGATGTTCAGATTGTCGAGCCTTGCCAGGGCCGGTCCGTTCAGATTCAGGGTAGCCAGGATGGGCAGATCGAGGATCAAAACTACCCGGAAAGCCATCAGGATGCAGATCAGGGAAAAATAGAGCCGGAATTCTTCGGACCGAATCAGGAAAAGTCCCAGAAAATAGATCCCGATAATGAGAAATGCTCCGATCAGAAAGTGGCCCCGGAACAGATCCTTTTGCCGCGCAGTGGTCATCTGCTCCTCCGGTCCCAGGGTGATCCCTCCTACGATCCCGCTGAATCGGTGATCAAAATTGGAGACATGGATCAAGAGGTCCATTTCACTTGCTGAGACCGTGGCAGTGGTCAGGGGCCGGGTATACCTGATCACTGTCTGGTATTTATTCACCCCGGGGAAACCAAGATAATCGAGGGCTTTCCCGTTGATAAAAAAACTGGAGGCTGAAAAGACATCCGATATCCGGAATCCGATATCATCGGTCTGTTCGGGAAGCAGAATGGTTAACCTGTAGGTAGCAAATCCGTACCGGCTGATCTCCGGATTCGTTTTTCTCAGCTGGTGCCAGGAACCCGGAACCGTGATATAGATCATCTCCCCGCTATCACTTTTCAGGGCCGGATTAAGCATCTGGTTCCAGTAGAACTGGAACTCCCCTGTCAGTTCAACGGGCCCTTCCCTTTTGAAATCGTACTCCCTGAGATCGAGAACGCCTTTAACCGCCGCGGGTGTTGACTGAGCGTGCAGGTCTGTCAGGGTAATGAATACAAACGCCAACACATATGTCGGGGTACAGATTCTCATGGACGAATGGCTGACTAAAGGTATCAATAATCATCTCCCAAAGCAAAATCTGGTTGACGTTTCATCCACCGTCCACGGGTGAAGTCAGGAAAATCCTGGGGCTTCCCGTTGTTGTCGATAGAGCGTTCCGAAAGCGGAGTGATAGCGCTCCATGCTGCAGCATCATATGCATCCAGCGGAGCTTCCAGTTTTCGTTTTACGATTTCCACAAAAGCATGGTCCACAAAGAAATCCATCCCCCCATGTCCACTCCCTTCGGCATAATCTCCGTACTTTTTCCAGAGCGGATGATCATACTTCTCCAGGTAGGCATCCATCTCTTCCCACTCGTGGGAAGGGCTCACTCCCTCTATATAGATCCGGCGGGTGTGGTAATCGAATTCGGTCAGACCGCCTGTACCCTGAACCCGGAATCCCAGTGAATAAGGACGGGGAGAATTGGTATCGTGTGTCACGATGATGGTCTCATCCCTGGCGGTCTGAATGGTGGAGGTGACCACATCCCCCAGTTTCCATTTCAGGCGGGCATTGGGGTGATTGGGTCCGCCCTTGGGATGGTTGACAATGTACCGGTGCAGCCCGCGGGCCTTGGTAGCATTAGAGGTAAGTGACACGAACCGGTTTCCCTTGTTGATATCCATCATGGTGGCGACCGGTCCGGCTCCGTGAGTGGGATACAAGTCCCCGTTCCGGTGCAGAGAGTGCCCGGTACGCCAGGAGGCCTCTGATATCCCCTTATCACCGAACTCCACTCCGCCGCCGTGGGGCTGATTGCCGTCGTTGAATTTCACCTCCCTCAGGTCATGCTGATACCCGCAGCGTGCATGGATCAGTTCTCCAAAAAGCCCTTCCCGGACCATGTGCAAAACTGCCATGACATCTCTTCGATAGCAGACATTTTCCAGAATCATGAGGGGTACGCCGGTTTCTTCGTAGGCATTGACCAGATCCCAGCACTCCTGGAGGGTGTTAGCCGCTGAGACTTCCACTCCGGCATATTTACCGGCCTTCATGGCATCCACTGCCATCCGCGTGTGCCAGAGCCAGGGGGTGGAGATGATCACTCCATCGAGATCGGTACGTGCAAGCATGTCCCTGTAAGCAAAGGGGCTGCCTGTATAGGTCTCCGCTGGAGCCCAATCTTTCTCCCCGATCATTTCGTTAGACCTCGACAGGGCATCCGGATCGATGTCACATATGGCCGGAACGACCACATCGTCTCTTAACAACAGATTGTTAAGGTGGTTCCTGCCTCGAAGTCCCACCCCTATAAATCCGATTCTTGCTTTTTCGGACATCATGGTTCCCAGGACAGGGAACGGAAGAGCAGCTGCCATTCCGGCTGCCACTCCGGTCCTGATAAATCTTCTTCTTTCCATATATGTCAGTTTACGGTATATCCGGAACGCTATTACTCCACGGGGTCATAAAGAACGAGTATTCCATGGGTGTGGCACGTATCACATAAGAAACATGGGTGCGGGCCCCCCACGAGTTATCTCCTCCCACCCCCATCTGTGAATAGTCCACATTCAGGAACACTTTATCGGACCTCTCCAAATCAATGGTATGGGCACCATCCCGTTCTTCCCGATCCAGCTCCTCCTGGGAAAAGTGCAGGGCGGAAAAATCGATTGCCGGGATCCCGCTGATCCTGATGCCTGAACCATCCTCCCGGGTCAGGGTCATCCATCTTACCTCTGTCTTATTCCCATTCTCGCCGTTGGAAATATAAGGTACATACTGATCCTCCACCGCACCGCTGTAGCGTCCCACGCTGGCCGAATGGTTGCGGTCGATATAATTCTCATGGGGCCCCCTGCCAAAGTACTCCAGAAGGTCGTATTCCCCCGGCATAACCAGCTTCATTCCAAATCGCGGGATCTCCGGAAAACCCTCCTCACCCGGTATGAACCTGACCTTCACCATGACCCCACCATGGGTTGCGAACCGGTACTCCAGGACATAATTGGACCCGTTACCGGGGTGGATATACTCGGCCACCAGCAGGGTTTTACCGCCCTCCTGCAGTGGAACCAGGCTCTGCAGTTCCAGTTCTTTTCCAAAGTTCTTCCACATCGCACACCTGGAGGGCATCCGGTTCCCGAAATCGTTCTCGGTGGGAGCCCGCCAGAAATTAGGCCGGGGACCCTGTTCCAGCAATGTTTTCCCATCGAAGGTAAAGGAGGTCAGAAATCCGGTCTGTCGATCAAATCTCGCCTCTCCCCTGCCTGTCTGAACGGTGATCTCCTGTTTCGTTTCCACCAGCTGCACCTCCTCCGCGCCTTCCGCAGTCCATCCGTCCGGTTCCTTCCCGGGCAAAAGTTGTTCCGCTGAAGTGGAGAGCCGGAACTGCTCCCCTGCCACCGGGTGTCCGGCCGGTATCAGCCCCGCGGATTGACGGGTGACTGCCTCCAGGTTAAGGAATATTTCCCCATCGTGGTCCTGAATGCGCCCCGGCAGATCCAGCTGCATAACAGCACTGGCCCCGGGCTTTAAAGAGGGAGCCTCCACCTTTCCTGAAGCAGTGACACCTTTTTCTGTAATTAGATTCCAGCGGAAATCGTGCCGGTCCAGATCCGTGAAATCATGGAGGTTGGTCACTTTCACCCTGCCCGGTGAAAAGGGTACGGCATCGAATCGGATATTCTGACAGGCCCGTTTCACTTCGAGGAGTCCGGGCTTGATGGTGCGGTCGGGGAATACCAGTCCGTTCAGGCAGAATGTGCCATCGCTGGGCACATCCTCCGGACCGAAATCTCCTCCGTAGGCCCAATATTTCTCACCCCCGGATGTGTACTTCACCAGTCCCTGATCCACCCAGTCCCAGATGAACCCTCCCTGCATCTGGTCATACCTGTGGATCACCCTCCAGTAATCCAGGATATTCCCGTTGCTGTTACCCATGGCATGGGAATATTCACACTGGATCAACGGTTTGTCCGGGTACCCCTCCGCATACCGGATCATCTCATAAACCGGCATATACATGGGGCAGAAAATATCAGTGTTCCTGCCGCTCTCGGCACGTTCATACTGTACCGGCCGGGTCATGTCCCGCTGCTTGATCCAGTCATAGGTCGCATTGAAACATACACCGTCCCCGGCTTCATTGCCCAGCGACCAGATGATCACGGAAGGATGGTTCTTGTCCCGCTCCACCATCCGGATGGTCCGGTCCAGGTGGGATTTCATAAAGAGCGGATTGTTCCCCAGGGTACGTTCGGGCCGGTAACCCATCCCATGCGATTCGATATTAGCCTCATCAATCACATAAAGACCATAGCGGTCGCAGAGCTCATACCATTTCGGATCGTTGGGATAATGGCTGGTGCGGACCGCATTCAAATTGTGAAGTTTCATCAGTTCGATGTCGCGGATCATCATCTCCCCGGTCACCACATGCCCCATCTCTTCATCATGCTCGTGCCTGTTGACTCCCTTCAGGGTAACCGCTTTCCCGTTGATCATCAGCTGACCGTACCGGATTTCGGAGGTCCGGAACCCCACCCGTGCCGATACATACTCCAGGGGAGTTCCCTGGCTGTCCTTCAGGGTCAAAACCAGGGTGTAGAGATGCGGGTTCTCGGCCGACCAGGGGGTGACGGCCTCCAGACGGTCCGAAAAAGCGACCGAATACCTCCGTTTCTCCTGCTCCTGGAACTCCGACTCCGATTCCCAAACGGGCGGTGCAGATTCCCAGACGGGCGGTGCAGATTCCCAGACGGGCGGTGCAGATTCCTGCTCAAAGAGAGCCGCTTCCACCCGGTGGCCCCGGATTTTTTCGCCTCCCGGATTTCTGGCTTCCACCTCCAGTTTAAAAATCCCGGTCGAATAATTGTTGGTGAGTCCCGCCCTGTAGAAAAAATCATGGATATGCACCCCCGGTCTGGCCTCCAGATACACATCGCGCTCGATGCCGCTGATGCGCCAGAAATCCTGACACTCCAGCCAGGAACCGTCCGACCAGCGATAGACCTCAGCGGCCACCACATTATTCCCGGGCCGGATGTACCGGGTGATATTGAATTCAGCCGGGGTCTTGCTGCCCTGGCTGTAACCCACCTTTTTTCCATTCACCCAGAGATAGAAGGCCGACTTCACCGCTCCGAAATGGATGTAAACCTGCTTTCCGTCCCAGCTCTCGGGGATCTGGAAGTCTCTCCGGTAGGATCCGACCGGATTATGATCCACCGGTACGTCAGGGGGATTGGGATCCCGGGTCCATTCGTACGGGATATTGACATAGATGGGGATCCCGTATCCCTGCAGCTCCCAGTTGGAGGGTACCGGTATCAGGTCCCATCCACTGACATCATACTCCGGTTCATAAAAACCCGCCGGCTTATCCGCCGGATTCGTAGACCAGTGGAAGGACCACTTGCCATTGAGCAGAAGAAAAGCTTCTGAATTCGCCGGCTCCCCGGCCAGCGCTGTTTCCAGGGATTCGAATGAAAAGCGGGTGGCATGGGGATCCTCCCTGTTCACCTGAACCACCTCCGGGTCCTGCCACTCGGGCAGTTTCTGCCCCGGGAGTGAGAATGAGGCCATCAGGCACAGGCACCCCCAGAAAAATGAGCTGTACATGGTTAGTTTGTAGTTAGTCATCGGTACCACCAGCACCAGTCATGACCAGAGTGACGCGGGGTATACCCCCAGGTCCACCAGGTCCTTGATGGCTTTCAGCACCTTGGGTTTATCTTCCTTGTATGTGACCCCGAACCAGGTTTCGGCCGACTGAAGTACCGACATCCTTGCCCTCCCGGCGTTTATCAGCGTATCCACCACCACCGGGATGTAGAGTTCTGCCTTCGGGTTGTCTATCTGCTCCCTGATAAAGATTTCAAATATATTCCCGATATGGTCAAAAAAGTCGGGGGTGAATCCAAAGAGATTCATGGAAACCGTCTCCATGGGATCCAGCGGATGTGTCGTCCCCAGATCATCTTCATACACGATGTCCCCGTCCCTGAGATAGATCCTGGTCCGCTCCACCATTCCCGTCAGGAAACCGTAATCGTTCACCCGGCACACTCCGCGTGCCACCGATCCGTGTTCCGAGACCGTTTTCTGCAACTCAAACCCGACCATGCAATACTGGCCCGGCACTTCCCCGGTAGTCCTGGAGAGAAAGTCATGCATGATCTGGTACGATTTCCTTCCATAAAAATCATCGGCATTGATCACTGCAAAAGGCTCATGGATCGCATCTTTAGCCATCAGGACCGCATGGGCCGTCCCCCAGGGTTTCACCCGTTCTTCGGGAAGCTCATACCCCTCCGGTATATCATGAATGGACTGGATCACATAATCGACTTCCAGGCCGGAAGGGAACTTCTCCAGGTAACCGTTGGTGAAATCCTCCTCCATTTTGGGAGAGATCACAAAAACCACCTTTTTGAATCCGGCCTTCATGGCATCGAAGATAGAATAGTCCGTGATGGTCTCTCCGGAGGGCCCGAATGCATCTACCTGTTTCATGCCGCCATAGCGGCTTCCCATTCCTGCGGCAAGGATCAATAATGTGGTATCCATAGTAGAATCGATTCAGAAAAATGATTGTAAATGTACTGATCACATCCTTTCTTTCCAAGAGCGGTAATACCTACAAAAATCTTTGAGTTATTTAAGAAAAAGTTAATTTTATGGCCATGACCACTCATTGAACGAACCACTAAACTTATCCTCCATGAACCAGAAATCCTCCCAGAGAACCGGCAATTTGATTCCTCTCATGCTTGTCGGGGTGATTTTCTTTATGATCGGTTTCGGGGTTGGCATCAGCGGATTCCTGATCCCGGCCCTCCGATCGGCTTTCAGCCTGACGACGGGACAGTCCTACCTGGTCACAGCTGCCATTTTCTCCGCCTTCGTGATCTTTGGACGCCCCACCGGATTTGTCATCAAAAAGCTGGGATACAGGCGGTCGATGGTCCTGGCATTTTTCATCATGGCCTTTGGAATGTGGCTTTTCGTCCCTTCGTCCAACACGGTCAGTTTTCCGCTCTTCCTGGTGGCCCTGTTTGTGGGCGGGATCGGTAACACTCTGCTGCAGGGATCGGTCAACCCCTATATAACCATCCTCGGACCTGAGGAGACCGCTGCCGTCCGGTTGAGCCTGATGGGGATCATGAACAAGCTGGCTTGGTGGATCGCTCCCCTTTTCCTGGGGATCTTCATCGATCTTCAGGAGGTGAGGGTTGGAGATATCATCCTCCCGTTTTACATTGTGACCGGTATCCTGATGGCCCTCGGCATCTTTGTCTATTTCGCTCCTCTTCCTGAAGTTTCCGCGGTAGGCGAGGAGGAAACAGACCATCCGGAAGGGCCCAAATCATCTTATGCTGCCGGCAAGACCAGTGTCCTTCAATTTCCTCACCTGCTGCTGGGAGTCTTCGCTCTCTTTCTGTATGTGGGCATCGAAACCCTTCCCATGGCATCAGCCATCGACTTTGCCAGAGCTACCTTCGGGGAAGTGGATAATCTGGAGTCCTACGCAAAATTTGTGACCCTCGGAATGGTGGCCGGATACATTTTCGGCGTGATTGCCATCCCGAAGTTCGTCTCCCAGCAAAAGGCACTGATCGGTTTTGCGATCCTGGGAATTTTTTCCTCCATGTTGCTGATATACATGCCGGCGTCGTCCGCCTTCTGGGCGATCCTGCTGATCAGTTTCTCCAATGCACTGATGTGGCCGGCCATCTGGCCCCTGGCCCTGAAAGACCTTGGCAGATTCACCAAGGCCGGCGCCTCCATCCTGGTGATGGCCATTGTGGGAGGGGCGGTTATTCCACTGATATTCGGACTGATCGTCGATGGCATCAGGACTACGGAAGTGGCGCTGGTGGGCGATTATCAGGCTGCCTACTGGGTAATGGTACCCTGTTACCTGGTTATTCTTTACTTTGCGGGATATGGACATAAAATCAGAACGAAACAATCATGAGCAACAAAAAGTATATCGGGGTAGACATCGGAGGAACCTCCATCGTGGCTGCCAGGATCAGTGAGAGTGAGTTGATCGAGAAAAATCAGGTTCCCACCGGAGCCGATAGGGAAGCCGGCCCTATCATGAAATCTCTTTTCTCGGCCATCGACCCGTTACTTACCGATGAAGTGATAGGAATCGGAATCGGAATGCCGGGGTTCATGAATACGGAAACCGGAGAGATCCTGGCGATCAATAATATCCCCTCCTTAACGGGATTCTCCGTGAAGCAGGCAGTGGAGAAGCAATTCGCATTGCCCACTTTCCAGAATAATGATGCCAACTGTTTTGCCCTGGGGGAGGCATATTTCGGGGCCGGTAAGGAGTTCAGCAACATGGTGGGGATCACCATGGGAACGGGATTGGGCTCCGGAATCATTATCGATCGGAAGATCCATTCAGGTCTTGCGGGAGGTGCCGGAGAGGTAGGGTGCGTTCCTATCCAGGGCGGTATCGGTGATGATTTTTGCAGCAATGCACTTTTCGCCAATTCGTATCAAAAAGATGGCATCGATCTTTACAATGAAGCCAAAGCCGGGAACGAAGCATCCAGAAAAGCCTTTGATCATCTGGCTGCCAATCTGGGTGAGATTATCCGGCTTCTCATGTATATCCTGGCTCCCGAGGCATTTGTCATAGGTGGTTCCGTGGCAAAATCGTGGGAATTCCTTGAGAAACCTTTAAGAAATGAAATCAAGAAGTTCAGGGTCGAGCTGGTAAGTGATCAGGTGAAACTGCTGAAAGCTCAGCTGGATAACACCGGGCTTTACGGAGCCGCGGCACTGTGCATCTCGCAAATGGATTAGTGACTATGGATGTCGAAACCATTGCCGGACAATTTGCCACCCGGGGAGAGATTACAGAGGTAACACCCCATGGTGGCGGGCATATCAACGATAGCTACCACCTGTTCAACGGTCGGGAAACTGAGCCCGATTACCTTCTGCAGCGGGTCAACCATTACGTATTCAAGGATGTGGACCTGCTGATGCAAAATATGTTGCAGGTAACCGCCCATATCAGGGAACTGGTTCAAAAAACTGATCCCGGGGATCTTGACCAAAAAACCCTCGCGATCATTCCCACCGTTAAAGGGGAACCATACTTTAAAGATCCGGATGGCAACTACTGGAGGGTGTTGAATTTTATCAGTGACCATGTGGTATTTGAAAATACCCGGGATCCTGAGCTGGCATATGAAGGGGCCAGGATGTTCGGGCAATTCACCCAGATGCTTTCCGGACTGGATCCGTCGGATCTGGGAGAGACCATTCCCCGGTTCCACGATATGAAATGGAGACTTTCCAATCTGCGGGAAAGTGTCCGGAAAAACAGTGCCGGCAGGCTATCACAGGTAAAGGATGAAGTGGCGTATGTGGAATCCAGTGCGGAACTGATGTGCACGGTTCAGGAGCTGGGCGAGAAGGGGATCATCCCGAAGCGGGTGACCCATAACGATACCAAGATCAACAATGTGCTGTTCGACCGGGATCATAAAGGGCTCTGCGTGAT
Source organism: uncultured Bacteroides sp. (assembly GCA_964604655.1). Lineage (GTDB taxonomy): Bacteria > Bacteroidota > Bacteroidia > Bacteroidales. The sequence continues at coordinate 5,015 of CAZRZY010000100.1, read as the reverse complement.
CGATCTGGATACGGTTATGCCGGGTTACGTTCACTTTGATTACGGGGACGGGATCCGCACCTTCACCAATACAGGAGAGGAAGATGATGAAGACCTGGACCGGATCACCATGGACCTGGAACTGTTCAGGGCTTTCACGGCCGGTTTCCTGGACTCCACCCGTCAGATCCTCCGGAAGGAAGAGACGGAAAGCCTGGTCTATGCCGGACTGATGTTCCCCTATATCATGGGAGTGCGGTTTCTAACCGACTACCTGGATGGAGATGTATACTACAAGGTCCATCATCCCGAACATAACCTGGTCAGGGCCCGTGCACAGTTCAGGCTCGCTCAGGACGGCGAGTCCAAGCTGTCAGCGTTGAAAAAGATCATCAGTGAATACGCCCAATGAAATATTAATGATTCCCCGCAGGGATGACCCGGGTTTCTTTCCGGATCCCTCCCCGCCAGGTTCTCCGGGCCTGATGAATGCCGGGATTCACCCGATCGCACACCGGAACTGGCTTCCGGCGAAACAGGTGAACGCCTCTTTCGATATAGGGCACGACATCCACAATATCCTCCTCCGTTTCGTAGTGGAAGAGGAGGAGGTGCGCGCTACCTGCACCGGATTCAATTCATCAGTCTGGGAGGACAGCTGTGTGGAGTTCTTCTTCTCACCGGTACAAGGTGCCAACGGGAATTCAGACCAGGATCCCCTCTTCTATTACAATCTTGAATTCAATGCTATCGGCACGGTCCTGGGCGGATATGGAAAGGACCGCCATGACCGGAGCTGGCTTCAAGAGACGCACCTCTCAAGGATCGAAACGGTTCCCTCCCTTGGAAGAAAACCATTCGGAATAAGGAATGAGCTTACCCGCTGGAGTCTCCATGTCCGCATTCCGGTCAGTGTCTTCTGCTTTTCCGGCATAAAGCGGCTCACCGGGCTCACCGGACGAGCCAACTTTTACAAATGCGGGGACCGGTTGACGCACCCCCACTACCTGTCCTGGCAGCCGGTAGAATCTCCCACCCCCGATTTCCACACACCTCAGTTTTTTGGAAAGATCCAGTTCGAATAGGACCGACACTCCTTCGGAATCCTCTCTAGACACTCCTTCGGAATCCTCTCTAGACACTCCTTCGGAATCCTCTCCAGACACTCCTTCGGAATCCTCTCCAGACACTCCTTCGGAATCCTCTCTAAAAGAGTCAGCGCCCCTTTTCAGGAAGATCACCAAAAAGATGGGGAACACGCTGCGTGAACACGGAATGATCGGTGAAGGGGGTCTTGTGCTGGTGGGACTCTATGGCGGAAAAGACTCCCTGATCCTGCTGAAAGTGCTCGCCGAAATAAAGGCGGCCATGCCGTTCTGTTTCAGACTGACTGCAGCTCACATCGAGGCCACGAGCATCGGTTACACGATCGACCATAACCGAATCAATGGTATCAAACCCCAGGGTGAACCCTGGACCCTTCTTTCCGGGGCAATCCC
>CAZRZY010000100.1:0-3437 GCA_964604655.1 uncultured Bacteroides sp. | reverse complement strand
CGGGGTAGAACCCTGGACCCTCATTGCCGATGCAGAGCACCGGGGAATTTAACCATCAAATCATTAAATGGTATTAAACCTCAGGGTAGAACCCTGGACCCTTCTTTCCGGGGCAATCCCCGGGGTAGAACCCTGGACCCTCATTGCCGATGCAGAGCACCGGGGAATTTAACCACACCCTCTTGTCCGCCGAAGCGGAACGCGAAGGTGAATTAAAAGATGCGGGATCCGGGATGCGGGATCCGGGATGCGGGATGCGGGATGCGGGATGCGGGATGCGGGATGCGGCGGATCAAGGGGAGCAAGGGATGCAAGGGAGCAAGGAGAGCAAAGTGGATCAACATTTGCTAAGGTCAAAAGAATGAAGATCGTTCTTCTGTGGGATTCCTTCTGTGGGAATTCGCTTTCTAGTCCCGGGTGTTGAACTTCTGAATATTTCTACTTGAATGGGGCCTGAAGGCGTTCGCAGGAAACCGAGAGACATTTTTTATCTGTTTGTTATACTTTTTCAGTTAACTAATGATAATAAATATTTTTCATTAGACATTATTTAGCAACAAAGACATCCAAAAGGTTAATAACTCGATATAACGCATCTCAGATGACGTTGAAAAGGTCCCCGCAACGGGCTGCGAGTCGCGAAAAACCATTCGAATTCGAAGAATCTGCGAAAAACCATTCGATAACCATTCGAATTCGACAAACCTGCGCTTAACGCCCGGGATGTGAAGGTTCTGAAAGGAAACAGGGGCTGAGGGAGGAATTACGGGTTCATATTTCCCGAGAAAAGGACCTGATCTTTTGATAGATACACCTGATCTTCCTATAGATAAGCCGGTCATATTATGGACCTGATTTCCCGATAGATGCGTAGGATCTCCATATAGATGCACCTGATCTTCCTATAGATAAGCCGGTCTTATTATGGACCTGATCTCCCGATAGATGCGTAGGATCTCCATATAGATGCACCTGATCTCCCTATAGATAAGCCGGTATTATTATGGACCTGATCTCCCGATAGATGCACCTAATCTCCCGTTATGGGCAACCCTTGAAGAGCAGCACAACCAACAAGGTTTTTTACATTTCTCATATAAGTTCTTGTTTAAAAGGTTGAGGTCATTCCGGATTTAAGCTTTCAAAACTACCAAATCAAAGACAGTTATTTTTTTCGATTTTTTTTCGGATTAATGTAATTTTTAAGCTTCAAAAAGAACTAATAAGTAGATGTTTGAAATTAGTTTATATTTTAAAATGCATATAAACACATTACATCAATTATCAATTATCAATTACTTAGAACAAACAAAAAACATTAAAAAATGAAAACTAAAATCAATAGATTCCTTTACTTGCTTTTTATCATTGTGGGGCTTTCATCTTTAATTATGCAAATGTATGTGGCGGCTGTTAGTTTGCTAGGATTGAGCATACTTTTTGACCCTTTTGATGCAAATCAAAACTGGCGTGAAAAACCATTCTGGCAAAAAGCGGTTTTTTTAACTCAGGGTATGATTGTGATTGGACTGTTTATTCCACTAATGTATAATTTATGGAATAATTGGTAGTTATTAAACTACTATTACCCTCAAAGCAAAAGGAGTACAAGTAATGAATGAGAATGTATTTTTAAAACATATCAATGAAAATATAGGGCTGATTAAAAGATTAATCGACATGTATGTTGACACAAATATTGAAAAGGAAGATATGTTTCAGGAAATAATAATGCGTAGTTGGATATCTAAAGATCAATTCAGGGGAGAATCCAAATTCAGTACATGGTTATACAAGCTTAGTTTGAATACGATACTTACCGGCTTGAAAAAGAAGAATAGAATTACAACATCTGCTTTAGACAAAGAGACTGAACATATATCCAGAGATAAAGATGATGATGAAAGTGAAATGAGAGACAAACTTTATCAATCGATAAAAATGCTTGACGACATTGATAAGGCAATGATTACCATGCATCTGGATGGTTATAGCAATCCTGAAATTGCAGATTTTATTGGAATTAGTGTTAATCACTGTAACGTGAAACTGTTTCGTGTTAAAAAAAAGTTAACAACCATTCTTATAAAAAATAAGCTATGAATTTTAAAAAATACTGGAATCCTGATGATACTTCCATGATGAACATTAGTTTGGAAGATTTGCGAAAACTAAAACCTTCCGATGGTGTACATCCATTAAATAAGTTGCGGCAGATTATGAAACAACAAACTTACGCAGGCTTTGTCATATTATTGATTTCTCTTGTGTTGATATTTGTTTTTAGTAATACTTTATTGACTTTCCTGTTATTAGCTTTTTGCGCTTATTCAATCTTTTTCTTATTCAAGTCGTTTCAAATTCTTAAACGGATAAGTCAATTAATTAATCAGCCCAATGAAAATATTTTAAGAAAAATGAAATTGCAGTATGCGTTAATTAAAGATTATATAAAATTAAGTGAAATCATTGCAACATTTCTTTATCCAATAACAATAGTGGCAGGAATGATTATTACTTTTTTAATTATTGGAGAAGAAAGCCCTGAAAACATGTTTAAGAATTCCTTTCTGATTTATCTTTCAATAGCTGCGATAGTAGTATTTGTTCCAATACAATACTTATTCACACATAAAATGAACAAAAGAGCTTTTGGTTCGCACATGAAAAGCCTTAAAGAAATGACTGAAAAACTGGAACAAGAATGAAAATTATAGATTTTTAAAGTAAAACTAATGTAAATTTAAATAATAACAATTATGAAAATTTCCGGAATTATATTGTTTAATGCGGCTTTAATAATCTTTGCGCTTCAAGGCTGCGAAAAAAATGAGAGAAACAACCTAATTGAGCTATCTTCTCATGTATTTAAAGGTCAGGATGGGTATGAATACGTACTCACAAAAAACGAATTTCTAACACCATACGATTTGCCAATCAGAGAACTTAGAATGCAATATGGCGAGGAATGCGGTATAGCTGACTGGACCGATTTAAAAGCAAACTTTGAAGATGACTTCTCTGGATTTCTAAATCATATTGGTTTATCAGATTATGAAAATCATGAAAGTTTTTTCATTACAAAAGACGGAGAATACAACCACATGACGTATAGGTATTACATGTTGACAGGGAAAAACAATCCACACAGTTCATCATGGCTTATCCTGAAAAATCTGGATGATTCCAGATTAATACTTACAGCAAGTTATGATAAAGGAAAAATATTGGTGAAAATCCCGGCAGATTAGTAGTGTCATGAAAAAAGAGGTGTTATCTTTAAGGAAGCTAGCACATTTACTAGGTAACTATTTATGGAAGATTAGGTGAAAATCTAATAGATAATTGGGCAAATGAGTATTTCGGACAAAGTGTACACTTTACTCAAGATACTGTTTTACGTACTATGCTCTGAAATATTAAGGAAAAGAAAGGCA
>CAZRZY010000099.1:16371-18346 GCA_964604655.1 uncultured Bacteroides sp. | reverse complement strand
ATGGCCAGTGTCCGGGGAATCGGTGTGGCAGTCATGACCAGCACATGGGGGAGCAGATCGGCCTTCTGCCACAGCTTGGCCCTCTGCGCTACGCCAAAACGGTGTTGTTCATCGATCACCACCAGTCCCAGGTTCCGGAATTGAACCACCTCCTCGATCAGGGCATGTGTTCCGATGAGAATATGCACACTTCCGTCCATCAATCCTTCATGGATGGGGACACGCTCCGGTTTCCGGACCGATCCGGTCAGCAGTCGGATCCCCACCGGCATATCCCCCAGGAAAGAGGTAATGCTTTTATAATGCTGCTGGGCAAGGATCTCGGTTGGTGCCATCATGCAGGCCTGAAAACCATTGTCGGTGGCAATCAGCATGGACATGAGCGCCACCAGCGTCTTGCCGCTTCCCACATCTCCCTGGAGCAGCCGGTTCATCTGTCTTCCCGAACCCATGTCCTTCCGGATCTCCTTCATGACCCTTTTTTGTGCTGCGGTTAGCTCAAAGGGCAGCTGCTCCCGGTAGAACCGGTTGAACTGCGCTCCCACCTTTTCAAACACATTCCCCCTGAATCGCCTGTTGCGGTCGGTTTTTCCCTGGAGGATATTCAGCTGGATGTAAAAGAGTTCTTCAAACTTCAGCCTCAGCTCCGCCTTTTTGTAATCACCCGGATGTTCGGGAAAGTGAATATGACGCATGGCGGTATTCAGGTTCACCAAATGGAGCTGTTTCAGCAGCCATGCCGGCAGCGTCTCTTCGAACCGCTCGGGAAGGCCTTTGATCAGATGGGCCATCAACTTACTGATAGCCCTGGAAGTCAGATAATTATCTTTCAGACGCTCGGTCGTGGAGTAAACCGCCCTCAGGCTGGAGGTGACTTCATGCTTTTTTTCGGGATCTTCCAGCTCGGGATGGACCAGGTTCAGCTTCCGGCGATAGACGTTTGGTTTTCCGAATACAACCAGCTCTTTGCCCACCGGATAGTTATCGGGAATCCATTTGATCCCCCTGAACCATACCAGTTCAATCTTGCCGGTTCCATCCGTAAACTCGGCAACCAGTCGTTTTCCGCGTCCCGTGCCAGCCATCGCATATCCGGTGATGTGCCCCTTCACCTGAATATGGGGCATGTCGGAGGTCAGTTCGGAGATCCGGTAAAATCTGCTCCGGTCCACATACCGGAAGGGATAGTAGGTCAGCAGGTCCTCAAAGGTGGAGATCTGCAGCTCTTCGCGCAGCAGTTCAGCCCTTTTGGGCCCCACCCCGGGTAAAAACTGAATCTCCTGCTGCAAATATTGTTGCATCTGAACGCAATTTATGTAAAATTAGCATTTTGGCTGGAAGCGTAAAGTGAACAGATACCTCCCCATACCCTGGCGCATGGTCAAGTACCTGCAGCACGTTTGTCATATCAGGCACCGCCATGGTCACGGGATACACTCTCCTTACCTTTTTGATTTTATTCACCGGGTCCTCTTCAATGCGGACGGGATCGAAGTGCCTGCGCGGATCAGGGAGGTACACCAGGCCATGCGAAGGGAGTGCAGCCTGATCCCGGAAGAGAAGGACGGTTTTGGTGCCGGATCCAGGGTGGAAAGTACCGGTACAAGGACCATCAGCTCCTTTGTGAAGAAGTCCTCGGTTTCCAGGAAATACGGTGCCCTGCTTTACCGGATCACCCGCTGGATGGATCCCGATATGATCCTTGAACTGGGTACAGGCCTGGGGATCTCCGGCGCCTACCTCTCGGCGGGTGCACCGGCGGTTACAATGGTGACGGTGGAGGGTAGCAAATTGCGCACTATTATTTCGCGCCAGGTGTTTAAACGTTGTGGCCTGGATGCAGTCAAATTGGTTCGGGAGGAGCTGGAGCAGGCAATGGATGCGGTTCTGGGTGAGCTGCAGGGGAGGTTCGTGGTTTTCGTGGATGCCAACCACCGCTTTGGACCGACCGTGGAGTACCTGGAGGCGATCATGG
>CAZRZY010000099.1:0-16361 GCA_964604655.1 uncultured Bacteroides sp. | reverse complement strand
ACGGGAGAGGCCGTAGTGGTGATCGACGATATTTACTGGTCCCGCGAGATGCACCGTGCATGGAAAAAGGTGTCAGAATTGCCGCGATCCAGAGTGAGCATTGATCTTTACAGGATGGGGATTCTTTTGCTAAGACCGGACCTTCAGAAAAAGAGACTGAAGATCAACTTTTGATTTTTTTTGCACCTGATTATTAGTGAGAATCGTTACTTTCGTGGACAATACAACAAACCTATGGATAACATTATCAGTCTGAAAGAGCTTGTAAAGAACTACTATATTGGCTCCATTGTGGTGGAAGCACTGCGGAAAATCGATCTGGAGATCCGCAGAAACGAGTATGTGGCTATTATGGGGCCTTCAGGATCCGGGAAATCCACTCTGATGAACCTGGTGGGCTGCCTGGATACACCCACCAGCGGTCATTATATTCTCAACGGTACGGACGTCAGCCAGATGGAGGATAACCGGCTGGCCGAGATCAGGAACCGTGAAATTGGTTTTATCTTCCAGACATTTAATCTTTTACCCCGTTATACCGCACTGGAGAATGTGACCCTCCCGCTGGTCTATGCCGGGGCCGGTAAAGGGGAACGGACCGAAAAAGCAAAAGAGACACTTCACCAGGTGGGACTGGGAGACCGGATGGAACATAAACCCAATGAGCTTTCTGGCGGACAGCGTCAAAGGGTGGCCGTTGCGCGGGCGCTGGTGAACAATCCCTCCATTATTCTTGCCGACGAACCTACAGGGAACCTGGATTCCAAGACCTCCATCGATATCATGGAACTGTTCGGAGAGATCCATTCCCAGGGCAATACCATCATCCTGGTTACCCACGAAGAGGATATAGCCCGCTATGCACACCGGATCATTCGCCTGCTGGATGGTCAGATCGACCGCATCGAGATCAACGAGAATCCCAAAATCTAGCGTGGCGGTGAACAATACTCCCACCGGTGTGTTGGGGGTATATGACAAACAAATCAGGCATATATACCAAAGGAGGAGACCGCGGGGAGACCTCGTTGATAGGAGGAAGAAGAGTATCCAAGTTTCATCCGAGGATTGAGGCTTACGGCACGGTGGATGAACTGATGGCACAAACCTCCATGCTCCGTGATCTGGTGGAGGATATGCCGGTGAAGGACGATTTGTTGAACATCCTGGATATTCAGATGGTGACCGCCTCCATGCTGGCAGCCGATTTCGAAGAATTTCCGGAAGGACTTCCGGTGATCAGCAAGGCGCAGGTAGACTACCTGGAAAAACGGATCGATGAGATCGATGCCTCGTTGGAGCCCCTTCGCTCCTTCGTTATTCCCGGAGGACATCCAGCCATTTCCCAGGCACATATTGCCCGTACGGTCTGCAGGCGCACGGAAAGGGTGATCCTTAGACTGATGCATGAGGAGATCCCCAGGGATGATTCTATTGCGGTGTTTTACAATAGGTTATCCGATTATTTTTTCGTGCTATCAAGGTACATTGCCCAACAGCTTGGTATCAACCAACCGCCCTGGAAAAGCAGGTTGTGAGTACCGTTTTTTTTTTTAAATTTGCCGCACTTAAACGGTAGCTGTTGTAATTTAATTCATGCACTTCGATGTACTGGACACTTGAATTAGCTTCTAAACTTGAGGATGCACCATGGCCGGCCACGAAAGAAGAATTGATCGATTTTGCCATCAGATCAGGTGCTCCAATGGAGGTTATTGAGAATCTACAGGAGATCGAGGATGAAGGGGATGTTTACGAGAGCATCGAAGACATCTGGCCCGATTATCCGAGCAAGGATGATTTCTTTTTCAACGAAGATGAATATTAGTCATTTCCAGGTATAGACATCCTGCCAGCTCAAAGGTCTCCACTGTTCCACCCAGATAAAATCACTTAGCAATGTCTCACCGGAGGGAAACATCTCCAGAGGGAAATAGGTTCCATCCGGTTTTGTCAGATAGGTTACTTTCGCGATCTTGTTGTCCCTGAGATAGATGGTCAGATCGGAACAGGCCGTTTTATTAGCGCCGATGATGACCCCCTGATCCTCTGCGTAGTAGATGGTCTGACCGTTTCCTTTGACCTCGATACGGGATAACTGATTATCCCGGAAATAGCCTGTCATCTCCTTCCCCCGCATCTGGTCAAATTTAACTGAGTCTTTCCGGGATGCCACGAATGCCACCCCGGTCATGTACATTTTCTCCAGCTGCTGGTTGACCATCAGGACCTGTATCTTCTCTGCAGTGAGCTGGTTCTCCTCCGACCAGAGGACCGGTTCTCCGAAAAAATAAAAGGTACTGTCGGCTTCCGTGTAAACCAGCGAATCGCACATCACCTGGATGTCGGGCCGGAAGACTTTTACATGATAGTAAGCCTTCAGAATCCGGCTCTCCAGCGCTGTATCAGGATTCAGTATGGATCGGAGCGTGTCGGCGTGAACATACATGGTATCGGTTCCATCCACCTGGATCATGAGCGCACTGTCGGTGACCATGGCGTCATCTTCATCACTGTAGTAGAGGGCGTAGTTTCCTTTCAGGATCATGTTCTCGGCTGTATCGATCAGCTCCACACGGGAGCGTGCCCTGCCAAAGCCCCTTTCGGCTTCATAGTAAAGAGTGTCCCCCCGGAGGGTCCGGCCCTCTTCCTCCAGGAACGCATGGTCGGTTACAAAGGAGATATCCTGCCGGGTGTCGTACCATCCATTCTCGCAATAGATGTATCGCTCCTCACTGATGATCTCGGTGGGACCGCTGAAGTGGGATATTTCCGTATTGGAATCGTATTTCAGACTGTCGGTCCGGATTGTGTAATCGGGATGGACGATCACCACACTGTCCATAAAGTAGAACACCTCCGAGTCCAGGATAAATCTGCCCCGCCTGCTGGTCAGTTTCTTATCCTCCTGGGTAAGGATCCCCCCTCCCATGTAATAGGCGATCCCCTCTCCCCGGTTGTAGTTCAGGGAGTCGGTCAGAAGGATGATGTCCTTATTGACCAGGGTTACATCTTCCCGGACCCTGGCCAGCCTGGTGTTTCCGTCGTAATAGACCCGGTTGCCTGTGAGGGTCAGCGTATCGGCCTGCTCGATACGGACATTGCTGAAAGCATCCACCGATCCGGTTTTGCGATAGAAATACGCAGAATCGCAGGACATGATCACATCCTCATGTTGCATCCGGACATTCCCCATCAGCTTCTGGGCATCTTTTCCCATCCTTATCTCGTCGAATTCGGTCAGATCGGCATTCAGGATATCGATCACGGTCACTTTCTGGGCCTGGATGGTCAGGGCGGGGATGCACAGCCATACGGCGAGCCACCAGAGGCACCTGCGCTTTTTCGCACTATATTGCTGCCGTGGTATCACTTGCTGGCCTGCTGACCACTCCGGATACAATGGCTGAAGGCAGGGCCTACCCTGATGTAGGTGGTGGCTCTTTTCTCTTCGAACCACTCCTTCAGTACCTCATTGTTCTTTTTTTGCAGCGCCATGTTCTGGAGGAGTATGTAATCCTGGGAAAGATTGGCACGGTGGGGTTCGGTCCTTGTTTTCAGGTGGAGAATCTTATAACAGGTCTTTCCCTTGCTGTCGGTCGATTCGTAAGGTTCGGAGAGTTCCCCCACGGCCATATTCCGGATGGTGTAGTAATCTTTGGTGGGAAGTTCATCCAGTTCAAAGGTGGAGGAGTTGGTCTGCGGATTGACCAGGAGTCCCCCGTTTACACTCGTTTTCTCATCCTCCGAATATCTCTTGGCTGCCAGACTGAAGGTGATGGAGTCCGTCTCGATGACCTGTTTCAGGCTGTCAAGCTTATAGATCGCCTTCTGACGGGCATTGGCATCGGCCTTTGGATTCATCAGGATGTGCCGGGTATTGGCCCGGTCGCCCCTTCGCTCGATCATCTGGATGATGTGGAATCCGAAGGAACTTTCCACGATCTTGGAGACCTGACCGGGTTTCAGTGCCCAGGCCGTTTCGGCATAGGCCTTATCCAGCTCCCCTCTGAGCATAAACCCCAGTTCCCCCCTCCTGGAGGCGGTGGGTCCTTCCGAGTAGAGGATCGCCAGGGTCCCGAAATCCTCTCCTTCCTGGACGCGCTTGCGAAGCTCCAGGAGACGCTCCTTCACTTCGAAGACGGCCTGCTCACTGTAGGGGGGATACGCCACCAGCTGAGCCAGCTCCACCTGAGTTTCTATGTAGGGGATGGAATCGGGATCCAGCGAACGGTAGAATTCTTTCACATCGGAAGGAGTGGTCGAGATATCCTCTGTGATGGAGCTTTGTACCTGCTGGGTGATCATCTGCTCCTGAATGGCCTCCCTCAGGTCATCCTTGATGTCGTAGATCGATTTGTTGAAATAGGCCTCCATCTCCTTTTCACTGCCGAACTGGGAAATAAAATAATCCAGCCGCGACTCCATCTGCATTTCCACCATATCGGGACCCACCTCCACACTATCGATCTTAGCCTGGGCCATCAGCAGTTTCATCTCCACAAAATTGTTGTAGATGTCGCATTTGGCATCCGGCCCCGGCCGGGCCCCGGCCATTTTCATCTGCAGATACTGTTGCTCGATGTCGGATTGGAGTATATGGAAGTCCCCCACCACGCCCACGACCCGGTCGATCACCAGGGGTTGGGCATGGATCTGAAAGGCAAGGGATATGATTGCTGCTGTATAAAGGACTTTTTTCATGATTCAATTATCATAGATCTCAAACTGGTTCCGGTTGACGCCATCATTATAGACCTGCTTTTCCAGGTTCCGGAAGAATTCGATCTTTTTTTTATTCAGTATGATGTTAGCGATATCCTCCCTGACCATTTCAAGGGGAGCCACCTGACCTGCCGCAAGGTGGTCCTCCACGTGAAGCAGGTACCGGAAACGGGAATCGACGGTCTCCAGATTACGGTTATACCGCAGATAGGTGGAAGGCTGCGATACCTGCAGGGGAATTTGTTCGTTGAAGGTATTAAAGTAGACCCAGCGGTCGTTGAAGTCACTGAAGCTCTCCGCATAGCTGATGCTGTATTGCTCCAGCTCGTTGAGCGCCTCAGGAGTGTTGGCCCTCGACCATCTCCTGACCTCCGCCAGACTGGGAGCATCCAGCGGAAGTTTCAGAAAGGAGCCCCTGATCACATCCTGGCTGAGCAGGAAATTTGTGTGATTCTCCTGGTAGTAAGCTTCCATCTCCGGACCGGGCACGAGGGTGTCCAGTTTCTGCTGCAACAGCTTCTGGCGGTAAGTGAAGATCAGCAGTGAACGGTGGTATTCGGCGATCTGTTTACTGAAATCCTTCTGGTCTTCCGTCAGCGACTGCTCGGCCCGCTGGGCCATCAGCTGCTCCTTGATCCAGGTGTCCACATACCGCCGGGCAAGAATGGCACTGTCCTCCGGAGACGTCCCTTCATTGGCCGCTTCGCCCAGGTCGGAAGGGTAAAGGTATTGATTGAATACACGTGCCACAGGCTCCTCCTGTGTGCGATCCTCCCAAAGGCTGCAGCTGCCTGCCGCCAGCAAAAAGGCCGATATGACCAACAGCACCTTTTTCATGTCAGGGGGAGATCTCCGAGAGCAGGTCCCGGTCTACATCCACGGTATATTTTTGTTTCAACATTTCGATCCACTCCTTTTCCAGGTAGTTCTGATAATCGGAGGTGATCTGTCCCCGTGCTTCATCCAGTGATTTCGGTTCGGGAGATCTCATCTCCTTCAGGATCACGAATTTCACTCCGTCTTCAGCCTCCATTACCTGACCGAGTCCCGGCTCCTGCCCCAGGGCATCCACCAGTTCATTCTCACCCTCTTCCACCAGCAGGGGGGTAAGAGTTATGCAGGGCACGCTATCCTGCGAACAGAAACGGCTATTCAGATCCGCCTGGTCCCATTTACCCCTGAAAATTCTCTTATACCTCTTTCTCAGCGATTCCACATCCGCACCCGTGGTGCACTCCACCAACACCGCTTCGGCCCTTTCATCCCAAAGGTACTGGTCCCGGTGTTCCCGGTGAAAAGCCTCCAGTCCCACCGTATCGTTCACTGCTTTTGACCACACCTTCTGGTCCATAATGTCGAAGAGCAGGATGCCATCATGGTATTCCTGGTAGATGTACCGGAATTCGGGATACTTTTCCGGGAGCATGGACTCCTCGTAGTCCAGTACCTGTTCCTGCGCGAACTTCTCAAATTGAAGGTCCGCCATGCTCTGAGGATCCCTTGATTTGCTCCTGCCCTGTTGTTCCTCCAGATAGTGAACGAACTGGCCCGTAGTCACCACACGCTCACCGATCTGCATGATGGGGGAGTCGTCCCCGGAAAGCGCACCCCCATCCCAGGTGCCCTGGAGAAGCGAACTGTCCAAAGCAGAATACACCGACTCCATGGAGCCGGGATGGTAGGTATAGCCGTGCTCTTCCTTCAACCTGGCCGCAAAACGATCGTTCCGGTACTTCACCCGGTCGCCCCGGTTGATCCGGTCCTGGAGATCGGGTTTCATCTCCTCGTAACTGCCCACCTCTTTCTTGTCCAGCAATTGGACGATATGCCATCCGTAGAAGGATTTGAACGGCTCGGAAAATGCCCCTTTTTCCTCCAGGGAGAAGCAGGCATTTTCAAATTCCGGAATCATCCTGCCGGTACCGAACCAGGGCATCTCACCTCCGTTCCTGGCCGAGCTGGGATCCTCCGATTGCCGTCTGGCAAGTTCCGCGAAATCGACTCCGGACCGGAGACTGTCATGGATCATCTGCACCTTGGAATACGCCTTTTCCCTCTGGGCATCGCTCATTCCTTCGGGGGTCCTGACAAAAATATGGGCCACCTTCACCTGGCCCCTGGCGGGTCTCTTATCGTGTACCTGCAGAATATGGTAGCCATAATCGGTCCGGAAGGGTTCACTCAATTCTCCAACCGGGGTGTTGTAGGCCACGGTCTCAAAGGGGTACACCATAGAGAAGGCCGTGAAATAACCCAGGTTTCCTCCGTTCCTGGAAACCGAGGCGTCGTCGGAGGTGGCCCTGGCCACTTTTTCAAAATCTTCTCCGGAAGCGATCCTTTCCCTGATCTCCATGGCCTTGCCATAGGCAGCCAGTGTATCGGCCGGGGCCGGATCGGGGGGCAGCTTGATCAGGATGTGGCTGGCATTGATATCCGTGCGGGCCCTTTCGTAGGCCTCCTTCATCATCTCTTCCTTGGTCTCGTTGTCGGTGAGATAAGGCTTGGCCAGCTGCTTCCGGTATCCTTCCAGTTCATCGATGAATTTGGAAGTGGTATCCATTCCCATGGATTCCGCCTCTTTCACCTTCAATTTGAAATTGATGAACAGGTCGAGATACTCTCCTGGAGCCTGTTTGTTGAGCGAGGTCTCGCTGTTGTTTTTACGATAGATCCGCTCGAACTCCTCCAATGTCACCTCTTCTCCCGCAATGGTAAGCAGAACAGGCGAATTCTGTCCGGTGAGTCCCGACTGGGCCGTCCATGTCAGTACGATGAAGAGCAACCACTTTTTTATCATATCCAACGGTTTTTTTATAAACGATCAATGAAAAGTAATATTATCTGCTATAGTTGGGGGCTTCCCGGGTGATGGTCACATCGTGCGGATGGCTTTCCATCACCCCGGCACTGGTTATCCTGACAAACCTGGCCTGTTGAAGGGCGGAGATGTCTTTCGCACCGCAATATCCCATTCCTGCCCGGAGACCGCCCACCAGTTGATAGATCACTTCACTAAGGCTGCCTTTGAAAGGAACCCTTGCGGCGATTCCCTCGGGCACCAGTTTTTTGATATCCTCCTCCGCATCCTGGAAATACCGGTCCCTGCTTCCCTGCTGCATGGCTTCCAGGGAGCCCATTCCGCGGTAGGATTTGTATTTGCGGCCATTATAGATAATGGTCTCGCCGGGCGACTCCTCCACCCCGGCTAAAAGGGATCCCGCCATGATGGAGCTGGCGCCCGCCGCCAGTGCCTTGACAATATCGCCGGAATAGCGAATCCCTCCGTCCGCGATCACCGGAACTCCCGTTCCCTCCGCCGCTCTTGCTACATCATAGACAGCGGTTAACTGAGGGATACCGACTCCTGCAATCACCCGTGTGGTACATATGGAGCCGGGACCGATCCCCACCTTGACAGCGTCAGCTCCGGCATCGACCAGCGCTCTGGCAGCATCGGCCGTACCGATGTTCCCCACTACCACATCCAGTCCTGGGAACTCCTTCTTCACCTTTTTCAGACTCTCCACCACCGCCCTGGAGTGGCCATGGGCAGTGTCGATCACCACAGCATCCACCCCGGCTGCCGATAGCACACGGACCCGTTCCACAATATCGAGGGTGACCCCTACCGCAGCTGCCACACGCAGTCTTCCCCTGCTGTCCTTGCATGAATTGGGACGGTCCTTTGATTTGGTAATATCCTTGTAGGTGATCAGCCCGATCAGTTTCCGGTCGCTGTCTATCACCGGCAGTTTCTCGATCTTATGCTCCTGGAGGATCTCCGCTGCTTTGGCAAGGTCGGTATTCCGGGTGGTGGTGATAATGTTTTCACTGGTCATGACCTCCTGGATGGCCCGTTTCATCTCCTGCTGGAACCGCAGGTCGCGGTTGGTAACGATCCCGATCAGCTTGTTCTCACTGTCGACCACGGGTATTCCGCCGATCTTATACTCTTTCATCAGTGAAAGAGCATCGCTGACGGTCCCCTCTTTCCGGATAGTGATCGGCTCATGGATCATGACACTTTCGGCCCTTTTCACCTTCCGTACCTGCCGCACCTGTTCTTCAAGGGGCATATTCTTGTGGATCACTCCGATGCCGCCTTCCCTTGCAATGGTGATGGCCAGCTGCTCCTCGGTAACGGTGTCCATGGCTGCCGAAACTATCGGGGTATTAAGTTCGATATTCCGTGAGAAAAGTGATCTAATACTTACCTCCCGGGGCAATACCTCCGAAAAGGCGGGCAGGAGCAGAACATCGTCGAAGGTGAGTCCTTCAGAGGCTATTTTATCCTGGGCAAACGACATTATCTTTGTATTTGGTTAATTTTAAATGTGGCAAAATTACAAAAAAAAAGCATTGCTGATCAGGAGGAGCTGAGGGAGATTTTACGGAGGTACTGGGGATACAGTCACTTTCGTCCTCTTCAGGAGGAGATCATTCAGTCGGTTCTTTGGAAAGGGGATACACTGGCCCTGATGCCCACGGGAGGAGGAAAATCCCTTACATTCCAGGTTCCGGCCATGGCCACCGGGGGGATCTGCCTGGTGGTTACCCCCCTGATCGCCCTCATGAAGGACCAGGTCGACCAGCTGATTGGCAGAAAAATCAAAGCGGTGGCCATCCATTCCGGGATGAACAGGCAGGAGATCGATGTGACCCTGAACAACTGCATATTCGGAGGAGTGAAATTTCTCTATGTGTCGCCTGAACGGTTGGGAACGGAACTGTTCCGGATCAGGGCAGCAGATATGCCGGTGAACCTGATTGCAGTGGATGAAGCCCACTGTATTTCCCAGTGGGGCTATGATTTCAGGCCCTCCTACCTGGAAATCCATCGCCTGAGGGAGCTGTTGCCGGATGTGCCCGTACTGGCCCTCACTGCCACTGCAACACCGGAGGTATGTGATGATATCCAGGAAAAACTGGGCTTTTCGGCAAAGAATGTGAAGCGAATGAGCTTCGACCGGGAAAATCTGGCCTACCTGGTCCGTGCCACGGAGGATAAGTCCCGTGAGCTGCAGGAATTGCTCCATGAGCTGGAGGGCAGCGGGATCGTTTATACCCGGAGCAGAAGGAAGTGCAGGGATCTGGCCCTCCTGCTGAAGGAGTCCGGGGTCACAGCAGCATATTACCATGCCGGTCTTTCGCAGGCAGAGCGCGACACGCGACAGCAGCAGTGGATGGAGAACCGGTTCCGAGTCATGGTGGCCACCAATGCATTCGGGATGGGAATCGATAAACCCGATGTCCGGTTTGTGGTGCATGTGGACCTTCCGGATGCTCCCGAAGCCTATTTCCAGGAGGCAGGAAGGGCGGGTCGGGACGGGTTGGAATCCAAAGCTATACTGCTTTTCAGCCAGGCAGACAAACGGGTGGCCGGGCAGCGCATCGAGGTGAATTTTCCCGGGATCCCGCGGGTCAGGAAGGTCTATTCGGCGCTGTGTAATTTTCTTCAGATACCTACCGGAAGCGGCCGCGGCCATTCCTACGATTTTGATTTCGGCACTTTCCTCCAGAGGTACAAGTTGAGTGCCACCGTGACCCACAGCGCACTTCAGATACTGGAGCGTGAAGGCTATATCGTACTGACTGACGCATTTCACAATCCCTCCCGGTTAAAATTCCTGGTGGAGCGGGATGCCCTCTACCAGTTCCAGTTGCGGCACGCCGAACTGGATGAGTTCATCAAGTTGCTGCTTCGTTCGTTCAGCGGGCTTTTCACCCAGTACGTAAAGATTGACGAGTCCCTCCTCTCACGCCGCACAGGACTGCCGAAGGACCGTATTTTTTTATACCTCAGGTCGCTCTCCGTCCGCCAGATCATCCACTATATTCCCAGAAAGGAGGTGCCTGTGATCACCTTTTTGGAGGAGCGGCTGGATGACAGGAATCTGTTGATCTCCACCCGGAAATACCAGTTCAGGAAGGAGAGGTATGTACACAGGATCGGGGAAATGCTCCGGTATGCCTCTTCGGATGCTTTTTGCAGGAACCAGTTTCTTCTGAGTTATTTCGGACAGACCGACACTCCCCGTTGCGGCCGGTGTGATGTCTGCCTGCCCGATTACAGGCCGGAACCGGGGAGTGACGAGTTCAGGAGGATCGCCCGGGAGATCCAGAAGCTTACCATGGAGGAGACACCAGGCCTGGAACAGCTGATCCGGGTGGTGGGTTATCAGAGAGGGAAAGTCACCGGAGTTCTGGAATGGCTGGTTGATCAGGGCGTGTTGACCAGGGATGAGCAATTGAAATTCAGATGGAGGGGGAGTCCGTCTCCGTTTGATTCCTTTTAACTATCTTTGGCCCCATGCAAGAGCGCAGTCAGGAGTTGCACAACTATGTCTATTCCAGTGAAATGGTGGAATTTGTCACCGTTGCAAATGATCTGTGTGTTTTCCTGGAAGAGTTGAAATCCATGGAATCCAGGCCATTTATTACGGAATCGGTCCGGCTGCTCTCGAAGGTCTACAGTACTTTCCTGAAGCTGGAACCCGCCGAACCGGGCTCCGATGAGGAGTCCCTATGGGAGCCTTCTGTTACGGAGCAGGAGTGGTCGGACCTCTACCAGCGTATCGCCATGCTGCTCGGCCCTCACAATGAATTCCTCCGTCCGGTCGACTCGGAGGAGTATGACCGTTCCGATCTCGCCACCCATACCATATCGGAGGATTTGGCAGACGTTTACCAGGAGTTGCGCGATTTTACTGTCCTTTACGGGAGAGGTCTGGAATCCTTGATGAACGATGCTGCCTGGGAACTGATGGTGCGCTTTTCGGAACACTGGGGGGAGAAAATGCTGCGTTCGTTGCTGGCCCTGCACACCCTGTTTGTAAAAGAGATCGATCCCGGTGAGGAGCCATGATGTATCAGAGTGAAATATCGAAAGAGAAGGTGGCCGAACTGGATCTGATCCAGTTTGAAGGTCCCATTCATCTGATCGATTCCAGGAACAGCTTTTCCACGGAGATAGGACGGATTCGGGAACACTCCCTGCTGGGATTCGATACCGAGTCAAGACCCTCCTTTAAGAAAGGGGTGACACATCCCACCTCCCTGGTACAACTCTCCTCTTCCCATGAAGCATGGCTTATCAGGGTTGGGAGGATCGGTTATCCGGACGAATTGCTGGATCTTTTCTCCTCGGCCAGGATCCTGAAGGTCGGGCTGGGCCTTATGGACGACCTGCGAAGACTGCGCTCCGATCATTCCTTTCATCCCACCGGTTTTCTGGATCTGCAGAACTATGTGGAAGCCTTCCGAATCGAGGAGAAGGGCTTGAAAAAGCTGAGCGGCATTGTCTTGGGCAGGAGAATCTCCAAATCGCAACAGGTTTCCAACTGGGATGGAGATCAGCTTACCGGGGCACAGATGGTCTATGCGGCTACCGATGCCTGGATTTGCCTGGAGATCTATAACAGGCTTCGTGAATCCCTTTCCAGGAGCGATGAGTGACCGGGCAACGATTATCCTGAAGTCCGGCAAGGACCAGTCGCTGAGGCGATTTCATCCGTGGGTATTCTCCGGTGCCATCAAAAAGGTAGTTGGCGTGGCCCGTGAAGGAGCGGTGGTGGACCTGTACGATAACAAAGGAGAATTCCTGGCCTGCGGACATTATCAGGAAGGATCCATTGCCGTCAGGGTTCTCAGTTTCGAGCAGCAGGACATCGGCCAGCCGTTCTGGGACAGCCGGATCATGCGGGCGTGGCAGCTGAGGGACCGGCTCGGTCTGACAGGAAGCGGTGACACCAATGTGTTTCGTTGGGTCAATGCAGAGGGGGACGGACTTCCGGGCCTGATCATTGACTATTATGCAGGGGCTGTGGTGGTCCAGATGCATTCCATTGGCATGTTCCGAAGCCTGGAGGCCATCAGGGAGGCAGTGCTCAGGGTAGCTGGCGACCGGGTCCATACCCTCTACAATAAAAGTGGGTCCACCCTTCCGGAAAGAGTAGCGGGTGAGACCCCTGCTTCCCACCTGCTGGGTGATTCGGAGGAAGGGGAGGTGAAGGAGAATGGGTTCCGTTTCCGGGTGAACTGGCTCAGCGGACAGAAAACCGGGTTTTTCATCGACCAGCGTGAGAACCGGCAGCTGCTGCATTCCTGGTCTGCCGGAAGGAGTGTGCTGAACATGTTCGGATATACAGGGGGGTTCAGTGTTTATGCCATGGGTGGCGGGGCCAGACTGGTTCATACCGTAGACAGCTCGGGGAAGGCGATCGACCTGTCAAAAAAACATCTGGAAATGAATTTCCCTGAAGATAGCCGGCATCAGGCTTTTGTGGAGGATGCTTTCAGTTACCTGGGCCGGATGAAGGAGAACTATGACCTGATCGTTTTAGATCCGCCCGCTTTCGCCAAGCATCATCATGTTCTGAACAATGCCCTTCAGGGCTATAAACGTCTGAACCAGTCGGCCCTGGAACAGATCCCCCCGGGGGGGCTCCTCTTTACCTTCAGCTGCTCGCAGGCAGTAAGCAGGGAGAATTTCCGCAAGTCTGTCTTCGCGGCTGCAGCCAATGCCCGCAGAAGGGTCAGAATCCTCCACCAGCTTTCCCAGCCACCAGACCATCCGGTGAGCATTTTCCATCCGGAAGGCGAGTATCTCAAGGGGCTGGTCCTGGAAGTGGAGTAACTTTTATAACGCAGATTCGTCTTTATACAGGTATCACATCAAAATCAGCAATTATGAAAAATGCAATTCTCTTATTTCTGATATTCAGTTGGTCCTTCACCTCCTGTATCATCGGTGGCTGGGACAACGGGATCTCGGGTAATGGCAACGTGATCGAGGAGACACGAGAAGTTTCGGGTTTCGATGGCGTCCACATCAGTTCAGGCATTGATGTACTCCTTTCCCAGGGTGATGATTACGAGGTTATTGTGGAGGCGGATGAAAACCTCATGGAAGTGATCGAAACCGATCTGAAAGGCTCCATGCTGGTCGTCGGTACCGACCGGGTCAACATACGGCGTGCCAGGTCGAAAAGAGTTCATGTGACGCTCCCGGAACTCACGGAGTTGAGGATCAGCAGCGCGGGTGACTGCGAAGGACAGACCCCCTTCTCCTGCGGGGACCTCCGGGTTTCCATCAGCAGTGCAGGGGATCTTTCCCTGGAAGCGGAAGCCCAACGGATCGAGCTGGATATCAGCTCCAGCGGAGATGCGCGCCTGGCCGGAAGCGCCGATGTATTTGATGTGGATCTGAGCAGTGCGGGCGACCTGCATGCTTTTGATCTGATCGCCCGGGAAGTGCGGGTGAGCGTATCCAGCGCCGGAGATGCCAGGGTGCATGCCACCGGGGAGATCTCCATGACCGCCTCCAGTGCCGGAAATATTTATTACAAGGGGGATGCCAGGGTCGTACGCTCCAGCAGCTCCAGCGCCGGGGATATTATCCGAAGGGACTGATCAGCCCAGGTAGCTCTTCAGGATCTTGCTGCGGGTGATGTGCTTCAACCGCTTGATCGCCTTTTCTTTGATCTGGCGCACCCTTTCACGGGTGAGGTTGAACTCCTCCCCGATCTCCTCCAGGGTATGGGGATGTTTTCCATTCAGGCCGAAGTAGAGCCTGATAATACTGGCTTCGCGGTAGGTCAGGGTGCTCAGTGCCCGTTCGATCTCCTTTCTTAAGGAGTCGTTCAGTAAACCCCGGTCGGGAGTGGGGGTCTCCCCGTTGAGCAGCACGTCGTACATATTTCCGTCTTCACCGTCCTGCAGGGGAGCGTCCATGGAGACATGCCGCCCGGAGCTTCGTATGGCATCCTTCACATCCTCGGGAGCCAGTTCCAGAGTCTGGGCGATCTCCAAAACCGTGGGTTCCCGTTCGAATTTCTGTTCCAGTTCAGCAAAGGTCTTATTGATCTTGTTGATGGATCCGATCTTGTTCAGAGGCAGCCGGACGATACGAGCCTGTTCGGCCAATGCCTGGAGGATCGACTGACGGATCCACCAGACGGCATAGCTGATGAATTTAAATCCCCGCGTTTCATCAAATCGCTGGGCGGCTTTGATCAATCCAAGATTCCCTTCGTTGATCAGGTCGGGAAGGCTCAGCCCCTGGTTCTGATATTGTTTTGAGACAGAAACAACAAAACGAAGATTGGCCTTGATCAGCTTCTCCATGGCTTCAGCGTCTCCCTTGCGGATCCTGCGTGCCAATTCCACCTCCTCCTCGGCCGAGATCAGGTCCACCTTTCCGATCTCATGAAGGTATTTATCAAGAGAGGGAGTTTCGCGATTGGTGACCTGTTTAATGATCTTCAGCTGTCTCATACTGATGACTTAGTCAGGGTCATAAATGCGCCTAAATATAGCCCATATTTTTGGTAGTTCACCATAATTCATGTAATATTGCAACAGTATTCCAATCAATCGAAACGATTGTTCCTGTCAATTTTATTCCAGTTATCTTAAAACACAACCATCCTATCAGGATTATTATTTAATTATCACCCATCTTTATGTACGATATTCTTGAACTGAACCAGAAGCTTCTTGCTGAGTTGCGTGACATAGCCAAGGAGTTAAAGATTAAACGTGTAGAGTCATTCAGGAAGCAGGACCTTATTTATAAAATTCTGGATACGCAGGCTATTGTGGCATCCGAATCCAAGTCTGCCAAGAAGGAAGAAACACGGAAATCAAAAAGCACAAAAGAGTCTCCGGCCAAAGCCGGGGAGAGCTCTAAGGAGGAGTCAAAGAAAAAGCCCGGAAGACCGCGCAGAAGAAAAGAGGCCCCTGCAGAACAGGAACCTGTCAATGAAGCTCCTCAGGATCAGAAGATGCAGCCAGAAGCTGCTGAAGCGCAGGCCCCACCGGTAAAACAGGAGGCTGCTGCCAGAGAAGAGAGGAAGCAGACTCCCCCGCGCAAGGCGGCTCCTGCGGAGCGCCAGGAGCGCCCGGAACAACAGAGCCGCGGCGATCGTCAGGACCGGGTGGACCGTCCCGATCGCCATGAAAGAGGTGACCGTCCCGATCGCCAGGAGCGCCCGGAACAACAGAGCCGCGGCGATCGTCAGGACCGGGCAGACCGTCCTGATCGACAGGGCAGGGGGGACCGCCCCGACCGGGGTGATCGAAACGGACACCGCAAGCCACATGAACGAAGGGAAGTGGATAAATACGATTTCGAAGGGTTAATCACCAATTCAGGGGTTCTGGAAATCATGCCGGACGGTTATGGCTTTCTTCGTTCCTCCGATTACAACTATTTGAACTCACCGGACGATATTTATGTCTCCCAGAGTCAGATCAAACTGTTTGGTCTGAAAACCGGGGATAACGTGACCGGAACCATCCGCCCACCCAAAGAGGGTGAAAAGTATTTTCCGCTGATCAAAGTGGAGGAGATCAACGGAAGAAGCCCCGATTATATCCGTGACCGGGTACCTTTCGATTATCTGACCCCGCTTTTCCCGGATGAAAAGTTCGCACTGGTGGGGAAGGGAAAAAGCAACCTTTCCGTGAGAGTGGTGGATATGTTCGCTCCCATCGGGAAAGGTCAGAGGGGGCTCATCGTGGCTCAGCCAAAGACAGGGAAAACAGTCCTGCTGAAGGATGTGGCCAATGCCATTGCAGCCAACCAGCCCGAGGTGTATATGATCGTGCTGCTGATCGACGAGCGGCCCGAAGAG
>CAZRZY010000098.1:15434-18556 GCA_964604655.1 uncultured Bacteroides sp. | reverse complement strand
CGTATCCATCCTGCCGGCATCGTATCCATCCTGCCGGCATCGTATCCATCCTGCCAACATCAACTAATTTCCAGGTTATTTAAATACTGGGTGATGTCCATTTGGCAATTGCGCTTGATTTCTATTCCATTTTTAGGTTACTTATAAGCAAATTAGAGTACAATGAACGAAATTCAGAAACTTGACAGAATTGCGATCAGTGTCCAATCCCATAAATTGTTGAGGGAGTTGCTGAGTGAAAATCCCGAACTGGAAGAGATACTCCGGAATTCCAAAAATGAGACCGAGGTGGTGGTGGGCGTGAAAGAGTGGATCGAACGTACCCTGGAGGACAGGGAGGACGCATTCAGGTTCTATCATACAAGGCATTCCAACCGAGAACTGTATGATAAGCTGGAGTGGCGCGACTATGCGATCATCCGTATTCTGGACTATATAGACCATGCAGGCAGGGAGTATCCTGACCTTAATCTGAGGGGGGAAATTGCGGTCAGTAATCCGCTCCGGCTGATCTGGTTGGCTGTCAACAAAGGTACCGGTGGGGCAAAGCCTGATTTCTTCATGGATATGATCATGCTGTTTCGGCAGCTGCGGGATGAGAGTAAAAAGCGAGGGTATTCGGCCGAGAAGGTCCAGCTGTGGATGGACCGGTACCCTTCAGGGCTGGATCCCAGGATCGTTCAGTTGAGGGAAGAGAATAAACAGCGGATCATCAGAGTCTTGATGGGCCGACTCGACAGGGGGGATATCAAGAGTGATCGTTACTTTTTCGAACCGGGCTTGACCGAGGCCGAAAAACTGGATAAGATTGCTCGCTGGTGGGAAGATTTCCGGTTCCATCTGCGGTTTGCAGTCCGGTCACCAGAACTCCTGAATGAATTGCTTAATCACTCCCTCGACCCTGATACGATGAAAGTCCTGAAGGATGCAGAGAGTGCAGGTATTCCATTTTTCGTCAATCCCTATTATCTCTCCTTGCTGCATGTTCGGGTACCCTATTTTGCTGTGGGAGCTGATCTGGCCATACGGCATTACATCCTTTACAGCAAACAACTGGTGGAGGAGTTTGGGCATATCGTGGCCTGGGAGAAGGAGGACCAGGTGTTTCCCGGAAAACCCAATGCGGCAGGTTGGCTTCTTCCGGAAGGACACAACATACACAGGCGGTACCCTGAGGTGGCCATTCTCATTCCGGATACCATGGGAAGGGCCTGCGGAGGGCTCTGCTCATCCTGTCAGAGAATGTACGATTTTCAGGGAGGGAGACTCAACTTCGATCTCGAGAAACTGGCCCCGGGTGAGAAATGGGATGATAAACTGGCAAGATTGATGCGGTACTTTGAGGAAGACTCCCAGTTAAGGGATATCCTGATCACCGGAGGAGATGGATTAATGAGTTCCGATAAATCTCTGAAAAAGTTGCTGGACGAGATCTGTCAGATGGCTGCTAGGAAACGGGAACGGAACCTTTCCTTTCCGGAAGGGGAGAAACTGGCAGAGCTGTTGCGTGTCAGGATAGGTACCCGCCTGCCGGTATATATGCCCCAGCGGATCTCACTCAGCCTGACTAAAATCCTGAAGGATTTCAAGGAAAAAGCTTCAGAGGCGGGGATCCGGCAGTTCCTGATCCAGACCCATTTCGAGTCCCCCATGGAGGTGACCCCGGAGGCTTCGATGGCGATCCAGCGTCTGATCGCTTCCGGGTGGACGGTGACAAACCAGTTGGTTTTCACCGCTGCTGCCTCCCGCAGGGGGCATACGGCAAAACTCAGGAAGGTATTGAATGATATAGGAGTACTGCCTTATTACACCTTTACTGTCAAAGGATACATGGAGAATAATGCCAGCTTTGCTCCCAATGCAAGAGTGGTGCAGGAGCAGCTGGAGGAGAAGGTGGCCGGGACTATCGGGGAGGAATACTATGAGCAGATCAGGCAATTTCCCCAAGAAGCCCACCTAATGGTAGAGAATATCGAATCGGTCCGAAGGCATGCCGGAATTCCCTTTATGGCCACCGACCGAAACGTTCTGAACCTGCCCGGCGTTGGAAAAAGTCTAACTTTCCGGGTGATCGGGATTACCCGCTATGGCCGTAGGATCCTTGAATTCGAGCACGATGAGACCAGGAACCACAGCCCTATCATTCACCAGATGGGCAAGGTGGTGATCATCGAATCCAAGTCGATCCATGAATACCTTCAGCAAATGGAGGAGATGGGAGAGCACCGGGACGATTATGATGGATTGTTCGGGTATTCACTTGGACAGACCGAACGCCGGATTCCTGTATATGACTATCCGGAGTATGAATTTGATCCTACGACGGAGATGACGAACCTGGAGGTATAGATTACTATCCGGATCCTTTTGGGCGGAGCAATAATTTCTGGCTATATTCAAAGGCTGGTATTAAAATTCAATGATCATGAACAAATATTCCCAGATCATTACGTGGCTGACGATGGTCCTTTTTACGGTTTCCATTCATGCTCAGAAACGCGGTCTGGAATCGATCCGGACAGAGGATCTCCAAATGCACATGAAATTTCTCGCTTCCGATGAGCTGAAGGGAAGGAATACCGGAGCCCCCGGACTGGAAATTGCCGCCAGATACCTGGCCGTGCAGGCTGCTTACGCCGGATTGAAACCCGCTGATCCAGATCTTGGATATCTGCAGCCATTTATTATTGAGCAGAAGGAATTTGATCTTGAGAACAGTGGCATCCGGATCACCCAAAGGGGGAAGGCGCCGGTGCTGCACAACGAACCGTTCTTTCTTCTTCCCGCACCTGACCGGGATCATTTGGAGATGGAGGGGGAGGTGGTCTTTGCCGGATACGGGATCAGAGAGGACTCCCGGGGGTACGACGATCTGGAGGGGATTCAGATGGAAGGGAAGATCGTTCTTATCATGAACAGGGCACCGATGAATGAGGAAGGAACGGCCAACCTGTTCGGGGATGACAGATGGAACAGCATGCAAAATTTACAGTATAAACTCCCTGCGATTCTGGAGAAGCGTCCTAAAGCGGTCCTTCTGGTACTCGATCCCAAATCGGGGTTCCGGTCCATGGAGGAGATGAATCCGGGTATTTCCAACTATCTCGGTAAGTCGAGAGCTC
>CAZRZY010000098.1:0-15334 GCA_964604655.1 uncultured Bacteroides sp. | reverse complement strand
TGAAAGAAGAAGGCAGTATGTCGGAGGAGGAAGAAAGGGCTCTGAAAGAAGAAGGCAGTATGTCGGAGGAGGAAGAAAGGGCTCTGAAAGAAGAAGGAAGGGCTCCGGAGAAGCAACCGGTAAGAACCAGGCCGTATATAGCCATCATTCACCGGGCGGTAGCTGACCGGTTGGTGGAGCCCTCGGGAAAAACTCTGGAGAAACTTCAGGCAGAGATTGACAGGGAGCTGAAGCCCAATTCCTTTGAGATAGAGGGAACAACAGTAAAGATAGACGTCCGGATGAAATCAAACGACCTGGAGGTATCCAATGTCTTTGGTATCATGGAGGGAAGCGATCCCGTTCTGAAAGATGAGTTTGTCATCTATGTGGCACATTATGATCATGTGGGGACCGATGGGCAGGGAGGTGTTTTTAACGGTGCGGATGATAATGCATCCGGGACGGTGGCTCTTCTTGAGATGGCAGAAGCGTTTATGCAGGAGAAGAAACCAACCAAACGCAGTGTTGGGTTTCTTTGGGTGGCCGCTGAAGAGATAGGATTGTTCGGCTCCAGCTACTTTGCCGGTCACCCGATGGTGCCCGCGGACCAGATGGCAGCTGTGATCAATCTGGATATGGTCGGGCGCACTAAAAGTCCCGAAGATGCAGAAAGTGAACGAAGCGGCCTGACCATCGTGGGAGGAGATACAGTGAAGGTGATCGGGGGATTGCAAAGCAAGGTCCTGATGGATCTGAACAACCGGACGCTGGAGGAGATGGGAATGGTAGGAGACTATCAATACAACGACATCGACCATCCGGAGCGGTACTTTTACCGAAGCGACCACATCAGTTTTGCCAGAAAGGATATCCCGGTGTTGTTTTACTCAACAGGGACCCATCGCGATTATCACCTGGTGACCGATACGGAAGACCGGATAGATTACGGTAAATTCTTGAAAATGACCCGATTCTGTTATAAGGCGGGTTTCAATATCGCACAGTATAACAGGGTCATCACGGTGGATCATCCCATGTCAGCCTGGTAGAAAAGATTATAGTGCTTCCAGGTAGAGGTTTCGGTATTCCATAGCCGAACCTTCCGACTGCAGCAGGATGTGTCCCATGGTGGGGGTCATCCCCCTCCCTTTATGCTGCAATACACCGTTTACTCTCACTTCCAGCTCGTCTTCACGGGAAGTGATATCATAGCTGTTCCATTCACCCGGAGGATTTTCACTGGGATCCTCAAATTTGGGAATGACCTTGTAACGGTTTTCTTCCGAGGAGACCAGGTAGACAGAATCCCCAATGACAATTCCGGCACCTTTCCCCATAAGGACAAGGTCACCTGCATGGTCATGCATCAGCTGACACTCCACGCAGTGGGGCCAGATCCTGTCTTCTCCCTGAACATGGATCAGGACTCCACTATTGGTAGGTTCATCCACCCAGCGCCATTCCAGGTGAAGTTCAAAATCACCGTAGGACTCTTTTGTACGAATATAAGCGTGAGGCACCCCGGATGTGTGGATCAAACCGTCCCCGGCCCAGAATACGGACCCGGCGTCCACTCCTTCCTCCTCAGTAAAGAAGACCCAGTTATCGAGATTTTCACCATTGAACAGTTCCACCCGATTGCCGGAGCTGCATGAAATAATAACGGCTATAATAAAAAGGAATGAAATGGATTTCAGGAGGGTACGCATAGCAGAACAATTTAGATTAGATAGATAAGAACATTCAAGAGGACTAAATTAACAAAATTAGCAGACTAATATTTTTGCGGAATAAAAGTCTGTTCGGAAAGAGGGGGCCGCACATAACCTTCTTTGTGAAAAGGGGGCAATTCAATCTTCTTGTGCTTGATCGATTCATAGGGGATCATCGAAAGCAGATGGTGGATACAATTAAGTCTGGCTCGACGCTTGTCGTCCGCATTGACCACCCACCAGGGGCAAATCTTGGTATCGGTATAGGCAAACATCTCATCCTTGGCCTTGCTGTATTCGATCCACTTTGTACGTGACTCCAGATCCATTTCACTGAATTTCCACCGTTTCAGCGGATCTTCCATACGCTCCCTGAACCGTTTCTCCTGTTCCTCGTCACTCACCGAAAACCAGTATTTGATTAGGATTATACCAGAGTGGATCAACATCTCCTCAAAGCGGGGACAGGAACGAAGGAAATCCCAGTATTCTTCTTCGGTGCAAAAGTCCATGACCCGCTCTACTCCCGCCCTGTTATACCAGCTGCGGTCAAACAGCACGATCTCACCTCCGGCAGGAAGATGAGCCACATAGCGTTGAAAATACCATTGTGTTTTTTCTCTCTCTGTGGGAACACCCAGGGCGACCACCTTGCAGATCCTGGGATTCAGGCGCTGGGTGATCCGCTTGATGACTCCGCCCTTTCCTGCTGCGTCACGACCTTCGAATATGACCACCACCCGAAGGTTTTTTGCCTTGACCCATTCATGCAGTTTGACGAGTTCGAGCTGCAATTTCTCCAGCTCCGAAAAATAGAATTTCTTTTTCAGCCGTTCCGGACCGACCGTTCCCGGTTCATCGGGGTTCTTCATGTTTTTATTTTCCATGAGGACAGGGAAATTTGGTTTGCCAATTGGTTATTGCCTGAATACAGAAGGGTCGGTTTCCCGTTCACCCCCGCGAAAGGCAGCCACAAAAGCCTGGTTGTATCCTGCATTCTTGCACCTGGTTCTGAATGCACTTGCTTCCCTCACCGTATCGAATTCCCCAACGGTGATCCGGTAGGCGCCTTTATATAAATATTCAAAGGTGGCGTAGCTTTCACCTTCAATGGCCACCTGCGGCCTTGTGTTGGGCCGGGAACTTGAAAGGATCTGCACTCTGAATACCACTTTGTCTGGATCGGGAGGAGGTGGCTCGGAATCCTGGTCTTCAGGTGAAACCTCCGTTGCAGTGACCTCGATAACAGGTTCGGGCACCTCGATCACCGGTTCCGCTTCTGCCTGGTCTGTATCGATTTCGGGCCGTGTTTCCTCGGCGGGACGCAGTTCCACTTCTGCAGGTTCCAGTTGACCGGGTTCCTGCTCTGCAACGGGTTCCTGCTCTGCAACGGGTTCCTGCTCTGCAACGGGTTCCTGCCTTACCTCCGGTTCCTCCTGAGCAATTAACGGTGGGGTAGCGGCAGACTCCTGCTCCTCAGGCTCAGGTTGTTCCTCGCTCCCGGAGGATTTATCTGAAAGGAGGGGAGCTGCTTTCAATGTTCTTTCCGGTTCTTCCAGCTGCGCCAGCTCATCCAGCTTTTCACCCCTGGTATACCCGGTCCCAACCAGTTCTTTGATCAGCATGGACAGATCCTCCCCCCGTGTATCTTCAATACCAGATAGTAACAGCGCCTTTTCGTTCAGACTCATCTTGAATACCTCCCCCTCCTCCTCAGTGGACATCACTTTGGAAAAAAGAGCCATTTTATTGCCTGGATGGATGGTGAATCCCAGTTCGTCTCCACTCGAATTGACATAATCGGTCATATTATGGGGTGACCCCCATCCGGCTCCGTCAAAGAAGCAGACGTAAACATCATATCCTCCATAACCCATGTGCCCTGAGGAAGAGAAGTAGAGGTTACTATTCTGATCCAGATAAGGATACCATTCGTGTCCGCTGGTATTGATTTCCGGCCCCATATTTTCCGGAGTTGACCACCCTGATTGAGTCTGCCGGCTGATGAACAGGTCGAGACCACCACTGGAGGGTGTTCTGTCTGATGAGAAGATCATGAAGGATTCATCCAGTGAGATGGCAGGATGCATATACCGGGCCGGATCTCCGGTGAAGGCGAGTTGATTTTCTCCGGAAGCTTCTCCGTTGATGATCGACATCTCAAAGATCTTTTCCACATTCCTTCTTCCATGGATCTCTACCGGTTTTGTAAAATAGACTGTCTGATAGTCCCTGGAGAAAGACATCCCTGCAGGCGAGTATGGAAAATCATTGTTTGGGAAAAGAGGCCTGCTGCTTTCCAGTGCCACATACTCGAGAGGTACGAAATAAGCCCTGACCACCCCGAAAGTAATGTGATCGGGGATCATTTTCTGGTGATATTTGGTATTGGACAGAAATACCATTCCATTCATGTAGAAATTCACATCGAAGGAAGGTCCTTTGAGGTCCAGGCCCATGGTATCCTTCACTAACAGATCTTTCACACGGACCGAATCATCCTGGGGATCCTGTATCCATGGTGCGGCAACCGGTCCTGCCAGTATACTCCTTACGCAGAGAAGAAGCAGAATGAATATTCCAATATACCGGTGGCTGTCAGATCCCATGATCGAATATAATGATTACCAGTGTCTGTGTTCGGTGAATTTCGGATTGTTCTTTCCCAGGTTCACGCCCAGGGAGAGTTCAAATATGATATTCTCGTCATTCAGAAAGCCCACCCTGGGAAACTCCAGAAAGATCCCGGTATGGAAACGAGGAAACTGGTACTGAAAGAAAAGTGCGAAAATATCCACCGTCTTCATGTAGGTACCGATGTAAAAGTTCTGAAGATAGAGCTTCAGGTAAGGAGTCAGGTGTCTGTGTGCCTTCCCCAGGCTGGAATCGGTCACCGAGATCAGCAGCGATGGTTCCAGTACAATGGCATTGCTTCGGCTAAGCAGGAATTTATAGCCCCCGTAGAGATGATACATACGTGGAATGTAGGCCTCCGACCCGGTGGTGAGATCATCATCCAGTCTGGTCCCGAAGGCCGAAGTGAGTGAAAGACCCGCAAAGGCAGTGGGCCCGTAGTAAAATACGCCCACGTCAAGGTTGGGATTAAACATGGAGGTGGCGGAATCATCCACTGTTTCATTTCCGCGTCGCGGCGCATGGAGAATACCCTTCAGTGCAGCACCTCCGGAAAGGATATGAATCTGTTCATCATCCAGTGCCAGATGATAGGACCCGGCGACAGCGATGCCCCCGTTCCAGCTGCTGGTAAGTTGTTCCCTGAATGCGTATCCCCCAATTCCCACATTGGAGAAGAACCCATTGGGTGTTACCAGCCGGTGATTCACATGAAGGAGCTGATTTTCTGCACTCTTGAGCACCTTTGAAGTGAGGGTGATATTAGTGAAATCCTTACTTCCGCTGTATGCTGGATTCAACACCTGTGGATGGTAAACAGGAATGGACAAAGGGGAGGAGGGCACATGCTGCGGGTATGCACAAATGACCAGGAAAACCCCCGCCAAAAACAGCACGGTTCTTCGTAGCCTTCCTCGTTTCCTCCATGCGTAAATCCTCATTTCCAGTGTTCAAGAAGGGTCACAAGCGAAAGGTACCAATTTTTGAAATAAAACAGCAGATGGATCACCATAAAAGGCCCGTCCTTAGGGATTCTGATCTGGTTTCGCGGATCCGGTGCCTGCTACCAGATCAGAAATGATAAATTCAGCTTCTCCATAAAAATCGCCTGTCGAGATCAACTTGTCATTGCCGGAATCGCTGTCATTACCGATATCAGCAAATGCATCAATAGTCCCGGAAGCGACCACCACAAAACGTTTATGTGATGCAGTGTCTGCTGTTACAGTGTATACCTGTGAAAGACCGCCTCCTGTGAAGGCATTCACATCGATGATATTTCCAGAAACGGTATTATAAATGGCCAGCTCTCCTGTGTACTCATAACGGGTGGGAATACTCCCCACAGTCAGGACCTGCGGATTGACATTGACCAAAGCTGTGGCATAGATCCTCTGGTTCCGGATATGCGCACTGATATCCGTGCTGGGGCTGATAAGCAGGATCGGCTCCTCTTCCAGGTTCAGGCATCCGGTGTTCAGCAAAGCCAGCATGAGGATGACTAACAGGTTTTTTTTCATCTCTATCTTATTAAAAGGTATGCAGGACTACATCCTGAGTTGCTTTTTTTTGGGATAATTTTTATACTGTATCAGCAAACCCACGCAACCGACGTTATCACGGACCTCCTCTTCAGTCGACTCCCTGGCCAGCACATTGATTTTGATGGAAAGGGGTTTGGTAACGTCAAATCCGACTCCAAGGGATTCCAGATAGCGGTCCGTCTCGTTGTCATATAGTACATCTCCGGTCTGCGAGTCGATCAGTACGAAATGGATCGGATACATTTTCCGGTGGGTGCAAAAGGAGAGCATGTAATCCTTCTGACCGTAAAAGACAACGTTCATCTCCACGGTATCCAGCGGACTCATGGTGACGGATTTGGATTGGCTGTAGATCTCAAAGTCCTTATCCAGGTCGTACCGGCAGTCTCCTTCCTGATGGTGAAGCTCGCAATTCTGGGATAGAGATGATTCGGAGATCCCAACCAGCAAAAACAACAGGAGCGCAACATATTTAAGGTGTTTCATCTGTATGGCTTTTATGTGGGTTATCCTTCAATAATTTTTTCCCGCAGTTGAAGAATCGCTGATTTCAGAGCTTCAAACTCCTCCCCGGTAAGGGTGGGTTGACTTTCCGGACCGGCACCCCCTATGACCAGTTTCTTTGGCGCATCGGCTCCTTCATCCTCTGCAGCACGGACAGTCACTTTACCCGAGCCGGAATCGATATGATCATAGATCTCCTTGATGGTTCTCAGGTCTTCGATGGTCGCCTTCACATTGGGATCACCGACCTGTACCGATTCTGCAAAGACCATGAAATTCGCAATCGTATATTTCTGATCTGCCAGATGCTGGAGAAGGTAGGCTGCTTCCTGGTAGTCCTCGATCAGGTTGACCGCGAGATAGAGGCTTTCCACGAAAGCTCCGGCGGACATCATGACCACGGTATTGGACCGCTCATTTCTTTCACAGAAAGCCATAATATTCATGAAAGCCTCATTGGAGATCGTGTAAAGCGAATCCAGATATTCCACATTCTCACGGGCTTTCTGAATCATTGCATCATCTACGGCCTGGTCAATCCGGATCTGTTCGGCTAGTTCCTTCACCGTCTCCAGATAGTCGAGCGTTGCTTCATGTCGTTTGAAAAGAGCGGCATAAGCCAGGTCGGCCATATATAATCCCAGCATATAGGTCCTGGACCTGGTTTCCATATACCTGTCCGAGGAACTGACCGGATGCAACAGGTCGGGATCAAAGGACATCTCTGCCATATCGATGATACTTAACATCTCGCCAGGTGAGGGATAGAGATGGTAGATCTGTTCGATCGATTCAATACTATGGCCATCCTCCGTTCCCAGTCCTTCAATAAGCCCTGGACTCTGCCTGTTGGCCGGGTTGCATCCGCCAAAAATCAGAACCATCATCACCAAAGTGACAGGAAAGGTTAAAGCGACATACCTTTTCATAGCGTGGTTGTTTTTTTCAAAGTTATCTTAACCATGGTTTTCTTACAAAAAAACTATCTTAAATCGGAGTTAATGCTTCCCCGGAGCTGCCCAAGGAAATCCAAAGTTTTACGTAAAAACCTGAAAGACAAGGTTAAATAGAGGAGAATTGTCATCAGCCAGAGGACCAATATATTAAAGAGGGGAGTGGGGATATATACGGAACCCACTTTCTTCACGGAAGCATAGAAGTGCGAACGGCCGTTGGATTTGAGGGGATACATGTATACCGGTTCCATTTTCCTCAGGAGCTGGCCCTCTCTCCATACGATCTTCTGCAGCTCGTTGCGGTTCAACATCAGGTCGGCCAGTTGCATATTGTAGTAGTTTCTTTTAATCCGGAGATAGGAGTTTTTCCCTCCCGCTGCCTCCTGAAGGGAATCGATCAGTGCATCCCTCTTGAGAACCAGCTTTTCTCTGTGGGTCTGAAGAGCCGATCTGTATTTTTGAAGCCAGTCCACAGCATCCGCCACAACGGAGGGGGAAAACTGGTCCGCATTCAGCTGATCAGTGCCGGGATAGGGGGTGGTCAGTGAAATCGAGGAGATCCCCTCTCTCACGGTTTGGAGATGGACCTCCAGTTCCCGTTTACCGGAATTCGATTCAACCAGCCTTTCCGTATCTTCCAGTCCCTGGATAAGGGTGGGAACCAGGAACTGCATATCATAGGTTACATTGCTTTCATGCATTTCAGAGCTGAAAAGCTCCCTCTGATAGGCATTGTTGACGTATTGATTCACCGCCAGTGCTTCGTAAGCCCATCGACTCGCCATGAAATCGCCAGCTACCGGCACAACTTTATGAGAGGCAAACCGGTAATGAAGTTTGTCAAATTTCACGATCACCCCTGCCAGGAGTATCTGCGGGACCAGGAGGAAGGGGACAATTACATAGATGGCTACCACCGATTTCAGGCCATCCGAAATGTTTAAACCGAGCATATTGGCAAAACAGGCGGTGGAGAACAGGATCAACCAATAGGTAAAAGTCAGCCCCCTGATCTCCATGATCAGATTGCCGATCAATACAAACAGCAGCATCTGGATACCAGATAGAAGGAAAAGCAGGGTGATTTTTGAAAGCAAGTAGGAATTTCTGCTCAGATGCAGGAATGATTCCCTCTCCAGGATTCGCCGGTCTTTAATGATCTCTTCGGCTGCTATAATAAGACCGAGGAACAGCGCCACCACCACACTCATGAACAGATAGGCCGGAAGGTTTTCATTCTGACTGAACATATACCTGTGCGGGTCGGTCCCGTCACCCGATACATACTTGGAAAAGTATCCCAGGATCACTGCCAGCAGGGGGGCCACCAGCAGGGCAATCGGCATGAATTGCCGGTCGGCCAGTTTGGCAAGCAGGTTTCGCTGGAAATAGATGGCGTACTGGTTGAGCTTCCCCGGCGCCATGAACTTATTGTAGGGGATCCAGCTCTTTTCCGAGGTGAAGGAGAGTTTCGATTCAATCTTCTCCCTGTAAATAGCGTACCACTCCGAAGGAGCGGTTTTTCTGCGGCTGGTGAACTCACCGTGTTCATCTACATCTCTTTCTTCTATGACCTGGAGGATCTCATTCGGATTGGTGTTTCCACAGACATGGCATTCACTTTCCCCGGCATCGACTCTTTCGGCCAACTGCTTGAAATAGGTGATACCATCGATGGGATTGCCGGAATAGACCGGATATCCTCCCCGGTCCAGGACCAGCAGGTAATCAAATTGTTTGAATAATTCTGAGGATGGCTGATGGATGGTGGATACCACCAACTTCCCTCTCAAGACTTGCTGTTTCAGAAGGTTGATGACGTTTTCGGAATCGGTGGA
This sequence comes from uncultured Bacteroides sp., assembly GCA_964604655.1. Taxonomy (GTDB): domain Bacteria; phylum Bacteroidota; class Bacteroidia; order Bacteroidales. The sequence goes on along the minus strand of CAZRZY010000098.1, from coordinate 6,164 downwards.
CGACAACCCCGAAGTGGGTTCGTCCACGAAAAGGATGTGAGGTTCCCTGATCAGTTCCAGGGCGATATTCAGACGTTTTCGCTGTCCGCCGCTGATATATTTATTCAGGGGGGAGCCGACCTTCAGGTCGCGGGCATCGAACAGGTCCAGATCTTTGAGCAGTTCTGTGACGGCCCGATGAATTTCGTCAGGAGTCTGACCATCGAGACAGAGCCTGGCATTGAACCAGAGATTCTGATAAACCGTGAGTTCCTCCACCAGCAGATCATCCTGGGGAATATATCCGATGATTCCCTCCAGCTCCCCGTTCCTGCGGTGAAGGTTACTTCCATTGATATAAATGCCGCCGGATGCAGGTGGGATGGAGCCATTGAGGACCTTCAGGAGGGTCGATTTACCGGCACCGCTCCCGCCGATGATTCCCACCAGCTGTCCGGACCGGCTCTGAAAGGTAAATTTCTGTATGCCGTTGGGGGAGTTCTTGAAATGAAATTCGATGTTTTTTGCCAGATAGTGTACCGAATGGCCCTCCTCATAAGCGATGTATCCGGAGACGATATCCGAATAGTAAATGGGGGTTATTCCTTCACCCCGGATGGAGCTTCCGCGGGGCAGGAAATATACGTGCCTGGGAAAAATATAGTTGCCGTTCAGGAGGAGCCGCGACCTTCCCACATATTGAAAAAGATAGGTATCGGCTCTTTCGATCTTCAGCACGAAAATCTGTCCGGGCAGGTTTTCTTTGTACACATGGTGAATCTCCTCATCCGGAATTTCATCATCACAGTTGATGATCAGCAACCGTTTCCTGTTGGGGACATTGTAGAATTTGTCCTGGATAAATGCGGCACAGTTGTCATACTCCTCCTGAGTGATAAGCAATTCTTCGGAGACGGTAAGCACCACATCTTCAATGGTATTGGAGAAATCGGACGGATGAGTGGCCACATCGGCGAAATAGCGTGAAAACCTCATGAGGCTCAACAGGATCATAAACCGGTGCCGGATATGAAGTTCATTGACGATCTGGTGACATATACCCAGGATTTTCACGGACCACAAAGAGATCTTCTTTCCCTTCTTGGCTTTTTCATACTGGATCATCTCAGCGGTATATTCGTCAAATACCACCAGGTATTTCTGAGCCAGCTTTTTGCTAAATTGTTGTACCAGGAATGTTTCTACGAAGCTGCGGGCAAGAACATGCAAAGCCTCCCTGTTGATGCTCACCAGGATGGCAAACATCTTCATCAGGGAATGAAGCATGGATTCATTCATGGAAAGACCATTTTCAGGAGACCGTGATCTTCCCCTGTCCGCTCAAAAACCAGATGCCCTCCGTGTGCCTGCATGATCATCCTGGAGACCGAGAGCCCGATTCCCATGGACAGGGTCATGGATTTATCCTCCGCGATCAGGTAGTCATTCAGTATCTCGAACAGGGTGTCTGTGTAATTGGCGCCCTGATCCTCCACCTGACAAATGATCCGGTTATCACGGACCACGGACCTCACCTTGATCTCGCCGCTTCTTTCGGTATGTTCACGGGCAAAACGGATAAGGCCCACCAGACAGCTCACCAGAAGGGCCGAATCTCCCTCGACCGTCATCTCCTCCTTATCTTTCTCCCTGTGGAGGAGAATGCCCTGCTCGGTCAGTTCCTCCCGGGTCTCAATACTGCTGAACTGGATTACCTGTTTGAGGGAGACACTGTTTTTCTTCAGACTGTATCCAGGTGACTTCAGCACAGAGATCTGCTTTGCGAGTATGGAGAACTGTTCCAGCTTGAAGACCGAATCATCCAGAATGTTAACCACCTCTGTCAGCTCATCTCCCTCGATCTTGCTTTTTAGAAGGTGGAGTGTTCCCATAATCCGGTTGAGCGGAATACTGATTTCATTACTGATGGAGCTGATGATCTCTGTCTTTAGGCCGTCCGCATTCAGCAGTTCGGAGTTGACGTTTTCCAGCTCCTGCATGATCTGGCGGTTTTTCTTGCGAAGATGGTATACTTCCAGAGAGCTGTTGATCGACTGCCGGATCTCTTCGGTTTGCATGGGTTTTTTGATGTACCCGTGGATCTTCCCTTTGTTCACAGCTTCAATGACGGTGTCGGTATCAGTGAAAGCTGTGAGGAGATACCTCCGGATATCAGGGTAACGCTCAGCCACGATCTCCAGTAATTCAGTACCTTTCATTTCAGGCATTCGCTGGTCTGATATCAGCACCTCTATCTCTTTTTCCTCCAGGAGCTGCAATGCTTCCCTGGGAGATTCTGTCAGCGTGATATCATAGTCTTTATGAAAGGTGGCTTCAAAAAGCTTCAGATTAACTGGGAGATCGTCCACATAGAGTATTTTAGGCTTCTCCTCGGACATGCCTTGCAATGATTGGGTTGAATCCCGCTCGCGCATTCCTTGCAGCTCTGCTGCGAGGGTTAGCGAGCACAAATAAAATGAATACTGGATCGAAGATTCCTCGAAGCAGAGCTTCGAAGTTCTTCAATAGCCCTTTCAAATATAGAATTTTTTATTGAGCACTGTTTTTCTTAAATTGGGCTACACAAAAAAATGATATTGTTTTTTCATTAACTACTTGATTATGAAAAGAACGCGCAAAATCAACACCTGCACATTGATTGCAGGAATACTGGCAATGCTTCTGATACTCACCGCAGGTTGTAAGAATGCAGGGCAGCAGCAGGCTGCAGATGCCCCTGCGACTGATGCAGAAACCTCTGAAGCGGAGAAGATAGAGGATCTGTCAGGTTACGAAGTACCCGACGCCTATGAGATCACCCGGTTGATCTATGAGGCGGGAGCGCCTTATGTAATGAAGCTTTCCAATGGTCCAGAGAAGGCGGATGACTATATTACCCCGCGTGGTAAGGCTTTGGCCCTGGGGGTTTACGGCACCGATCTATGCTATGCTGGCATGTACATGATGAGAAGTGCCACCCTTGAGTACCTGGAAGCCACCAAAACCCTGATTGATGAGTTGGGGATCTCTACGGTTTTAAGTGTTTCATATGCTGATCGCATCGAAAACAGCCTGGATGAAAGGGATTCGCTGATCCAGGTGGTGGTCGAGACCTTTGATGATAGCTGGGACCACCTGGTAGAGAATGAGCAGGATATGCAGGCACGACTGGTGGTCTGCGGCAGCTGGATCGAAGGAATTTATATTACGAGTAATATCGCGAAAACGGCTATGGACAATACCGTCTTCCTCGAGATCCTGGCCAGGCAGAAAAACTCTCTTTCTCATCTGGTTTCCCTGATCGAGCCGGTCAGAGACATGGAAGAAATAGGTGACATCTACATGGCGCTTACCGGGTTAGAAGCGATTTACCGGAACGTGGATGAATCTCTGACCAACGATCAGCTGGACGAATTGCTGGGAAAGATCTCTGCTCTCAGAAATTCCATCGTTTAGCCGGCAGGAGGCTGTTCTGAAGAACTCCTTTTTTTTGGGTACTTCACTCCCGTGATTGCCTGCCGGGAACTTTTGTTTCGAAGGCTTGTTTTTCATGGAGAAGAGTGAATATGGGCCGTAGTTCATTAATACTGTCACTGACCTTTGCCATCCTGGTCTCATGCCGGAGTGGAGATGACAACCATGAGCCGGTCATTGAATCCATTGTTCTGGATCCGTCACACAATCATACTCCGGGTTCTGACATTGGAATCAGTGCTGTAGTCACCGACCGGGATGGCGATCCCCTCGATTTCTTCTGGGAGGCCGATGCGGGTGTAATCTCCAATCCATCAGGCCAAACTGCAGTCTGGGTGCTTTCCGATCAGGCGGAACCTTTCAGCTATGAAACGATCCGTCTGACGGTATCCGACGGAAGATCTGCGGTAACTGTTTCCAGGACCATACAGGTGGCTGAGGGGCTGGTGGTCAGGGGGCATGCCTATTTTTCAGGGACCACCATACCGGTTCCGGGAGTGGAGATCACCCTTGGTAAATTTATCACCGTTTCTGATGCGCAGGGATACTATGAATTCCCCTACATGAAGGAGGGGAATACGTTGCTGCGCGCAACCAGGGATGGATTTGATCTTTTGGAGGAATGGATCTATGTGGATAATCCAAGATCCACCCACATCATTTACATGGAAAGCGACAGCCGGACACAACCGGTTTCTGGCATCGTCCGCACCATTGACAACCTGACTTTCGCAGGTCTGAAGGTAGTTCTATTGAACCCGGACGGAAGCGAAAGCAATCTGTATGATTATACCGATCCCAATGGCCTCTTCCAGCTGGAGAAGATACCTGTGGGCCAGAGGGAGTTGATGGTCAGCAATGATCAGCCGGATGTCCATTTTCTGAATGATTCGATGGTTTATCCGCTTATTCTGGAAGGACCGGTTGATCTTCTGGAGGCCCGGATAAAGGTCGAACGGAATATTTTCGAAGACAACTTTTTGTCAGGCTCGGATCAATGGCAGTTCAACGGGCGGATAGAGGATGGCTTTTATTTGATTCATAAGGGTGAACGCATGACAATGAAGGAGTATATCCAGATTCCCGAAGATGCTGAAAAGGTCATTTTGTCGCTGGAGTCTTTTGTGGTCGGAGGGTGTGACCTGGTGGGAAGACTGCCTTCCCACAGGCTGTGGATCGAGAATGCGGAACAGGAGACGATGGGGGGTATCAGCTGGGGAGGGGAGGGCTCGAACTACACTGCTGGGGTGGATTGGGTAGTGGCAGATCCCCCTACCTTTATTCGGGTAGCTGGGAAAATTGTCCGCTTTTCCCTGGAGGTATTTGAGGAGAATAGCTGCGTTCCGGAGCCCTCCTGGCGAATCTACCAGGTGGCTTTCAGCTACTACTACTGAGGTAACTGTCCGTCACAGTTTTCAGGAGATTCGTAAAATTGACGGCCAGGTTTTTCTTAAAACCATTGACTTTGAAGCTGCAAAGAGATATTTTGAGCCTGTTATACATCGATTTTAAATAAAAAAGGTTATGAAAAGAGTTGTTGTAGTTGCAATGGTTGTTGTTTGGGTTATGGGATTCACCTCCTGTGAAAACGGCCTTTTTACACGGGAGATTGAAGATACGCTGGAAGGGGAACTTCTGATCAATGTGGACGAACCCTCCGTGAAAAGCACAAACGCCGTAGAATTTTATAAAGAGATTACTCTGAGCCCACTGGATAACGCCGATATAGAGGAATACCAGGATAATATCAATGAGATCAAGACCACCAATGTGGTCGCCACCATCGATTTTGTGAATCAAACGGATGTGGTGTTTCTCAAGGGCACCACCATCACCTTCTCCGGCTCCCAGCAGGTATCCTGGGTCTTCGAAAACGAATTGCCTGTCAATGAAGGAACAGAGATCACTCTTTCCGATGTAGGCGGGGATGTTTACGGGGCAGTCACAGAGATGCTCAGCGATTTCGAATCCCTTACCATCAGCATCGGGGGGTTGTCCACCAAGGGAGGTGTCACTGTTTCTATGGTGATCGGGATTGATGTAGTGGCAAAAGCCAGCCTGTTTTAGGGATCTTTCCTTCACCGGAGTGATTTTCTTATTACCGGGTCTTCTTAATCCGGGAGAAGTGGTATTTTTATTGCGTTATGAAAAAGCCACTCAGACGATTGTTATGGCTGCTTCCTGCAGCTCTGGTCATCTTCCTGTTCATCTATGCCTGGCCCAGATTGCCCATTATTACGGCATTCGCTGCCAAAGGAATGTGCTCCAGTGTGTTCCTGGCAAATAAGGAACCGGAAAGGGTGTATGAGGAGGACCTCTCTTTTTTTCCCATCAGCCTGGCCCGATGTGAAATAGATTACGGGGAACGTTCGGTCACCTCCAGGGTGTTGGGCCTGGCCATGCGGAAAGCGGTTTACAGAGACGGTCTGGGTGCAGTACTGGTGCTCAATACCCCGGAAGATGAGCTAAAATCTCAGTCCTTCAAAATACCCGATCCTGGTTACAGCCAGGATACCATTCCCTGGCCCCAGGGCGATTTACTGCCCGACACCCTGATCCCGGAGGTAAACTATCAGGAGTTGAAATCAGTCATAGAAGGGGCTTTCGATCCTCCCGGAGCCGATCCCGAAAAGAAAACTCTTGGAGTAGCGGTGGTTTACGACAATGTGCTTTTGGGAGAACAATATCTGGAGGGATATGATGCATGGACC
>CAZRZY010000097.1:0-18646 GCA_964604655.1 uncultured Bacteroides sp. | reverse complement strand
CATGGTGCTCCACGGCGCGGTGCAGGGCACCGCCAACGGCGCCCTGATCACATTGGGTTTCTCACATACGGTCACGCTGCGGTAACCATGCTTTTCGGCATATTCGAAAGCGGCGGTCAGTATCCGCTCCGTTGCTTTACGGGTGAAGATCCTGGTGGAGATAGAAAGCTCTTCCCTGGGAACGTTCCCAAAGTTTTTCCGGAATTTCGGATGAGTGGCCAGTGCTTGGTGGACCTCCTGGGGCGGATTGCTCCACTCGACCCCGCCATAAAGACCTTCGGTATTCTGCCTGAAAATGACCACATCCACCTCTGGTTCTTCGATGGTTTCCCCCGGGCCTTTGCGGATGAAATTCAACGGATTCCCCTTATAGGTCCGGCAGGGCCGGATGCAGATATCCAGGCCGAAATGCTGCCTGAGACCTACTATGGGACTGGAATAGATCAGGCCCCGGTCCCGCAGGGAGGGGTCAAGCTCCCTTGCAGCCGCCTCTTTTGGCTTGCTGGTAATGGCCCCGAACAGCCCGATCCGGTGTTCTTCCAGAAGTTGGATGGTTCGTTGGGGCAGCGGATCGCCTTCCATGCGCCAGAATTCCCAGCCGATGTCCGCTTCAACGTAGTTAGCTCTGAATCCGGCGTGGCCCAGGACCCGGATGGCTGCCTCAAGCACGACCCTTCCGATGCCATCCCCGGGAAGTGCCACAATGGTTCTATCTGCCATGTTTATAAACAATTTAGTGTAGGGTTGCAGAATTTCTATCTTTGCTAAATTAGTTAAACACCTCGTTGAGTAAAAGCTATTAAATAACATACAAGCCATCTAATTTCATCCGAATATGCATCAATTGAAAGGCCTGCAGCCTTCTCAGGTCTGGGCCTATTTTGAGGAGATCCTTGCCATACCCAGGATATCCAGAAAGGAAGAGAATATTTTGCGATATCTGGAGGAGTTTGCTGCTCAGCACCAGCTGGAATGTAAGCGGGATAACGTGGGTAACCTGCTGGTTTGCAAGCCTGCCACCAAAGGAATGGAAAACAGGAAGGGAGTTGTCCTTCAATCGCATGTGGATATGGTGGGGGAGAAAAACGCCCACGTGACCCATGACTTTGACAGAGATCCCATCCGACCGTATATAGAAGATGGCTGGGTCAGGGCAAAGGGAACCACCCTGGGTGCCGACGACGGAATCGGAATCGCAGTCTCTCTGGCCATCCTTGAATCCGATACGATCCCGCATGGTCCGCTGGAATGTCTCTTCACGGTGGATGAGGAGAGTGGCATGACCGGTGCTCTGGGCCTTCAACCCGGCTTTATGAACGGAACGATCCTGCTCAATCTCGATTCGGAGGATGAAGGTGAATTCTTTATCGGGTGTGCCGGGGGCATGGATACCATGGCCACCTACCGGTTTAAAAGAAAGCGGCTGAACAGAAACCATATGGCCGCACAGGTCAGGGTAGGGGGACTCAGGGGCGGGCATTCGGGAGATGAGATCCATTTGGGTTTTGGAAATTCCATCAAGATCCTCAACCGGTTCCTCTGGAATACCGACCGGCGATTCCGCATACACCTGGCCAGTCTCCAGGGCGGCAAGGCCAGAAATGCTATCCCCAGGGAGGCGGAAGCGCTGATCACGTTTCCCGCTTCCAGCCTGGAACTGATCAGGGTCTATTTCGAATCCTTTGTTCAACGTCTTACCGAAGAGATCCGGGACGTGGAGCCCGATTTCCGCATGAGTTTCGAGGAGACGGAAATCCCGGAATCGGTCATGCGCAGGAAGCCACAGCGGGATCTCTTCAACGCGATCTATGCCTGTCCCCATGGCGTGGTGGCCATGAGCAGGGAAATACCCGGACTGGTAGAGACCTCCACCAACCTGGCTTCCATTCGACAGGTAAACGAGGATCAGCTGGAGATTCTGACCAGTCAGCGAAGCAGCATGGAGTCATCCAAACAGGATATTGCAGACAGAATGGCCTCTCTGTTTTGCCTGCTGGGAGCCAGTGTCAGGCATTCCGGGGGCTATCCGGGGTGGAAACCAAGACGCACTTCAGAGATTCTCCAGGTGGCCGAGAGATCGTACCGGGATCTCTTTGGAAATGCACCGGAAGTGAAAGCCATTCATGCAGGACTGGAGTGTGGACTGTTTCTCCAGAAGTACCCGGAGTTGGATATGATCTCCTTCGGTCCCACCATCAAAGGTGCACATACCCCGGAAGAACGGATTCGTATCGATACGGTGCAGAAATTCTGGAAACACCTGCTTGCGGTCCTTGAAAGGATACCCTAGTTGTCCTATTGGACCGGTTCGAATTCAGATTTACTGACTCCGCAAACGGGACAGAACCAATCATCCGGAATCTCTTCGAAGGGAGTTCCCGGCGGGATCCCTCCATCCGGATCACCCTCCACAGGGTCGTATACGAAACCACAAATGCTGCACTGGTATTTTTGCATGGATCAAAGATAGCTATTCCTTCCCAGGAGAAAAAGCAGAGCACCTGTGACCACTTCGCCTGACTGATAGTCCAGTTCGGAACCATTCATGCTGTGAGGGATCAGGTATACGGCCAGCATCACCAGGGAGGCGCCGATAGCCAGCCAGCGCCCGTAGGATTTCTCACGCAGGAACCAGGCGGTAAGGAATGCGGCAAGGGCTAACAGGACCTTGTTGTCGGTCAGGTCCTCTCCAAGGGGCCAGCCGGTCCAGAACTGCCCGAAGGCAAATTTCTGTACGATGGGTCCGAAGATGAACCCTCCCAGCAATAGCAAGAGAAGGGTGATCCCGATATATCGTTTGTAAACAGGCATGTTGGCCAGAGCGAAAAAGATGATCGCAGTCGACCAGATGACCGTCAGAACCATCAGAAGAATATGGGGAATCTGGGCCCAGGACGGAACCTCTCCCTTAAACCGGATCACCACGTTTTCTGTATCACCCAGCGGGATCCTTTCATTTCCTGAACGGAGCTCCAGATGATATTCCAGCTTTCCGGCGGGTGGCTGGTGAGGGAGTTCTGTGGAGAGCAGATCGCCCGATCTGATCAGGGGCAGTGTATCCCAGGGTTGATCGGTCGGGAACTTCCGCCAAATGATGCGTCCTTCAAACGGCGGTGGAAGAGTGATCTCCACCGGGCAGTTCTCTTCACCACCATGCGATCTGGGGAGCGCAAAGTCATAGGGTTGCCCCTGATGGCTGATGGTGTACCTTTTTTCGTAGGTGGGACCTGTGAGCCGCTGATAGACCATGGTCCCCAGGGAGATCATCACGGCCAGGATCCAGAAGATAAGGGTTCTCATCTTTTTCATAGCTGCAGAAGAAGTTCCAGTTCATCGCCTGCTCTCGAAACGGTGACGATCACGGCCATTCCCTCTTTCAGCTGGTTTAGGCGGTTCATATAATCATAAACGTTTCCCACCGATTTGCCCTCAATGGCTGTAATCGTGTCACCCTTTTGTACTCCTCCCACAGCTGCCGGTTTTCCTTCGGTAACGAACATGACAGGCATTCCCTGGTTTCCGTCATAGGTAACATCCGGCATTAATCCGAAGGTGATGCCTCCGCGCCTTCCCCTGGAAGAGCCCCGAACCTTGGGACCGGCCTCGGTAAATGCCAGCCGGCTATCCTGATTGGCAAGATGTTCCGCCACATCGGCCACGAAAGACAGCACCTCCTTCATTCCCTGGTAATGAAGCGCTGAGATCTGATCCCGGGGGGTGTGGTAATCCCCGTGTGCCCCGGTGGAAAAGAACAATACAGGAATGTCATGTCCGTAGAAGGCAGCATGGTCCGATGGCCCGAAGCCTTCCCGGGAATACTTCAGGTCGAAACCGTATCGCTGGTTAACGGAGTCCAGTAACCGGGTGAATCCGGGCGAAGTACCCACACCGCCCACCTGTAACTGCCTCTCCTCATTGAGCCTGCCTACCATATCCATGTTGATCATCGCCTGAACCTGTTCCAGGTCCACGGGAGGATGTTCCGACATATACCTGGATCCCACCAGGCCCATTTCTTCTGCGCCAAAGGTGGTGAAAAGAAAGCTCCTTTCGGGGGACCTGGTAACCAGGTATTCTGCCACCTCCAGGACTCCGGCAACACCGGAGGCATTGTCATCTGCACCGTAGTGCACGGCCACCGTATCCGGAGCACGGGAGGAGGTTTTGGTTCCTCCCATACCCAGGTGGTCATGGTGGGCACCAATAATCACAAACTCTTCGCGGCTGGCGGGATTGGAGCCTCTCAGATAGGCCAGGGTATTGGCAGTAGTCACACTTACCTGGGCCAGGTCGACAGAAGCGGAGAGCTTCCGTCCGGCCGAAAAAGAAGGCGATCCCGGTTCCTTTAAACAGGCCTCCTCATAGTGGCTGACAGGAAAATATCCGGCTTCCTCCAGGAATCTGTCGGCGGCGGAGCGGCTCAGATGGACCACCGGCATGGCCAGTGGGTGAGCTCTGCCTCTGAGATCGACCAGACGGTCGTTTGGATCATGTCTGTTGCCTGATACAAGCAGGACTCCGGCGGCACCCTGGTCCTGTGCAAGCAATGCCTTCCCGCGGTCCTCGCTGAAATTGACCAGGGATGAGGAGTCGGGAATGCCGGGCACCCCCCTGAGGAGCATGACCCACTTATCGGTTACATCCAGATTCTCATAATCGTTCCAACGGCTGGATCCTTCAATTACCTGTAAACCATATCCGGCAAAAACCACCTCGGCCTCCAGGGTACCGGATGCACTGAAAGGGAACGGCATAAAGCGAATCTCTTCCTGACCGGGCCGATCTCCAAAGGTCAGTTCATTCCCGGGACCCAGCTCCAGGTCGGTCATTACCTGGAATTCCTGAATGCCGGTTTTATCATGCAAAATCAGTCCCGAAGCGTCAAACTGACCCGCGATATATTCCAGAAGCATGGAATCTTCCGGGGTTCCCGGATATCTTCCCTTGAGCCGGTCGGTGGCCATAAAGTTCAAATGATCTTCCAGTTCGGCCAGAGTGATCTCCTTCTCAAATCGTGGCTGACAGGCAGCCAAAAGGAGAGGGAGTATGAGAATGACGGGGATGCGTTGCTTATATATCATTGATAATCAATTATTTAAGAATGATTTCAGATACTCAGTTGAGAAGAATTAAAGATATGAATAATATTTTACCAACATATCTTGACATGGACGGCGGTCTTTCGGAATGCCATGTCGAGAATGATTCCGGAACTGAGCAAGGAGAATTTATCGAAGATCCAGCTGAGTGCCCACCCTATCTAGCCGCAACAATCAACTACCGAAAAACTACCTGAGAAGTTCTTCGAAGAGTTTGTAGGTGGCCTTTGAATCCCAATTCACCGCTCCGGTCTTCTCGGAGACGATCTTTCCCTCCCTGGAGATGATATAGGTGGTGGGTATGCGGTCGGAACGGAAGATTTCCGGTACTGGCGTGCCGATATAATAAACCGGCAGGTCGTACCCGCGCTCTTCCAAAAAGGGCTCCACCACTTCCGGTTGCTGGTTGGCCACCAGGAAAAAGTTGACCTCATGTCCGTATTTGTCGTACGCCCTCTGAATCTCCGGAAGCTCTGCCACACAAGGGGGGCACCAGGTGGCCCAGAAGTTCAGAAATAACACCTTGTCACGGTTTTCGCTTAAATAAATGGGATCTCCGTCAGCAGTTCCAAGTATCCAGTTGTAGTCAAGTTCTGTCAGGGTCTCCTGCTTTTCCTCGGCAACCATACCGGGGGATTTGACAAGCAGGACCGCCTTGTTGACCCCGGTGCTGATGATCTTCCGTGTGCCCGGAATAATGAGCAGAATCAGCAGTACCCAGAATAGAATATCGGCGGACTTCTGCCAGGGAGATCGGTTGTTTCTCCAATTGGAAATCCTCTCTTTCAGTGACGCCATGGAACGAAAAATTTGTTGCAAAGATAATTTTTCCCCATCGAGAAGGGCAAGATTTGTATATTTGTTTGAATAAAATGAGCGGGATACTAAAAAAACTGAAAGCTTTCTTCAAGGAGGAGATCTGGTCCCATGATTACTCCGATAAGTCTCCCCGGAAAGTTTTCCTGATCAGGCAGGCGAGAATTTACATCCTGGCCGTTAAAGGTTTTTTTGAAGACCGGGCTGCTGTCCGGGCAGCATCGCTTACCTATTTCACGATGCTCTCCATCGTGCCGATTTTTGCCATCGCCTTTGCCATTGCCCGGAACTTCGGTTTCGAGTCCATGCTCCACAATGTGATCACAAGCAACATGCAGGGTCAGGAGGAGGTGATCAACTGGGTGACCAAAATGGTGGATAACCTTCTGTCCGATACCAGGGAGGGGGTCATTGCCGGGATAGGGGGGATCATTCTGTTCTGGTCGGTGATCCAGGTGCTCAATAACATAGAGGCCTCTTTTAACGATATCTGGCAGATCCGTAAGGCACGCAATCCCATGCGCAAGTTTTCCGATTACCTGGCCATCATGATCCTGGGACCTTTTGCCCTCGGGGTATCCGGAAGCGTCATGGTCAAGATCCAGTCGGCTACCACGGACCTGGAACTGTTCCAGCCCCTGATGGTGTGGTTGCTGAAGTCGATCCCCTATGTCTCCATCTGGCTTCTGTTTACCATCGTCTACATCGTTATGCCCAACACGAAGGTCAGGTTCAAGTATGCCGTGATCGCGGGTATTATTGCCGGAACGGTGGCACTGATCTTCCAGTCACTTTATCAGAGCCTTCAGCTGGGAGTACTCCGGTGGGGCACTCTTTACGGAACCATTGCATTCATTCCGCTTTTCCTGATCTGGCTGCAGATCACCTGGTTGATTGTCCTGATGGGGGCGGAGCTCTCTTTCGCCTACCAGAATATCGAGAACTATGAGTTTGAGGAGGATGCACTTAATCTGAGCCTTCACCATAAGCGGATCCTGGCGCTTTTAATCGCCCACAAGATCATTCGGAATTTTGAGGAGGGAGGTGAACCCTGGAACAGCGACCGGTTGAGCCACGAACTGGGGATCCCTTTGCGGTTAGTGAATGAGCTGCTCTTCGAACTGGTGGATGCAGGCTTGCTGGCGGAGCTGGCTGCCTCCAATCCCAAAGAGCGCTCCTATCAACCGGCAGTGGATATCAACAAGATTACGGTGGACTACATCTATAACCGCCTGGATCAGATGGGAAGCGATAAGATGGTGGCGACCGAATCGGAGGTGCTGAGCAAGATCGCGAAAATCCACGAACACCTGCTCCACTCCATCAGGGAGTCCCCGTCCAACGTGCTGGTGAAGGAGATCTGACATTGATAATTTTTGCAGAATCTGCCTTTGCAGATAACAAATTAATAGTTATACTTGCACATCTTTTACTGAAATGATAATTCAAAGGCGGCATAGGGTGGAACATTTCCATCATCAGGTGATAGGCTAGGGCCCCCTTTGCAGTCAATGATATCCAATCATATGTGGTCGAGGCTGTCTCAAGGGGATGGCCTCTTTTTTTTTGTAAAACGGAGAAAGAACATGGAACAGATAAGGATCGCCATACAGAAGTCGGGCCGGTTGAGCGAAAAATCGCTGGAATTGCTGAAGGAGGCGGGGATCACCCTCAATAACGGCTCCAGGAAGCTGCGCTCCCTGGCTCAGTCCTTTCCCCTGGAGGTGATCTATCTGCGGGATGATGATATCCCTGAATATGTGGAAGATGGTGTAGCCCATGCAGGGATCGTAGGGGAGAATGAATATACCGAAAAGCAGTCCAATGCGGAGGTAGTTCAGCGGTTGGGTTTTTCCCGATGCAGACTTTCCATAGCCCTTCCAAAGTCGGAATCCTATCAGGGTCTGGAGTCCCTGCAGGGCAAGCGGATTGCCACTTCTTATCCTGTCATTCTCAAAAATTTCCTGGATGAGAAGGGGATAGAGGCCGATGTGCACCTCCTGAGCGGTTCAGTGGAGCTGGCACCTTCCATTGGGATCGCCGATGCCATTTTCGATATTGTCAGTTCCGGAAGCACACTGATCAGCAACGGATTGAAGGAGGTGGAAGTGGTCATGAAATCGGAGGCAGTGGTCATTGCCCACCCGGAACTTCCGGAAATCCAGTCGGCACTTCTGAACGATTTGCTGTTTCGCATCCGGAGTGTTCTGGCCGCTTCCAGCAACCGGTACATCCTGTTGAATGCTCCCAATGAACATCTCGATGAGATCATCCGGGTCATTCCGGGAATGAAGAGTCCCACCGTGATGCCACTGGCTGAGACGGGGTGGAGTTCGGTGCACTCCGTGCTGAGCGAAAAACAGTTCTGGGGAGTGATTGACCAGCTGAGAGCCCTGGGTGCACAGGGCATCCTTGTCATACCCATTGAGAAAATGATCATGTAACAGTTTCCAACAAAGGTAGAAATGAATATTATACGACACCCAGACAAGAAGGAATGGTCCGAGTTACTGAAACGCCCGACCAAGCAGGAAGATTTCCTGGAAGAAGAGGTCGGGCAGATCATTCAGGAAGTGGTCGCCGGGGGCGATTCGGCGGTAAAAAAATATACCCTGAAGTTCGACCGGATAGAACTGGATGACCTGAAAGTCCCCGGACAGCAGATACAGGAAGCGGAAAAGAAGGTGAGTGATGAGCTGAAAAGGGCCATTGAAGAGGCCCATTGGAATATCCAAACCTTCCATAAGAAGCAGACCCATTCCATGGAGACGATCGTAACCACGGCCGGTGTCAGGTGCTGGCAGAAAGCGGTACCCATCAGCAGGGTAGGATTGTATATTCCGGGGGGATCGGCTCCGCTGCTTTCCACCGTGCTCATGCTTGGCATACCGGCCAGGATTGCGGGCTGCGAGCAGGTGATTCTCTGCACTCCCCCCGACCGGGAAGGGAATGTGAATCCGGCCATTCTCTACATTGCTGACCTGCTGGGGATCGACCGGATATTCCGGGTAGGGGGGGTACAGGCCATCGCGGCGATGGCCTATGGCACCGAGAGTATTCCGGCAGTCAACAAAATCTTTGGTCCCGGCAATCAGTATGTGACCCTGGCCAAGCAGATCGTCAGCCGAAACAAGGTAGCCATTGATTTGCCTGCCGGTCCTTCCGAGCTGGCTGTTATCGCCGATGCTACCTCCAACCCGTCATTCATAGCCTCCGACCTGCTCTCCCAGGCCGAACACGGTGCCGACAGCCAGGTATTGCTTCTGACCGATTCGGGAGATATCATCGACCGGGTAAAACACGAACTGGTGGAACAACTGGCAGTGCTGCCGAGGCAGGAGATTGCAGCCCAGTCTCTTGACTACAGCAGAATGATCTTGCTCAAGAATCAGGATGATATCATGGAGATGGTCAACCTGTACGCCCCCGAGCACCTGATCATCGTTACCGAAAATTACCAGGAGCTTTCGGAAAGAGTGGTCAATGCCGGATCGGTCTTTCTGGGGAGTTTTACACCGGAAAGTGCGGGTGATTACGCTTCAGGCACCAACCACACGCTTCCCACCAACGGATGGGCTCATTCCTACAGCGGGGTCAATATGGACAGTTTCTATAAGAAGATCACCTTTCAGGAGATCAGCAAATACGGCCTGCACAATATCGGCGATGCAGTGATGACCCTGGCAGAGGCCGAGCAGCTGGTGGCCCATAGCAGGGCGGTCTCGGTCAGACTGAATGATACGGCTGATGAGTAGCTCGTTTGATATAACACCACTGATCAGGGAGAATATTCGCAGCCTGGTTCCTTACTCTTCAGCAAGGAATGAGTTCTCGGGACAGGCCAGGGTGTGGCTGGATGCCAATGAAAACCCGTTCAATTCGCCCTACAACCGGTATCCCGATCCCATGCAGAATTCGCTGAAAGCGGTGATTTCCGATCAGAAGGGAGTGGCGGCGGAGAATCTATTTCTGGGAAATGGGAGCGATGAGGGGATCGATCTGTTATTCAGAGTGCTATGTACGCCAGGGATGGATAATGTGATCACAGTAGATCCTACCTACGGGATGTATGCAGTAGCGGCACGGATCAATGATGTGGAGAGAAAGAGTGTCCTTCTGAGAGAGGATTTTTCCCTCGATCCCGAAACGGTGATCGGTGCCACTGATGAACGGACCAGGATGATCTTCCTCTGTTCCCCCAATAACCCGACATCCAATAGCTTTAAAAGGGAAGCGATGGAGGAGATCATCGACTCGGTTCACTGCATGGTGGTGGTTGATGAAGCCTACATCGATTTCAGCGAACAACCCGGATTGCTTTCCCTGGTGGGCAAGAAGAAGAACCTGGTGTTGCTCCAAACACTTTCCAAAGCCTTCGGACTGGCTGGCATCAGGCTTGGAATGGTGATCGCTTCTGAAGAACTGATCCATTACCTGAACAAGGTGAAGTATCCCTACAATGTGAATTCGCTGACCATTGAAAAGGCCATTAAGGAACTTAAAGAACAAGAAAGGGCAGCTTCATGGGTGGAAGAGATTCAATTGGAAAGGCTGCACCTGCACCGTTGCCTGGAAAGTTTTCAGTTTGTCCTGAAGGTTTTTCCTTCCGACGCCAATTTCCTTTTAGTGAAGGTGAACCGTCCGGCCCATCTGTATCACTATCTTCTGGAGAAGGGGATCGTAATCAGGGACCGTTCCTCGGTACCCCTTTGCGACGGTTGTGTCCGTATCACGGTGGGTACCCGTGATGAGAACCGATTGCTCTGCGAAGCGTTAAAGATGTACCAGGGAAAGACGGCTGAAAATCAGGAACTATGAAAAAAGTGTTATTTCTCGACCGGGACGGTACGTTGATCAGGGAGCCGGAGGATGACTGCCAGGTCGATTCTCTGGAGAAACTGGAGTTCATCCCCGGGGTATTTCGCAACCTTTATAAAATCAGGCACTTTACAAACTTCCAGCTGATCATTGTTACCAACCAGGACGGACTGGGCACAGAGCTTTTTCCGGAAAAGGACTTTCAGCCGGCCCAGGAGAAGTTCCTTCAGGCATTCCGAAACGAGGGTGTGGAGTTTGACGCTATCCATATAGACCCCTCTTTGCCGGAAGAGGGATCTCCCGGCCGGAAACCCGGGACCGGCATGCTGGGTGCCTATCTTCAGGAAGGATATGACATGTCGGAATCCTATGTTATCGGAGACCGGGTTACCGATATGGAACTGGCCAGGAACCTGGGTGCAAAGGGGATACTCTTCGGCCAGGAAAAAATCGTGCCGGAACTGATTTCAAGGGGACTGGAGGAGCACACGGTACTTGTGAGTGATAACTGGGATGTCATCTACCGTTACATCCGGGCCAGTCAGCGCAGAAGCAGTGTGGTCAGAAAGACCGGCGAAACCGAGGTCACCGTGAATCTGGCCCTGGACGGGGAGGGTTCAACCCGTATTCATACGGGCCTGGGCTTCCTTGACCACATGCTTGATCAACTGGGTCGACACGGAGGACTGGACCTGGAGGTGGAGGTGAAGGGAGATCTGCATGTGGATGAACATCATACCGTCGAAGATTGTGCACTCACACTGGGACAGGCCATGAGGGAGGCACTGGGAGATAAGCGCGGTATCGACAGGTATGGATTCGTACTCCCCATGGATGATGCGGGGGCTCGCGTATCCATCGATTTCGGGGGACGGCCCTGGGTCGAATGGGAGGCAGATTTCAGGAGAGAGAAGATCGGAGATGTTCCCACCGAGATGTTCTTTCACTTCTTTAAGAGCTTCAGCGATGAAGCCAGGTGCAATCTTCATATCCGGGCGAATGGAGCGAACGAGCACCACAAGATCGAAGCGATCTTCAAGGCCTTTGCCCGGTCTATAAAGGCTGCGGTCCGCCTCGATCCAGATCTGCATGCACTTCCCACCACCAAAGGAAAACTGTAGATGAAGGTCGTTATCATCAAATACAATGCAGGCAATATCCGGTCGGTAGACCACGCCCTGAAGAGGCTTGGAGTTTCTGCCGAAATTACGGATGATCATTCTGCCATCAGGCGCGCCGACCGGGTAGTCTTCCCGGGGGTAGGAGAGGCTGCCAATACGATGAAGCATCTGAAGGATAGGGGGCTGGATAACCTTCTTAAAGAGCTTTCTCAGCCGGTTCTGGGCATCTGTCTCGGCCAACAGCTGATGTGCAGCTGGTCGGAGGAGGGAGACACCCCCTGCATCGGGATCTTCGACCAACCGGTCAGACGGTTCCCCGGCCGCCTAAAAGTTCCCCATATGGGATGGAACAGTCTGGAGCGGCCGGAAGGTCCTCTTTTTCGGAATGTGGCTGCAGGATCTTATGTCTATTTCGTGCACTCCTACTATGTACCGGTTTGTGATCAGACAGCAGCTGAAACCGGCTATATGGTATCCTTCAGCTCAGCCATGCAACACCGCAATTTTTTCGCCACCCAGTTCCATCCCGAAAAGAGCGGTGAACCGGGTGAACAGATCCTGTCCAATTTTCTTCAACTTTGATTTCCGGAGAAAATGACAGAGATCATCCCCGCCATCGATATTATTGACGGAAAGTGTGTCCGGCTGACCAGGGGGGACTATTCCAGGGACCAGACCTACGGGGATCCTCTGGATATGGCCATCAGCTTCGCCGGTCACGGGCTGAAAAGAGTGCATCTGGTGGACCTGGACGGTGCACGTGAAAAACAGGTGGTCAACTTCAGGATACTGGAAAAAATAGCCAGCCGCACCTCTCTGGTGATCGACTGGGGTGGGGGACTCCGAACCAGGGAGGATTTGAAGAGGGTGTTTCACTCAGGCGCATCCATGGTCACCGGGGGGAGTATCGCAGTAAAGGACCGGGATGAATTTCTCGGATGGCTCACCGAATTCGGACCGGAGAAGATTATCCTGGGTGCCGATGTCCGGGACCGAAAGATCGCCGTATCAGGCTGGATGGAGGAGACCTCCCTGGAGATACTCCCTTTTCTGGAGGAATATGCGGGAAAGGGGGTCAAAAAGGTGATATGTACCGATATTGAGCATGATGGGATGCTGGAAGGGCCCTCAAAGGAACTTTACCGGGAGATCAAGCGCAAGATCCCTTCACTTTACCTGGTAGCCAGCGGAGGGGTCGGAAAAATGGAAGATATTCAGGAAATGAATGCCATGGGAGTGGATGGAGTGATCATAGGCAAAGCGATCTATGAACACCGGATCTCCCTGAAAGAGTTGGAGAAATATATGATCAATCAGGAGGTATAATGCTGGCAAAAAGGATCATACCGTGCCTGGACATCAGGAGCGGGAAGACCGTGAAAGGAATCAACTTTGAGAATGTCATCGATGTGGGCGATCCGGTGGAACTGGGGGCCAAATATGCCAGGGAAGGCGCAGATGAGCTGGTCTACCTGGATATCACAGCCACCCATGAAGGAAGAAAGCTCTTTGCGGACCTGGTGAGAAGGATCGCCGAGCATCTCCATATACCCTTTACGGTGGGGGGCGGTATCGACAGCCTGAAAGATGCGGAGCTTCTTCTTTCGGCAGGCGCTGACAAGGTGTCGGTCAATTCCTCCGCGGTCAAGGATCCTTCACTGATCGACCGGATCGCAGGCGGATTTGGCAACCAGTTCGTAGTGGTGGCCATCGACGCCCAGTGGAAAGAGGGGGTCTGGACCGTTTTTGTGAACGGAGGCCGGATCCCTACCCAGAAGGAACTTTTCAGCTGGGCACGGGAGGCACAGGAACGTGGAGCTGGAGAGATCCTGTTTACCTCCATGAATCATGACGGGACCAAGAACGGCTATGCCTGCGAGGCCCTGAAGGAGCTGACAGGAAAACTGACCATTCCCGTAATCGCATCGGGCGGTGCCGGAAGTGAAAGCCATTTTGTGGAAGTCTTCAGGGACGGGGAGGCCGATGCAGCACTGGCAGCCAGTATATTCCACTACAACGAGATACCCATTCCGCAGTTGAAGGATTACTTGAGGAGAAACAATATAACAGTCAGATAGATGGACTTTGATAAAATGAACGGGATCATTCCCGTCATCATACAGGACTCCCGAACCGGCCGGGTGCTGATGCTGGGTTTTATGAACCCGGAGGCGCTGGAGAAGACCAGGAAGGAGGGAAAGGTCACATTTTTCAGCCGAACCAGAAACAGGCTCTGGACCAAAGGGGAGGAGAGCGGAAACTTCCTGAACGTGGAGCAGATCCTGGAAGATTGCGACAATGATACGCTCCTGATCAAGGCCAGGCCCGAAGGACCGGTATGTCATACCGGAAGCGACACCTGTTTTGACGAGATGAATCATTTGGGATCGGATTTTCTTTCCGAACTACAGGAACTGATCAGCCGGAGAAAGGAGGAGATGCCTGAGAACTCCTATACTGCACGGCTCTTCCGTGCCGGCATTAACAAGATCGCCCAGAAGGTGGGCGAGGAGGCCGTAGAGCTGGTGATCGAGTCGAAGGATAGCGATGACCATCTGTTTTTGAATGAGGCGGCCGACCTGGTCTACCATTTGATGGTACTGTTGGCCGCACGCGGGTTCGAAATAAAGGATGTGGCGGCCCTCCTGGAGCAAAGACACGGGGAGGCGGTAAAGTCGAAAAGTCCAAAAAGTCCATAATAGTCTGTAAAGTTGGAGGTAAATATAATTTTAAAATGTTATAATATTTTTTTATAAGGTAAATTAAAAGCAGTTGATATGAGCAAAGCGGAAATTCATACTGAAAAAGGAGTGATGAAGGTGCAGTTTTATGAGGAGGATGCTCCGAAGACCGTAGCCAATTTTATCAAACTTTCCAAAGAGGGTTTCTACGACGGGCTTACCTTCCACCGGGTGATCCCCGATTTTGTGATTCAGGGAGGATGTCCCGACGGTAACGGCATGGGCGGACCGGGTTACACCATTCCGTGTGAGCTGGATGGCGGAAACCAGCATCATGACAGGGGAGTTCTATCCATGGCGCATGCCGGAAGGGATACGGGAGGTTCCCAGTTCTTTATCTGTCATTCACGAACCAATACCAGCCACCTGGACCGTCAGCACACCTGTTTTGGAAAAGTTTATGAAGGCCTGGAAGTGATCGATCAGATCCGCCAGGGGGATACCATCGAAAAAGTAGTCATAAAGCACTGAACTATTTCATAAGCTGTTCGATGTCTTCGATCTCTTTCGGAGCGTACCGGGAGAGGTTGATATTTCCGTTGCGGGTGATCAGGATATCGTCCTCGATTCGCACGCCAATGTTGGCATACTCCGCGTACACCGGCTTCACCTTCTCTATAAAACCTTCAATCTCCAGGCTATCCACCTGATGTCCGAAAATCCGGTGCAGCTGGTCCAGCCCCTTCTCCCTGAAGTAGAGGCCGGGTTCGATGGTCAGGACCATTCCCGGTTCTAGAATCCTTCCAGGCAGATCGTACCCCGGACCATCCTGCCTGAAATAACGGAAGAATCCCCCGTAATCGCCCACATCGTGCACATCGAGCCCCAGGTAATGGGAAGAGGGATAGATCACATAGAACCTGGCCTGCCAGGCAGCGGCGGTATCGGTGATCAGGCCCAGGTGGTAGAGCCCATCCAGAATAATTTCCCGGGCCGCCATATGTCCGTCGCTGATCCTGTTCCCCGGAATGAGCGAATCGATGGCCGCTTTCTGGGCGTCCAGCACCAGCTGGTAGATGGTGCGCTGTGCCTCGCTGAACCGTCCGTTTACAGGAATGGTGCGGGTAATGTCAGCGGTATAATACCCATACCCGGCCCCGATATCCATCAGAAGCAGATCACCCTCTTCCATCAAACGGTCATTGGCTTCGTAATGGAGGGTGGTACTGTTGGGTCCGGATCCCACGATGGAGGGAAATCCGGGCATGGCCGAACCATAACGCAGGAAGGCCCCCTCGATAATCGATTCCATTTCAAACTCATGGAGGCCGGGAGCACACTCCCTCATGACCAGTGTCAGAGACATGGCGGTGATATTGCAGGCCTTCTGCAGTCGTTCTACCTCCCAGGGATTCTTGATCAGTCGAAGATCATCCACCATCCTGGAGACGGGAAAAATCTGAGGGGAGTGATTCAGGCAACCACGGTCTCCTTCTCCCGTTTCCTGCCGGATTAAATCAAGAAGCTCCCGGTCAGAAGGTTCGGTATATACCGGAGCTCCGGACCGGATGATGGAACGGGCCAGTTCCAGGAAATCACCAAACGCGATGATCGTATCAGGATGGTAAACCTTGGCGATATCTTCTTCCTCGGGCCTTTCTCCCTCGTATATCAGGGAACGGACCGATTGGGGAACACTGGAAAGGATAAAGGGATGCGGTCCCTGAGAATCGAGGATCATAAATACTCCGGGAGTATCCATGCCTGTCAGGTAGTAGAAATTATTCTGCGGCCTGAACTGGTGGCGGTTATGGCTGTAGGGACCTTCCGAGCGCAGTATGACATAGCCATTCTCCAGGGAATCGATCACCTTTTCTCTCCGCTCTGCGAAACTTTCCTTCTGCTCAGGCGTAAAGGAGAGATCAGAGGGGTCGATATTCAAGGGAATGATCCATGATCGGCCGGAAGGATTGTTGCACCCGATTAATAATGGAAATATCCATAGAACCAACAGCAATTTTTTCATAAATTGAGCAACTTGGTTAACCGGATGCAATATAGAAAAAGATACCTTTCGGTGGCAGTCCAACGGATATTCATCCTGCTGCTATTCAACTTTTTCTGCTCTTCAATTTCCGGTCAGAAGATTCCCTTCGAAAATTATACCATTCAGAACGGATTGCCTCAGAGCAGTGTAATTGACATCGATCAGGACAAACAGGGGTACCTTTGGTTCGCCACCCAAGTAGGGGCTGCCCGGTTTGACGGGTATGAGTTTGAGTATTTCAATACCTCCAACGGACTTCCGGACGATTATGTGAATTGTTTCCTGGTGGACAGCGCCGGAAATGTCTGGATGGGAACCGAGGATGGGGTGGCTGTTTTCGATGGCAGTGAGATCCGGGTTATTTCAAAGGAGGACGGTCTGGTAGACCGCCGGGTGGACCGGCTGGTGCAAGACTCGAAAGGAAACATCTGGATGATTACTGCTTATGGTATTTCGGTCTATACAGGAGACACCCTGCTTTCCTATTCAGAAGGCCAAGGCCTGGCAGGAAGGGCAGTGTTAGACATTCTGGCAGATTCGAAGGGCCGGGTACATGTGGCCACAAACCCTGGAGCAGTGACGGTCTTCGATGACCCTTTTACATATCATATCATCCTTGAAGGCGATATTATACGGGATATGATTGAGACATCGGATGGGGAGGTATGGTACGCGTCCCAAAAATGGGGAGGAATCCATGTGAATTCGAACGCTCAGCTTCACAGACTAGGTTCGGATGAAGGACTCACCTGCGAGGTAGTCATATCCCTGATGGAGGATTCTCATGGGAGGGTCTGGTGCAGTACCTACCCTGAAGGACTGTTTGTTTATGAAAATGAACGGTTTACTAAAATGCCCTCAGGCCACGGATTGGAACCACTGGCCCGAATGATCATGGAAGACAGTCACGGACGGATCTGGATACAGACCTTTGAGAATGGAGTATGGCTGGTGGAGGACCAGCGATTCAGGCACCTGACATTTACAAACCAGCTGGTGGACGATCGTGTGGAAGATATTTTCGAGGACCGGTACGGTAGTATCTGGATAGCAACTTTGAATGGGGTATCCAAGTACGGAAGGGTGATATTTGAGGTCTATGACAGGGAGGTAGGTCTTCCGGAAGATCATGTCATTTCCGTCTTTACGGATTCTCAAAGCCGCACCTGGTTTGGCACACAAAAACAATTGCTTTTTCTGACCGAATACCATATTCATCGAGTAGATGAAAGCTTTGGATATCAGGAGGGACCTATGCCGCTCTGCTTCTCAGAGAATGATCAGGGCATTATCCATATAGGCACCGACAGCGGATTATTCCGGTTCGACGGAAAACAGGTGGCGAGCGAGAATATCATGCTGGATGAATATTTCAACAAGGTCAACAGTTTGGTTTACACACCGGACGGAGATTTGTGGTGCGCTACCGATTCTGCCGTATATGTCAAAGAAAAGGACGGTGGAGTAACGGTCATCGGTCCGGATCAAGGGTTGGTTTATCAACAGGTGAACGACCTGGAAATCATTAATGAGCAGATCTGTTGTGCTACCGAATCAGGTCTTTCCATATTTGATCTTAACGGAAAGCATCTGGTGAACTACACCGAAAAAGACGGGCTCATTTCTGGAGTATGTATTGATCTTGCTGGGGATGCAGAAGGGAATCTGTGGATCGCAACCAACCGCGGAGTATCAAAACTGAATATGAGTGGGAGACCTCAATTTACGAACTATACAGTGGAGAGCGGGCTGACTTCCAATTCTGCTTTTTTTGTGGAATTCCATGATGAGCGGCGGTTATGGATTGGTACTGAACGGGGCATCAATGAATTGAATGTGGAGACAGGAAATGTAAGGTATCTGGGGTACGAGCAGGGATTTTACCCCCTTGAATCCAACTCCAGAGCCGTTGCCAGGGGAAGGAACGGGGTATTATGGATAGGAACCACCGGGGGGCTGGTCCGGTATGATCCCACCTATGATGTTCCCAATGTCATACCGCCGGACCTGATCCTTTTCCCACCTCTGGTGGAGGGAGAAACCTATGCCGCAGCAGAAGCTGAT
>CAZRZY010000096.1:12401-18690 GCA_964604655.1 uncultured Bacteroides sp. | reverse complement strand
ATCAACGTGCTCTCCCTGCTGGGACTGGTCCTGGCTATCGGGATTGTGGTCGACGATGCCATCGTGGTGGTGGAAGCGGTCCAGGTGAAGCTGGATAAGGGGATGAGTGCCCGGGAGGCGACCATTCAGGCTATGAAAGAGGTGACCGCCCCGGTGATCGCCACTACCCTGGTGCTGGTGGCGGTGTTCATTCCGGTGGCTTCCATGGGCGGGATCACCGGGAGGCTTTATCAGCAATTTGCCATCACCGTGGCGGTTTCCGTGGTCTTCTCCTCCCTGAATGCGCTGACCCTGAGCCCGGCGCTCTGCTCACTCATGCTCAGGAAACCACAGCCCCCTCGAGGGATCCTGGGCAGGTTCTTTAACGGTTTCAACCGGGTGTTCGACCGGACCTCCGATGGGTATATGAATTTTACCAGTGTCATGGCAAGGAGGTTGCAAAGAGGAGCGATTTTCATATTGATCCTTGCCGGATCCATCGTGGTGATTAGCAGGTTTGTTCCAGGGGGATTTGTTCCGGAAGAGGACCAGGGGTACCTTTTTGTGAATATGCAGCTCCCCGATGCCGCTTCCCTTCAAAGGTCTGACCAGGTCATGAAGAACGTTGAAAAGATCCTGCAGCAGTTCGGAGAGATTGAACATATGGCTTCTGTGTCCGGATTCAATCTTCTCTCCGGGAGCATGTCCACCAATGCAGGGGTGCTCTTTCTTTCCCTCAGGGACTGGAAGGAACGGGATCTGACCGCCCTGGAGCTGGCCGGGAGGTTGAATGCCGCCTTTAATAAAGGAATCCCCGAGGCACAGCTCTTTGCCTTTGGGCCACCTGCCATTCCCGGCCTGGGGGCCGGATCCGGCTTCTCTATGATGCTGCAGGACCGGGCCGGCAACGATCCAGAGTACCTGGCCGGGCAGGCTTCCAGGTTCATTACCGAAGCTATGCAGCGCCCGGAGATCGGAAATGTGTACACCACTTTTCAAGCCAGTACTCCGCAGCGGTCCATTGAGATCGACAGGGACAAGGTACTGCAGGCAGGAGTTCAGCTGAATGATCTTTACACCACCATCAGTTCGTTCCTTGGAGGGGCCTATATCAACGATTTCAATCTGTTCGGAAGGCTTTACAGAGCCTATGTCCAGGCTGATCCGGAATACCGGCAGGGTGAGCAGGATCTGGCCCTGTTCTTCGTGAAGAACCGGAAAGGAGAAAATGTCCCGCTTTCCTCCCTCGTCACAGTCAGTAACATCTCGGGGCCGGAATTCACTTACCGCTACAATCTCTACAGATCTGTGGAACTCTCCGGTTCGGCTGCCGATGGTTACTCATCTGCACAGGCACTGGATGCCCTGGAGGAGGTTGCAAGGCAGGTACTTCCGGAGACGATGGGTTATGAATGGAGCAATATGTCCTACCAGGAGAGAGAGGCCGCGGGTTCAGGGAGCGTTGTATTCATTTTTGCCCTGGTGTTCGTATTTCTGATCCTGGCGGCTCAGTACGAGAGCTGGTCCCTTCCCTTCAGTATTCTGCTGGGAACACCCTTTGCCGTTTTCGGAGCCCTGCTCTTTCTGATGGTCTCCCGGATTTTCAGCGAAAGCTTCGAGAACAATGTATTCACCCAGATCTCCCTGGTAATGCTGATCGCCATGGCGGCCAAGAACGCCATCCTGATCGTGGAGTTCGCAAAGAATAGTTTCGATCAGGGAGCAAGCCTCTACGAAGCGGCCATTCAGTCGGCGCGTCAACGCTTTCGACCGATCCTGATGACCGCCTTTTCGTTCATCCTCGGGGTATTTCCCCTGGTAGTGGCCAGCGGTGCAGGTGCCGAGGCCCGCAAGGTGATGGGGATGGCATTACTGGGAGGGATGACCATGGCCACATTGCTGGGGGTGTTTTTCTATCCCATGCTATTCGTCTTGATCGGTAAATTGGGAGGATATGAGAAAAGAAGAGAACGCAACACTTCGACAGAACAAACCGGAAATGAACCTCAATAAATATCTATGAACATCCTCCGGAGAACAGCAGTATTCCTTATCCCGGTTACCCTGATATCTTCCATGTGGCTGAACAGCTGTATGGTGGGACCGGCACTCCAGAAACCGGAAGCGGCTGTTGATGAGCAATTCCGTTTCGACAGCATTGCCGGCGATTCCATGATCAACCTATCCTGGTGGGAGCTTTTTAACGATCCTGTACTGGACAGCATGATTTATCTGGCGCTGGAACACAACCGGGATGTCCTGATAGCTGTCTCGAGGATCGAGCAGGCCTATGCTGCGCTGGGGCTCTCTATGGCCGATCTGTTCCCATCGCTGGGGTTTGAAGCAACAGCCACCTATGCCAAACCTGACCCGGCGGGGGGCGGGAGTGAACCGGGAGCCTTCTATTCGGTCACTCCCCGGGTATTCTGGGAGCTCGATTTCTGGGGAAAGGTAAGAAGGGCCAACCAGGCTGCCAGAGCGGAGATCGCCGCGTCAGAAGAGGCTTTGAAACAGGTCCAGGTCAGTCTGATCGCTGCCATTACTGATGGTTACTTCCAGCTTCTCGATTTCGATAACCGTCTGGAGATCGCCAAAAATACCTGGGAGACAAGGAAAGAATCACTCTGGATTATCGGGCAACGCTTCGACAAGGGAGTGGTCCCGGAGATCGATCTGAATCAGGCGCAACAGCAGGAAGCCGCAGCCGCAGCGGCTATCCCTACCTATGAACGTCTGGTGGCCCGGACCGAGAACTACCTGAACATCCTGATGGGAAAGAATCCCAGGGCACTGATGAGAAGCCGGCTCAGCGACCTGGACCTGCCGCCCGAGATCCCGGTGGGTCTTCCTTCCGAATTGCTGGAACGGCGGCCCGACCTGGTCATTGCCGAGCAGCGCTTTTATGCCGAAACAGCACGTATCGGGGTGGCGCAGGCCATGCGCTTTCCTTCTTTCAGCCTGACAGCTGCCCTGGGTGTGGCCAGTAGCGATCTTTCCTCTCTGGTGACAGGTGAATCCGTGCTCTACTCCGTGGGAGGCAGTATCCTGGGTCCAATCTTCAACTGGGGAAAGAACAAGAGAAGGGTGGAGATACAGAAAGAGATCGCCAGACAGTCGCTTTACGATTATGAGCAGTCGGTCCTGAATGCCTTGCGGGAAGTGGAGGATGCGCTGATCGATCTGCATACCTACCGGCTAGAGCTCGATGCCAGGGAGCGGCAGAGGAAGGCAGCCATCCGGGCCGCTGAGCTTTCCAGGGCCCGGTACGACGGGGGAGAGGCTTCCTATCTGGAGGTGCTGGATACCGAGCGATCCATGTTCAGTGCGGAGCTGGAGGCCAGCGCCATCCGAGGTCAGCTGCTATCCTCATATATCTATCTTTATAAGGTCCTGGGAGGCGGATGGATCATATTTGGGGAACCGGCAG
This sequence comes from uncultured Bacteroides sp., assembly GCA_964604655.1. Lineage (GTDB taxonomy): Bacteria > Bacteroidota > Bacteroidia > Bacteroidales. The sequence goes on along the minus strand of CAZRZY010000096.1, from coordinate 15,284 downwards.
CTGATTAATCCAAAGAAACCGATAACCCCTCTCCTGCAGTTTAGTGAAAAGCGGTTCCAGCAGCAGGCCCCGGATGCACCTAAAAACAGGAGGATTGACACTACAGGCAACCGTGGTGACCTGAAGCGGGTGGAATATTGTTTCAGGGATTCAGGAGAGACAGGCCATCCGTTTTTGGAAATGGGGGGAATCGCCCCATTCACCGTATCCTATCTCGCTGTCAGCCAGCTGGACCCTTACATCCAGGCAGTTCAGGCACTTTTCGGGCTCCTCATCCACTCATGGCTTGTTCTCATAGAGGGCGTACTCATGGCTTGTTCTCATAGAGGGCGTAATCGTTGCGCTATTTTCCGGGAGTGATATTGGGCATAATGATATTGGCTCCCACCTTCACAGCCTTTTCCCGTCCCAGCGAAAAGGTGATACCCAGTGGTCGCCGGACAGCTTTTTGATCTCCTCTTCCAGCTGTTCCAGCAATTACATGGTGGCCACCGTAAGGGCGGTAGGGATCACTTCATTGGTGAACTGGAACCTGTTGGCCGTCTCGATGGGATCGATCACCTCAGATTCACCCGGTTTTCGACCCAGGGCATTCAATGCGGCATTCGTTATTATCTCATTGATATTGAGATTGATAATGGCACCTGCTCCACTCTGGGTGGCCGGCACTATAAAATGTTCGAAATGGGAACCGGAGGAAACCTCCGTGGCACTACTCTGTTACTCCTCCATCAGCATGTCCAGCATGTCGCTCATATCTTCCGACTTGACCTTGTAGAAGAGCTTGATCAGGCGGGAGCAGGTGGCCACCATGTTCTTGCTGGAAAGCAGGATGGTGAGAACCAGTTCGCTGTTCTTTCCGCTGAGCTTGCGGGAAGTGGCCAGGGAAATCTGGCTGGATATTCCTTTTTCGATATGAGAGATCAGGGTTTTTCTGGACTTTTTAAAACTGCGATAGTCTTCCTGTGTGATAATATCCAGCTGAAGCTTCTCCAGGATCCTGCCCATAAACCGGGTGATCTCCTCCCGGGTGGTATTCAACTGTTGCACCTGTTCCGGTTGCAGATCCGCATGAAGATTGGTGATATGGCGCTCACTGAAACGGATAATATTGCCCAGTGCATAGAGGAGTTCGTCTTCCATGTCATATACCAGCATCAGCACCTTGCCCCCTTCCTGGAATTCTTCAGGAACTTCCTTGATCTGCTGGGTGAGTTTCACCTTGTAGAGGTCGTTAGTGGCCTCCACATCATCCAGCAGTCCCCTGATATCACGGAGGGCACGCCTGTCAAAGGCAGTGAGGGCATCCATGACTCTTCCGAAGATGCTGTCGATCCGCTCCAGGATGATGGAGAGTTTTTCGCGTACCTCCCCCTCGATCTCAAAAAAGTCGGTCTTGAACCATTTATCGGCCAGTTCCAGGTTCACCTCCTCCTTGTACCGGTGGGACCGGTAAAAGATCTGGCTTCGGAAGATCAGGAAGATGGCAGTCAGTACCAGGGCGATCAGCGCATAGACTTTGAAGTTGATCAGAAGTGACCCAAAAATAATGGATACGGTCAGTGCGATGATGGCCGTCAAAAACCAGCCTCCGATCACGGTCAGCATACCCGAAACCCGGTAGACAGCGCTACCCTGGGACCATGCACGGTCGGCCAGGCTGGAGCCCATCAGAACCATAAAAGTGACAAAAGTGGTGGATAGGGGTAGTTTCAGGGAAGTGGCTGCCAGAATGATCCCTGCAGCTACGATCAGGTTCACGGAGGCTCTGACCAGGTCAAAGGCCGGTTTATCCATCGGATCGTCATTTTCCGATGTGGTATTATTAACGAACCGCTGCCGGATCCACTCCTTGCTGTTCTGGGGAAGCAGCGAGCTGACCGCTCTGCTCATGGACAGGGTGCCTTTTACGATTCCGCGGGAGATGGCATTGGACTGGAACCGTTCGGCACCTTCATCCTGCCTTCCCAGGTTTACAGAGGTCTGTACCACCGAACGGGCTTTCCTGGAGAACCAGAGGGTGACGGCCATAATGATCCCGGCGGCCAAAAGGAATATCTGTTTGGTCTGCACCGGTCTGGAGAGGGCCTCCATGGTATACTCCTCAGCGGGTATCCCTGAAGCTTTCCATGCCATATAGGAGTCATAACTGGCAATGGGTACACCCACAAAGTTCACCAGGTCGTTGCTGGCAAAGGCCATGGCCAATGCAAATGTTCCCAGAAGGGTGATGAACCGGTAGACACTGAAATCTTTTCTTCCGATCAGGATCTGGAAAAGAATAAAAGAGATCACGAAGCCTGATAGACTGATCAGGCCATCCCTGGATTTGATCAGTTCCAGATTCTCGGCACTGATGAACGGGATTCCCTGCAAACCTTTCACAACCATGAAATCGATGATCAGCGCTACGGAGGCAGCTCCGAACACCGATCCGAAACTTCGCATGGTCTTCCGGTATTCGAAGGAGATCACCAAACGGGTGATATATTGCACGAGCCAGCCCAGCAGGAATGCAACCACCACCGAAAGGAAGATCCCGGCAATGATCAGCAGTGCACGGCTCCCGTTGATATAGTTGCTCCACTCGCTCACCGGGTGCCCGTTTTCCATGGTGGCGAAAAAGGAGATGGCCAGAGCGGAGCCCAGCAATTCAAAGACGATGGATACCGTGGTAGAGGTTGGAAGGGCAATGGTATTGTAGAAGTCCAGCAGGATAATGTCGGTGAGCATCACAGCCGCGAAAAGGAACATGATCTGCTCGATGGTGAAAAACTGCGGATTAAATACCCCCTTGCGGGCTACCTCCATCATACCGCTGGAGAATAATGATCCGAACAGGATGCCGATGGTGGCAATGATCATGATCATCCGGATGCTGCC
>CAZRZY010000096.1:0-12391 GCA_964604655.1 uncultured Bacteroides sp. | reverse complement strand
AGAGTTGAGGAAATTAACTGCATCATTGCTTACACCCACCACCAGGTCGGTGGCTGCTGTGGCAAACATGATGATAACGATGGCAATAAACAGGGGTTCCATCATGGAGAGGATGGGAATTGCGGCAGCAAGTTACTGTCGGAAGGAATGGTATATGTTAACTGTATATTAAATTAACATTAGACCAATGTAAACAGGAGCCGTCGATGAACGGCCCATGCAACCACAGAGCCGTCCAATGGCCGGAATCCCGATTTTTCTTAATTTTGAATATTAATGGACCGAATCAACCTCCGGAACAGGGGATCATACAACACATTGCTGCTGGCCGCTATTGCATTTTTCCTGTCCAGCAGCCTGCTTTCAGGTGAGCAGTTCGTGGGAACGCTGCTGGTTGGAATCAGTTTCTCCCTGATGCTGCTGATTGCCACCCTCACTCTGCAATCACACTGGCGGCGGCTTTTTATTTTTGCCATAGGGGTCATTCTTTTGCGTGAGATATCCCGTTTTCTGATAGAGAGTGCATACCTCAGTGCAACCGCTTCCATCGCCAATGTGGTGTTCTTTCTAATGATCGTTTTTCAGCTGGTCAGTCAAGTGGCCCGAAGCAAGGTGGTGGACCTGGTTGTGATCCTGGAGTCGGTGAATGGTTATCTGCTTGTGGGATTGAGCGGCGGTCTGCTGCTGGCCGTGGTCTCCATTTTTGAGGAGGGTGCTTTTCACTTTCCGGAAGGGGAGATGGCCAATCTGGCCGACTTTTTCTATTATGGATTCATCACCATGACAACCATCGGCTATGGGGAAATCACGCCGGTTACCGGGCTGGCCAGGCTGGTGTCCATTGCAGTGGGGATCAGCGGGCAACTGTACATTGCCATTATTATCGCCACTCTGGTGGGCAAGTATCTGGCCCGGAGTGGGGGGGAGTCATGACACGAAGCGGATAATCCCCTTCCGTGCCGCTCACTGCCGTCCAGAAAGGAGCTGTCTGATCCCTGAGGTTTCGCCAATGATGGCGGAAGCTTATGGCGACGCTTCTCTCCGTCTCTTTTCTTCAGTCTATGAGGGGCCAGGCGATCCGTTGGAAGTGGAAATCGAACATCCGGTCGATCTGATCCCGGGTGTTGCGCGGGGTGGAAAGTTCGGGCAGGGCATCCTGGCTGAAGAATCCCACATCGAGCGTTTCCATACCGGTGGCCACTTCAAGTGACAGGGGATGGCATTCCAGGAAGATTTTATACGTATAGAAAAGGTCCTCGGGATGGTCGTGGCGCTTCTTATCGAACACCGCCAGCAGCCGGCCTGCTTTTACCCGGATCCCTGCCTCCTCGAAAGCCTCCTTCTCGGCCACCTCGGAAGGGGTATAGCCCACGTCACACCACCCTCCGGGCATGGACCAGCAGGAATCGACCCGCTCCTTTACCATCAGCAACTCGTTCCGGTCGTTGAAGATGACCGATCGAACATCGATCTTTGGGGTCCTGTACCCGTACTTTTCAGGGGTGGAGACCCGGACCGTTTCAAAGGGCAGGCCCGTAAGGAGGGAGAGCATCCGTGCGGAGATCTGCTCCAGGTCGGTATACCGGTCCTGGTCGTAATCACTTTCTGAATAATGCAGGCCATTTTCGGCAATGGCCTGTACCCGCTTGGCCAGCAACAGGATTTCCTTCTTCGCTTCCATCTGTACCGGGGATAGTTTCAGTTCAACTTCCCACACAAAAGTAGTAAAAATGGTAACTTCGTACCCATGGGGAATAGTCCTTCCTGAATTATGAAAATACCTGAATTATGAAAAAGAGAGTTATCACCTATTCGTCAGTCCTGGCATTTGTAATGATTATCGGATTGCTTGCAGGTTGCAGGGAAACTGAACCTGAGGCAACGCTTCAGCCCGATCCCGGTAACGGAGGACTTTCGCTGCCGCCCGGTTTCGCAGCCATAAAAGTGGTGGATGAGCTGGGACCTGCCCGCCACATCGAAGTGGGAGAAAACGGAGAAATTTATGTAGCACTCCGGCAGATGACCAATGGAGGAGGAGTCGCTCTGGTGAGGGACACCACAGGGGATGGGCGGTCGGACCGGATCAACTATTTCGGTGCGTTGGCCGGTACCGGCATAAAGCTTCATGGTTCATACCTCTACTTCGGGAGCGATACCTCCATTGTCCGCTACCCGGTCATCCCCGGATCGTCGGTCCCGGGGCAGAGTTATGAAACCATCGTATCGGGATTTCCCGATGAACGTCAGCATGCCGCCAAACCGTTCGATTTCGATGAGGAAGGGCACATGTACGTGACGGTGGGAGCCCCTTCCAATGCATGCATGGAGCAGATGCGCACAAAAGGTTCGCCGGGAATGGACCCCTGCCCTGTACTTGAATATGCCGGTGGTATCTGGCGTTTCGATGCCCATACACCCGGACAGGACCATCTGGAAGACGGTTACCGTTACTCCACCGGGATCCGGCACGCGGTGGCCATCCGTTGGAACAGGCAGGTGGACCGCCTCTATGTGGTACAACATGGAAGGGATCAGCTGCACCAGTTCTTTCCGGAGCTTTACGAACTGGAGGCCGGAGCCGAATTGCCTGCCGAAGAATTTCTGATGCTCTCCGACGGTGCCGACTTCGGTTGGCCATACTGTTATTTCGATCCGTTCAGTGACAAGAAAGTTCTGGCCCCGGAATACGGAGGGGATGGGGAGACGGAGGGCCGATGCAGCGAAAAGACAGATCCGATCATGGCACTCCCGGGACATACGGCCCCCAACGACCTTCTGTTTTATGATGGGGACCAGTTTCCGGAAAAATACCACGGCGGCGCGTTTATCGCACTTCACGGTTCCTGGAACAGGGCACCGCTGGAGCAGGAAGGGTATCAAGTGGTATTTGTTCCCATGAAGGACGGGCTTCCTTCAGGCAACTGGGAGGTGTTCGCCGACGGATTTACCGGCCTGGATGAAATCTATAATCCAGGGGATGCCGAGCACCGGCCCATGGGCCTGGCCGAAGGGCCGGACGGATCATTGTATGTGTCCGATTCCCGAAAGGGAGCTATCTGGAGGATCTTTTATACCGGGGAACAACAGTTCACTCAGACATCGATCCGCGAAGAGGAACCCGAGGAGCTGCTGGCCGGTCATCCGGGAAAAAAAGTGTACGGTGTGGCTTGCCTGGCCTGTCATCAGACGGACGGGAACGGAGTACCCGGCATGTATCCCCCCCTCAGGCAGACCGACTGGGTAAACGGTGATAAGGAGCGGTTGATAAGGATCGTGGTGGAGGGTATGGTGGGGGAGATTGAGGTGCATGGGCAGATCTACAACTCGATTATGGCTCCGCTTGCCCACCTGCCTCCGCAACAGATTGCCGATGTACTGACTTATGTGCGAAGCTCTTTTGGAAACAATGCGTCGGAGGTGACCGTGAATGAGGTCCGGGAGGTGTTAAACAGCCTGTAGGCAATGCCACTATTCTCGCTATCTTTGTTCCATGCAAAGCGAGAAGATGAAGATGGACCTGAAGGGTAGAAAGCGTTTGCCGTCCTGGATGCGGATGCAGATGCCGGGAGGAGAGAATTACATGAAAGTGAAAGAGCAGGTAGCTGCCCAAGGGCTGCACACCATATGTACCAGCGGGAACTGTCCCAATATAGGGGAGTGCTGGGGTGCCGGAACCGCCACATTCATGATCCTGGGTGAGATCTGCACCCGTTCGTGCAAATTTTGCGCGGTGAAAACCGGCAGGCCGATGCCCGTCGATACGAAAGAACCCGAACGATTACTGAGGACCATCCGGACCATGGGGATCCGTCATGCGGTCATCACCTCGGTTGACCGGGATGACCTGCCCGATAAGGGATCGGGAGCCTGGGCGGCTACTGTAAGAACGTTAAAGGAGGGAAATCCCGGACTCAGCATGGAGACACTGATCCCCGATTTTGATGCGATTCCTCAGCTGGTGGAGAGGGTAATCAACGAACAGCCGGAGGTTATTTCCCATAACCTGGAGACCGTGAAACGCCTCACCCCTCAGATCCGCTCCAGGGCACAGTACCATAGAAGCCTGGAGGTGGTACGGATGATCTCCTCATCGGGACGGGTATCAAAGTCGGGCCTGATGCTGGGGCTGGGTGAAACACAGGAGGAGGTGCTTCAGGCCATGGATGACCTGAGGGAGGCTGGTTGCCAGGTACTCACCCTCGGACAATACCTTCAACCCTCCATGAACCATATGCCGGTGGAGGAGTATATCCATCCCGACCAGTTTGCCCGACTGAAGGAGATGGGGCTGGAGAAGGGATTCAGCGCAGTCGAATCAAGCCCGCTGGTCCGCTCCTCCTACCATGCTGAGAAACACAGTCGAATACAATCTGCCGGGAATGATGAGTAGCACACAGCAAACATCAGAAGAACATGAAACGGCCCGGACAGCCGAGATGATACAATTTCAGGACCTGGGTCTGATGGATTACCGGGAGGCATGGGACTTTCAGGAGGAGAGATTCCAGGCGCTGGTAGACTACAAACGCCACTCCAGCATCGGGAAAAACCAGGGTGCCCCGCCAGCTCAGTACCTGCTGTTCTGCGAACATCCACATGTCTATACCCTGGGAAAAAGCGGGGATGAAACCAATCTTTTGATCCATAAAGGGTTTCTGGAGAAGATCCAGGCTACCTACTACAAGACCAACAGGGGAGGGGATATTACCTATCACGGGCCCGGGCAGATCGTGGGTTATCCCATTCTTGACCTGGAATCCCTCGGTTTAGGTTTGAAACAGTATATTGCCATCCTGGAGCAGTCCATGATCGACCTGCTGGAGCAATTCGGAATCTCCTCCAGCCGCCTGGTAGGGGCTACCGGGGTCTGGATCGATGCTGACCATCCGGTGAAGGCCAGAAAGATCTGTGCCATCGGGGTCCGTTCAAGCAGGTACGTCACCATGCACGGGTTTGCCCTCAATGTGGGAACCGACCTGGATTATTTCAGCTATATCAACCCGTGCGGGTTTGACAAAAGAGGGGTCACCTCCATGGAAAAGGAGCTGGGGAGAGAGGTGGCCCTGGAGGAGGTGAAACAGCGGCTGAAGGGACTGCTTATGCCCCGGTTTCTCCCTCCAGCCGGCTCAGGAGCATCATAGCCTCTTCCCGGCTTTTCCCGCAAACTTCCCTGTCAGCCTGAAAATCACTGCAGACTTTCGGTCTTTCGGGATGGCCGTAAATCATGCAACGGTAATCATCAGACAGATGTATGCATCGGACTCCTGACGGTTTTCCATCCGCCATCCCGGGGATGGGGGAGGAGATGGACGGAGCGATACAACAGGCACCACAACGGGGACGGCATTTCATTTGGCAGATTATGAACGGGAGACTCTTCTAAATTTTCCGGGGTAGAAATCGGGCGGGTAATTCTTCAGTTTTTCCTGTCGGAGATTTACCTCCTCATCGTTCTCATAAAAGAGGGTCTCATCGTGCTGACTCATATCAAGTCCCATTCCCCCTATTCCGCAGGCAGGAAAGACATCCAGGGTGTCGTCCACTCCCCTGCGGGAGAAGAAGTAGATCATCAGATTGCTGGCGATGGCAGCAAACCCCCCGATAAAAATGCTTGAACCCACATTGACAAATCCGGCAGCGGGGGTGATGGCCACCAGTCCGACCACGGCACCGGAGTCGATACCCGAGGTGTCGCCGGTCTGGAAACTGAAAGGAAAAAGGATCCCCAGAAGGGCAATGATGGCAAATGCGATCAGCACGAGGAGCCATTGTTTTTTAAACATCATTTTGAAAGGGTTTTTAAATATTCATCGATTTTCCTGGCGGTGCGTCGTCCCGATGCAATAGCGGTGACCACCAGGCTGGCCCCGTTCACCGCATCACCGGTGGCGAAAACCTTATCTGCACTGGTGGCCATCCGGTTATCCACCTGCAGGTTCTTCCTTGTATTCAGTGCCAGATCCAGTTCAGTGACCAGCCCTTCATGTACCGGATGCAGAAATCCCATGGAGAGGAGGATCAGGTCTGCTTCAATGGTCCGGCGGGATCCTTCCACCGGGTTCATCTCGAATTGCCCGTTGACCCTTTCCCACCGGACCTCTTCGATCTCGGCATGTGTGACTCGCTGCTGTGTTCCCAGGAACCGGACTGTTGAAAGACTCCACATCCGCTCACAACCTTCCTCGTGAGAAGTGGAGGTTTTCAATGTTTTGCCCCAGTATGGCCAGGGATTATCATCGGCCCGCTTTTCAGGTGGTTTGGGCATGATCTCTATCTGCGTTACCTTCTCCGCTCCCTGCCGGAGGGAGGTACCCACGCAATCGGATCCGGTGTCCCCGCCGCCGATGACCAGTACTTTTCTTCTTTTCGCAGTGATCTGGTTATCATAGGCCACATAAACTCCTGAATTGACCCGGTTCTGCTGGGTGAGGAATTCCATGGCAAAATGGATCCCGTCCAGGTTGCGCCCCTCCACCTGGAGATCCCGTGGTTTCATGGCCCCGATGGCCAGGCAGACGGCGTCAAATGTTTCAAGCAGTTCCCTGCCGGAAATCTCCCTGCCCACCTCTGAACAGGTTCGTATTTCCAGTCCTTCGGCGATCATGATCTCCAGCCTCCTGTCGATGGTGTCTTTGTTCAGCTTGAAATCGGGGATCCCAAACCTAAGAAGTCCACCGATCTTCTCATCTTTCTCAAACAGTGTCACATGATGACCCGCTTTATTGAGCTGGTCCGCAGCAGCCATACCTGCCGGACCGCTACCCACCACGGCCACTTTAAATCCGGTTCTGACCTGAGGAGGGTGTGGCTGGATGTATCCTTCGGCAAAAGCCTTCTCCACGATGGCCACCTCATTTTCCCTGATGGTAACTGGTTCTTCCCCGATGTTGAGCACGCAGGCATGTTCACATGGAGCGGGGCAGATCCTGCCGGTGAATTCGGGGAAATTATTGGTGAAGTGCAGCCTTTCGCTTGCTCCCTTCCAGTCGCCCCGATATAGCAGATCGTTCCATTCCGGGATCAGATTATCCACTGGGCAACCCCAGTGACAATAGGGGATCCCGCAATCCATGCACCTGGAGGCCTGTAGTTTCCGGTCTTCCGAATTCAGCACCTGCTCCACTTCGCTGTAGTCCTTGATGCGCTCCTGAACCGGCCTGTTTCCTGCCGGTTTCATAGTTATTTTCATGAATCCTTTTGGATCTGCCATCGTTTATGCCATTAAATGTCCCCGATCATTTCCACGTCCTTCTCCACCTCAGCCAACTTTTTTCGGATCTCCTCCAGCTGCAACTCCTGCATCACCTTTTTATATTCGTAAGGGATCACCTTGATGAACCGTTCTATATAGTGATCCAGATCGCTGAGAATCTTCTCCGCCACTTTGCTTCCTGTCAGCTCGAAATGCTTGGATATGGATTCGGTAAGCTCTTTTTTATCATTCAGATCTTCCACCAGCGAAAGTTCCACCATTCCCATGTTACAGTAATAGTCGAAATCGCCTTCCTCATCGAGCACATAAGCGATACCCCCGCTCATGCCGGCAGCGAAGTTTCTTCCCGTCTTCCCGAGGACTACCACACGACCGCCAGTCATATATTCGCAACAGTGATCTCCTACACCCTCCACGACAGCTGTTGCCCCGCTGTTCCTTACAGCGAACCGCTCGCCGGCCACACCGGAAATATAGATCTCACCACCGGTCGCTCCATAGAGCACGGTATTGCCGATAATGATGTTTTTGTCCGACTCAAATGTGGAACCTTCCGGTGGCAATACAATGATGCGGCCTCCTGAGAGCCCCTTGCCCAGGTAGTCGTTGGTGTCCCCTTCCAGGTAGAACTCCACTCCGGCCACCAGAAATGCCCCGAAACTCTGTCCTGCCGATCCTGCGAACCGGGCACGAATTGTTCCGTCCGGGAGTCCGCTGTTCCCATACTTTCTGGCGATCCTTCCCGACAGCATCGCACCGGTGGTGCGATCGGTATTTTTTATAGCCATATGAAGGGTTACTTCCTGTTGTTCCTCGATGGCTTTCTCCGACTGTGTAATCAGCTGGAGATCCAGGACCTTATCCAACTTATGCTGTTGAGGTTCCGTTTTGTATAGTGCATTCTGCCTGGCCGCAGGATAGAAGGCTGTAAGATCACTCAGATCGAGATTCCTGATTTTCCAGTGGGTGATCGCTTCATCGCGAACCAGAAGATCGGACCGTCCGATGATCTCGTTGAAGCTCCTGAATCCCATTTCGGCCAAATATTCTCTCACTTCCTGTGCGATGAACCTGAAATAGTTTTCCACGAAATCGGCTCTGCCACGGAACCGTTTCCGGAGCTCAGGATCCTGGGTGGCTACCCCTACCGGACAGGTATTCAGATGGCATTTTCGCATCATGACACACCCCAGTACCACCAGAGCGCTGGTGGCAAAACCGAACTCCTCTGCTCCGAGCAAAGCGGCTATGAGCACATCCCTTCCGGTTTTCATCTGACCGTCGGCCTGCAGCACCACTCTGCGGCGCAGATTATTCATTACCAGAGTCTGCTGAGTTTCGGCCAGACCGATCTCCAGGGGAAGACCCGCATGTTTGATGGAGGAGGAGGGGCTGGCCCCGGTACCACCTTCCGAACCGCTGATGGTGATCAGATCGGCAGAGGCTTTGGCCACTCCGGCGGCCACGGTTCCCACACCGGTCTCCGATACCAGCTTCACTGAGATCTTTGCCTGAGGATTGACATTTTTCAGATCGAAGATCAGCTGCGCCAGGTCTTCGATGGAGTAAATATCATGATGGGGGGGAGGGGAGATCAGGGTGATCCCGGGAATAGAGTAGCGCGTTTTGGCAATGATCTGATCCACTTTGTGTCCCGGGAGCTGTCCCCCTTCGCCAGGCTTGGCACCCTGTGCAATCTTGATCTGCAGCTCATCGGCATTCACCAGGTATTCGGTGGTTACCCCAAACCGGCCGCTGGCAACCTGTTTGATGGCACTCCTGCGGGAATCCCCGTTTTCCATGGGGGTGAATCTTTCCGGGTTCTCACCTCCCTCTCCCGTATTGCTCCTTCCGCCGATACGGTTCATGGCAATGGCCAGTGTCTCATGTGCCTCGCTGCTGATGGAACCGTAGGACATCGCCCCGGTCACAAACCGTTTCATGATCTTCTCTGCAGGCTCCACCTCTTCCAGGGGGATCGGGTTTCGTTTGTAGGTCAGTAATCCCCTGAGGAAACCGGGGCGAGCGGTTCCGCAATCGACCAGTGCCGTATACTCCTTAAATTTATCATAATTGTTGGTCCGGGTACTCCACTGAAGCAAAGCGACAGATTCCGGATTCCATGCATGGTGTTCACCATATTTCCGGTAATGATAGACTCCCTCCGTTAGGATGGTGGCGTGTATGTCTTTCTCGAATGCCTTCCGGTGGGGAAGGAGTGTTTCTTCCGCGATCTCCTCCATTCCGATACCACCGATGCGGGACACGGTACCCTTGAAATACTTATCGACCAGCACAGGGTGGAGTCCTACCGCTTCAAAAATCTGGGCAGCACGATAACTCCTCAGGGTGCTGATCCCCATCTTTGACAGTATTTTCAGAAGCCCTTTGTTCACTGCATTGATATAATTCTCCTGGGCTTTCTCGAAATCCTGCTGGATGATCCGGTTCTTCACCAGTTGCTCGATCACTGCAAAACTCATGTAGGGATTGATAATACTGGCTCCAAACCCGAACAGGACCGCAAAATGCATGACTTCCCGGGGTTCCGCAGATTCAACAACAATATCGATCTGCATCCGTTTCCTCCTGTCGATCAGATGGTGATGGACAGCGGAGACAGCCAGCAGAGAGGGAACAGGGGCTTTATCCCGGGTGATTCCCCGATCGGTAAGGATGATGTAGTTGTTCCCCTGGTCGACAGCCTCCTCGGCTATACGGCGCATCTCCTCCACGGCACTCTCCAGCGCCTGTGCACCTCCTCCGGCATCGAAGTGCATGGGTATAACCTTGTTGGAAAAACCTTTGTAACGAAGGTTTTTTACCACCTGGAAATAGGTATTGTTGATCACCGGACTCTTGAACTTGACCATTTTTACATGATCCGGCGTTTCATCCAGCAGATTGGTCTGTAAAGATCCCAGGTATCCGGTCAGTGTCATGACCAGCTCCTCACGGATCGGATCGATAGCAGGATTGGTTACCTGGGCGAAGTGCTGTTTGAAATAATAGAAGAGCCTGTAGGGCTTTTTGCTCAGCACCGTAGTAGGCACATCATTGCCCATGGACCCGATGGGTTCCCTGGCTGTCTCTGCCATGGGTTGAAGGATGGCATCGATATCTTCCCTGCTGTAGTTGAAGGATCCCAGGTATCGTCCATACTCTTCACCCAGTCCAGGGGGAATGATGTTTCCTGTTTGTATCTGCTCGAGGCTGACCATGTTTTTGTCGATCCAGTGGCGGTAGGGGTGGGCAGATGCCAGCTGGTGTTTTAACTCCTCGTCATGGTATATCCTGCCCTCCTTTACGTCCACCAGCAGGATCTTTCCCGGCTTCAGCCTTCCTTTTTCGCGGATATCACCCGGCTGGAACGTTTGCACTCCCACCTCCGATCCCATCACCATCAGGTCATCTTTGGTGATCACATAACGGGAAGGCCGTAGCCCGTTTCTATCGAGCATGCCCCCTATGTATCTTCCGTCGCTGAAGATCAATGAGGCCGGACCGTCCCAGGGTTCCATAAACGTGGAATGATATTGGTAGAATGCTTTCAGTTCGGGCGATATGGGATTCCGGTCATTCCATGACTCGGGGATCAGGATGGACATGGCGTAGGGCAGAGATTTGCCACTCATGACCAGAAACTCCAGCACATTATCGAGGGAGGCGGAATCACTTTTTTCCGGTTCAACAACCGGGTATATCCTGCTCAGGTCCCCAAGCACATCAGATTTAAGGATCGATTCCCTGGCTTCCATCCAGAATCTGTTTCCCTTGACAGTATTGATCTCTCCATTGTGGGCCAGCATCCTGAAAGGCTGAGCCAGGTCCCAGCTCGGGAAGGTGTTCGTGCTGAACCTTGAGTGTACAAGGGCAATGGCACTGTGTATCCTTTCATCTTGCAGGTCCAGGTAATACTCCCCCAGTTGCCCGGAGGTAAACATACCTTTGTATATGATGATTTTTGTGGAGAGGCTCGGAAGGTAGAAGAAACTCTTCTGCTTCATGCCGGAGGTATGAATATAGTTCTCCGTCCTCTTCCGGATGATAAACAGTTTTCTCTCCATCTCCTCCTGGGTCAGGTCCGATCCAAGCAGGATCTGCCGGATGTGAGGTTCCGCTCCCCTGGCAATATCTCCAATGGTACTGTTGTCCCTGGGCACATCCCGGAAACCTATCAGCTCAATGCCTTCATCACTGACCAACTGCACCAGGATCTCTTCACACTGTTTCGCCTCCGCAGGGTCCTGTGGCAGGAATACGAGCCCGGTACCGAACTGCCCCTCCGGTGGGATGGAATACCCCTGGATCAGATAGAAATCGCGAGGTATCTGGATCATCACGCCAGCACCGTCTCCTGTTTTGCTATCCGAACCTTCTGCCCCACGATGGGTCATGTTGACCAGTGTCTCGAGCCCCCGCCGTATGATCTCGTGTGATTTTTTTCCCTTCAGGTGGGCAACGAAACCGATCCCGCAGTTGTCATGTTCGAATTCTCCTCTGTATAATCCGGTCCTATCGGGTCTTTGTTTTGTCTTATTCATAGCTGCTGTTTCCAAATAATGTGAAGAAAGCCGTCCTCCTGGCTTGCGGAGAACGGCTTTCTTCAGTCTCATCATATACCATTCTCACGAGGAACTCTGTATCCTGTTTTTGCGATATACAAATAACCTATGAGCAAGGTGTATCATCGAGGCAAATATACATAATTTCATTACGATTCAAAGCTTAGAGTTGACATTTGACTTATTTTTTGCATACAACTGTGGTATTTAACTTTCAAAGTGAAAGTCAGGCTCACAATATGTAATCCGGCACTGAAATCTCTTGCTGAGCTCGGGGTATTTCTTGCAGAACTTGGGATATTTCTTGCAGAGCTCGGGGTACTTCGTGCAGAGCTCGGGGTATGCTCTTGGCTTCTGAAAATTTGCTCGATGCTCGGGATATGCTCTTGGCTTCTGAAAATTGCCTCGATGCTCGGGATATACCCTCGTTGCTGAAATTTCTCGCTGCGCTCCGAAATTATAGGCTTCCTCGGGCATACCCCTTCGCAAAGGGGAGGCAGTCTCGCTCAGATCCCTTACATTGTGTAGAGAGCATCTCTCACATCCCTCGCAAATGGGGAAACGGCCTGCGGATGGAACGAAAAAGAACCTAAATTATCCGGTTATTATATAA
>CAZRZY010000095.1:0-18736 GCA_964604655.1 uncultured Bacteroides sp. | reverse complement strand
CTCCACAAAAAAAGTGGCTTAGAAATTAGGATTTCATTAGAGTATATAAAGTCGAAAGTCTGTAACGGTTTTAATGCTAATAAGTTATTAAGTGGGTGGTTGGAGGAAAGCGGTGCTTCGTTGGAGGCGCCGGCACGGGGTTGTATTAGTGTCGCTCCTGCTGGGGATCACCGGTTTTTTGTTCCTGCCGGTGGTCCACTTCACGGATCCCACCAACACCGTACTGGAGGACCGGGAAGGAGCGTTGCTGGCCGCACGGATCACGGATGATGGCCAGTGGCGCTTTCCGGATTGTGACAGCGTACCCCGGAAGATCGGGGTGTGTATCCGGCTTTTCGAGGATGAATACTTCCGGTACCACCCGGGGGTGAACCCGGTTTCCCTGGGGAAGGCCCTTGTGAGCAACCTCAGGGCGGGGGAAATCGTCCGTGGGGGCAGTACGCTGACCATGCAGGTGGTCCGTCTTTCCCGAAAGGGGAAGCCCCGGACCATTGTCCAGAAATCGGTGGAGATCCTCCTGGCGCTCAGGCTGGAACTGAGTGCCCCCAAAGAGGAGATCTTCCGGCTGTACGCTTCCCATGCTCCCTTCGGGGGGAACGTGGTGGGGATCGACGCGGCGGCATGGAGGTACTATGGAAGGCCGTCCCACCAGCTCTCCTGGGGGGAGGCTGCCACCCTGGCGGTGCTGCCCAATGCCCCCGCTCTGATCCACCCGGGCAGGAACAGGGAGCTGTTGATTTCCCGCAGAAACAGCCTGCTGGATAAATTGCTGGAGAAGGGGATCCTGGACTCCCTCTCCTGCGAGCTGGCCCGGTGGGAACCGTTACCGGAGCATCCACGTTCCCTGCCCCAGGCCACTCTGCACCTTCTCGACCGGGCCGAGAGAGAAGGGAAGAGAGGGCAACGGCTCACCACCACCATCGACCGGGAGCTGCAGGAGCGGATCAACCGGGTGGTGGCCATCCGGCATCAGCACTACCGGCAGAACGAAATCCACAATGCAGCGGTCCTGGTGCTGGATATTCCCCGCCGGGAGGTACTGGCCTATGTGGGCAATACGCCGGCAGAAGAGGAGGGCAGCGGCCGGCACGTGGATATCATTCAGGCGCCCAGGAGCTCGGGGAGCATTCTAAAACCGCTCCTTTATACCCTGATGCTCGATGAAGGGGCTGTTCTTCCCGGGAGACTGGTTCCCGATATCCCCACGCAGATCTCCGGCTACACCCCCCTGAATTTTGACCGCTCCTTCAGCGGGGCGGTGGGTGCCGGCACGGCCCTGGTACGGTCGTTGAATGTCCCCGCCGTAAGGATGCTGCAGGAGTACGGCCTGGAGAAATTCCACGCCAGGTTGCAGGCAGCGGGGTTTTCCACCATCCGTCGACACCCGGGACACTATGGGCTGACGCTCATTTTGGGGGGTGCCGAGGTCACCCTCTGGGACCTGGGGACCGTCTACATGGGAATGGCCAATACCCTGAACCATATTCAGGCCTATGATTACCGGTACGATCCGGATGAATTCCGCCCTCCCTCCTACGAGGTATCAGAACCGCCTGAGGGGGAGGGCCCGGGGGAGATTTCCTCAACGCTGACCGGAAGCGGGATGTTCAGTGCCGGGGCTGTCTGGCAGTGTTTCGAGACCCTTCAGGAGCTGGAGAGGCCCACCCAGCTGGGATCCTGGGAGCGGTTCTCTTCCGCCAGGAGGGTGGCGTGGAAGACCGGCACCAGTTTCGGATTCCGGGATGCCTGGGCAGTGGGAGTGAATCCGGAATACCTGGTGGCGGTCTGGGTGGGGAATGCCGACGGCGAAGGACGGCCCGGATTGACCGGGGTGCTGGCCGCTGCCCCGCTGATGTTCGAAGTATTCCAGCTGCTGCCTGCAGCATCCTGGTTCGAACCACCCTACGACGAACTGGTCGAACTGGAGGTCTGTCGGCAATCCGGCTACCGGGTCGGACCCGATTGCGGGGAGAGCGAAATACAGAGGGTTCCCGTATCGGCCGCCAGGGGTGAAGCCTGCCCCTACCATCGGATCGTCCATCTGGACCGGAGTGGCAAGTTCAGGGTCCGAGCCGGGTGCTATGAGGTAGCCCGGATGAACCCCACCCCCTGGTTCGTGCTGTCGCCGGTCATGGAATGGTACTACAGGAAGAGTGATCCCACCTACCGGTCACTTCCGCCGTTCCTTCCGGGCTGTGCAGAGCCTGCCGGCGATGTGATGGAGATGATCTATCCCCGGGAGTCCTCCCGGATATTCATTCCCCGGGGACTGGACGGCGAACGGAGCAGGGTGGTGCTGGAGGTGGCCCACCGGAATGCTGCCACCACCATTTACTGGCATCTGGATGAGCTTTACCTGGGAGAAACCTCGCTGATCCACCAGATGGAGATCCTGGCCGAGCCGGGCTGGCATACTCTCACCCTGGTGGATTCCGACGGAAATCACCTGGATAAGAGATTCCGGGTGGTGGGGGAATAACGGGGGATTTTTTTTCGTAAAGGATGATACCGACGCGGTCAATGTGATCTTGCAGGTAAGACTCATCTATTTTATCGTAAACGACCAGGTCGATTTAATATGGCAGATTCACTTGACCCAGTTGAATCCCGCTCGTGCATTGGCTTCGCCGAGCTCGCAGGCTCGGTTCCCCGCAGCTCTGCTGCGAGGGTTAGCGAGCACAAATAAAATGAACACTGGATCGAAGATTCCCCGCAGCTCTGCTGCGAGGTTTTTCACCAGACCGACCGCTTCCCGGAACTCCATGAATTCGATCTCCATGTATGCCGGTTTTCCCTGGGCGAAGAAATCGTGGTAGAAATTGATGGAGGGCATATCACTTCTTGCGCCTCCTCCCGATTTCCTGACTCACAGGTGGTGAAGAGGATCCCCGCCAGGAGGATTCTCCACCAAAACGTCTTATGGATGATGGAATAGATGATTCTTACGGGATGAGAAACCGATCAGTAAATCCCGTTCTGATTGGCCGAAGTTTCCGGTATTTTCTGGATGGCATCCCAGTGCTCCACGATCTTCCCGCCGGCATCGAACCGGGAAAAATCACTTTTTTTCAGGATATTTTTTCTGCATCCGGGTAAAATAATCGATAAATCCCTGCGGGCCATCGCCCACATCCGGATTATGCTGGATGTACCTGTCCCCCACATACAGGGTCACTGCTTTTTCGGGATTTCCCTCAAAGGCAGTTCGGTAGAAAGCAATGGCATGCTCTTTATTCTTCTTCGGGTCCATTTTTGATTGTTTCAGGGATTCGCATAGGGTTGATCGAACCGGATCTCATAGGCTCCGTGTTTCTTCAGGTGACTGTTCCAGTAATAGTTGGTAAGGCCGGTTTTGCTGAGCACACGGATGGCCACTCTCCGTGAACGGGACAGCCGGTAGGGTTTCCGCAATTCTGCCCGGATCGCCGGTGAGAAGGAGTGGTTCCGGGCGAAGTATTTCCCCAGTTCCCGGAACCTTCGGAACAGCTTTCGGGTCATCGATTCGGGCATGATCTGTATGCCTTCCACACCTCCCCGGATGACCGTTCCCAGGTATTCACACCCTATTCTTCGGGTAAACTTTTTCAGATATCGTTCCACGCACACCGAGTGAATGGCCTCAGGGAAACCCGATTGAACGATATACCCGATCTTCTTCGGCTTCAGCTTTTCCACACCGGTGATATTCTCGAAAAACTCCTTCACGATCCCCGGCATGGAGTCGGTGTAAAGCGGAAAAACCAGTATGGCTGTATCTGCCTGTTGAAACGCCTCCAGGGTGGCATCCTGCTCCTTCCTGGCGGCGAGGTGGCGGATGGTAACAGGCTCTGCAGAGACGCTGCGATATCCGGCCATGAATTGATCGATCAGGATGCCCGAATTACTCTTCCTGTATCGGGGAGAACCGTTAAGCAGAACAAGTTTCATCAATGATGTCCTCCAATTTATCCTGACCAAATATTTTCAGATATCTGTTCCGGCAGTGAAAGTTCAGCGCAAAGCGATCGTAGATGTCATTCAGGATGGACAGGTCTTCCCGGTCGGTATCGGGCTCCTTTTGGATCACCAGGCCGAAATCGGGATAGTGCTCATACCGTTTCCGGTGGTGGGACTCCCCGTTTACCAGCTGAATATAGGGATGGAGCAGAACGATGAGTCGGTCGGTGATCATCTTGAGCCTGGAACTTATAAACCCGGCCATCAGCGGGGATCCGAAAATGACGAATTCGGAATGGATGACCGACCGGAATATATCTTCCGCGTCGTCTTTGATGCTGCATCTTCCGGGTGTTTTCCACCAGCAGCTCCAGCACCCGGTGCAGTAGTGGAGATTCATCTCCTGCAGGTTGAGCAGGTCCACCCGGTGATGTTCACGCAGTCGATCAGCCAGGGTTTCCATGAATACGGAAAAGTCGCTGTCACCCCCCTGCATGTCCCCGTTGAGTATGGCGATTCTCATCCCTGATTCAGTTGGCGGATTGCAGGCCTTAAATATCTACCTGAAGATACACAGAGAATGTAAAGGTAGTGCAACTATTTCCAGTTTCTTCCGATCCTACCTCCTGGTGATGGAATCTTTATGATAATTTAAAATCGTTCTTCCAACTCTCTTCCGTTCTATACGTATAAACTTTTCATACCCCCAATACTGGAATTATGGCAAGCCATGGCACCCCTCTCAGGTTCTCTATCGTACTGATCACTATTCTCTCGGCCAGTTTGATGTGGCCGGTCCGGGCGCAGCAGGGACATATCGTTCCGACCGGCCCTCCGCAGGCCGGATTTACAAAGGCATACAGGCTGGCGCTGGAAGCGTCTGATGAGCACTATCGATCCACGGGAACATATCTCGATACGGTGCTTTTTCCGGCATATGGGGAGCACTCCCTCTATTGGATCGGCAGCGGGGCTGAAAAGGGGGCCTTTGTCTATCCCGATGAGATTCCCCAGGAGTATCAGTATCTCCGTTCGGTTGGCTACCAGAACTACAACTGGCGGGGCGAGGTCCATTACGCCATCGATTTTATGAAGCAGCCCCGGAAAGTGGCGATTTTCAAAAGTGCCTTCTTGGCCGACAGCCTGACCCTTTCGTGGCAGGCGCTCCAGTTCGTCCGACTTTTGGAGACATATCTTTTCGATGACATATTCTATCTGATCGATGAGGATTCGCTCCAGCAGCACGGGCTGGATCCCCGCACCGATCTGTTGATCATTCCAGCCTTTACGGTGAAAGGAGAGAATTACTCCTATTACATCGACAGTATCATGGGACTGGGGTATTCTTTCAAGCCCCGGCTGGATGAATTCCTGGCCAGAGGAGGGATGGTCTATACCGAGGGCAACGGAGCCATTTTCCTGGAGAAGTCGGGGTACCTGGAGGAGGGGGCCATCAATTACCAGGATGTGAGAATGCCGGTGAATGAACTCTTCAGCTGCCAGTCAGCTGAAGAGCTCCATCCGGTACAGTTCGCTCTGGAGGCTACCGGTTCCGTCCTGTATGGCAACCGGATACCCATGGTGCAATCCGATGCGATAACACCCCTGGTGAACCTGGAGGAGGATGGCCGCCCGGTGGTGTTTTCCATGGAAGGGGAGGCGGCCGGGGGAGGTTCCATCCTCTGTAACCTGGGAATTCCCCTGGTAAAAGGACTGGCAGATCTGGAGGAGGGCGACAGGCAGCTGCAGTGGACCCTGAATGCCCTGATGAGCAGCTTTGCACGGCCGCTGGATGTGACAAGGTCAGTAAGGAACGATTTGGCCGGGTATATTTCGGCAGGTCCCAACGCCATATCCTACGACCGGGTCGATACCTTTTCGGTGGAGATTCTGGTTCGCAACCTATCGGGGTCAGGCATTGACAATATCCAGCTCAAAGAAGAGATCCGGCCCTACTTCGCTTTCTACCAGATGGCGGGTGGAGACACCTATTCGATCGAGGGGAATGAACTGACGATCCAGGTCGGTTCCGTTCCGGCTCATACGGAGCAGAAGATCGTCTATGAGCTGATCACACCCGAACCCGGAAGCGGAATCCATGAGGAGGTGGACAGCTATCTGGCCGGGGAGACATATATGAGTGCCTCTACCCTTCATAGCCGGTATACCATCGATGGGAGGGTCTTTTCCCAGCAAAAGGGAATGAACTATGCCGATCTGCTCTTTTCGGCCAGGATCTTTGCCGATGCCGATGTGAACTGGAAGAACTTTCTGGGGCTGGAATACCAGCCTTTCAAGGTGTTCATGATCATGGAAAATAAGGAGCGGACACCCGCCGAAGAAGTAGTCTACACCCAGTATATTCCCAAAGATGTGCCCTTCTACTGGGTCGATCACTCTCTCAATATCCCCATTCTGAAGACTCCGGGTGGAAAATTCGTGGATCTGCTACGTGGCAGTAACGAGGAGGAAAACCCGGAGTACGACATGGACAGCGACGGCCATCCCGATGCATGGCTGGATACGGCTTCCATCTTCCCGAAAGGGTATACTCTGACGGAGGAGGAGGTTTACTGGGCCAATCCCTGGAACCATCTGAGGACCGGTGACGACAGCTTCGTATTCGAGGATATCGATCGCGACGGGCTGGTGGCCGTGGATATGGATGGAGACGGGATTGTGGATATGGAGGAGCCGGGGGATAAGATCAGGGTCTGGAAGGTGACCTGGGATGTGGGGCGCATGGAGGGATACGAATATTACGATCCCTATTGCAGCTATGAGATATGGGTCGATCCGCCCGACCTGGTACCGCTCTCTGCCGGAGTAGGACATGCCCATGATTCCCTGACCGGCTCCTACCCCGGGATGTTCTATCCTTACACAGAAGATATAGGCGCTGCCGAACTGAGCGACACTGCCTGGACCCATTGGATGGAACGGGACAGCAACGGGGAGATCATCTGGAAACAGCTGGTGGAACAGCGGATCAATAATTATGAAGGGTTTGCTTTTATCGATACTGCAGCCGGGAACTACCAGCTACTGCCCACCGATTCGGTACTTGGTACCGTACCCCAGCCCCGCAGGGAGTTCATTGCAGTTCTTTCCATGGGTGGGGAGGAGATCGATATGTGGAACCCGGTTCCCACCCAGTCGCTCTATTCGAAGGTGGACTACAAAACGGTGTTCAATGAGGAGCGGGTGACTCCCATACGGACCACCTATACCTACTACGCCCCGCTGCCTAATCCCCTTCAGTTCGAGTACCTGTCAAATAACTACACGATCTACGATACGCTCGGCAATGTGATCAGATTCCTTCCGGAGCATGGTGATGCACACCTGGTATTTGATATGGACGCCTCCACCGAGTATACTTACTACTGGATCCGTAACGTGGGATATGACGTGGACTATAATGATCCTTCCGAGTCCATTGAGGGAGTCGAAAAACTGGGTGACGGTGTATTTGGCTATTTCATCTACGAGATTCCCAAGGGAATGGGAGGCTACCGGATCCGTCTTCCCAGAAAACCCGATGGAAGCTACGATATCGACTCCATTGTCCGCATTGACGGGAAGCCGTTCAGCAAGTGGATCGATAATCCCAATACCGGCACGGAGGTGGAGATCTGGGAAGATCCGTTCACCTATCAGGTCTACATTCCCCAGCTGCTGATCCCTCCGGCTCTGGACGACGATAATTTCGACGGTATCGACGACTGGATCGATGACCGGGGCGACCGCTTCCAGTCCAAAACGGGATACCATCACGATGCCTTTATGCTGGATGACGGGGACGAGTGGGAAGAATATCCGGCGGTTCCCTTCGTGGATGATATTTATGGGACCGTGACTTCCGGCTGGTATGGAGGGGCCGATGAAACCTACGGCGATGATTATTTCGAAACCCTGGGGAAAACCCATATCCAGATTTATGCCGATTACACCGGCAATGGACGGGAGGGCCCCATAGAGATCAGCAAAGGAGGGGTATTGGTGGTGGAGGAGATCTTCGGGGGCTCTCCCTGGGTGATCTTCTCTCATGTGCTTTCCGGGTTCTCCCGGGGATTGGATTACAAACTCTCCTCCTCGGTGAGTCCATCCATTACCAGGGTTGGAATCGATACCGTCTGTATCAAACATGTGATCGAGGATGAGAACGAACCACACGATTTCAATGTGAATTTCGATCCCTACCACATCTCCTACGGTTACGGGGAGGCGACAGTCACCACCTTTGCAGGGGCCAAGGATCCCTGCAGCTTGATCGATCCGGTCATCTCCATGCCGGCCGTAATCGATCCGGATTATGATCACCATACGGTCACCCTGGTGCCCTATGCCGATCCGGAGAATCCAGACCTGGCGGGGTATCCCCGGCAGGTGCAGGGAACCTTCCTGGAGGTGAGGGTAGAGGTGATGAACGGGACGGATGACAACTGGATAGAGACTAAAGTAGAGCCGCTGCTGATTCCGGAACTGGGCGGAACCAGCCTGGAGATGAGCTATGTGGCCTATCCCAGGCCGCTGGTCCCCTCCCACGTGGACGGATCGGGGAACATTATCCCCGGCGATCAGCCCGGAACCTTTACCACCGGATGGAGGTTCAACCAGCCGGAAGGGGAGGTACTGGTCAAGATGGGCCATACCCTGAACCTGCTGCAGCCCACCCGCAGAGCATATTTCGTATTTCTGTTCCGGATCGATCCCTCGCTGGAAGATGGAATTTATGAAATCCCCTTCCGGATGAACGGATCCAGGGTTCACTACACGGGGCAGGAGAACGGCCCGGTGACCTATGAAATTCCGGAGGCGAAATTCAGTATGGTGGAAAAGGATGCCATCGGCCGGGTGACCGAATTCGGGAAACTGATTTTGGCCAGCGGCCAGCTCTCTGATCTGGAGGTGGGGATTACCGGTCATTATCGGAGCCTTCGGCAGGCAAAGTGGTCGATCAGCGATGTGGATGCGGGTGACTTCGACGGACTGACCCATGCGCTCGATATCCGCACCGAATCGGGCAGGGAGGTCATCGATCTCAGCCGGTTCTCAAGGTTTCCCGCGCTGGATAGCACCAAACTCTTTATCCTCCAGCAGGGGATCATAGACAGTTACCATAACCATGCCGAAAAACTAAAGATTACCTCCGGTCAGCAACTGAACTACCAGGGTCTGGACCCGGTGGGTGAATTTATTATATCACCGCCCCTGGCTGTCACTCCGGTGGGGCCGAGGATTCAGATCACCAACCGGGTGGTAAAGGTCAACGGAGAGAGCGTGGAAGATGGACCGCAGTTCGAACCGGACCAGGAGATCTTCGTCACCACCCTGCTGACCATCCGCAACAGTGGTTCGGATGTTTCCTCCAATACAGAAGTGACCATCCATCCGGGCAGCTATTTCGAGGTGATGGAGGATAGCCTTCCGGCCAACTGCCGGTTGGAGGAGGACCTGCTGGTGATCGATGCCGGAATATTGATCCCGGGCGACCGGTTTAAACAGGAACTGCCCTTCCGCCTGGTATCAGAGATCCCCAAGGAGGTGGACCTGCGGACTGTAATCTTCTCTTCGGAGATCCAGTATGAGGGAACTGCCGTGGAGGCGAATTTTAACTTTGACGATCCCACACAGATCCTCCTGGAAGTGTTCGACCTGGAGGTGATCGAGCTGCAGTACTCCATGGTCTCCGATACGGTGGTCAGGGTGACGGCCAGGGCCGGGAACAGGGCCATGCCTGCTGGCAACCTCTGGTTCAGGATCTACCCGGTCTTTGGGGGCGGGACGTATGAATTCCCCATCGCAGAGATGCTCGTCGATACGCTGCTCACCAATCAGACGGTAACCCTTTCGGGTGAATTCACTCCTCCTTCACTGGATAAGTCGGTGGAATTCATCGCCATCATTGACGACGGTCAGTCGATCCCGGAGATTATGGAAGCCAACAACGCCCTCACCACCTCTTTCCACGAAACGGGAATACGTGATCCGGCTTTCGGGGAGGGGAACCTGAATGTATATCCCAATCCGGTGCAGAGTGAAGTCTGTTTTACCTACAGTCTGGATGATCCGTGCAGGGAGGTTAGCATGATGCTTTTCGGTGCCGGCGGACAGTTGCGAATGGAGAACCGGGAATTCCCGGCCTTTGCGGGTGAACACCAGGTAGTGATTCGTGTGGATCTCCTGCCGGCCGGCGCCTATCTCTACCGGCTGGAGTTCCGGCAGGATAAGGGCGAGCATCGCGTGGCAACTGGGATTTTGTTGAAAGAATAGGTGACAAAGTTCATCCGGACATATCTCCCCTGGTTGCTGCTGGCCATGGCGGAGCCTGGATTTACCCAGGCATCCTTCGAGGTCAGGGACACAGTGTGCATCGACGAGCCCATCCAGATCACCAATACCTCCAGGGATGCGGATACCTATTACTGGAGCTTTTGTTCGGGCAACCTGTTCTATGCCCCCGAGGGAGAAAGCATGCCCAATCCCGGTACCCTGGACGGCCCTGCTTTCATCGATTTCGCAGAGGACAACGGCAGGCACTATGCATTTGTGACCAACCATACCAGCGGAACCCTTACCCGGTTCGACTACGGGGATGATTTCCTGAGCAGTCCCACCTCCAGCAACCTGGGCAATTTCGGAGGCGTGATACCGGTCCATGTGCAAGGGGTGCAGGTGGTCAGGGACCAGGGCAACTGGTACCTTTTTATGGTGGGGGGGCAGCGAACCGACTCGCGCCTGGTGAGGCTCGATTTCGGGAATTCGCTGTCCAACACCCCGGTGGCAACCAGCCTGGGAAATTTTGGAGGTGAACTGGACTACCCGGTGGATCTCTACCTTCTGGAAGAGGGAGGACAGTGGATCGGTTTTACGGTCAACTACAACACCAGCAGCCTGACCCGCTTCGATTTTGTCAACGGACTGTCCGATCCTGCACCGGCCGCAGAAAGTTTCAGCAGTGGGATGGCCCTGGACGGGCCCACCGGACTGTTCCCGGTCAAGGAACAGGGAAACTGGTATCTCTTTATCTCCAATAACCGGTCGCACGAGATCATCCGGATGGAGCTGGGGGGATCGCTCACCGGAACACTTTCTCCCGTGAGCATCGGGGGAACAGGAGAGCTTCACTATCCCTTCGACCTGACGATCCTGCGGGACTGCGAGGGATGGTTTGGTTTCGTGCTTAACCGCTTCAACGACATGGTGCGCATGGAGTTCAACCAGGGGATCGGCCAGCCGCCCGATTTCATTTCTCTGGGCGATCCGGGCAGTCTTTTCAATCCACACGGGATCTCCGATGTGTTCCGTGTGGGGGATACCCTCTACACCTTTGTGGCCAATATCGACAACTCCAGCATCACGAGGCTTTTTTTCCCGGGATGTAGCAACGCAAGCATTCCCTCCAGCACGGAGCGTGATCCGCCGGAGATCTCCTACGACATGCCGGGCAATTACAACATCCAGCTGATTCTGAATGAAGGCACTCCTGATCAGGAGAATTTCTGCCGGAACGTGGTGGTTTTGGAGAGCCCCCGGGTGGATCTGGGCAATGACACCCTCCTGGCCCCGGGCGGTCTCTTATCACTGGATGCCGGGGAGCACACCGCATGGGACTGGTCGACCGGGGAGACCACCCGGGAGATCCAGGTGGGGGAAGCAGGGATTTACAGTGTGGTGGTGACCAATGAATTCGGTTGCCGGGCAACCGATGAGATCGAAGTGACCATGGATATCGGGGTCCCCAATTTCTTCACGCCCAATGGGGACGGATATAACGATACCTGGGAGATCCCTTTCATGACCCAACATCCCGATGCCCGGATCCGCATCTATGACCGGTTCGGGACGTTGATGACCAGCTACCTTTACCGAGAAGGGGGATGGGACGGAACCCGTAACGGGGAGCCGGCCAGGGAGGATACCTACTGGTATGTGATCGAACTAAATAACGGTTCACGACCCCTGAAGGGGCCGGTGACCGTCAAACGATAATGTATCGAATTATAGCAGGGAAGGTCAGGAGCGGGGCGGCTGCAGGGTTGTACAGGATCGTTGTGGTCATCTTCTTTTGTTCGATGTCCTTCTGGAACAGGGCAGGAGGACAGGAGCTGCCGGTGTATCAGCTCTACCTCTGGCAGCCGGCCCTGATCAATCCGGCAGTAACCGGTTGTGCCGAGTGTGCCGGGATCCAGCTGATCGACCGCCATCAGTGGCCCGGTGCTTTTAAGAATGCACCGAGAACCCAGGTTCTGACAGCCGAGAAAGCCTTCAACTCAGATCCGGACAGGTTCCATGGGATGGGGTTGCAGCTCGTAAACGATGTCAACGGTGCTTACCGCCAGCTGATGGCCAGCGTGGCCTACACGTTCCATATCACACTGGACCGGGTCAGGAACCTGAGGCTGGGATTTGGCCTGATGCCTGCGGTGTACCAGGCTACCTACGATGAAAGGGAATTCACCCGGATAAATGACCCGGCAATTACATGGGCGGTGGAGAAGGAGATCAGGCCGGATCTCTCCACCGGTGTCTACCTCTACAGCGACCGGTTCTGGGCAGGGCTCTCTGCGGTCCAGTTGCTCGAATTTACCTCTACCCTCCATGCATCAGGTAGAGAGCGGGGGTATTTTCTTCACGGCGGAATTCTGTGGCCGGTTTCTCCCGGGTGGAATCTGCAGCCGGGGCTGACCGTTAAATATCTCACCGGTCAGATTCAATCCGATTTGAATATCCGGTTTACCTACCAGGGCAACTTATGGACGATGATTTCCTATCGTCATCACTGGCAGGCTCCCCCCGGGAGTCCTTCCAGGCTCCTGATCTATCTGGGAATGGACTATGGCAATCTATCCTTTGGCTATGGATATGATCTGGGGCTCAGCTCTATGCTCCGCTACGGATACGGATCCCACGAGCTCACGGTGGGCTACCGTTTCTGCCGCCGGCGTAATCCCTGCAGGGCCTATCAGTAGCAACCGGGATTACCTTCCCGCTTTGATGGATCGATACTCCGGGAATCAAGTTGTCCGGGGTTACCCAGGATGATCCGGGGGTACTTTCCGGGACCATGGATAGGGAGAGGTTCAAAGGGAAGTGCCGGTTCAGGGACTGCCGGCATATCCGGGAAGAGGGTTGTGCGGTCATTCAGGCGGTGGAGAGCGGCGAGTTATGACGTTTGAAGCCACCGGCTAAACCACACATCGTATATTCCGAAGAAGGTATTGCTATTCTCATCATACTCACGGAAAACCAGGTCCATTCGTTGAAGAGCCTTGAGTGAACGAAGTACGGTAGCAGGATTTCCGAGGGAGTACCGGGAGATAAAAGCCGAGGAGGTTGGCTGGTACACCTGTACATCGGCAGCAATTGCTTTTAGCAGCTCCCATTGAGCTTTTGTCAGCATTTCCCGGTATCCAATAAACACGAACTCCTGTTCTTTCAGGATCCTGCCTGCCTCCTCTTTCCAGATTTCAGTGGAGATTTTCCTGGTGGCAGAGAGATAGACCCGGTTACATAACAACTGGACGTAGTAGGTGTGATGATAGGCCCAGTCGAGCATCTCTGAGACCGTTTCCTCAGAGATAGATCTGGAGTGTTTCCTAAAATGTGCCAGAATGAAGTCTCGGTAATCGTCCGCTCCAAGCTGACCGAGCTTTATGAACTGGGTGCTTCTGAAAAATGGTCTTTCCGGGTTGGAGAAAAGATCTCTCATTAAATGCTGCTGACTTCCTGAAAAAACGAATGTTATGTTTTTCAATTGCTGTACCAGGGTGCGCAGCCAAGCATCGGTTCTCTTTTCCGGATACTCCAGAATCTGTTGAAACTCATCAATCGCAATAACTACAGGCTTTGGTTGAGCATCAAGAATATGCAATAATTCACCCATGGTTTTCCTGCTCTCATCGGGGGAGGACCGGATACTGATCAGAGGGGTTCCGCTCAGGGGATCATAGCTGATGACAGGTCGAAGCGATTGGATCATCTTCCATAGTTTCTTACCAATGTGAGTTCTTTCAGAATACTTGGTGGCCAGGGCGGTGGTAAGTCTGTTCAGGAAATCAGCCAGTGATTCGGTCGCTAATATGTCCAGATAAATCGTGTTATATCGGGAACCCAAATGGTGGAAGAGGTGGTGGATCAGTGCTGTTTTACCCAATCTCCTCAGGGAAGTCAATGTGGTGGAATGGCCTCCCCTGATATTCGTAATCAACTGCTTCAGTTGTTTCTGACGATCACAGTAGTAGTCAGGCCCGAAATAGCCAGTTACAGGAAAAGGAGTACGCGGTTTCTGATCCATTACAATCTCCAGTTTACAATTTACAATATACAAAATGTAAATTACAAAATGTATCATTGCGGGTTGGGGGAACAGAAAAATTCCACGAGCCCCTGGTTCACCAGATCGGGATGCTCATGACCGATCTTCCGTGAAGAGCTGGGAATGGGACTTCGACGATCCCGAATGCGGGGAGGACAATTACAGCAGTCTCCAGAGTCCCTCACATTTTTAAACGGAACCCGGACCAAGGACCAGAGTTACCTGCCGTGCGGAGGAATTCACGGATAACATCCAGCTTTACATGGTGGTATTTGAGACAGACGTTAAGCATATAGCGGATCATTCCAAGGCCCTCCGTGATCTTCTAATCTAACCCCAACCCCGCGGACTTGATATATATTAACCTGGGAACCGGGCCAGCTTGCCGGGGGTGCCTTTATCATTCTCTGGAGAGAAGGAGGAATGGTCAGGGGGATGGCTAAGCTGATTTTCTCACGTTAACACTTCCCGGTATTTCTTCCAAAGAAGAAGGAGGCTGTACCCTCTGATACAGCCTCCTAATTGTTGTATAGAATTCTACGCTATTGCAGCCACCACGGAACCTCTCTGGTATTGTCATTCCCGGCCCCGAACTGACGGGTGATTGCTTCGGTAACGTTATCCGTATTATTCTGATATTCTGCGTTGGGATACATCCACCGGGTGGGAGGAGTGACCCCCGGGAGGGTCAGAAACTCCGGGTAACCGGTCCGCAGATGCTCATAGTAGGAGGTCCAGCCCGACTGCTGGAAAGTTTGCAGGTATTTCTGGGTGATGATGAATTCGATCTTCTCCTGGTCGGTCGCAGCGTTGTCCAGGTTTACCAGTGCTCCGGCCAGATACTGAATAGCTTCATTCTCAGAGACGTAGGAAGCATACTCCGCAGCATTTTCCATGTAGAACTGAAAGGATGAGCGCACACCTGCTTCATAAAGGGCTTTGGCATCACCGGTGATCCAACCACGGACCACAGCTTCTGCAAGGATGAATTGCAATTCCGGGTAGCCCATCAGCATATGAGGCTCGGTCACCGGATCGGTGGTATACCGCAGATCCACCTTGGACACATCACCATTGAAGGCTTTTTCGTTGACCGTTTCGTATGGGGCAATGGGATTACCGCCTTCATAGGAGTTGAAATCATCGGTGGCCAGTCCGGCATCTTTAGCGTTCCGGGTCTGGTCGGCATAGATGAAGAGTCTCGGATCGAGACGGTCGATCAGTTTTTGAATAAAGGTGGAGTCCATATATCTGGCCGAACCGTATCCGCTGTCGTTGAACTGGGTGTAGCGGTTTCCAAGCTGGTCGACAAAAACGATCTGTCCATTATCGGCCAGAGATTCCATCAAAGACGCGTTGTTGTAGATGGACGAAAAGGAATTTTCCACATCCAAATCGGCATCCGAAGTTTTCCTTGACAGGCTCATCAGCACCTTCAGTCGGTAGGAGTTAATCAGTTTCAGCCACTGCATACCACTCCCTCCATATATGATATCTCCTTCGATCACCTCATTTCCCTTCAGCAGGGTGGAGGCTTCTTCCAGGTCGGAGAGTATCCCAATATAAACATCTTTCTGAGGATCGTAGGAAGGCGTATATATCTGGTCGGTCTCCCCCTTCAGAGCTTCGGAGAAGGGAATATCTCCGAAGGTCAGGGTCAGATTGTAGAAATAGACCGAACGGAAAAATAGCCCTAATGCCCTGTAGGCATTGTCATCGATACGCTCTGCCTCTTCGATCATCTTGGTGATGTCGCGGAGTCTGGAGTATCCGTCAAAACCGGCACGATTCCAGGTATAAAACTGTTCGGGCTGTTCGCCATCGGTCTGTACTACCATTCGCTGGGCGAACAGTGGACTGACACCCTGTACCTGGAAGGCATCCCACTGGATCTTGGTCAGAAGCAACTGTGGGTGTGCTTCCGAAACGTTGTTCGGATTTTCCCGCATCTCGTCGAAGTCCTGACAGGAGGAGAGTACGAGAAAGATCAGGGATATGATAAAACCTTGCTTTTTCATGGGTCGTTCGATTAATGGGTTGAATATTTAGAAATCAAGTTTAAGACTGGCCCCGATATACCTGGAGGAGGGATCCTGAAGGTCGGTGTCGTGTCCGAAGTCGGGATCGATGATCATCGCTTTTTTCAGGATCAGCAGATTGTAGCCGAACAGGGTCACCTGGGCGCCTTTGATCGTGTTGCCATTGACCAGACTGTTCAGATCATAAGAGAGGGCCACTCTTCTGACCTTCAGGAAGGACCTGTTAAGTACATTGGCAAAAAACTCGCTTTCCTCTTCCCCTACTCTGGCCCGGTAGGGATAATTCTGGCTCCAGGTCTGCCAGCTCAGTGCCGTGGTATTCTCCTGGAAAACCCGTGTGTCGGAGATCACGTCCCCCCCGGCATCCCTGACCAGTTCCCCTTCGGTCACATTGACAGCTTCGGGTACATAATTGGGGATTCCAGCGAAATAGTCGGCATCACGGTACAGCGTTGAGTTGGGGTGTTTTCCTCCCCACCACATCTTCTCCACGGTTCTGGACCACATCACCCCTCCGACCATTCCGTCGATATCGATATCGAGGGTGAAGTCATTGAACTGGATGCGGTTCTGAATACCAAACGTCCAGTCGGGATCGGTATGGCCAAAGAGCTGCGGGTATGGATCACGTATTGGAAGACCGGTGGTGGCATCCACGATTACCTCCCCATCCGGGCTTTTCATCCAGCCGGTGGAGTAATAGTTGTCGACCCGCTCTCCCGGGGAATAATTCCCGAATTTTTCAGCATCTCCATAGATATCTGTGAGTTTCCTGACCCGGTGGTCCCAGTTGATACCCAGGCTCCAGAGCAGGTTGGGACGCTGGATGGGATAGGTGTTGACAAAGACCTCCACACCGTCGGTGGTGTATTCGTTTCCGTTTACCTTACGGCTGGTGTATCCGGAAGCCTCTGAAGTAGGAAGGTTGATGATCTGGTTCCTGTCCACAACATTATAATAAGCTACATCCAGGGTAAGCCGGTTGTTGAAGAAGGAGGAGGAGAGTCCCAGTTCGAAGGAGATGGACTGTTCGGGCTGGATCAGAGGATTGACAATCCCCGAGGGGTACGTCAGCATGGTTTTACCGTCGAAGCTGCCGGCATTCACATAATAGGATTCGAACTGGTAGGGATTCGCATACCCGGCCACGGAAGCGCGATAGGCATCCAGATTGGTCTCGATCTTTGCAAAGGACGGAGTTACTTTGGGGGCCAGGTCGGCATCCACCCTCGCCCAGGATCCGAATAATTTCAGGTATTCAACCGATTCGGGCATGGTCAGAAGGTTCGACAAAACCGTACTGAGCGATGCAGAGGGATAGAAATAGGAGCTATTCTGTTCAGGAAGGGCGGATGACCAGTCATTTCTGGCAGCAAAGGTGAGGAAGAAGGCGTCGATCAGGTCCAGGTTTACGGTCCCGTAAACACTTTCAATATACTTTTGCTGCTTATAGGTGCTGGCTTTCACGTTCCCTTTGGTATTGTTGAGGCTGTATACCTCGGGAACGATTATTCCGTCCGTGGCATTGTAGTAGTCCTCGAAAGAGTGGTAGAAATTGGCAGCACCGGCATTCAGGGTCAGGTTGAAACCGGGAGTCAGCTGCTTCCGGTAGGTGGCAATGATGTCATTGTCGATCTGAACCCACTGCCGGTTCCAGGTCTTATAATCCCCGTCCCGCGGGTCGCCGTAGTTCAGATAGGATTTCGGACTTTGCCTGTCCTCGAACCGGTCACGGATTACTCCGGAAACCCTTCCCTGGATGGAGAGGTCCCTGGTGATCTGGTACCTCAGTTTCACCTGGCCGTTGTAAAGGTCCTCGTTATACTGTTGATTCAGCTTGTAGGCGGCAAAGAAGGGATTGTTGTACCAGGCATAGTTGAAGTTGGCATGGCGGTACCCTTCCTGGCCGGGGACCCAGAGATGGTTTTTCATATCCTCGGCATTCACATCCCAGCCCATCCAGATCAGAATGGTGTACATATGGTTTTTGGGCCCGTATCCATACCGGGGATAGTTGGGTGATTTAACCTTATTATAAGAGAATTTGGTCTCCAGATCCAGGTTTTTCGCCAGCTGATAGGTGGAGAGCAGGCTGGCCCCCCCGGTAGTCAGCTGAGTATTGGGTACCTGACCTTTCATATGGTTGTAGTTGATCGAAAACCGCTGTGAACTCCTGTCACCCTTATAGGAGATCGATACATCGGTGTTGGTCACATATCCGGTTTCCAGGAACTCTCTCAGGAAATCGTTGTATTCCCAGGGTATCGGGACTCTTTCATAACGCGACCGGTCATCGTACTGGGTTCCGGCAACATCGCCATACCATTCGATCACCTCGCCGGTCACCTTGTCCCTGATGGGACTGTTCCACTGGGGAATATCCAGGCATACCCTTCAACGGCCGCACGTTTGACTTTGGGTGCTGTCCTGGGCATTACGA
>CAZRZY010000094.1:0-19091 GCA_964604655.1 uncultured Bacteroides sp. | reverse complement strand
CCCGTGCGCCTGAAGGTTCCGGCGATGGGATCGATGTAGGCTTTCCCCCCTTTCACCTGGATCTGGGCCTCGGGGGAAGATCCCATGAGGCGGTAGCTCCCGAAGTCAAAATAAAACAGGTATGGAGAGGGGTTGATGGATCGCAAAGCCCTGTAAACATTGAACTCATCCCCTGTAAAGGGTTGTGAGAACTGCCTGGAAAGGACGATCTGGAAGACATCCCCCCTGTGGCAGTGCTTCTTTCCGCTGGTAACCATCCTGCGGTATTCATCATCGGTCAAGTTGGAGGATTCCTCACCCGCTGCATCGAAATGGTAGGTGGCAATGTTCCGGTTGTAAAGCAGGGTGGTGACCCGGTCAACCTCGCTGGCTCCGCCATTGATTCTGTGTTCAAACAGGTTCAGCTCATTGGTCAGGTGATTAATGGCCAATACAAACCTGAAGAAGTGGTAGCGCATTTGCGGTATCTGCTCTTTCTCCGGAAGCTGAGTGCGGAAACGGATCTCTTCAAAGTACTCCACTGCATCGTAGGAGGAATAACCGAATACCCCGTCGACCATCAACGACTCCGAAGAACAATCCATCTGGAAGCTGGCTATAAACTCTTCCAGGAGCCCCACCACGTCCGGCCTGTCTCCGGATGAGATGATCCGGGGCTCCGAATCCGGCAGCTCGATCTTCACTGCTCCGTCCTCCACCTGGAAGCCTGCAATGGGATCGAGGCATATGAATGAATAGGAGTTCTCCTTGCTGTGATAATCAGAACTCTCCAGTAACAGGGAATTTGGAAATATATCCCTTATTTTCAGATAGATACTAACAGGAGTAATAATGTCGGCCAGAATTTTCCGGCGTTCTACGGTAACAGGTATCTTTTTCATTTCTCCGCTTTTTGACCATAAAAAAAGGCTTCCGCCGAATTGGAAGCCTTTGATATGGTGTAGACACAATCTGGGGTCCCTATGCTCCGGCATCTCGGAAACATGCGGTCCACCACCAGCTTGTGAAAGTCATCCTCATTACACTGAATTTATTGCTGTCAAAATAAAGCAAAGATTTTAATTAATCCAAATTTCACTACTTTCGCCTCCAGTCACTTTACACCACACTCCATGGCACGCAAATATCCCAGGAACATATTGATCTTCTTTGTGATCTGGGTGGCAGCCATGTTGATCTACGCCATAGCACACAGGGTGACCGAACTGGATTATCTTTGGAAATTTTTTTTACTGCCTGCTCTTTTTCTCTCCTTTCTGGCTGCGCTGGCCACTTTTCTGCAGGATCTCTTCCCGGTAAGGAAGGGAATCAATTGGATATTCCTGGGGGCTGCGGTGGCGGCAGACCAGGGGATCAAAATCTATCTCTTTTCGCTCCAGTGGGAATCCATATCGGTACCGCTGATCCCTCCGGTTTTCTACATAGAGCCCACACAGAATACCCTCGGCTCCTATCTCTGGGTACTCCTGGGTCTTAAGAAAGGTTCCCACCTGGTCAATATTATCCTTTTCAGTCTCATCGGATTTCTATTCGTTGAAGTATGGCGGTTTTATGTAACACGAAAAAGGAACAGCTTCTGGATCAACGGATTTATTCATCTCTTTCTGGCAGGTCTGGCTGCCAATCTGATCGATAATGCCATCTGGGGAGGTTCACTGGATTACATCACCATCAAACCTTTCTACACTTTCGATCTGAAAGACCTCTACATTACACTTTGCGAACTGTTCCTGATCACCGAGCTGATCGACAACCGGTTGCTGAAGAGATTCCTGCAGATGCCCAGGGAGGACAGTAAAAGACTCAACAGCGAGTTTTTTCGATTCGTCAGGAAAGACCTGAACCTGAAAAAACGGAATCATAACTCCTAACTTTCCTCCTTAGGCCGGACAGGGTATCTGCTGAAGATCTTTTCCGCAACCAGTGGCAGGCTCTCAGCACGTTCCCCGGGATCGTAGTTCAGTTCTCCCACCGCTGCACCATGCCAGATATGCTTCCGCGTCAGATTATCGTAGATATCCACTGAAATAGCCCGCTCCATGAAATTATACCTCCATGGATGCCGGTAATAATGGTCCATGGCCTGGCGATGATACACCGTTATCTGTACCGATACATCACCGCCCTCTTCCACGAAGGAGAGTCCGTGTTTTTCCAGTTCCCGGGCAAAGGCCACCCGGATCCTCTCCAGTTCCATCCCTGTGATGGTCTTCCTGTTCCCTTCCGTGAATTCAAGGTAACTGTAAGTGGCATATTGCTCGAAATTGACCAATGGGTCCACATCCGAGAAAGTTCTTAACGATACACCGCATCCGGACAGAAACAGAGTAATTGCCACTCCCAGGATGATATGCTGGTTTTTCATCTTTTCAATCCTCCTGTTAACGGAGAATTCTGGTACAAAGACTATGCCATTGTCAGCCCTGTAAGCGATTCGGAGAGCTCCCACAGTCTCCTGGCTTCCTGAGGAGTAACAAGCTTTGAATTGGGCCGGTCCGGGACCGGATATCCGTGCAACCTCATGGGTCCCCCGGGCCCGAAATAGGCGCCCGGCAGGACCCCGCCGGCAGTTGCAGCATACAGAATCGGCAAAGCTCCCATTCGGGCCGGCTGGGCCACCAGCTTATTAACCAGGTTAAAGGCCCCCGCTCCTATCCTGGAGCCTCTCATGGCAAACCCTTTGGCCTGAAGTTCTGTATTGGCGTACCCGGGATGCGCCGAGACCGCTATCGGACCGTCCTCACCCGTATCCAGTTTCCTGGTAAGTTCCATGGTAAATAACAGGTTGGCAAGTTTGCTCATCCCGTATGCCCTCCACTTCCGGTAGCCTCTTTCCCAGTGGATGTCATGATACCGGATCTTTCCAAGGTGATGGGCCGCGCTGCTCACATTCACTATTCTTGCCCGCGGGGTATGAAGCAGCAGCGGCCAAAGCCTGGCAGTGAGGGCAAAATGGCCCAGATGGTTCACCCCAAACTGCATCTCGAATCCATCCCTTGTGCGGTGGTAGGGAATAGCCATCAGACCGGCATTGTTGATCAACAGATCGAGCTTCCGGAACCGGCCGCTGTACCGGACAGCAAACGCCTCCACCGAAGAGAGATTTGCCAGGTCCAGTTCCCACACCTCGGGCAAGACGGCGGGATGTGATTGCTCAATCAAGGTTCTGGCCTTTTCTCCTTTCTCCAGGTTACGGCAGGCCATGATCACTCTGGCGCCCCTTTCAGAAAGCCCCAGGGTTGTATGGTATCCCAGGCCGCTATTGGCGCCGGTTATCACTGCAATCCTGCCCTCCTGGGAGGGAATATCCTGGATGGTCCAGGGAGTTGATCTCTTGCTCATCGGTTACTCCTTGTAAGGAATGTTAGAAAAAAGAAATGAAAATAAAGATAGGGTAAAAGCCATCAGATGCATCTTACTTATAGAAGCAGATGTTTTTTGAAACTTAAATCATATCACCATGAATACTATGAGATTGAAAAGTGGAGCCTTTGTGATGATCATCACACTGATTTGCAGCATCACTTCCCAGGCGGCAGTGACGGATGACGACCTGGTGTTTGATACCATCAACTATAAGACTTACAGAGGGACTGTGATCGATTCGGAAACCAGCAGAACACTTCCCTTTGCGACTGTCGAGGCCGGAGGATCCAACGCAGCCACCGTCACCAATATAGACGGAGATTTCGTGATCAAACTTCCAAGGGAGTCCGCGGTAACCGACCTGAAAATCTCCTACATCGGGTATCAGAATACGATAGTCATGATCGACCAGTTCGAAAAAGACGAAAAGTTGAAGATCCTGCTGGCGCCCAGTTCAGTCAGACTCCAGGAAATCACCATTCGTCCTGAAGATGCCCTGGAACTGATCATCGATGCCCTGAGCCAGATCAGAGTCAATTACAGCATTGAACCGATGATGATGCGCGGATTCTACAGAGAAACCATTGAACGCGGGCGCAACTATGTGGCCATATCCGAGGCGGTCGTAGACATTTACAAGGGAGGCTATGCCAACAACTTCCAGATGGATCAGGTGAAACTCTTCAAAGGAAGGAAGAGTGCCGACGTTGAGAAGATGGATACGGTACTCTTCAAGTTGCAGGGCGGGCCCAATACCGCGGTTCTGCTTGATGTGGTGAAGAATCCTTATATCCTGCTCTCCGAGGAGTATTATGATATCTACAATTTCCGGCTTAGCGATGTCATTACCATCGATGAAAGACTCCATTATGTGATCGCTTTTAATCAGAGATCTCACGTGGATGATCCCTACTATCGCGGGAAACTTTATGTGGACATGGATAAACTGGCCATCACCGAGGCTGAATTCGAACTCAATATGGAGAACGAGGAAGAGGCCGCAAGGATGTTCATTCAGCGCAAGCCTATGGGCATGACCATTACTCCCGAAAAAGCGGTTTACCGGGCCAAATATACCATTGAGAATAACATGTGGTATTTTACCTATGCCAGGGCAGAGGTCAGATTCAAGGTGAACTGGAAAAGAAAACTGTTCAATACGAACTTCACCACCATGTCAGAACTGGCGATCACCGACCGCACCTACGAGGGTATTGAGAAGTTTACCTTCAGGGATCGTTTTAAAGCCAATGATGTGATGGGTGAAAAGGTGTATATCTATTTCGATCAGGATTTCTGGGAAGGATACAATGTGATCGAGCCCGATCAGTCCATCGAATCCGCCATCAGGCGTCTGAACCGGAAATACCTGAGAAGGGAAGGATAAGTGAAGCCGTTCTCTCATATATCTCAAAGCGCTGCCCGGTAAGAAATGTGTAACTTTACCCTCCCCGTACAAGCCGCACAGGGGCAGCGCTTTTAATTCACTCTTCATGAATCTGAACGAACAACATCAATTAAGGAAGATCCGAAGGGGAGACCTGGATAGTTTTGAGAAGCTGTTTCATACTTATTATCACGGCATGAAGGCGTATGCCGAAAGCCTGGTGCGGAAAAGAGAAGTGGCCGAGGAAGTGGTACAGGATGTCTTCTATAACATATGGAAGAACCGGGAGGCTCTCCGGATCACCAGAAGCTGGCGCAGTTACCTTTACCGCTCGGTTTTTAACAATTCGATGATGTACCTGAGGAAGGCACGGATTGAATTCCCCCTGGATGAATCCCAGGTACCTGAACCTTTTGAGTGGGGAAACGATCCTTCGCAGCTCATGCAGTCGGGTGAACTGTCGGAAGCGATCTCCAGGTCACTCCGGCGACTTCCCGACAGAACACGGGAAATATTCCTGCTGAACCGTCAGGAAGGCATGAAATACAGGGAAATAGCGTATCGCCTTTCACTTTCTGTAAAAACAGTGGAGGCGCATATGGGCCGGGCCCTGAAAGAACTGCGAGAAAGTCTGAAAAAATATGAGCAATGAAAATGAAGCAACCAGGCAGTCTGAGAAACAACTGAAAAATCAAACGGATGAAATCTGAAAAATATAGAGAGATGTCACGCTACCTTTCCGGAGAGATGGGTCCGGCAGAGGAGGTGGCTTTCATAAAAGAGATGGAAGGGGATCCGGAGAGTCTGCAGGAACTTGGGCAAATGGAAAAAACCTGGAAATGGTACGACAGGCACTTCACCGGTTCCAAAAACGATCCGTCCCATGCATGGAACAGACTTCGCAACAGACTGGATCAAGACGGTTTACTGGAAGAAAAGGAGCCTGGAAGAGATCAGGTGTTCGTTTCCGTTTCCCGGAGATGGGCTGCGGCTATCCTGTTGATCATTGCACTCGGTGTACCGGCACTTTACTTCGGTGTGTTGAATCCGAACAAGGAGGAGTCCCCTCTCAGCCACTATGCTGAAAAAGGGGTGAAAACCGTTGATCTGCCCGATGGCAGCAGAGTATATCTCAATGAAGGATCGGGGTTGACCTGTCCGATGGACTTTAACCAGAACAGGAATATCCAACTGGAAGGAGAGGCCTTTTTCGAAGTGATGTCCGATCCGGTGAATCCTTTCACGGTGAGGTCCGGCAAGGTGGTGGTATCAGTGCTGGGAACCTCCTTCAATGTCAAGAAGGCCGGATCGGCCGATGATGTGGAGGTTTTTGTCACCAGCGGCCGCGTCAGGGTCGGAAGGAGGGATTCACCCAAGTACATGACCCTGGAAAAGGGCGATATGGCCATGATCGGAAACGGGGGCATTGAGAAAAAACCGGCGATAGATCCCAACTATATCTCCTGGAAGACAAAAGAGTTTAAATTTGTGGATACCCAATTAACGGAAGTTCTGGATGAACTGGAGGAGTCATATCATGTACAGATCTTCGCGGAGGAGTATCTGACCGCCGATCTGAGGATCACCACCTCTTACAGGGAGCAATCCATCGACGCTATCCTGGAGACTATTGCCACGGCATTCGGACTTACCGTTGATTACGGGGATGAGGCTTTTTTTCTGACCCAATAGCATAATAGATGATCAGCGTCAAAAGAAGATATTTGTCCGGATTCAGGGTCCTGGCATTGCTTCTTTTGCTTGTCCTTACCCCCGATTGCAGGTCTCTTTTTGCACAGGATACCCTACCCCGGATTCCGGTTACGCTTACATCCCGGACCCAAACCATTCAACAGGCACTGGATGAGATCACCTTTCAGACTGGTCTCCGGTTCACATACAATGCCGACCTGATCGATGGGAAACAGCGCATCGGAGTGATCGCGGAAGAACTGTGGCTGGAGGATGCGCTTGACATGCTGTTCCGGAATCCGGATCTCCGCTACAGGATCATCTCTCCGAACATTGTCATCTATAAAGAGAACCTGGCGGAGCCGGAGCAGATCAGTGAAGACCTCGACAGGTACCTGCTGAAGGGAGAAATAGTGGACCGGAGAACAGGAAAACCCCTTTCCTTTGCCACCATTGGACTGTACGGGAGCAACCTTGGTTCCATCACCAACCAGAAAGGAGAGTTTTCGTTCAAGATCCCTTCCGAAATTACAGAACCCCTGTTAACGATCTCCTATCTCGGATACAGGCAAAAGATCGTGCCTGTAAGGTTTCCTCCGGAGGAGAGGCTGGAAATAGGCCTGGAAGAGGAGTCCGTTCCCCTACAGGAAGTGGTTATCCGTTATATTGATCCGGTCTACCTGGTCAGAGAGGTTATGGGAAAGGTAAAAGAGAATTATTTAAACGATCACTCCTCCATGACTGCATTCTACAGGGAAGCGGTCAAGCGGAACAACCATGTGATGCTCTATTCCGAGGCAGTACTCGACGTGGCCAAGGGGCCCTACACCCCGCTGGGGGCCGGGGACCAGGTCCGGATCCACAGGGGGCGCAAGATTGTGGATGTGACCGTCGAAGATACGGTGCTCATCAAACTCCGCTCGGGGATCTATACCTCTCTCAATCTGGATGTCATCAAGAATATTCCCGATTTTCTGAGAGCGGATTTTTCTGACAGGTACAATCTGACCTTCAACGACCTGATGAGCTATGGAGACCGCATGGTCTATGTGATACAGTTCGAACAGCGGAACGAGATACCCGAACTGCTGTTTAACGGGACGCTCTACATCGATATGGAAACCCTTGCCATACTGGGGGTCGATTTCGAATTCAATGAGGACCGGATTCAGCAGGAACCGGATCTATTCCTGGTGAGCCGGTCTCCCAAAATAAGGATCAAACCTCTCAGTGCCCGCTACCACGTCGAATACCGCAGTCTGGACAGCGCTTATCACATTAGCCAGGTACGGGCCGATGTGGAGATGAAAATACGGAGAAAGAGGCAGTGGATCGGATCTAAGTATCATATCTCCATTGAAATGGCTATCACCGATGTAATACCGGGGGAAAGACTCCGTATAAGTCCCTCCGACAGGGTCCGCTCCAATGTGGTCCTGGCAGAAGAATCGTTTGATTTCGATCCGGAATTCTGGGGAATATACAATACGATTGAACCGGAAACCTCCCTGAAGGAATCTATCCGGAGAATCGAAAAGAACCTGCAGGGGATTACCCCTGAATGATATTCTTTCCCTGATCCTCAGAAGCCCGGGCATTGCGATTCATCGTTCTTCCCACACTTAGAAGGACAGTTCTACAGGAAATTGTACTATCTTAGGATCAGAGTATGAAAGAGCTTACCGAACAGGAGATCAGGGAACTGGTTGATGCAAAGCTGGAAGGTGCCAGTTATTCGGAAATCAGGTCCAGGTTATCGGACCAGGGGTTTTCCGATGAGGAGATTCATGCTGCCATTCGGAAAGTGGATGAGCGGGTGCTTAGAGAGGAGATGGAGGGAAGTGCACGGAGAAAAGCCGGAAACTGGTACTGGGCAGGAGTTGCCCTTGCCGGGGCAGGGTTACTGCTTACTTTCGGCAGAAGCTATGGCTATTATGTCGCCGATATCCCCGTGTGGCTCGCATATACCCCATTCTTTGCAGGTATTCTGCTGATGTACTACGGAAGAAGAAGGAAAGGCCGGCTAAGCCGCTGATTAAAAATAACCCCTTCTTTACAGTCTGTTAACTATTCCGAAACAAACCCGCACCCCTCAATTATTATATTCGCAGCAAACCTGTGTTTTTCATGAAACACTTTTGGCTTCCCTCCCTGGTACTTTTTGGCGCTATCCTGCCCGGGGAGAGACCCGGACCCGAAGCGTGGAATCTTTCAGATAGGGAACCCGTCCACCTGCCCACTTCATTAAACGTCTCCATAACAGTTTTCAGCGATCCTCACTTCTATGATCCTGCCCTTGGATTAGAGGGTGAAGCATTTGAGCAATATCTGAAAAATGACCGCAAACTGCTCAGGGAAAGTACGGAACTCATGCAGGAGGCCATCACGACCACCATGGCTTCGGGAACAGATCTGGTGCTGATACCCGGCGACCTGACCAAAGATGGAACCCTCCGTTCCCATGAGGGCATGATCGCCTTTCTGGAACAGCTCGAAGCTCTGGGACAACAGGTACTGGTGATACCCGGAAATCACGATATAAGTAACGGGGAGGCCGTCGCTTATCAGGGAGATTCCACCCTCCGGATGGAGAATGTGGGGCCGGACCTGTTCAAAAAGATCTACCGTCCTTATGGATATGGGGAAGCGTTGTTTCGTGATCCCCATTCGTTGAGCTACATAGCCGAGCCAATGAAAGGACTTTGGATCCTGGGACTGGACCCATGTCTGTACGCGTTCAATGACTCCCTGGGGCATCCCCATACAGGGGGGGCGTTCAAAAAGGAGACCCTGAATTGGCTGGAAAACGTGCTGGTCTCGGAAGAAGCCAGAGGCAAGCTGAAGATGGCCATGATGCACCATGGGATCCTTGAGCACTACCATGGCCAGAAACGCTATTTCGGGGAATATGTGGTCGAGGATTACAGAAAAGTTTCCAGAATGCTGGCCGGTTATGACGTAAAAGTGGTATTTACGGGTCATTACCATGCTAATGACATCACTGTTAAAAGGTGGCAGGATGGATCCTTCCTGTTCGATGTGGAGACCGGATCGCTGGTGACCTATCCCTGCCCCTTACGCCGGGTGAATATTCGGGGCGATACCATGGTGATCTCCACAGAGCACATCCGGTCGATTCCTTCGGTAGAAGGAAACTTCATGGAATATGCCAGGAGCTACGTACATGAAGG
Organism: uncultured Bacteroides sp.; assembly: GCA_964604655.1. Lineage (GTDB taxonomy): Bacteria > Bacteroidota > Bacteroidia > Bacteroidales. The sequence goes on along the minus strand of CAZRZY010000094.1, from coordinate 9,455 downwards.
AGTGGCAGGTATCGCAGAGAAGACCATGATCGAAATGAACCTGAGGCCCGAAGATGCACACCGGTTGTCGTTTCAGATAGGAGATGCGTTTTCCAGCCATTACCTGGGTGATGAAGTCCCTGCAGACCCTTTGATCGATCTGGAAGGTGTAGACCGGAAAGGAAGGCTGATCATCCGTTTCCGCAAGAAATTGATCAAAGGCCTTTACAACGATCTCCCGCCTGCCGATAATCAGCTCACTATCCACCTTCCCTCAGGGCACTGCCGGTAATTGCGGTATTCTTTCTACCTTCGCATAAAACAGCCAGCGTGGAGGAGATCGTCAGAAAACGTTTCCCGTTCTTCGAGTCGGGTCTCAGGGAGGCCATTAACGAATCGGGCACTTTCAGGGAGTTTGAAGAATCACAGGAGTTGATCCGGGAAGACCAGTACATACGGTCCTTTCCCATAGTACTCACCGGCCTGATCAAAGTCTGTAGAACCGACGAGACTGGAAGGGAATTGCTCCTCTATTACCTGCGGCCCGGAGAAGTCTGCACTGTCTCCCTGATCTGTTGTATGGACCGGACCAAAAGCAGGGTCCGTGCCATTGCGGAGGAAAAAACCACCGCCGTGGTGATCTCTGTGGAACTGCTCGACAGCTGGATTACCGAATTCCAGACCTGGAAAGAGTACGTGATGCATTCCATGCAGATGCGTTTCGATGAACTATTGAACGCTCTGGACAATATTGCTTTCCTGAAAATGGACGAACGGCTGGAACGGTTCTTTCAGGACAGGTTTCGCACCACCGGCAGCAGGATCTATGAGGGATCCCATCAGGACATCGCTCTGTCGTTAAACAGTTCACGGGAGGTGATCTCCAGGTTACTGAAGCAGATGGAGAACAGGGGATTGATCAAGCTTTACAGGGGACGGATCAATTATTCCCCCTTGTGTGACTAAAGTTACTGAATCTTTGCAGGAAGAAAATTTATTTTGTGTCCCTGAAATCAAGTTAAAGCGATGAACACCATTCCTGTAAACTCATACGAAGAACTGAGCAGCCAGATAAAGGGTCGCTCCCGCATATTTCTTCTGATCTTTAAGTCAGGATCCGGAACAAGTGACTGCGCCCTGGAACGGATCAGGAATCTGCGACCTCTGGAAAATGTCGCCATACTGACAGCAGATGTGGCCTCGGTCTTTGATATTCATCCCAGATTCCAGGTAGATACGGCCCCGAGTCTTCTGGTTTTTTCCGAAGGGAAAATGGTCAATATTGTGAAGGGATGCCAGACCGGTGCAGTATATGAATCGATCCTTGCAGGAAAGCAGATCGGTTCGGTCCAGGACGGGACTCAGAAAAAAATGAAACAGGTGACTGTTTACACCACGCCCTCCTGTACCTGGTGTAATACCCTGAAAACGTATCTTAAGGAAGTCCGGGTCCCCTACCGGGAGATCAACGTGGCTTCTGATACCGCTGCCGCCGAAGCCATGGTGAAAAAGAGCGGCCAGCAGGGCGTTCCGCAAACAGATATAAATGGTCAGATGATTGTAGGCTTTGACAAGGCCAGGATCAATCAACTGCTGGAGATAAATTGAGTAAAAACCTCAATTAGTAAACCTAAAATCAATTAAAATGAAAGAGTTACAGCCAATCAATCAACATGTACTTCTGGAGGTGGAACCCTCCGAAGAGAAGACTGCTTCGGGAATCATCATTCCCGATACCGCCCAATCGAAACCCCAATTCGCCAAGGTGTTGGCGATCAGCGGCATTGAAGATCCTGAGATCGCAGTAGGAGACACTGTCTTTTACAAAAACTTCACCGGAACCGAATTGGAATTTGATGGAAAAGAGTATCTGATGATGCCCTATGCAGACATCCTCGGTCGAATTGTGGAAACGGACAAGATCTGATTCCATGACTGACCGGCTGTAGACTGTTTCACCATTGTCAAAATCTTTAGGTTCTGCCGAAGGGCTGCTACTCGACATAGCGGCCCTTCCTTTTTTTGGCTATATTCAGGAGTTTTCCGAAGATCACCAACCAAACAACTCTTTCAGATGGAAAAACTATTGTTCCCGGCGGCTGTTTTAATGATTCTGAATATGGCCTGCCAGAATCAAAATGAACCAGATATGAATCCGTTTTTAAACGAATACCAGACACCCTTCGAAGTGCCTCCCTTCGAAAAGATCAGGAGTGAGCACTTCGTTCCCGCCTTTGAGGAAGGAATCCGCAAACAGGGGGCGGAAATTGAGGAGATTATTGCCAATCCCGATTCACCGACCTTTGAAAATACGGTGGCTGCCTACGACCTGAGCGGTGAGCTCCTGAGGAAAACGGGAGGGGTCTTCTACCGCCTGCTCTCCGCCGAGACCAATGACCAGCTTGATTCCATAGCCAGAGAACTGGTTCCGATCACCTCTGCTCATACGAGCAATATTCTGCTCAATGAGCACTTGTTTTCCAGGATAAAAACCGTTTACGATACTCAGGGCTCCATGGACCTGAACAGAGAACAGGTCAGGGTCCTTGAGAAGATCTTCAAGCGGTTTGTCAGAGGTGGAGCAAACCTGAATAAGGATGGGAAATCCAGGATCCGTGAAATTGATGAGAGACTTTCCATGCTGACCCTGGAGTTCGGGAACAATGTGCTGTCGGAAACCAACGGATATGAATTGATCCTGGACAATGAAGAGGATCTTGCCGGGCTTCCGGAATCGGTCCGTGCCGCTGCATCGGATGCCGCTGATGACGCCGGACATGCAGGTAAATGGCTCTTTACACTCCACAAGCCAAGCTGGATCCCTTTCCTTCAATATGCGGATAACAGAACACTGAGGGAGGAGCTCTACAAGGCCATGTATCTGCGCGGGAACAACGGGAATGAATTCGATAACAGAAAAATCATCAGCGAGATCCTGAAGTTAAGGCTCGAGCGTGCCAGACTGCTCGGCTACCAGACTCATGCCGGCTTTATGCTCTCCGACCGGATGGCCGGAGAACCCGCCAATGTCTATAAACTCCTTGAACAGATATGGGAGCCTGCCCTGGAGAAGGCGAAGGAAGAAGCAGGAATGATGCAGGAGATCATCAACCGGGAAGGGGAAAACTTTCATTTGTCCTCCTGGGACTGGTGGTACTATGCGGAAAAGATCCGTCAGGAAAAATACCAGCTGGACGAGGAGGAGATCCGGACCTATTTCAGCCTGGAGACGGTCAAGGAGGGAGTGTTCGATGTGGTCAACAAGCTTTACGGGCTGACCTTTACACCCAATCCGCAGCTTCCTGTCTACCACGATGAGGTGCTGGCCTGCGAGGTAAAGGAGCGGGATGGATCCCATCTGGGCATTCTATACATGGACTTTCATCCGCGCCCCGGAAAGCGCGGGGGAGCCTGGAGCACCAGCATTCGGCAGGCCCATACCGAGAATGGTGAACGGATTGCCCCGGTGCACCTGATCGTTATGAATTTCACGCGGCCCACCGGCGATAAACCCGCGCTGATCAGCTTTGACGAGACCCTCACATTCTTTCATGAGTTCGGTCATGCGCTTCACTCCATGCTTACAAAGTGCGATTATCTGACCACCTCGGGGACTGCAGTGGCCAGGGATTTTGTGGAACTGCCTTCTCAGATCATGGAGAATTGGGCTGCCCATCCGGAGGTGCTGAAAACGTATGCGAAACATTACAGGACGGGAAATCCCATCCCGGACGAATTGATCCGGAAACTGGATGCGGCCGGCAAATTCAACCAGGGTTTTGCCACGGTGGAATATGTGGCAGCATCGATCCTTGATATGGATTACCATACCCTGTCCCAAGCCGAAGCAATCGATGTGAATGCATTCGAAGCATCTGCCATGGAACGAATCGGGCTGATCGACGCTATCATCCCCAGGTATCGTTCCACCTACTTCCAGCATATCTTCTCCGGCGGATATTCGGCCGGTTACTACAGTTACATCTGGGCTGAGGTACTGGATAAAGATGCCTTCAACGCCTTCCTTGAGAATGGCCTGTATGATGAGGAGACAGCCCGGTCGTTCAGGGAGCATATTCTGGAAATGGGAGGTTCACGGGAGGAGATGGAGATGTACCTGGCTTTCAGGGGAAAGGAACCTACCATCGAACCATTGCTGAAGGGACGCGGACTCGACTGACCGGTGGACGGCTATACCCCTTTACCCCTCATGATGGTAATGGCCGTATAAAAAAGGATCTTGAGATCGACAAACAGGGACATGTTCTCAATGTAGAGGATGTCGTATCGCAGCCGCTTGATCATCTCCTGTACATTTTCTGCATAGCCGTACTTCACCTGACCCCATGAGGTGATGCCGGGCTTGATCTTGTGGAGATGCACATAATGCGGGGCTTCCTCCGTGATCTTCCGGATGAAATATTCTCTTTCAGGCCTGGGACCTACCAGTGACATGTCACCCTTCAGTACATTGATGAAATTGGGGATCTCATCCAGCCGGTGTTTCCTCATGAATTGGCCAAACCGGGTAACCCTTGGATCATGCCTGGAGGAGAGTTCGGGTCCGTTTTCCTCCGCGTTATGGTACATCGATCTGAATTTGTAGATCTTGAACTGCTTTCCGAAACGACCGATCCTTTTCTGAGAATAAAAGATGGGGCCGGGGGAAGAAAGCTTCACCCCTACTACCAGGAACAGGATCAGCGGGGAGAGCAGCATCAGGGAAAAAATCGCCAGGAAAAAATCCAGAAGCTGTTTCACATTCTGCTGCCAGGCCGGCATCAGTTCGTGATTCACCTCCAGCAAGGGGGTTCCGAAAATGGTAGTACTTTTTACCTTTCCGGTCAAAATATCGGTCATACTGGGAATGGCACTTACCCTGATGTCCAGCAGAGAAAGCCGGTTGACAATGTCCCCGATCTTCCCGTGTTCGGAGGGCTCCAATGCGATGATCACCTCCTCCACCTCCAGTTCTCTCAGGATATCCTCCATATGCTCATGGCCCCCCAGGTGGGTAATCAGGTCCTGCAACTGGTAATGCTCTTTTCGATGGACATTGATGAATCCAAGGATTTCGTGTCCACTGGACTTTTTCTGATCGACGATGTCCCTGTACACATCCACCGCATTTTCGTTGCTGCCGATCATCACTGTCTTGAATCCGATCCTCCTCTGATGAACATGTCTGACGGTCTGGCTTGTCAGAATCATCCTCGGGATCAGGGTAAAAGTGAAGTGAAGCAGAAAAAGGGTGACAAACAGACTGTAATAGTTGGTATAGTCGAGGATGGTGTCATCCAGAATGAGAAGGAAAAAGATCACGATCACCCCAAGAAGCGATGACAGGAAGGTCCTCAGGAGATCATCGAGCCTGGAACGCCGGTAAATATTGTTATAAAATCCTGTGAAGTAGTAGAAAATGATCCAGGCAAACGGAAGTCCCATGGCTCCGGCCCAGAAACGGGTTCCCAGGTTAATGGGAATGTCAATGCCAAATACCTGTGGTTCTATCTGTACCTTTCGGAAGATATAGAATAGCATCCATGCGGCCGATGCAGCCAGGAAATCAAATAAGATGTAGAGAAACCTCTGGAGCCTGTGGTTCTTCATTCAATGGGTCAACCTCTTGCTAATATAACTGGAAAGAAGAATAAATAATTGCATTTGGCAGCGGAAAATTGATGAAATATGTTCGAGAATATGCGTTATCTTTAGGCCTGCTTATGGAACCATATGACAGCTTTCAACATAAAGGACTCAGAAAGAAGCTGGTAGAAACGCTTAGGACAAAAGGTATCCAGGACGGAAGAGTGCTGGAGGCTGTAGGAAAGGTTCCCAGACACCTCTTCATGGACAGCGGATTCCTGAACTTCTCTTACACCGATAAAGCATTTCCAATCTCCGCGGGTCAGACCATCTCCCAGCCCTACACGGTAGCCTTCCAGACCGAATTAATGAATGTTCAGAAACACTCGAAAGTTCTGGAAGTCGGGACAGGCTCCGGTTACCAGACTGCCGTGCTGCTGGAGCTGGGAGCCAGGGTATATACCATAGAACGTCAGCGAAAACTATTCCTTGAATCTCAGAAAACACTCGCGCCTCTCCGTTATAAGCCGCTCTATTTCTATGGGGATGGCTATGAAGGCCTGCCGGCTTATGCTCCGTTTGACCGCATCCTGGTAACGGCAGCCGCCCCGGAGATTCCCCGGTCCTTACTGGACCAACTTCAAATCGGGGGTATCCTGGTCATCCCCGAGGGAGACCGGTATGGTCAGAAAATGATCCGGGTGATCCGGAGGTCGGAGGATGATTTCGAACGGAGCGAGCACGGATTCTTCTCGTTTGTCCCGCTCCTCAGGGGAAAAAACAACTGATATGCTTCAGATCGAATCTCTTGCATTTAACTCGTTTCAGGTCAATACCTACATGGTCTGGGAAGAATCCGGAAAGTGCCTTGTGGTGGATCCTGCCTTTCAGACACCCGGGGAAATAGCACTTTTTGACCGCTGGATCGAGGAAAAGGGCCTGAATGTTGCCGGGCAGATCAACACTCATTGTCATGTGGACCATCTGCTGGGTGTGCGTCATATTAAAATCCGGTACGGTCTTCCCTTCCGGGCCCATAGGGACGAGGAAAAGAACATCCGGCAGGCACCACTGATGGGAGAGGTATTCGGACTCAAGCTCGAACCCCTGGAGGGAATCGATCAGATGGTGAAGGACCGGGACAGCATTTCCGTAGGACATTCCAAACTGGAAGCGATACTGGTCCCCGGTCATTCACCCGGAAGCCTTGCTTTTTATGCACCGGAATCAGGGTTTGTTATTACCGGAGATGCCCTGTTCCAGGGCAGCATCGGACGAACCGATCTGCCGGGAGGCGATTACGACCAGTTGATCCGTTCCATTCACACAAGAGTGCTGGTATTACCCCCGGAAACAGTTGTTTATCCAGGACACGGGCCTGCATCCACCATCGGCAGGGAGCGACAGGAGAACCCTTTCCTGGGGATGGTTCCATAACATGATTTCCCTCAACAAAAGTGAGGTCTTGTTTGTTTATCTTTGACCCTCACAGCACTACCCCCCTTAAAATTGAATATTGTATGAAACCAGATACATTCAGCGAGCGCCACATTGGCCCGAGGGGCAACGAGATCGAGGAAATGTTGGATAAGATCGGGGTCGATTCTATGGTTGAGCTGATGAAGAAAACCATCCCTTCATCCATATTCAGGGATCAACCGCTTCACCTTCAGGAAGGGATCGACGAACATTCCTATCATCAGCGGCTTCGTGAGATAGCCGGCCGCAATAAGCTTTTCAGGACCTACATGGGCCTTGGCTATTATAACGCCATCCTGCCGCCGGTCATTCAGCGGAATATACTGGAGAATCCGGGATGGTACACCTCCTATACTCCTTACCAGGCGGAGATCTCCCAGGGCAGGCTGGAAGCTCTTCTTAATTTCCAGACCATGGTGATAGAGCTCACCGGTATGGAAATGGCCAACGCATCTCTTCTGGATGAAGCCACTGCCGCTGCTGAGGCGATGATCATGCTGTTTAATTCCCGGTCAAGGAAAGCTGTAGAGGAAGGGAGAAACAGGTTATTCGTCGATGAAAATATTTTTCCGCAGACACGTGCAGTACTGACCACCCGTGCTGAGCCACTGGGTATCGAACTCGTGCATGGCCATTTCGGTGAAACGGAACCGGATCCATCCATGTTCGGGGTATTCGTTCAGTATCCGGCAGCTGACGGAGCGCTGAGGGATTACTCCGGATTTACCGAATCGGCACGTGAGAAAGGAGTCTTTGTGGCCGTGGCGGCCGATCTTCTGAGTCTGACCCTGATCACGCCCCCGGGTGAATGGGGAGCTGATGTGGTGGTAGGCTCCACACAACGATTTGGGCTCCCTCTGTTTTATGGCGGACCGCATGCGGCTTACTTTGCGACACGGGAGAGTTTCAAGCGTCACATCCCTGGAAGAATCATCGGTGTTTCAGTGGATGCGGATCAGCGCCCGGCACTACGCATGGCATTGCAAACCAGGGAGCAACACATCAAGCGGGAAAGAGCCACATCCAATATCTGCACAGCCCAGGCACTTCTGGCCAGCATGGCAGGAATGTTTGCTGTATATCACGGACCGGAAGGGCTCCAAAGGATTGCTGCCAATGTACATACCGGAGCAGCCTATTTATCGGAGCAGTTGGAAAAGCTGGGGTATCGTATAGTACACCGTGACTTTTTCGATACCCTGCTGATAGAGCTCCCGCAAAAACTCGCTGCACCGGAGATCCGTGAAATCGCCGAGGAGCGGGAGATCAACCTTTACTACCCTGATGAGCGTCACGTGCAGCTTTCGACCGATGAGACCACCTTCGAGCCACAGCTGAACGAAATACTGGAAGTCTTCTCGGTCGGATTAAAGAAGAGTATCCACTTTCATGACAGTTTGGAAAACCGGATCGTTTTTGATCCTCTCTTCTCCCGCCGCTCCTCCTTTCTGGAGCAGGAAACCTTCCATAAGTACAGGTCCGAGACCGAGATGATGCGCTATATCCACATGCTGGAACGCAGGGACCTGGCCTTGAATCAATCCATGATATCACTGGGCTCCTGCACTATGAAGCTGAATGCAGCTTCCCAACTAATGCCCATTACCTGGCCGGAATTTGCTGCAATCCACCCCTTTGTTCCCATCGGCCAGACCGAAGGGTATCACCAGCTCATACACGAGCTGGAGTATGCCCTTTCGGAAATAACCGGATTCGAAACCATCTCCTTCCAGCCCAACTCGGGTGCATCGGGCGAATACACCGGGTTACGGGTGATTCAGGCTTTTCACCAAAACCACGGAGAGGGACATCGGAACGTGGCACTAATTCCTACCTCCGCCCATGGCACCAACCCCGCCAGTGCGGTGATGGCAGGACTGGAGGTGAAGCTGGTCAATTGTGACGACAGGGGAAATATCGATACCGCACACCTGAAAGAGCTGGTGGAGCAGTTCAGCGAACGGATCTCCTCCATCATGATCACCTACCCATCGACCCACGGGGTATTTGAAGACAATATCAGAGAGATCATCGACCTGGTCCACCAGCACGGAGGACAGGTCTACATGGACGGGGCGAATATGAATGCGCAGGTGGGACTCACCAGTCCGGCGAGCATAGGGGCCGATGTCTGCCACCTGAACCTGCATAAAACCTTTGCCATCCCTCATGGAGGAGGAGGACCCGGTGTGGGTCCCATTGGTGTGGCCAGCCACCTGGTAGAATTTCTACCCACTCATCCGCTGGTGCAGACCGGAGGGATTAAAGGGATCAGCAGTGTAGCCGCTGCACCTTATGGCAGCGCGGGTATTCTTCCCATCTCCCATGCTTATATTCAGTTGCTGGGAGCTTCCGGTCTCACCGACTCCACCAGAATGGCCATCCTGAATGCCAATTATGTGGCGGCCTCC
>CAZRZY010000093.1:1179-20080 GCA_964604655.1 uncultured Bacteroides sp. | reverse complement strand
GGTTTATGTTTTTCATAATTGGTTAATTTTGTACTGTAAAACTAAGCAATTAATATATTAACAATCAGTTGTTTGTATCAACATTGGGTTTTTAGATGTGCCCTTATGATGAACGGTCACTATTATTTAACCACAACAGCTGGTTGTTTACAAAATGAGAACAAGCAGCATCAGCTTGCTTTAGAAACCCGGGGTGGACTCAAAATCACTGATCGATCGTCAATTGTTTGCACGAAGTTTAATATCAAACCGAAAAGCATTTTCAAATGCAAATAAATATAATGAATTTTTCATGAAGTCCATACAAGGATCAGAACTTTCCCGGAGCATGAAGTCGCACCGGTTCCCGCCTTCCGGGTCCACCTTCAGTTCCAAGATCTCCCTGTTAATTGGAGTTTTCTTACCCCAGACAGGTCAGCTGATTTGTTTATTTTTATCCTCATGAACATGAAACAAATCATACCTATCGCTCTGTGGTCATCGATTTTCCTCTATACCGGTTCCAGTGCATGGTCGCAGGAACCATTCAGTCATCCATGAGACAATGCTGACCATCAGTTTATCGCCGGGATCATTGACCGGCTGAACTTGCAGGAGAAAATTCAGCTGATCGCCGGGGTGGTTCTGCCCGATGATGATCCTTCCGACGGACCCATGGACAATTTCGGGATTTGGGGGATCCCGGAGAAGGGCATTCCCGACCTGGTTATGGGACACGGGATTACCGGGGTGAGGGCCGGGCGTGATGTGGAGGTAAAATCGACCTATTTCGGAACCCCGATGGCTTTTGCTTCCACCTGGGATATAGCGCTGTACGAGCGGGTTGGAGTGGCGATCGCCCGGGAGATGCGCGCCCTCGGCCAGAATCTGAACCTGGGACCGACCCTGAATATTATCCGCCATCCTTTGGGAGGGAGAAACTGGGAGTGTTTCTCGGAAGATCCGTATCTGGTTTCCCGGTTCATCGTACCTTATGTGAAAGCCATGCAGTCGCGGGGGATTATCTGCGGCCCCAAGCACTTTGTGGCCAATAACCAGGACCCCAACAGGTTCGATATCAACAATGTGATCGATGAGCGGACCCTCCGGGAGATCTACCTGCCCGCCTTCAGGGCATCGGTCATGGAAGGAGGAGCGCTCAATATCATGGGGGCCTACAACAGGTTGAACGGAGTATTTTATGTGTCACCACCGCGGCATGCTCACAGATATTCTGCGCAGTGAATGGGGCTTCGAAGGGTTCGTTATTTCGGATGCCAACAGTGCGCTCCGCTCCACCCTCGGTGGAGTCTTTGCCGGGTGTGATGTGGACCTGAAAGTCGATGCCGATGGAAAGGAGGAGCGGGTATACGGAGAGCCGCTGGCCAGAGAGATCGAAGCGGGCAGTCTGCCGGTTTCGATGGTCGATACGATGGTCTACCGGGTGTTGAAGACCATGCAGCTGGCCGGCATGTTCGACCGTCCGAAATCAGAAAATCCGGGGGTGGTGCACGCTCAGGCCCACCGGGAACTGGCCGGTGAGGTGGCGGTTAAGTCGCCTGTATTGTTGAAGAACAGTGAAGGTCTCCTGCCAGCCGCCCCGGCCCATTATAAGAAGATAGCGGTGATCGGTCCGCAGGCGATTCCTTATCCCGGTTTACCTGCAGAGGGAGGGCAATATGCCTACTACCTGCAGGGCGGGGGAAGCGGCCGGACCTACTATTTTCCGGACGCAATAGTGGACCCCCTCCAGGGAATTCAGGAACGGTATACCCCTGGATCCATAGTTACCCATGCACAGGGTTGTTTATCGCCGCTGGAATACCGGGACAACCGGGAGGCTGGGGAAAGCAGGGAGGAGGAGCGGTTGATCCGGCAGGCCAGTTCGCTGGCACGGAAGTCCGATCTCTCGATCCTTCTGGTGAGCCTGAGCGGATTTAATGAGAGTGAGGGATGGGACCGCAGCTCTGTCTTCCTGCCGGGACATCAGGAATCGCTGATCAGGGAGGTGGCCGGTGCCTGCGAGAATACCGTGGTGGTGCTGATTTCCGGGTCCTATGTGGATGTCACTCCCTGGATCGATGAGGTAGATGCGCTGCTGTATGTGCCTTACAGCGGGGAGAAGATTGGAGAGGGCATCGCATCCATTTTGGCGGGTGACCATGCTCCATCCGGAAAGTTGAGCATTTCCTGGCCCTGCAGTGTCGATCACTACCCGGAAGGATCTATCCTCACCGGACCGGGATACAGTGAAAACGGCATCAGCAATGTATACTCCGAGGGGATTTACGTGGGGTACCGCTGGTTTGACCGGGAAAAAACCGGTACCCGGTTTCCGTTCGGTTATGGACTGAGCTATACGACGTTCAGCTATAGTGGCCTGGAAGTAGCCCGGACCGGCGATTTTTCCTGTGAGGTGCGGTTTACCGTTCGCAATACCGGCAAAAGAGCCGCTTCGGAGATCCCCCAGCTGTATGTCTCCGATCCTGTGAGCAGCCTCGACCGTCCCGTGAAGGAGCTGAAGGGATTTACCCGGGTCGACCTGGAGCCTGGAGAATCGAAGGAGTGTGTGATCACCCTCGATAACCGGGCTTTTTCCTATTATGATCCGGATAAGGGCGACTGGGTGGCTGAACAGGGTGCTTTCCGCATTCAGGTAGGCCCGGATTCGGGGGCGTTGCCCCTGGCTGGGCAGATTGTTTTTTAAACGTCCCGACTCATTTCATATAAACTCTCTCAATACTGAACCATGAAAATCAAGCACTTCATTTATTTTTTAATCTGCCCGGCCCTGCTGGAATCTCCTGCTGGTGGCCGCGAACCCCTTAACATCATTCTGGTGATGGGCGACGACTGTTCAGCCTCCGAGGTCGGCTGCTATGGAAACCGGGAGCACCGAACCCCGGTCATCGACCGGCTTGCCGAAACGGGTGTGATGTTCCGTACGGCATGGTGTACGCCATTGTGCAGTCCCACCCGTGCCGAGATCATGACCGGCAGGTACGGATTCCGTAACGGCTGGTACGCCAATAATATGAAGGAGAACCGGCCCCTTCATGAGAAAAACATGCTCTTTTCCGGGATTCTGAAGCATGCCGGATACCATACGGCCATTGCCGGAAAATGGCAGCTGCCCGGTGATCCCCCGGGGTACGGATTCGATGAGTACCAGCTCAGGGCGCACTGGGGCATGATCCCTCCTGATGTAGAGTATACAGGAGGCATCGAGAGCCGGAATCCCGGCGATTACAACTACAATTACCCCTCCAGGTACTGGCATCCCTCCATCGTCCGGAACGGTGCATTCATACCCACGGAGCCTGACGACTACGGGCCCGATATGCACGTTGATTTTATGATCGATTTTATGAGCCGCAACAAAGAGGATCCGTTTCTGGTGTACTACACGATGAATTTTACCCATCATCCCTATTTTGCCACACCTGCCACCGTTGAAAAGGAGGAAGAGAAATGGATCTCCGATAAGGACAAGAACTTCAAATCCAATGTGGAGTATATGGATTTTCTGATGGGGCGGATTGTGAATGCGCTGGACAGTCTCGGGCTCCGGGAGAACACCGTCGTAATTTATACGACCGATAACGGTACCGGAGGGGCGGGCAAGGCCTGGCCTCAGGAGGTGGGTTGCCGTGTGCCCCTGGTGGTAAATTGTCCGGGCACGGTAATGCCCCTGGGGGAACGGGACGAATTGATCGATTTCACCGATATCCTTCCCACGCTGGCTGATCTGGGCGGTACCGCGGTACCTGGATCCTATGTCCACGACGGACGCAGTTTCGCCTTGCTGCTGCTGGGTGAACCCTACGAAGAGCGTGACTGGATATTCAGTTACCTGGATGTCAGAAGGCTGTTGAGGGATGACCGCTGGCTTCTGGAGAGCTGCACAGGATTTGAAAAATGCGGTGACCAGGTGGTACTGAAGGAGGGAGGCCGGTTCTTCGATTGTGGGGGCAGCAGGGACGGTGCCGGTTACCGGGATGTCACGAACAGCAACGAACCTGAAGTCCGGAAGGCACTGGCAAGATTTGCAGAGATCCTGGAGGAACTGCCGGCTCCCGGTCAGAACTAACCATAACCATTGTACCTTGTGAGAACCCTGCCGCTTATTCTCCTGGCGTTGACCAGCTTTTCCTCCCTGAACGGAATAGCGCAGATCTATTATGTGGATGCCTCTGCTCCACAGGGAGGGGACGGATCGGCCGGAAACCCGTTCCATGCCATTCAGCAGGCGGCCCACATCATGGTGGCCGGGGATGAGTGCATTATTGCAGATGGAGTCTATGCCGAGAACGTCATTCCCGCTCATTCCGGTACACCGGGACAACCTATCGTTTACAGGGCCGCAGGCCCGGGACACCAGGTCATCATAACCGGATCCGATCCGGTTGAAACAGGCGACTGGGTTGCTCTGGACGACCATCTGTTCAGAGCGCGGGCCGATCTGGAGCTGGGATTTGAGAACCAGGTCTTCCTGGGGGAACAGATGCTGATACCCGCCAGGTGGCCCAACTGCGGCAGCGATCTTCTCGATCCCACCCTGTCGGTCATGGAAGGGGGTACCACAGCCACCAGGATCATAGACAGTAAGCTGCCTGCCGGGGACTGGGGCGGGGCGAGGGTGTGGATCCATGCTCCCAAATACTGGGCGAACTGGACGACACGGGTGGAATTCCATGTTGCGGGGACCCTGCACATTGAGGATGTGGCACCCTATCCGGAACCCAAAAGGCATGTGGCTGCAGAAGGCGCTGAATATTATATATATAAAAGCCTGTCCGCTCTGGATGCCGAGAACGAATGGTATTACGATGAGGCGGAGGGATACCTTTTTATTTACCGCAACGACGGCACACTGCCGGAAGAGACCTACTATGTGAAAAGGAGGATGGATGCATTCGACCTGGGCGGCCTTTCCCATATTCACCTGGAAGGACTCCGGATCAACGGTTCCACCATCGGGACCGATACCCAGTCGAAGAATCTGCTTCTGGAGGATCTGAAGATCTTTTATCCCTACCATTCCACCGAGGCCAATAAATACTATGGGACACAGACCGGGAAAGGGGTGGTGATCAGGGGCACGCATTGCGAGGTCCGCAGTTGTGAGATTGCATACAGTTCGGGCTGTGGTGTCGTCCTGGAAGGGAAATGCAATTTCCTGTATAACTGCTACATTCACGACACCGATTATATCGGCACCTATGCCAGCAGTGTGCTGTTGAGGGGAGAAGGAAACATCATCAGCCACTGCACCCTCAGCAGGACCGGGAGGTCACTGATCGATTACGGAGGCATGTACAAGGCCCTGATCCAGTTCTGCAAGATGAACCAGTGCGCATTGCTGACCAGGGACACCGGCCTTACCTACGGGAATATCATCGAGGGTGGAAACTCGGAGGTACGTTACAACTGGATGTACGACAACCGGGCCGAGGAGGTGAGCATGGGCCTCTATTACGACCACGGAACCCAGAATATTATCAGTCATCACAATGTGATCTGGGACATCCCCGGGAACGGATTTCTGATCAACCATTATGGTTACTACCACCTGGCATACAACAATACCTTCTCGGCGGGAAGCTATGGTTTCAGGTCGGCCTGGGGGAACCAGTACGACCCCGACCTGCACGGCTGCAGGTTCTTCAACAATGTATTCAACAAGGACTGGTACGTAACCGCCAGCAATTACGCCTCGGGAAACAACCTGCTAAATTATGATGAGCTGATCGACCACCGTTATCTTCCGGCCGGTTCGCCCGCCATCGATGCAGGGATCCCGGTGGAAGGAGTGAACGAAGGATTTACCGGGGAAGCCCCCGACCTGGGTGCCTACGAACATGGAGGGCCCGGCTGGACCTCCGGGCATAATTTCGATCAGCCGCCGGTATTCGACACTACCCGGTCGGACCTGCTTTACATGAACCGGCTGGAGAATCCCGCCTTCGAGCACGGGAACCACGTGGCACCCTGGGTTCAGTCTGGAACTGTAACTGTCGAGACGGGATATCAGGGACAGGGCACTTCGGACGAGCAGAAGATGAGGATGGGAGGGGCCAGCCTGCGTCTGAATATGGGTGCGGAGATCACACAGGAGGTGACCGGGCTTCAGCCTGGTTCGCTGTATGAATTTGCTGCATTTCTGCGTGTGGAAGGGGGATCGCCCGCGTTCATCGGGGCCCGTGATGCGGAGGGACGGGAATGGATCAGCGATCCGGTCTCCGGGAACGCCCCGCAGTGGACCCAGGTCATTCTTCCGTTCAACACCGGAAGGGATATAAGCAAAGTCACTGTTTTTGTGAGAAGGTCGTCCGAGGGACCGGGGTGGGCCTGGGTGGATGATTGCGGTGTACAGTTCGTGGAGAAGGGCACCCTGGCATACTTCAGGAACCTTCAGAGTGAGCTGGTTTTCTCCGAAGATACGGTGGTCTGGGAGCAGTCCGCACCGGGCTCGGCAGGCTATTGCGACTTGTTTTTCACGCATCCGCTCGATCTCTCGGTGAGATTCAAGAGTCAGTGGGGAGGCAACACCTACCAATCGGTCGATATGGGCCTTTCCTGGAGGAGTATTTTCGACGGAGACCGACCGGGAGAATTCGGTGCGCTGGTCAGTATGGACTTTTCCCGCCAGGATCCTCTGACAGGCCTGGCTCTGGATGAGTACGGCAGGGTAGGGCGGACAGAGGACGGAGGCGACACCTGGGAAGGAACCAATACGGTGTTTCCCGGTGCTAATTCCTGCATCACGGTCGATCCCTCCGACGACAGCCGCTGGTATGTGGGGGCGGGCAGGTTCTGGGACGTCCGCCGGGTCCATCGCAGCAAGGATCGGCTGCATGGTTTAATGATCGAGGATGTTGATTACGGGCATATCTACAAGTCGATCAACGGGGGGAGGAGTTTTGTGAAGATCGCCGACCGGTTCGACCCGTCGCTCGATGTGTGCAGGATCATTGTGGATCCCCGGGATCCGGACCTTCTTTACATGGCCAGCAACCATGGCTTCTATATGAGCGGGAACCGGGGTGACAACTGGAGGATCAGGGGCGATGGCCTGCCTAATAATCATCCCCGGGACCTGGCTTCCTGGTACAATCCTGAAACGGGGAAGTTTTTTCTGTATTTGCTGGAGCAGACCGAATTCGAGGATGATGGCCAGGGGAGTCTCCGGGTGTCGGGCGGTATCTACCGGAGCAGTGACGGTGGATTAAACTGGGAGTGTGTCACCGGAAACCTGGCTGTGGATCTGAACGGGGTAGAAGACCAGGCGGTGATCGACCGCTATTTCCGGGCTGTTGCCTGGTGGTTCGGTATTCCTGTACCGGAAGCCCGCAACAGGTTTGAAACGTTGCCCGATTCGGTCTTTCCGGTATTCAACAGGATCACCGTAAATCCTGAAAACAACCGGGAGATCTACCTGTCCCACGATGCAGTCAACGACTTTTCATTCCTGCCGGGAGAGATATGGAAATCCGTGGACGGCGGCGTAAACTGGTCGGTGGCCCTACGGCATGGGCCTTACTGGGAGAACCGGGGGGGAGGCAACATACAGTTTTCCCACAGTGCTGCCAGGTACAGCAGCGGGGAGGTCCCCCTGGGGTGTACCTACCTGGCAGCTCTTCCGGGAGGAGAGACGGTCGCAGGTCTGGGAGACCAAACCGTCAGGTCGATCGACGGCGGCGGCACCTGGGTGCAGTGGGACGATGACGAAAGTTTACCGGGAAGCCGCCGCTGGAGAGGCCGGGGCGGCAGTTTTATGGCATCCGGGGGCTTTTCGATCCACACCGGTATGAGAAAAACCCGGCTCTTTTCCAGCCGGAAGTATGGACTCTGGAAAAGTGCAGGAAATGATACAGGCAATGGCTCTGTCAGCCTCCTGATGGAACGAATTGCTGAAACGGACACCTCCCTTCCCCCCGAGATCCTCTCGGTAACAGTTGATCCGTCCGATACCACCCGCTGGTTGATGCTTACCCTGGATGACTCCCTGCGTGCGGGACTGTGGGAGAGTTCGAATTCAGGGGCTGAATGGGAGAAACGATCCGATCTGTTTCAATTGACGGCCGATACGGCCCGGGATACAGGAACCGCACCATGGTTCCTTGTCCGTGATCTGCTGGTGGATCCCAATGATCCCTCCATGCTTTATTGCTGCATACCCCTGAAAAGGAGGGATCCCCAAAATCCGGGGCTGCATATTCAGAACGGGCCTGACGGTTTCGATGGAGCAGGTATCTACCGCTCGGAGAACGTCGGGTCCAGCTGGGAACGGACCGCAAGCGGATTGCCAACCGGGGCCTTCGTGAACCATCTGGCACCCGATCCCACGGTTCCGGGACGTTTGTATGCAGCATTGGCCGAAACCCCTGAAGGGGGGACGGGAGGACTTTTCCGGTCGGGCGATTACGGACAGAGCTGGAGCAATGTCGGGATACCGGACAAGATCCGGTCGGTGAACGATGTTTATGTTCACCCGGTATCGGGCGACCTCTACATCGCAGCCGGCCGACCGGAGGGAGGCCCGGAGGAGGGAGGAGCCTGGTTACGCAGGCAGGGCAGCCCCGGATTTATTAAAATATTTGATTTTCCCCATATCCTGGCGGTAGCCTCCTCATCGGTTCATCCGGAGGTGATCACCGTGCTGGCGGGACCTTCCCTGGTGCTGGATCACCTGAATGCAGGCGCTTATCTTTCACGTGACAGCGGGTTAAACTGGCTCAAGGTGAACCGGGGGATCGGGCTTCCCTTAGCCATTGAAGATCTGGAGCCCGATCCTGTCGACAGGGAGCTATTATGGTGCCGGGTGGAGAACAGTGGGTGGTACAGGGGAATGGTGAAACCTGGTGTCGTGGCCTCTGCCACCGGCGCTTCGGTATGGGAGGGGGAGACCGTTACGCTGGACGGCTCAGCCTCGTGGGGAGAACATCTCTCCTACAGCTGGGATCTTCCCGAACCTCTGGTCGCCGGATCCATGGACCAGCCATCGGTCACCTTCACTGCTCCGGAGGTCGCGAAAGAGACATCTTATCAGATCTTTTTGACAGTAAGTAGCGGAGAGGCGTCGGACCGGACCATGGTCAGGTTGCTGGTGAGACCGCTGTCGGAGGTTGGTCTGCAACTGCGGTCGGGCGCCACAGTAATGATCCGTCCCAACCCGGTCCTCCACATGTTCACCATTTCAGGCATATCCTCGCGGGGGATCCTCACGCTATTTGATCTGCATGGCCGGCAGGTATTAAAGATGGAAATGGCGCCGGAAGAGATGATCGACCTCGGATTCCTCGGCAACGGCTTTTATCTGGGGGAATTCCGTTCCACGGTTGAAAGATATGGCTTTAAGCTAATCAAACAGTGAACCGATGAAGCAGACCGTAAAACGACCCCGACGGCGGTGGTTTGATGGACCTGCGTACTGGACTTCTAAAGTGTGATAATCCGCTTGAGATAAGTCTTATCACCTGAGAATAAATACAACAGATGTATGCCTTTACAGGTATTCCCGAGATCGATCTCTGAGGTAAGTTTTTCATGAAAACAAGAGGATTCTTTCTGGTATACCAGCTGGCCATCCATGGAAACCACTTTCAGCACGACCCGGTGCGGATCTGCTGAGGAAAAATCGATCCGAAACCTGCCATCGGATGGATTAGGATAGATTTGAACCGGGCCGGCAGAAGGTTCAGACAAACGGGTGGAGTTGATGACCACCTCCTGGATGGCAGTATCGGGACCACAGTGATTGGTGGCGACCAGTGTTACAACATAGATACCGGCCTCTGGGTAGGTATGGATGGGATTCTCCTCATTGCTGTAACTTAAATCTCCGAAACTCCAGTTGTAATTTCCGGCTTCCAGGGACTGGTTGACAAATTGTACGGTGGTCGAATCGACGGAGAATTCGAAAGCGGCTCTGGCACCGGGCGAAACCAAAAGGGAGACGGTATCGGTAGTGTCGGTCAGACAGGGACCGTGGACACGGCAGCGAAATTCCGATCCGTGGAAATCCAGCGGGGCTTTATCGATGAATAAAGCGGCGGTACGGGTCCCTGAAAAGGGAAGTGTGTCGGTCATGTCGATCCATTGATCCCCCCATCTAACCTGCCATTGATACTCCATAGAAGACCCCGTGGCCGTTACAGTGAAGTTCGCAGGGTCACTTTCACAAATCTCTCGATCAACCGGCTGAACAATGATTTTGGCTCCCTCTCCGAATAGTTCAAAAAACCTGTTCTTTCCCTGCTTGTAAAGAGGATTGAACCAGTCGTGATTGGACTGTGCTCCCTGAAGCACGATGTATTTCACCTTGGAAGGCGGAAGTTGAAAGAGGCCATCCACGAACCAGTTGATAAAATCGGGGTTGTCGCCCCCGCTCTGCCCGGGCCCGGATGGCCCTGTGACGGTCTCCCACAACCCCCATTCATCCACACCTGCCCATACGTCCCTGGCGTTCACGAAAATCCGGTATCGTTCAAAGAATTTATCGATGTTATCCCGGCCGAAGCGGTCGTATATATCGATGGATGCAATATCCACATAAGGCCGGTCCAGGGTGTCCACCGCATCCCCGGGATAAAAGCTCAAAACCCAGCTGTCCCAGTCACCGGCGTGCTGGTCGGCTTTTGACTGCGGATTAAAGTCGAGCAGCCAGGTGGAGGGCCAGCCGCCATGCACTTCATCGGCATGGTACCGCATGACGTCCACTGCATGGCGCCAGACCAGTTTGTGCTTCGCTTGGTTGTCGTAGCCACCTGCATTCATGCAGCAATAGGTGTACTGCGGATTGGTCATCTCGTGGTTGATCCTCAGCACCACCTCCTTGTCCTGGTATCCAAAGTGAAAAAGACGGTCGGTCAGCCATCGGTAATGTTCATCGTAATCACCGCTCAGTACTTTGTCGTACCGGCGCGAAACATCCGCAGCCTCTGCCGGGTCCACCAGGAAGTTATCGGTTTTTTTCGGTCCCAGGACCAGGGGAACGCTGATCATCATGGCAGAGGCCTTTCCAGCCCTGATGATCCGGCCCAGGTTGCTGGAGCCCGTGCCGTTGGGATCAGCCAGGTTGTTGAATGAGTTTTTCCAGGCGTCCCAGTTGTTCTCACCGGTGTGCTTGGTCAGATAGTTGCTGACCACCGGGAAGTGGTAACCGAGCTTCGGACTTCCCCCGAAGGCATAATAATCGCAGAATTCCAGTGCACTGCTGGTCCCTGTATGGACACTGCCCCTGCCGGTGAATGAACCCAGTTTTTCCTTGATCCGTTCATGGTTCCATGCGGTGTCAATTCCGGGAAACTGCTCGATGCAGGTATTCTGTGAGAAGGCACTGAGACATATCAATTGAATGAAGAGTGGGGAGATGGTTCGTGTCATCGGTTTTTTATTTCCCGGGTAGTTTTTATGATTAAAATTACGATTTCTGTCCTGATTCAGGCCGCGTACGATCCCTCCGGAACTAAAACGATCAATCGCTAAATATGAATAAGTCTTTAAAAATTAGATTCTTGAGGCTTATGATCAATTTTAAGCTGCTGAAGGAGCTGAGAATATCCCCCTGTTTAGGTACCATACAACCCCGCGTTTATTTCAATCTTTCCGCCCGGAAGATTCCTGAGGTGTTATTTTTTCAGGAATTCAGGGATGATTGCGGGGGGTAAACATCCTTTCATACGGAGAATTAATCAATGTTTGGCTACAAGGACTTTATCCAAATGTTCAAGGCAGAGAAATTTGATGCGGATGTATGGGTGGACCTGTTCAGAAAGGCGGGTGCGAAATACGTCGTTCCGGTTGCAGAGCACCACGACGGTTTCGCCATGTACACTTCCGGTCATACACCCTGAATATGCATTGCTTTACGGTTCTCCGCACGAACGATACGCTCCTGCCAGCTAAGCGTTTATGAGTTACTGGTGGGACCGCACCAGGGAACTGATAGATACATACAAGCCTGATATCCTGTGGTTCGATTTCGGGTTCGACAAACCAGAGTTCGCCCCTTACCACACCAAACTGGCAGCCTCTACATCATTGCCCTGGATCCTCCGACCGAAAACCGGATCCATGTGAAATACCTGGCAGACCATCAGGAGGTGAATCCGGGAACCGTGCGATCGATCACCCTGCTGGAAACAGGCACACCGGTGAAGTGGGAGTTTGCAGAGGACGTGCTTACCTTGTTTCTCGAACATTCCGGGGACCTGAAATATGCTGTTGCCTTGGCGTTCCCTGTAACCAGGATGAAAACAGAAAATAACAATACTGTCAGACCGGTATGATTATACCGCATATCAATGGTGATGTTATTCCTGGATACTGATCAGTGTGCCCATGCTGTTCAACACGGTATAGACCCGGAGATGGTCGGCCGCAAGACGGCAGGGCAGGGCTGCCGCCCCGCGGTAGAAGTCTCCCGGGATACTCCTGAAAGATGCTCCTCCGTTGTCCGATACGCTCAGCACCACGTTCCCGGTACCCGAGGCTGTGGATGCTCCCGAGACAAAGATCTTTTTCCCGATGGCGGCCACCATCCCGGGATCGGCGATTCCCGTGTTTTGGATCTCCATGATGCTGCAGGGATGCCCGTACCCGGGAAAACTGCTGGTTCCTGTTAGCCTGTAAAGGGCGTCCCCGGTAGCCAGGAAGAGGGTGTCCGGATCGATAGCTGCCAGGCTCCCCGAGAAGCGGGCCCCGTTTTTCTTATCCCAGATCCTGGACCAGGTAACCCCTGCGTCCCTTGACCGCCACAGTCCGCTGTTCCCATCAAAGAAGTAGACCAGGCCGGTGGTGTTATCGGGCCAGCAGAAGGGGAGTCCCAGGATACCGCCTTCCTGAACGGGTGGGCCTTCCTCCGGACGGATCCATGACCCGTCGGGCTTCAGGCACCAGATCCCTCCGTTCTGGACGGCCGCGATAAAATAGGGTTCATTGTTGAAGGTCCCGGCGGCGACTCCTTTCACAATCTTTCCCCCGGTCTTTTCCTTCAGGCTGTTACCTTTCAGGTCCTGTACCGGGGACCAGGACCTATACGGCAGGTCGTATCTCCATGCGTTGTCCTTTCCGGCAACATACAGGCATTCTTCCAGCGAATCCACAAATACATCATATATGATAGGCTTCACACCCGGATTTTCTGGACGGGTAATATATGCGAGTGATTCCCCATAGTCGTGGGAAACCCACAAGCCGTTGTCGGTGTCTCCCACATAAAGGTGACCCGGCCGGGAATAGTTGACCGCGGCACAGTTGTGCACGGCCAGTCCCAGCCCGATCACCGGAGGATTCCAGCTGCTTCCGGCATCCAGTGTTCGCCAGAGCCCCATCTGACCCACCACAAGCACCCAATCCGGGTCTTCGGGGTCCACCATGATCTGATCGATGGCAAAGACATGGCCGTCCAGACGTTTCTCAAGTTCCCATGCACTGTAAAAATTCTCTGTTTTATTGATATCCACCCTCCAGTATGTCTCCCCGTTCCCTGCGGCGATGATCTTACTGACATCCACATCTTCTGCACTGCTGACATTGATCCAGTTGAATTCCGTATCGGACTGGGCATTCATGCACTTCATCAGGGTTGTGTGTCTGCCGCCGGCCAATTCGGTCGTTCCGTGGGAGTTCCCCACATAAAGGATGTGGTTCCCATCCAGAATAATCCCGTCAATAGCACTCCACCTGCCGGTGGTTCCTACCTCCAGGTCGGTCCACGTTGCATCGGCAGACGCAGATTCGAGACCCTGCAGCCGGAGGATTCCCTCATCATGTGTGGCGGCGTAGAGATTTCCTCCCAGGATAAGTAGTTCCTCCGGCGTAAGGGGGGCATCGGGACCGTCATAAACGGTAACATCCCCGGCTTTACTGATCCTGCAAACCCCTATGCCCCTGACGGCTGCATAGAGGTATTCCCCGGACAGAAGCAGGCAACGTACTTCCTGACCGTTAAATGCCAGGCTGTTCCAGGTCAATCCGCCGTTGGAAGAATACCTGACACCTTTATATCCTGCCAGGTAGATATGTCCGGGCTGACCGGGATCCACAGCGATCAGTCTTCCCACCGGACGCGGATAATTTCCCGTATTCCCGTCAACCGCCAGTATGGCTCCGCTGGCCCGCAGGTTCCAGCTGATCCCGTTATCCTCCGAAGCATAGAAATATCCCACATCGGTCTTTCCGCCGAACATGTAAATCTCTCCGGAAACAGGATCATACTCCATCGAACTGACCCTCCATCCTGCCGGTGAGGAGACGATCCCATTAAAGGAATGGTACCAGGTCACACCACCATCGACTGACCTGTGAATGCAACCCACATCACCTCCGATCAGCATCACCCCATTGGCAGCTCTGACCACCGAGTTTATCTGTCCCCCGGCATGAAGCCCTGAGGGATATTGTTTGCCGCGCGGACGGGCATGGTAAGCGTTGCTCCATTGATCCCCCCCTGAGCCGAGCTGGATCTCGAACGAGCGGAAATTCTCCAGTCCGCCTATGGTGTAGCTGTTTTCCTCGCCACCGGTAACCGGGATCTCATTCCAGGCATCTGCCGATTCGGAGATGCGCATTCGCACCTTTTCCACATCAAACTGGGGTTGCCACAGAACGGTTAGTTTTCCGTCGCCCGGAACAACAGGTATCTCAGCCCACTGGCCCCAAACGGGAAATTGCACCAAAGCCAGCATTGCTCCCAGGGCCAAACCGGTCATCCTTTTCAAAATTTCAAGCATAGATTATCTCTTAATTGTTCGCTATTTGCTGATCAAATCTATTCCGGGATCAATGCACGAATGATCGGTACATTCCACTGGTTGTTGTCGATATCGTAAACAATAAAATCGGAATCAAATTGCCAGACGGTCCAGCTGAATCCCATTTGTTCGGCGGTCCTGGAAACGAAGTCGTACCAGAGGACCCTGGATTGGATATCCGCACTGTCATAGGCCCCGAATTCCCCCAAATATACAGGTCGGTTATTTTTTTCAGACCATTCGTGCACCACATTAAAATCTTCATTGATTGCATCTCTTTCCTCCGGAAGTGAATTCCATAAAACACCGGAAGTGTCTCGTGTCGATGCCATCCAGGGAGCCGACTGGTGGGTGAACCGGAACGGCTCGTAGTAATGGATGGTCGCTATGATGTTCCTGTCATCTTCAGGTAATGCAAGGGAATCCAGGTACTCGAAACGTTGCGACCAGAATGCGGGACCAATGATCAGTGTACGTTCCGGATTGGTCTGCCTGATCACAGGAATGATTTCTTTCAATAATCCGTTCCAAATTTCGGGGGTGATACTGTTACCCGGTTCGCCCAGCAATTCGAATAGAACTTCCGGGGGCCATCCATGGTAACGACCCGCTATCTGCTCCCAGAACGGAAGGAAATAGGGCTCGTACTGATCATACTCACGGCCCATTTTTCTATGCTCGTGGAGATCGAGTATAACCATCAGATCGTTTTCCAGGGCATTGTCTACGGCCCACTCCATCACCTCAAGCCATTCAGGGTTGATCTTGTATCCGTTTTCCGGGTCCATATATGAAAAAGGGTGAAGATTGATCCTGACCGAGGAGAATCCCCCTTCCCTGATCAATCGGAAGTGCTCCTCTTTGAAACGGGCAGCTGCCCTGTCTTTCCAGATGGGGTCATATCCCAGGATATTCACTCCCCGGGCGATCCTTTCGTTCTGGGTTAAGGCATCAGGGAAGTCCTGCTGCCTGTCCTGACAACCAAAAATAAGTGTTATT
This sequence comes from uncultured Bacteroides sp., assembly GCA_964604655.1. Taxonomy (GTDB): domain Bacteria; phylum Bacteroidota; class Bacteroidia; order Bacteroidales. The sequence goes on along the minus strand of CAZRZY010000093.1, from coordinate 4,343 downwards.
AGTATCAGGCATCCACTGTATCGAAATAAGGTTTTTGTTTTCAGTTGGGTGAGATTTTTTTCGAATCCTCGATTATTCTCATCATGACATAGAAAGATCCTCGTAAATATAAGTGATACTGCTTTAAGTTACTCTGTCCGGAGTCCGCTCCTTCAAAAAACCACCCTATTTTGACATCAATTGCCCCTGCCTGTATTCTCGATATTTAATTTTGGTTATCAGATTTCCCCTATTTTTGAAAATACCCGGATGATCCCATTTAGCATAGCCTGTTTATGGAATTTCCATCACAATATAATCTTTTAAACCCTTACAAATGAGACCAAAAAGCTTGTTTATATTTGTACTCTCCTTTCTCTGGATGCTTTCATCACTGGCCAGGGAGTATTATGTGGATGCCGGCGCCGGGCCCGGGGGCGATGGTTCGTTAAAGGCGCCTTTCAGGACCATCGGGGAGGCCTCGGCGCGATTGAAACCTGGCGATGTATGCCTGATCGCACCCGGTATTTATTCGGAGTCGGTCCGGCCGGCAGTTTCAGGTACACCTGGAAAACCCATTGTTTTCAGGTCGCTTGCACCCGAAGGAGGGGTGATCGTAACGGGACTGGATCCCGTACCTGCCTCCCACTGGGAGAAACAGAATGACGGTTTTTTCAGGGCCGCCATTGAAGGGGGACTCGGACACGAAAACCAGGTTTTCCTGGGCATGAAGATGTTGCATGAAGCCAGGTGGCCCAATACGGGAGATGATCCCCTGTATCCGGTATTGTCGGTGATGGAAGAGGGGACCACTCCCGAAAAGATCGTCGACGGAGATCTGCCCGACCTGGACTGGAGCGGTGCGGGTGTATGGATCCATGCCCCGAAATACTGGTCCGACTGGACCACGAAGGTCCTCAGCTATGAAAAGGGCTCACTGGAGATCGAGAACGTTGCACCCTTCCCGGGACCCAGGAGACATGTGACCCGGCCGGGGGCTGATTACTATATCTACGGTTGCAAAGCAGCCCTGGATACGGTGAATGAATGGTTCTACGATGAAAAGGAATCCTATCTCTATGTCAAACCGTCCAGGGGCAGGATCGCCCGCGAACCCTATTACGTCAAGAAACGGATGCTGGCCTTCGATCTTTCCGGCAGGTCTCATATAAGGGTCGAGAACCTGGAGATCCGGGCTTCCACCATCATCACCGACCGTTCGTCCTGTGGGATCATCCTGGATGGACTGAAGATCTTTCATCCGTATCACACTTCGGAAACGCACAGTGGCAACAGGGGCACTATTGCATCGGGTGTGATGATCTCAGGGACCCGCTGCGAGGTCAGGAACTGCGAAATCGCCTGGAGTGCCGCTTCAGGGATCGTCCTGGGAGGTAAGTATAACCTGGTTTATAACTGTTACATTCACGATACTGATTACCTGGGCACCTATGCCAGCTGTGTCACACTGCGGGGGAAGGGGAATATTATCAGTCACTGTACCCTTTGCCGCAGCGGTCGGGCCATGATCGACTACGGGGGAATGCAGCGGGCGCTCATCCAGTTCTGTGACATGTACCATTCCGGTATGCTCACCAGCGATACCGGTCTCACCTACGGGAATGTGATCGAAGGAGACGGTACGGAGATCCGGTACAACTGGCTGCACGACAACCTGGATTCGCATCTCGATATGGGTCTTTACTACGACCATGGCACCCAGAACATCCTCTCCCATCATAACGTGATCTGGGGTGTGGAATACTCCGGCTTGCAAATCAATCATTATGCCCAGTACCACCTGGTCTATCACAATACGGTGAGTGCTGAACGGTTCGGCTTTAAATCCAGCTGGGGGAACCAGTATCTCCCCGACCTGCACGGTTGCCGGTTCTTCAATAATGTATTCAGCGCTCCCGCGAGCACAACGGCGGGCAATTATGCCTGGGGCAGGAATGTTCAGAACTACAGCCGGCTGATCGACCATAAGTATTTATCCGCGGACCCGGAATGCATCGATGCCGGTATCGTTATTCCGGGGATCAACGATGGCTACCGGGGAGAAGCCCCGGACCTGGGCGCATATGAAGCCGGCGGGGAACAATGGAAGGCCGGTCATGATTTCTCGGATCCCCCTCAACTGGATACCACCCGGTCAGCACCATTGTACCGGAATATGCTCGGGAATGCCGCCTTTGAACATGAAAATCATGTCTATCCCTGGCAGGCTTCCGGGGAGGTGCGTGTGGAACGGGACAGAAAGGGGCAGGGAACCCCGGATACGATGACGATCCGGATGGGGGGAGCAAGCCTGCAATTGGGAAAGGAGAGCGGGGTTTCCCAGCGGATCTCCGGGCTGCAGCCGGGAGCATGGTACGAATTTGCCGCTTTTGTCCGTGCCGGCCATGGAACCTTTGTCTGTCTGGGAGAAAGAGATCCCGGAGGCAACGAAGAGCTTAGCCCCTTTATGGAAGCGAATGCCCCCAGGTGGAACCGTCTGATCCTGAGATTCAAAACAGAACCCGGTCAGACCGAAACCACCGTGTTCGTCAGGACATCAGGCGATGGAGGAGCGGTTTACCTGGATGATTGCGGGGTGGTGTATCTTTCACCTGTTGCTGTCAAATAAAAAAATCTCCTTTTAATGAGATTCTTCTATTCTTTCCTGACAGCCTATCCCCGGATCAACGGGGTGCAGTGTTCTGAGAATCCCCTGCTTTTACGCCGGATCGTAAAGAATGAATGGGGTTTCAAGGGTTTCATCCTGACCGACTGGGGGACCCGGCACAAGACCGTGCCTGCCGCCAATGCCGGGGGCTTCAATCTGTTCAGGATCATTACCGTATTTCTCACATGCTGTCTGTTGCCTGGATGGCTTTCCGCTCAGATCAAATACCTGGAATTCATGGATCGGGAACCTGTGGAGTTCCCGATACAGATGGTCCATTGCGGATCCACCACCGTTGCCCCTGTAGTCGACGGTGTACTGGATGACCCGGTCTGGCGCGGCGCGGAAAAGATTTCAGGGTTCCTGAATACAGACCGGGTTTCAGAAGATTTCGAAAAGCCTGTAACCAGGCAGACCGAATTCTCCCTGCTCCATGATGAACGCTTTCTTTACATAGGTTTTACCTGTCATGAACCAGATACCTCCCGGATCAGGGCGGCCTGCACCCGGTTCGATC
>CAZRZY010000093.1:0-1169 GCA_964604655.1 uncultured Bacteroides sp. | reverse complement strand
TTTTTATGACGACCGGATCGAAATATTGCTCGACCCGAACCATAATCACAAGGAGATCGTTCGCCTGATGGTCAATTCGCTCGGTGTCACCTTCGATACGAACCTCGAAAGGCCGGTCCAGTACTCTATTTCCTATATCAAGGGGGAGGTCAACTGGAACACGGAATGGAGGGCCAGGGTTCACCGGTATGCAGACAGGTGGACAGGTGAAGTGGCCATTGCAGTGGACCGGCTGATGGAGAAGGAGTTGGCACCCGGTTCCACATGGGGATTCAACATCGTCAGAGACAGCCGTGCAGCTTTCACGGAAGGGAGTAGGAACAGTCCCCTGGAAGAAGAACGGGAGATCAGTGCATGGAAGCCGGTCAGCTCATTTGTGGCGGGCGTGGTCTCCGACAGGTGGATTGAGCCCAACCAGTACCCCGACCTCGTATTCGGGACCAACCCCCTGGAAATCAAAAAACTTGAATTCCATGAGGCCTACGCCAACTACCGGGGAACCATCTGGCACAAACCCCAGTTTTTCGGCGATAACCCGTTGCATATTTATGCATACAACAATGGCCCGGATCCCCTGGAGGTTGAATGCCGCGTCACAACGCGGGATTTCAAGGGCAGCATGCTGGAAAGTGTGGATACGCTCAGGTTGGCCGCGCGGGAGGAGAAAAAGTTTTCCGCCCTGATCAGGATCCGGGATGATGAAAGGCAGGTATTCACCATCACCCTGTCCGATCGTCATTCCGGTGAGCAGCTTTACCAAACCTCTTACGACACAAGAGTCCCCCCGTTCGCCGAATTTGACCTGTCGGCCATCTACACCCGAAATGATTCACAGAGCGCCCGGGTCAGTGTTGCACCGGTAGTTGTCCCGGAATTTCTGGAAGGAACCCGGCTTCGGCTGAGGCTTCTCGACCCGTTTGGTAAGGAACTGGCCCGCGATGCCCTTTCCGGCCTCCGGCCCTATATGTTTGTTCCCTGTTTCGTGGACTTCGATTTCTCCCGGCTCGAAAGCGGGAATCATATCATACAGTGCGAACTGATCGATCGGGAAGGCCTGACAGCCGGGATCTTCGATCATCCGTTTACCTTTTCCGGAGTGGAAAAAGCTGATGAACTTCACGCTGAATTTGAGAACTATGACTTTGCCGGCAGTTCCGGGAATGCCTGTG
>CAZRZY010000092.1:0-20574 GCA_964604655.1 uncultured Bacteroides sp. | reverse complement strand
GCTTAACACCAACATCGGATGTAAGCTTGCTTCCGGTTATGGAATATCCTTTTATACCTGATGTTTCACCCACCTCCACCTCATCAAAACTGACATTAAAGGGAAATACGATGGTGGGTGGGAATATTACTCCCTTACCGGAAATTGAAATCATCCTTGTAATTGCATCCTGTGAAGAATGAGTTATGTTTCCATAATACACTTTTTGCCCGGTGGGGATAAACCTGACATATATCTGGGTGGTATCCACGGTCCCGCCGGATGGGCTGAGGGAGAGCACTGTAGTATCGCCGGTATATACACCCGGAGTATCTGTAATCGCAAACCCTTCAGGAACCCTGATCTCAAGGTCTTCCGTAAGGTTCTTTGCTGCAACTTCATAGGTAAACTCATCTGAAGTTGTATTCAGCTCTCTTTCACCAAAAAGCCATGTGAAGCCTGATGCATAAATACTGGCCGCAGAAGCCAGTCCGGGACCCTGATAAAAACCTATATTATTTCCAATACTGTCTATACCGGTATCCAGGGCCGGAGATCCATTCAGTAACCTGAAATCACATTCCAATTCATTGGCAAGCAGGGGATCACTGTCGATATTATCACCCCCATCAGTGCCTAAGGAAGTACTCCATCCGGCACCTGAACCACCGCTACCCTGGATGATACTGTGATGGATCAGAGGGGTAACCTGATACTTGCTGATTGAATTTCCTCCCCAGAGGATCGAATTGCCAATCAATGCATCGAAGGTTTCCACGTAATTGTACTTTTTAAGCATTACAGCGTAATTACCATTATTAACAAACGTGGAGTTCAGGATTTGAACGCTGCAATGGTTCGGTCCCGTGGCAAAGCTGGATGTGGATCCCGCGTATATAGCTATGGCGGCCTTATATTTGCCTGTATTGTTACAAAAACTAGTCTTGTCAAAAACCGGATTGGCCTTAGCTGTGTAACCCGCATAACCATTAACTTCAACAAACACTGCACTGCCCACACCCGGGAAACCTGTTCCGATAGAATTGTAATTCAACTCACAATTCTCAAATACCGGTGAGCATTCACCCCTTGTAGGAATGATTGATACTGCACCTCCGGTACTTCCTGCATAATTACTTGAGAATTCGCAATTCAGGAATGTCGGCGAACAGACGCCTTCTATGGCGTATAAAAACGCACCACCACCATTTCGGGAAGCACGGTTGCCCATGATTCTCAGGTTGGCAAGAACGGGGTTACAAAGATAGGTATCAAAATAACCACCTCCCGCTTTCAGGAAGATCCCACCTCCGGAAGTAGGAGTTCCATCCCCGCCGTCACCTGCATTTCCTCCTATTATTATGAATCCATCAACGCGTGTGTTGCTGGTTATACTGGAACTGGAAGCATCAAATTCAACCACATGGTAAACATTATCCTTCACATTACCTGTGGTGTAATCATCCCCGTTTACGTCTCCGTTTAATATGGTTTGATTGGAATAAAAATTCCGGTTTTCCAGGCTTGAAGCATTTATAACTTCATTACCGGCAAAACCACCGAAAATCTTAACTCCCTCTTTGATTTTCATGCTGGCATAACGAGACCCTGTTGAAACAGGATAGAGACCCGCAGCAAAGACAATAGTATCACCTGCAACGGATTCACCATAAACCCCACTATAACTTTTATAGGCTGTTTCCCAGCTGGTTCCATCAGGAGTGCCAGTGGCATTAGCACTTATGTAAATGATCTTAGCTTCCAGACCGGAAAAAAGAAATAGCAGCAAGCTGAGTAAAGGACAGAATCTTTTCATGAATTGGTGTTTTTGATTGTTGGATATTGTATTGTTTTCAATTAATAGTTTCTACGGGCACTTCTGGTATTGGTTTTGCTTTCTATCCTAAGTTTATGTTAATTACACCTTTAAAAACCTGATTATTTTTATTCAAAAGGGTAATAATAAAGGGTACGTTATATAATGGTCAGAAAATCAATAACATGCTTCAATTCCTTGAATAATTCCAAGTTCGATATTTCACCTGCCCCCGCTACTAAAGAAGACCCCTCAACAGATTTGATGGGGAGTCTGTTTTTATGACGCCTTATTGCTTGAATATGTATACGTTACATAAATTCAGCATTGCATTCCTAAGTTAGATTTTTTACTTTTTTACCAAAAATATTTTGAAAATGAATATATAATTATACTATGAATTGTGTGAGAATTCATGTTCCAATTGACTTCTGATGAACCGTAGCGAAGCGGAGCTCGGCCAATTTAAAATCTTGAAATCACAAATTGTGACATCAAGTTGGGGAGGTACACGCAAACTGCCATTTGCTTTCACTGAATTTGGTGTAGCCATGCTTTCCAGTGTACTACGTAGCAAGAGAGCCATTAAGGTAAATATTTGAATCACCTTGTCTACTACCAGGAACCCGGCGAAATGCTTCGCCGGGTTTTTTGTTTTCAGGACCGCCAAAAACTTGTTCTTGTAAGGAAATGGAAATAAAAAAGCTGAGACGAGCGCAGCGAGTTCGGGTTTCTGTTAGTAAGGCCTCCCAAAACGGACTCGTGAGGCCGGATGCCGATCAACACTACCCCCGCTAATAAATACAGAGTGAGAGTGATCACTTCACTTTATATTTTTTTTTAATTTTTAAGTGCATCGGCTATTTTTGATGAATTCAGGGACGAAGATGAGATGGGTGTTATGATCATTAAGGCAAATCACGGATATTGTTGTTTTCCATAGAAATCCGCATCTTTAGGGATACTATTTTCAGCAGATGATCGAAAACAGCTTAAAAAGTCTCTTATTTGGGACAATTCTTTTTATGTCCTCTTGCTCTGGTATCCATGTAAGTGAGAACCCTGTTGCTATTCTTTCAGATCGGACCCTTAGCATGGGGAAAGTAGATTACCTGGAGCAAATTTCTGTACCAATGCCCAAAGACTCGCTTCCAAATATTCTTATCATCCTGGCAGATGATCTCGGTAAATATGATATCTCCACATACAATCCAGATGGCGTTCCTACTCCGGCAATTGACCAGTTAGCCTCACAGGGGATAAGATTCACAAGGGCATATGCTACCAGCTCGGTTTGTAGCCCCTCAAGGGCAAGTATGTTGACAGGCAGATATCAGCAAAGATTTGGTTACGAGAGGCAGCCTATGAACAGGTATGCAAGAAACAAACTGGAATACTGGTTTGTAGATCACTTTATTGACACCTATCCGATGCAGTTGAATGGTATTATGTCCAGTCCTCCGAAAAAGGAGATTGAAATGCAGGGTATCCCCGAAAGTGAGATCCTGCTTCCGGAACTGCTGAAAAAAAGGGGCTATCATACAGCCATCTTTGGGAAGTGGCACCTGGGTCAGCATAAACAATTTCTTCCGACCAACAGGGGATTTGATGAGCAATACGGTTTCTATGAAGCTTTTACTTTGTTTGCACCGGAAGATGATCCTGGTATTATCAATTATCGTCACGACTATTATGCAAACAAGCATATCTGGAGCCAGGGACGGAAAGGCAGTTGTGCGATCCGCGAGAATGAACAGGTGATTGAGGAAGACGATTACCTCACCTTTGCTATCGCCAATAAGGTATGCCATTTCCTTGATCAGAAAGGAAATGATCCATTATTCCTGTATGTTCCATTCAATGCACCACATACACCCTTCCAGGTGCCGCGCGAATACTATGACAGGTTCAGTCATATCAGCGATAATAACAAGAGGGTGTATTATGGGATGATTTCAGCGCTCGACGATGCCATTGCGCAGATTACGGCTAAACTCGAAGAACTTAATTTAACCCGTCGTACGCTTATCATATTTACCAGCGATAACGGAGGGGCCACCTATACAGGAGCTACAGATAATGGCATTTTAAAGGGAGGGAAATTTACACAATTCGAAGGAGGAATCAATATACCCATGATCGTATCCGGAAAGGGATTTTTAACCAAAGGAAAAGACGTTGAATACCCGGTATCACTCATGGATATATTCACAACCGCTGCATCTGCTGCCGGCTGTAAATTATCGGCCGACAGACCGTATGATGGAATTGATTTGATTCCCTACCTGACAGATCAAGACAAGATATTTCAGACCCGTGAATTTATATGGAGAACCGATTACAACCATGCCCTGGTATTCGAGAACTGGAAATTTATCTGGAACAAAAGGGATCAACTGGAATACCTATTTAGACTTGACGATGATCCCGGGGAGCGAAATGATTTATCAAAAGAATACCCTGAAATGGTACAGGCATTTAAAGACAAAATTCTTGATTGGTCCAGAGAAATGAAGGAGCCACTCTGGCCGGGAGTGATGGATTTTATATTTGATAATGAAGGAAAGTTAACCCTTTGGGCAATATAATGATTTGCAAACTCAGGCGTTCAAAAAGTATGATACGAACAGTTGGAAATGCTAAATCAGGTCCAACTTGTCAATTATTGAAACAAATTCGAAGTCAGGTTTCAACTTCCGCTAATCAGGGAAGCAAGAAGGTCAATCAAAAGCGTTTGACCTTTTTTTGTGCTCAATTTTTCGACCTTGAAAGTTCATAAATTGGGAATAAGGTTTATCTGAGTTCTGTTTTTAAGTAGATTTGTACTTTAATAGGACATTAGTATTGACTATCTAAATACAGATTACTATGAAAAATTTAAAAATCATCTCGCTTCTAATTGTTTTCACAATCGTTTGTTTTGCTACTGCACAGGCACAACGCGTTGAAAGTGATTCGGAACTGATTGGCAAATGGGACCTTACCATAACCATGGAGGAGGATCAATTAAAGAATCTCGGAATTTTCAGGCATGGATTAATGGCATCTGAAGGTTTCCCGGGATGGTTACAAGTTAAATTATCAGGTTTTTCAACGCTCGTTGGATATTATGTGGGTTACGAGGGAAGTGCAAGACCCATTGCCGAAGTTCATTATGACGCCAGTGAGGATAAATACCACTTCACCATTCCCCCACAATGGATGGATATTGACGACATCTATTTTGAATTCGCTTTAAAAGACGATAAGCTTTCGGGGTATCAAGTTCTCGATGGAAATAAACTGATATTTACCGGCGTTCGTGCACCAAGTTTGGAAAGAAAGGAACCGCCGGTATGGGGTAATCCTGTTAATTTGCTTACCGACAATATGGATCGTTGGATTATTTCGGAGAATAATCAATTTAAAATGATAGATGGGATCCTGGTGAACGTGGAAAAAGGCGGCAACTTGATCACCAATCAAAAGTTTAATGATTTTAAACTCAGCATAGAATTCAGGTATCCGGAAGGGAGCAATAGCGGAATTTATCTTCGCGGCCGTCATGAACTCCAGATTGAAGATTCGAACGGAAGAGCTGATGATGTTAGTATCGGTGGCATTTACGGATTTATAGCACCGTCGGTTAATGCAGCTAAAAATCCAGGGGAATGGCAAACTTTCGAAATTACATTAGTTGGGCGACATGTAACGGTAGTACTAAATGGAATTGACGTTATTTATAACCGTCCAATCCCGGGTATAACAGGCGGATCGCTTGACAGTAAGGAAGGCGAACCTGGCCCTATAATGATTCAGGGAGATCATGGACCAATTGAATTTCGTAAATTTGTTATTACACCGTCAGTGAACTAAATAACTTCTTATTGATTCTAAATAAAGAAGGAAAATATCAAAGTTTTTAAGCTTTTGTTGAATCCGTTTGCCAACGGAGACCAATCCTTCTGTATTCATTTACCGACTTAACACAACCCAAATGATACGTTCGGCATTCAAACTTCTGATTCTATCCCTGTTTATCCTTTCCTCTTGTACCGACGAAACTCTCGAACCGCCTAACATCTTGTGGCTTACCAGCGAAGATAATAACATCGGCTGGATAGGATGCTACGGGAACAAATATGCTGATACGCCGAACCTCGATGCGTTCGCAGAAAGTGCCTTCCGCTACACCCATTGCTACGCCAATGCACCGGTATGTGCGCCTTCCCGCAGTACATGGATCACCGGTATGCATGCCATCTCGAATGGAACCCACCCTATGCGTTCCCGCAATGAAATACCACACGATATCATCAAATACTATCCCGACCACTTCAAGGCGGCCGGCTACTATGTGAGCAATGGCGCCAAGACCGATTATAATATCGGGGGAAGGCCTGACATGGATTGTTGGGACGATGTGGACCAGCCAGGCGATGGAAAAAGCATTACGAACTGGGATGCCTTGAAGGAGAACCAGCCATTCTTCAAGATCATTAATTTCTTTGAATCACACGAGAGTCGGGCACAGGGTGATGTAGAGAATACCATTCACAACCCTGACAGTACCGAGCTATGGGATTTTCATCCCGACCTGCCCGATGTGAGAAAAAACTATGCCAGGTACCACGATGCAGTAAAGCGAATGGATACCAACGTCGGCGACGCACTGGCCATGCTTGAGGAGATGGGACTTGCCGAAAATACCATTGTGATCTACAATTCAGACCACGGTGGGGTCATGCCTCGCTCCAAGCGTTACCTGCACGCCACCGGTATTCACTCACCACTCATAGTGCGTATCCCGGAAAAATATAAATCGTTCTACCCGGCCGATGCACCAGGCTCCACCATCGACCGCATTGTGAGCTTTATTGATATGCCAACTACCTTTATGAGCCTCTGCCAGGTGGAAATACCGGATTACATGCAGGGGGAAATATTTCTTGGCAATGAGCAGGATCCTGAGCGGGACTACCACTTCTCTTTCAGGGGCAGAATGGATGAGCGAGCAGAAAATGCACGTGCAGTATACGACAAGGAATTTGTCTATATCAAGAATTATATGCCCTTCACCCCCTGGATGCAGCACTTGAACTACCTCTGGAAGATGAAAGCTACAGAAGCCTGGGAGGAATACGCTATGAACAATCCGGGCGATATTGACAGGTCAAAGTATTTTTACCCTAAATTATATACAGAAGAGTTTTATAGCCTGGCCGAAGACTGGGGCAATACCCATAATCTGATCAACGAACCGAAGTATGCAGATAAGATCGAAGATATGCGAAAGGCGCTTCGCGAATGGCAGCTTGAAATACACGACGCCGCGCTGATCCCGGAAAGTGAAATGGTGAAGCGTGCAAAGGATAACAACCTGACCATCTTTGAAATGGTGCGCGACCCGAAATTGTATAACCTTCAGGGCCTGCTCGATGCAGCAGATATTGCGCTGAAAGCCGATCCGGATAACCTTGATAAGCTCAGATTAATGCTCACCAACGATGATTCTGGTATACGGTATTGGGCTATCACGGGATGCTTCCTGTTGAACGACCAGGTTGCGGCCATTAAATTGCTTAACGATACTTCCCACGAAGTACGTGCCATGGCCGCCTGGATCCTTATCAGGACCGGGGAAGTTAAAAAAGGCAAGAAGGTGCTGGAAGAGCTTTTGCTGGATAATTCTTATGCCACCCTGAAAGTACTTAACATGATCGACTGGCTAGGTGATGAAGGAGAGTCGCTGATGGAAACTGTAAGGGCCCTGGAACTCTCACCAGGATCGCAGAACTATGAAATCCGCATGCAAGATGCCCTGATGGAAAAATGGAGTTAAAACAGGCCGCGAACGCAATTGATACGTTAACAAAGACTATTCAAATAATACTGCACCCAGGCCTACTTATGAACCTTCTTGATAAAATCCGTAACCTCAGGTACCCCTCCCTGGTAAACGAGGTATCCGTTATAAGGCTCGCGTTCGGTCATATCTGCACTGATCGGGGTAAGCATCATTTGTTTAACCTCTTCAGGATCTTCAACCTGACCCAATACCCAACCTAATTTTACATACGCTGTTTCAGGCAGCATATTTCTTAACGGAATCACCCCATTTGCCATCATATCACGTCCTGTATCGTAAACAAACATATGCACGTAACCCCAGATCGTCTGAAGTGTCATAAATACAGAAACGCCTTTTTCCTTTGCATATTCGAGGGCCGGATAGATCTCTTTGTTTACATGCCCTAAACCAGTGCCAATAATGACAATTCCTTTATATCCCATATCAACCATCGAAATCATTACATCCGGCTTCATACCTGTATAATAATAAAGCATGGTAACCGTATCGCTGAAATAGGGCTTGATGACCACCTCTTTATCTTTTCTTCGGTGATTATATCCTTTTTTAATTGGGGTAAAACTATCACGGGTTACACGGGCTATGGGCGTATCCCCGATAGTTCTGAATGTGGAACGGTAGGATGAGTGCATCTTTCGGACTCGTGTTCCCTGGTGTAAAAACCCATATTCGTCTGATGTCGGGCCAAACATGCAAACCATCACTTCTGCAATATCCGAATGGCCTGCTGCAAACATGGCATGCATCAGGTTCAATGCAGCATCGGAGCTTGGACGGTCTGATGAACGTTGGGAACCCACCAATACAATGGGCACTGGTGACTTCTGCACCATGAAGGATAATGCAGCAGCGGTATGCTGAAGCGTATCGGTACCATGGCCAATGACGATTCCGTCAATACCATTTTGAATTTCTTTTTCGATAGCCTTTGCCAAAGCAATGTATTGCCTGGGCCCCATGTTCTCGCTAAAGACAGCAAAAACCTTTTCGGTTTCAAGATTACAAATGCCTGCCAGTTCAGGCACCGCACCATAAAGTTCACCTGGTGAGAAAGCTGGAATTACAGCTCCGGTTCTGTAATCCAGCCGGGATGCAATCGTACCTCCTGTACCAAATAATTTAACTTTTGGCAAACCATCCGTGTAGGGGAATTCTTTTTCCGGGATTTTGTAGGTGGCTTTTTTGTAATCCACTTCTTTCATATGGGAGATGGTTTCCACATCCACTCCAATATTGTAGCCCGTACTAATTTTCAATACGATATGAAGGTCATCATCGTTTTCCGCCCTGGGAAGTACCGTCCCTTCAAATTTTCCCCGTGTGCTTTCAACTTTACATTTACCCCAAACACGCACCTTGTACTTCTTAAGAAGTTCCAGCGCTTTCCCTTTGTATCCCTGAAAAATATCGTCCGACATGGTATGATTTCTTAACCTACGTTCCTGTATAAAAATAGCTTAATTGCAGCACTGAATTTTCAGCTCCGATAGGTTGATATTACCGGCAGCCGTTTTTCGCAATTCACCCATAATCCAACGTGTTTCCGCACCCGGATCGCTTGAAGTAGCAATTTCTTTGTATTTCTCTCTTAAAAATGGAATTCTGGCTTCAATTTCTGCTTTTGGAACCTTTTTGAAATGGAGTGTGGTCAATATAGAATCAAAATCCATTTTTGGATGCCGGTAAAGCTCCCAGAGCATCTTCTTTGCCAGTTCAAGATCCAGATGATTCTCTTTTAAATAAAGAAGCATGTCAAATACCATGGAATATTCAAATTCTTTTGAAAACCTGGATTTGTTTTCCACATTGCGTAGCCTGTGAGCCAGAAAGATGCCCGTCCATTTTGGGGAAATGCCAAGTTCCTGATCAATTTGTTCAATGAGCGGAACTATATTTTTCTTAAGGATATACTCATGGGCATCTTCAGGAATTCCCCAGTTGGCTAATTGCTCATAACGGTCACAGATATCAACAGGAAGTGTTTCGCTAATGCTTGCAATGTATTCTTCTGTTAATGGAATAGGAGGCGAGTCGGTATCCGGGTACATTCTGTCAGCACCTGGCAATACTCTTTCAAAAATGGTGGTCCCATCTTTAAAAGATTTCCTGCTTTCTTCCGGGACACCTGCCATGGCCATGATGCATCTTTCTTCAATGGTTTCCAATGCAGTTGGCATATCTTCTTCAGGTCCCCAGATGATCAATTGAGCATCTCCTTCATTTGAACGAAGCATGGCTTTTATTCTTTCATAACTTTCTTCGGCGACAGCTTTTTCAAACTGCTCAGAATGAATCATGTTTGGTTTCTCAAGACATGCAATAACTTTCAGCCTGTTCGTGATTTCATCGGCAAACATCTGATCGGGCTGTGTGTAATGAGACAGGATCCCTTCAAATTGGCTAAGATTAACAGCCATGCATTTATGCCCTTGTTTTTTCGCCTCAATAATTGGTGGATAAGTAAGTCTAATTTCACTTAGGTCTATTTCTTCCGCGCTGATTTTCCAACTCTTCTTATCAATATGTTTCTTCTCAAGTATGAATTTGATGTTTAGCAGGGCATATTGCCTGAAAGTTTCCACGTGAGTCAGCTCAGGCATCCACCTGGTGCTGGATACACCTTTTATTTCAACACGGCTTCCACCCCGGCAGCTCACATTAGTATCTGCCCGCGTGGATCCTTTGCCTGTTTTAACTTTTCCGGTACTTCTGTTCAGAAACCTGATATAATCGGCTCCTTCTTTTACTTCATCCGGATTTAAAAAGTCAGGGTAGGTAACCGTTTCGATCAAAGGCATTCCAAGCCTGTCCGTCTTATACGTTCTCCAATGACCTACATCAGAAATCTCTCTGCAAGCATCTTCCTCAATACTTAACTGAATAAGTCTGACTTTCTTATTTTTCAGTTGGATCTCCCCTTCCACTCCAATAATGGCCGTACGCTGGAATCCGGTGGGAATACTTCCATCCAGATACTGTTTGCGGGTAATATGGACTTCGCCGACAATACTGAATTTGCTAAGCATGGAAATCTGAAGTGCATATTCGAGTGCCTCACGGTTAATTGGAAAGGGTGGCGTGTCATCTATTTCATAGGTGCAGGCGGTCTCATTACTAATCCGGTAGATGATGTTCTTTCTTGTTTTGAACTCCATTAAGGCTGTTCCATCATATTCCCCTAACTCACTTAAGGTGGGTCGCATATGACGTATGATCTCAGCATCAAAATCATCACTGGCCTGGTATTTTCCAGAAGGACAATTGCAGAACAGCTTTTTTGAAGTCTTTAATTGCTGGTGAACTTCCAGTCCGGACATAAAACCGATTCGATCGTAGTCAGCCTGAGTAGCCTCATTTCGGTTCACATACCCTATTGCCTTTTTAGTTTCTTCGTAATTCCTCCTGGGATCAAAAGTCTGCTTCATTGTGAATTTCTTACAATGTAAAGAATGCCCTTTTTTTTGGAAAGCCCCAGATGCTTTTCGACAGGAGAAGGCATTGTTTTGTGAAAAGCTCTTCTTTCCCAAACTTTTCATTAAGCGAAGTGGAATTCCCGATTACATCGACGCAGATTTCTACTGGGTTAATCCACCACAGGTAAACCGTGAAATACTGGAGCTGGTCCTGGATAAACCCGCTGAATTCAGGCCTGATAAAAGACACAAATACTCCAATACGAATTATCTTTAGAACTGCCAGGCTATTAGATAACCTGAATGAAAAACTGACGCATCGGATTGTCCGGCTTTAGCTTATCAGTTGAAACGGTCAATGGACTGATTATCAATAACAGGAGGCATGCTTTCAATCACTCCCACTCCGGGAACTGCGTAGTATTCAGGTCCAGGGTATTTATCATATACAGATCGGATTCATCCAGCTCAAAATCAAAGATGTCCAGGTTTTCCATCATGTGTGCAATGTTGGAGGTCCTGGGGATGGTAACGATACCCCTCTGGTAATGCCACCGGAGGCTCACCTGGGCATTGTTCTTTTTGTACTTATTGCCGATGGTTGCCAGGGTTTCATTGGTGAAATGCCCGTTCCGACCCTGTGCAAGAGGGGACCATGCTTCCATCTGGATACCGTATTTGCTCAGATCTTCCTTGGCCTTATCCTGCTGGAAGAAGGCATGCGATTCGATCTGATTGACGGCCGGTTTGATTTCCGCATAAGATAACAGTTCCTCCAGGTGCTTATTCTCGAAATTACTGACACCTATAGCCCTGATCTTCCCTTCCCTGTAAAGATCCTCCATCGCTTTCCAGGAACCCCTGACATCTCCTCTGGGCCGGTGGATCAGAAAGAGGTCCAGATAGTCCAGTCCTAATTTGTCCAGGGAGGTCTGAAAAGCCCTCTTTGCTTTTTCATACCCTGAGTCGTCCACCCAGACTTTGGAAGTGACAAACAATTTCTCCCTGTCAATCCCGCTTTTCTTTATCCCCCCTCCTACAGATTCTTCGTTTCCATATACGGTGGCGGTATCGATAAGACGATATCCGAGAGAAATGGCCTCTGCGACACATCGTACGCCCAGTTCACCATTCAGGTATAAGGTCCCGAATCCGAGGATGGGCATTTCTATGCTGTTGTTCAGCGGGACGGTTTCAATGGAAGTTCCTAAACCTCGGATATGTGCTGTCGCTAATAGTTTAGAACTTCCTGATCCAAGGAGCATGGTTCCAGCAGCGAACATGGCTCCGGTCTGTAAAAACTCCCTGCGTTTCATTCCTTCCGGATGCTTTTCTCGTTTCATGGTAGTGGATATGGATAAATTGCACCAATGTACAAGCTACGAAATTTTCTGATGTTAACGAAGTTGAAAGCATCCATGCGAATTTACATTCTGGGAGCAAAACTGCTTTGGCATATCGAATTACAAATTTAAAGCCGGGGGTGAATTCTTAGAAGGAGTTCATCCGGACTTCGATACGGTTCATTCCAGGCTCGAGCCGGATATTGTCAAATTTCATCATCACAGGATTTCCGTTATTGGTTACAAAAACATCGGTTAACTCACCCAGATTCAACTCACCCACCATATTCGCGGGCAATCCAATCCAATATCGTGTAAGCCTGTTATGAACTTTTTTAAACTTACAGGAAATCGGACCTTTGAGGGTTGGGTAAACGATTTCCGAGTCAGTCAGACCGGCTGGCTGCGGTTGGATTTCCACGATTCCGAAACCAGGGGTTTTTGGCCGGATCCCCCAAAGGTGTCTCGGGATGATATTCCCGGGCACGGCACCCCAGGCATGATTCCAATCCAGATTGGGTTTGTATTTCATATCCCAGGCCTCCATGGTGATGGTAGAACCGGCTTGGATCATATTGTACCAGCTTCTGTCGTGAGTAGCAGTCATCAATTCCAGTGCATAGCCGGCTTCCCCTGCCTTAAACAATGCCTCCAACAGGTACTGGGCGCCATACACACTACAGGCCATACCCCTGGTTTTGATGAAGTCTGCCACACTTTTTTTATACCCTTCGGGGACCATATCAAAGGCCAACGGTAACATATTTGCATGAAGCGATCCATGACCGGTTCCCATCCCATCCACATAATATCCCTGCTCTTTACTAAAAAGCAGTCTGTTCATGGAATTTTTCACCTGTGCAGCCCTATATTGAAACTCCCCGGCCTCCCCGGTTTTCCCGAGCAGGCCGGCAAAAATTTCCATAATGACCAGATTCCGGTAGTAAAAGCTGTTTACAACGGTATTGACAGGCATAAAAACAAAGTCATCGGTCTCTCCCATCACACCTCCGAATCCCCCTCTCTGGGGCCAGTCAACAATAACCCTGAGGCGCTCGGTTGTATCTGCAAATCCCAGATCCTTCATCAGCTCACCGTTGTGATTGGGTGAGGCAGTGCTGATCAATCCCTGCTCATTGGCCAGTGCCATCAGGGTTTTGTGCTTTAAGGGCTCATAATACCGCTCTATCAGTTCGGAATTTCCCGTATACATGTAGTCCTGAAAGAACATGAGTGCCACATGAAGCTGCCATTCGGCAGGCCAGGTGGGATATTGCATAAAGTATTCGATGGTTTTGCGGGCCATAGCATACTCGTTGTCCACCGAATAATGGCTCAGCTGATTCAGGTACGCATCGGCCTCGTAGGGAATCCGTTCCCGGTCGCCATCCACATAATAACCAGCGAACGTGGTGGCCTTCATGGAATATTTGCACAGATCCCATACCTGATTCAGGATCTCATCAGAGCTGTAAAAAAAGCTGGTAGATTCTTCAAAATAGTTAAAGTAAGCGTGTTGGGTGAGGTTCTCTTCCGTCAGATCAGTGGCGCCTGATATTTCCACGTAGCGAAATGGCATCAAAACGGGAAAGGAATCCGGCAATGCAATGGCCTCCGGCAGGGTATTGCGCTGGTCGGGAACAAGCTCGATCATATACCTATGATTTTCCGGAGTCACTTCAAATTGAACCTCCTGGTATCGGATGGTCCCCCCCGGATTCCGGTCAATCCTCCCATCCTTAAGCTTTTCGCCCAAACGGATTGAAAGGATCCGTTTTTTCTTCGTCTGATAATTCAGTTCCAGGGTGGCGAAGGCATCTTTTCCAAAATCTGCCAGGTAACTGCCATCCGGGTTCTGAACGAGATCCCAGGGAGCTATTTTTTCCAGCCGGAAATAGTTGCCCGTGATGGAAGTTTGAGCAAATGAACCCGTGATGAATGTCTGAATCTTTGAATATTCTGACAAGCGGTTATCCCGGTCAAAGATCCGGACTTTCCAGAAATAGCGGGTGTTTGGTTTCAGATCCTCTCCTTTTAATTCGATACCTGAAGACCGGTTGCTTCTTACCTGACCACTGTTCCAGACATCCCCGATATTCATTTCAGCCAGCTCTCTGGAAGACGAAACCAATAGTTGGTAAGCCTTCTGAATTACTGCTTCTCCTGGCACAATCCAGGAGAATTCCGGCTTTGGATCCTGAATCGGGGTAAACCGGGGATCCCTGATTAACTCCACCGTAAGTCCAGAGGGTACGCCTGAATAAGGATCTGCAAATCGTTGTCCAAGCTCATCATTTTTAGTACGTAGTTCCTCCAGGATATCCTGGTAATCGGGATGACCGGCCAGGTTTTCGGTCTCCATCGGATCGGAAGTCAAATGGTATAATTCCTCTGAATATTTGTCATTGATGTACCTGAAGTATTTCCATTCGGTGGTTCGAACACCTTCACTGGGAGGAATCTTTTCGAATTCCCACAAGTGCTCAATCAAGATGGTATCGCGTTGCAAAATCCGGTTCCGTCCGGTGACTAGCGGCATCAGGCTTTCCCCGTGCCACGAGGCTGGCTGCTTGACACCTGCCAGATCCACCAAGGTTGACGGAACATCGATATTCAATGCCATTTCGGATATATCCCGGTGTGTGTCCTGACGCGGGTCATAAACGATAAGAGGCACCCTGATGGAGTTCTCATGCATCAGCCACTTTCCGGCCAGCTGTCTCTCCCCCAGGAAATACCCGTTGTCTCCCATCAATACAATCACTGTATTCCTGTCTTGTCCCGTATCCCTCAGTCTTTCCCTGATCTTGGAGATCTCCAGGTCTATTCCGTAAATCATCCGGTAGTATCCTTTGACACTGTGCTGATACTTCTCTGGAGTATCATAACGCCAGGTCCACCTCAGGCGGTTGAATCCATCTCGCACCGGTTTCGGCAATTCCTCAAAATAGCTGTCATCTGCCAGGTCGGGTCCGGGCATCACCCTGTCGCGATAAAGCCGGTCCGGTCGGTCCTGCCAGAAATATTGCAAAGGTGCTCCGTCGTGGGCATGCGGTGCGCTAAAACTGATCGAAAGGCAAAATGGTCGATCCGCAGGGGCAGAATCGATAAAATCCAGTGCCTTTTGCCCGGTATACCTGGTGAGATGAACAGTATCCTTTCCCAGGGTTTTATAATAATATCCCCTGTAATCCCGGTATTTGTTGTTTCGGTCATAGTCCTCAAAAACATCGAATAGCTGCTCCTTATCCGGATAGTTCACACCGAATTTGCCGTAGAAACCAGTGAAATACCCTGCATCCCTGAGCAACACGGGATAGGATTCGGCCATGTATTCATGACGCAAACTTCCGGTCTGAAAGGTATACTTATGAGTCCGCTCATGGACCCCGCTGAAAATACTTGCACGGCTTGCCGAGCAAATTGGGGTCGTAACAAAGGCGTTTTTGAAATAACATCCTTCCCGTGCAAGCGCATCCATCTCAGGGGTTTGAATGATGTCATTCCCTGAATAACCAAGGGCATCCCAGCGCTGATCATCTGTGAGAATAAAAATGATATTGGGTTTCGAAGTCTGGGTCCACCCCGGAACACAGGTTGCTGCAAAAATGCAGATGGTCATCAAACAGACCCGTAAATAGTTAGGCATAAGATCTGATTTTAAATAGATTGCGTATATCCATGCCGCGGCATGTTTCGTTAACTGGGCCAGAGTCTCATCCTTGTATTATTCATCTTTGGTCTGGCGATAAAAGGCAACGTTTTTGATCCGGCAATCATATAAGCATAAAATCCCTCACAAAATACGGAGCTCCCCAACGGAAATAACAGGTATCATCACTCCTCAGGATCCATCTTGTCCAGACCGATAACCGGCACCTCCGCCATGTCAATCTCCATGGAATGCATGGCATATTGGAGATAGATCCGCTTCGGAAAGCTATTGGATCCAGATCCATTGAAAATTCACCGGATCATCGTTTCCGGGTTCCATCTCCAGGACTATTTCATATGTTCCCGGCGCAGGGAAAATCACCTCCCCTAACCGATGGGATCTGTAATTATCGATCACCCAGTCTGCTTTGGGCTCCCCTACGGTTTTCCCTGTGGCCACCACCCAGTGCTCCAGTGTCTGATTTGCGCAGTCAACACTCAAACTTCCTCCTCCGGAATTGCCCTGATAGCTGTACGATACATCCACTGTTCTCTTTCCCGGTTCATCCACGTAAATCTTCCACTGCAACTGTGTGACGGAAGATAAACGAAGATGTTCCGGCACTGATTCGCGCCGGTTTGCCTTAACCGGCGACCCGCTATTGACCGGATAGCCATTGACAGGTAGCAGGGAATACCCCCCGCCGGTAGTTTGTGCCACCAATCCCTCTATGGTTTCCGGTTTCTGCGGGTATTCTGCCACCACCACTGACAGGTAAGGATCGGGCTGCAAACCGGGAAGTTTTACCCGCATTACCGGTCCCGATTGCTCAAATTCAAGAGATTGTTTCTGCTTATCAGCCAGAAGATATATTTTATCAGGTCCGGAAGAGATGCCGGTTATGGTGAGTGTTTTATTCAATGGCCAGTTAAAGACATGGAAAAAAAGCTTACAGCCCTGACCGGTTTCTTTACACGTGATCTTTCCCCAATCGTGCTGATCTTTCCGCAGATCAAACGCTTCAGCCCCGTAGATCGCCTCCCCGTTTATGTTGAGCCATTTTCCCATCTCTCTTAATCGGTGTGATATCTCATGGGGGACCTCCCCGTTGGCCCGGGGACCGATATTGAGCATATAATTTCCATTTAAACTCACATTATTGATCAGCGATTTCAACAGCCTCGTGGTAGATTTCCATTCATCGTCCGTGGCATGAAATCCCCACGAGTGTGCCACCGTTGCCGGCGACTGCCAGGGAAAGTCCTCTTTTTGCGATCCAAGCTGATTATCCCCCAGTGTTTTGAAATCGATGTCGGCGTCTTCCTCCATGGAGAGCCCCAGCCGTGAATTCACCAGGCAACCGGGCTGCAGTTCACGGATCAGGGATTTCAATTGCATAAGCTGATCCTGAGTAACCACCGTTTCCGAATGGTGCTTCCACATATCGAACCACAGCATGGAAATCTCCCCGTAATTGGTCAGCAGTTCCCGGACCTGAGGGATCACTTTCTCCTGCCAGTAACGATCGTACTCTTCCTCTTCAATGCCGTACACTTCCCTTGTATGATCCCATCCATATTCGTGTTCCCAGTCTACCCAGTGAGAGTAATAGAGACCGAAACGGATCCCGTGCTTCCTGCAGGCACCGGACAATTCCCGGATGACATCGCGTTTCGGATCGGTGTAATCTCCCAGGTCGTAATGGCTGACCCGGCTGTCCCACAAGCCAAAACCATCATGGTGCTTGGCCGTTACGGTCAGGTATTTCATTCCCGCTTCCTTGGCCAGGATGACCCACTCTTCCGGATCGATCTCATCCCACAGAAAACGGTTCAGCAATGTTATATACTCATCATTGGAGATCCGGTTCCGGTACTTGATCCACTCGGCATAATCGTTATGAAACCGGAGTTTCTCCCCCTTCCAGTATCCTTCCGCACCGCTGTAAATACCCCAGTGAATAAACATCCCGAACCGTGCATCCGTAAACCATTCGGCCCTTTCGTTGGTATGCAGCTGCGAGAATACACTGCCTCCGGAAAGGAGCATCATTATCAAAACTAGGGTGAAATACTTCATTTTAAGATACTTATATATAATTCTACTGCATTTACATGATCCTCCCGGATTCCCGGGGCACGCCACGGAACTATTCTCAGATCCCCACCTTCACATAACTGGCAAAGAAGAGCCATCTTCCGGCGATCTGTTCGACCAGCACCATGAGGATCGCTGATATCATCAGGATTCTTTTCAAAGACGTACTGGCGTGAATGGTCCTGTTGCGCCGGATAAATACCAGAAGGACCAGGACAGAAGTGATAAGGGTGATCCGGATGATGGTGAAACTCCAATGAATATTCTCCAGGATAAATGAATTGTAGTGTGTGATGGGAAGATGGTCCAGCATATATTGGTTTCCCGCGGAAATCAGTGCTTCCAGCAGAAGCAGTAAAAAAAAGATCTGCAGGAATAGCCTGAATGAGTACCCGTTCATTTTGCCAGTTACCATATACGCCAGGAGAGTACACATGCCCAGTATCAAGCTGGCCAGCATAAAACTTGATGGCGTATACCAGCTGTTCCAGGAGGGCACCGCAGGGATCATGTAGAGTCGGATCATCACGATAATCAGCGCAGCACCTGAGCCAGGAGCGAACAAATACAGCACAGAAAGCATCCGACTGCGCACAGGCATCAGCCAGCGGCCCAGAAACAGGAAGAAGAGGCTCAGGGAGAATACGGCCAGGCTTAAGATCTCCCAGCTAATCCAAGAGCTTCCGAGATTGTTCAGGGCACGTCCTGCCTGACGGGCATTTCCCAGGTGAAGGAATGAAATGGATATGGCGACCAGCAATAGAAGCAGAAGAAGCAGTTCCGGAGTTTTTACATGGAAACCGGAAGGAAAGCGGACCACCTCGTCCCGCCGGGTAAAATAGAGTATCGAGTAAAGGATGGTGGAACCGGCCACCAGCTGGCTGAGCAGAGTGAATGCAATCAGGGCTCCTTCTTGAGTCATCTAGATCTCCTCCATATTGGTCTATATCTCCTCCATATGGGTCTGTATCTCCTCCATATTGGAAATCTCAGTCCCCTCGTTTCCCTCTTTCAGGGCACTCTTGTGCGGACGGATCAGAATGGAGGGATTGGTCATTTTTTGATCGGGAAGCGGATGGAGATGAGTTGTTTCTCCGTACTTCTGGGCCAGTGCATCGTATTCCCCAAAATCCAGGGCCCTGGCAGGACATGCATCCACGCAGGAAGGATTTTTACCCTGGTTGACATAATCCTCGCACATGTCACATTTCGTCATCACTCCCCTTTCCTCATCATATTGAAGGGCACTGTACGGACATGTCCAGGAGCAGTACCTGCAACCCATACACTTATCCGGGTCGATCGTTATAATTCCATTCTCTCCTTTGAAGATGGCCTTTGCCGGACAGGCATCCATGCAGACGGGATTCTCACAATGGTTGCAGGCCATAGAGATATAGTAGGCGATAAGGTCGGATTTCCACGCATGTCCCACCTTTTTCCAGCTTCCGCCGGTCACTTCATACACCCTCCGCCAGTTCATTCCAACTCCCAGATCATTTTTATCCTTGCAGGCGATCTGACAGGTTTTGCATCCTGAGCAGGCATCTGAATTGTAATAAAATGCGTATCTGCTCATCTTAATCGTTGTATGGTTCTATTTCGGCCATGATCGTATGCTGGGCATTACCGAATGCCAGGGGGGTCCATTTCTCGGAAGTCAGGGTATTTACGCACCCCCCTTCATCCTCCCCCCTTTCGTTCGGTTTCCACCAGGCACCCTGCGGAATGGCTACGACCCCGGGCAATATCCTGGAAGTAATGCGGCACGGTAGAATCACCGTGCCACGTTCGTT
Source organism: uncultured Bacteroides sp. (assembly GCA_964604655.1). Lineage (GTDB taxonomy): Bacteria > Bacteroidota > Bacteroidia > Bacteroidales. Next base: position 624 of record CAZRZY010000092.1, on the reverse strand, counting down.
AAATATTTTTACCTTCTGTCCGTTTTCCAGCTTCCGTAGTCCGGCATCCACCGGATTGATATAGATCCTCTGTGGAAAGGCTTCGCTCAGCCAGTCCACGTTAGCGTGGGTGGAATGAACCCGGGGCATGTAATGAGGTCCGATGACCTGCAGGGGAAATCGTCGGGCTTCCGCCCCGAAAGGGCTTTCCCATTCGGTGATGTATTTGGGCACCGCAGGGATCTCTTTCGGATTGTTCATCTCGAACAATCGCCTGGAGAAGATCTCTATTTTTCCCGAAGGAGTGGGCAGGGGGTACCGGGCCGGATCTTCCCTGAATTTCTCAAATGCAATTTCAGGCATTTTGACAGGCACCGAGTATACCCCTTTGTTCGATGCTTCGAATTGATCCAGATCAGGTATTTCAGGGAAGCGGGCCTCTCTGAACGACTCTATGCAGTACTCCACCCAATCCCGCTCTGTTTTCCCTTCGGTATAGGCCTCTTTCAGTCCCAGTTTCTCCGCAACGCCGGCACAGATCCGGTAATCGCTTTTTGTTTCCCATGGAGGTTCCACGATTTGGGGTTGCAGGATGACCTCTTCCCCATATTTCCATCCGTCCTCCACTCCCCAGGTCTCAAATTG
>CAZRZY010000091.1:0-20639 GCA_964604655.1 uncultured Bacteroides sp. | reverse complement strand
CCGATCCCAACTACCAGATCTTTTTCGGAGAATGGGTCTACGAGTATTACTATTTCTACCCCGACGGGAGCGGTGTGCGCGAGCTGGTCTTCTTCCCGAACACTGACATGACGCATGAGATCATCAATCCGCAGTTTATTTTTCCGACCGGGGTGATCCCGAAGCAGATGTTTTCAGATACTTCAGGGGTGGTTTTTAACCTGAATGGCGACCGGGTGGTCAACCTCCTGGACCATCCGGTCCTGGAACAAACCGGTCCCTGGAATGATTGGACAGAAGAAATCATGCGCCTGCATCTCCGGGACCGCAAACATCCCTACCTGGTCTGGTCGGAGGATGAAGCACTGTTTCCCTCGCTCGTATCCGACCGTTTGATCGTTGGCGATGTGCAGCGCTCTATGGGTGGACACTGGCCGTTGCAGCCCATGAACGTCGATGTTTACAGCGTCGTGGGGACCCACAAGACTTACCACAGCTGGCTCGGACCGCTCTATATCCGGCCTGATCCGGGCAGACAACCCAATCGCTGGATACACCTCACCGGGGTGACAGACCGCTCCGACAAACATCTGAGCCATATTGCCCAAAACTGGTTGAATGCTCCGGAACCGGTGGTTTCTGGTGCGACTTTCGTTAAATATGATCGAATACAGAAAGCATATGTCCTGGATGACTGCTCCGGCCATTGCTCCCTGGCATTTAAAGGCCTTAAAGACGTTCCTGTGATCAATCCTGTACTGATCTTCAGGAATCACAGAGGCAGCAGGGTTACCGTCAGTGTCGATGGAAAACCATTGACCGGAAGCATTATCCGACAATCGGTTGTGAAATATCAAAATGAAGATGCCCTGCTGGTATGGCTTGGACTAGAGATCAACAACAATCAGAAGATCCGGGTCAGATTGTTAAATAACTAACACTCATTTCTCCCTATCAAATGGTTTTTTTTCACTCCATTGAGGGTTTGTATGTTACCTGTTTTAGCATCATGATAAGAGCAAAGAAATACTATCTGCTTCATTGGATAATAGGACCCATTTTCATTCTGACTTTTGGTTGTGGAAATTCCAGCCGGAAAGTTTCTGACCTGAATTCCCGGACAGCCAGGCATTATGAAGAGACCTGGGAATCCCTTTCCGGGCACATCGAAGCCCCTGATTGGTTCCGGGACGCGAAGTTGGGAATTTACTTTCACTGGGGAGTCTATTCGGTACCTGCATTTGAAAGCGAGTGGTATCCACACTGGATGCATTTTCCGGGCCATCAGGTGTATGAGCACCATCTTGAAAAATATGGTCATCCTTCGGTTTTCGGATACCATGATTTTGTTCCAATGTTTACTGCTGAGCACTTCGATGCCGAGGAATGGGCTGAACTTTTTCAGCGGGCAGGGGCCCGGTTTGCAGGTCCTGTGGCAGAGCATCATGATGGCTTCTCCATGTGGGATAGTGAGATTACACCCTGGAAATCAATGGACAGAGGACCTATGAAGGACATTACCGGTGAACTCAGGAAGGCACTGCAGAAACGTGATATGAAATTGATCACCACGTTTCATCACGCGCGGAACCTGCAGCGTTATACAGACACAATCCCCGACCCGGTCAATCCCTATTTTAAGCAGTCATGGCCTTATTGGAACAGCCATTACCCTCCCATCGAAGGAATGCCTGCACTATGTGATGATGAGGATCTGAAATACCTTTATGGCAATATTCCACAGGAACAATGGCTGGAAGAAGTCTGGTTCGGCAAGCTGAAAGAGGTAATTGATAAGTACCAGCCGGATATTATCTGGTTCGATCTCTGGCTAGATCAGATTCCGGATTCCCTGAGGAGAAAATTCTGCGCTTACTACCTGAATCAGGCGGAATTATGGAAAAAGGAGGTGGTGATCGTATCCAAATTGGATCAGATCCCGCACACGGTGAGTGTTGATGATTTGGAGAAATCAAGGAAAAATGAACTCGGAGCAGTTCCATGGATGTCGGATGAGACAATCAGCATGGGCAGCTGGTGCTACACGGAAAACCTGCAGGTTAAAGCGGCAAAGGATGTGTTGCATGTATTGATCGATATTACGAGCAAGAACGGGATATTGTTGTTAAATGTCTCACCAAAAGCCAACGGCACCATTCCTGAGGAACAGCGCAAAGTTCTGCTCGAACTGGGAGACTGGCTGGAACAGTATGGTGAGGCAATTTATGATACCAGACCATGGTACACTTATGGCGAGGGACCTGTCAAGGAGCCCCCGGGACATTTTTTACATCATAAGGAATTTCTCAAGATCAAATATTCTGAAAAAGATATTCGTTATACCACCCGGCAAAATTCACTGTATGCAATCCTTCTTGGCCGTCCCGATCCGGGTTCGGTTGTGAACCTGCTTTCTTTTTCAACCGATAGCATTCAAAATCCTCCCGGGATCCTTCAAATTTCCTTATTGGGATCGGACGCAGCCGTGGAGTGGGATTTGGACCAGGACGGATTGAAACTTACCGTGCCTGATGCAGTCATGCACGATATGGCAGTGATTTTCCGGATTGAGACACTGTAATAGTCTGAACCCCTGAAAAGAATCATTGAATACAGGTGTATCTGTAATTCAGACTGAACACGATCAAACGGAAAAGGCCGCTTTTATCAGAAGGCTGGATACGAAAGGCGGTGATGCATATTTGGATGATTTCGGGGTGTTGTTAGTGTCTGTGAACTGACTTTTTCAATCATAATAAACAAATAACTATCAATCTGAGAATTTATAACAAATCGCAGAACTATGAAAAGTTTCGGGATTAAGAACTTTGGAGTGTACATCGTTGCATTCTGTTTGGCAAAAGTAACTCTGTATTCGCAAGACTATTCGAAGTACAATAAATTTAAGGCACAGATATTTTCTGCAGAGCATCATATGTTACACGAAGGTGACAGCCTTTCATTTTCGGTCAACGCGTCGACCATTCTGAGAATGGCCAACACGCGGGTTAGTGGTGCTTCCATTTCTGAACTCACCGTTTATAATACACCATTTAATCTCAAGGGCGACTTTACTTTGCCTGATCAGGGAGCGCAGATGGTCAGGGACCTTAGACTTCCTATGACAAGGCTCTACAAAATCAATAACCAGGCCGGCGGAAGGGAATTCGATCTGTTCGGAGCAATCGACCGGGTACATGTGATCGCAGAGAAATTTGGGATACCTGAGGAGAATATTGTTATGGAGCTGAATAACGCCCGCAAAAGCCTGACCACTCCTGAGGAATGGAAAGATGCGGTTGCTTATGCTATCTGCAAGGGATATAAGTTCAGGTATTGGGAACCAGCCAACGAGCCACATTACAACAAAGGACTTTATCCGAGTGCCGAGTTTTTTGCTCAGTATGTAAAAGAGATTTCCACAGCCGTAAAGACTGTTGATCCTGAGGCACAAATTGTAATGGATATATTACATACTGATATTTCACCGGAATGGCACTATTACCTGCTTGATCTGGCTAAGGGCTATTACGATTGTGTGGCACCTCATAATTACAATGCTGGTCGAGAGCTGGTTTACGATCCATTGGACGAACCGTACGAGGATTTTGTGCTTGCAGAAAACTGGCTTGAAATGGACATCTATTACAGGATCCAGAAAGCGATCGATGAATTCAACCCGGGTGGTTATTTATACGAAACCGAATGGGCAATGAATCGCAAGCCTTCCAGTCCGGGTCCCAACGAAACGGCCGACTGGCAATTGATTAATTCGGGACCGCTTGGAACAATGCACCGGATAGTAAGGATGATATACCTTGCTCAGGCAGGCTTCGAGATCGGTGCTTCATGCTGGACGCTGTTCGCATATATTCCAGACCGGTTGGGATTCGGCATAGTTCCAAGGTATGATTACACTAAAACCACTATGTTATACTGGGCTTACTATTACATAAACCGTCATCTTGGAGCGTTGTTACCGGAAATTGAAGGAGAAAGTCCTTATTATACAGGTAAAACATATAAAGAACTTTACCCTTATAGCATTAAAGATCTTTCGAATTATTCAGGTCCGGCCACACCTGTTTTGATCACAATGAATGAAGAGAAGTCCGAACTATACATGATACTGGTCAATGGCCTTTCCGATTCTCCTGTTCCGTGCAGTTTCAAAATCGATCATGCCACTGTCAGTAATCCGGAAGCGGTCATCCTGTCCCATTCTAAGCCGGATGCCCATCCGGAGTTATTGGATAAGAGCGAGTGGGTGTCACCGTTTGAAATGGCCATTTCAAACGGTTCAACTGCATTTGACCTTCCGGAACGTTCGGCAGTATTTATTAAAATGGATTTGGTAGTTGAGATGAATGAGTAATGACAAATTATAAACTGAAGTTTCCAGGTTGATGAATTGTTGATATTCGATGATAGTCCATTGGAGAAAACCGGTGTAAAGATCGAAGGAGTAAGCAAGATTCATGATCATGTAACCGGTCGTTCTATTCCGGGCTACAAGATTGTATTTGGAGCATAAAACGCAGCCGGCTTATTTGAAATGAGACCTTATATTAGCCCTTCCAATTCCTCAACAATGTTTTAGATTTACAATATTGTGTATGATCTGTTACCAAAAGATATGATCTGCCAACCTGCTTTCCTGATCTTGACACTCTGCTTTCCGGCTGAACCGGATCACTCCGGCAATGTTGCGAACTTCGTTTACAATTTTTCGCCTGAAGAAAACGGTTCCCCTTACATTAGGCCGGAAGGAAAGGGGCTGGCGGAACTTGCCCGCCAGCGGGGCAAATTCACCCAATGGAGGCAGGGAAAAAGCCGGGCTGAGATCCGGAAAGTATATGAACAATATGTTCAGAATCTTACAGATCGCTATTTCGGCAGGGTTTTGTTCTATGATGTGATCAATGAGCATGCGGGTTTCAAGGCCTCCTACCGGGGAGATCCTTACTATAATACAACGGTTGCGCATAACCAGTTTACGGACCTGAACATGTTCGGGCACCTGCAGTCGTATACCCACCCGGGCGAAGGGGAAGTGTATGCACTTGAGTATTATATCCGGACACTTGGGATTGCCAATTGTATGGATCCGGATGCCAGGCTGGTTTATCTCGATTACAACAACGAGATCATCGGTTCGAAAGCCAATGTGATGTATCGCAAGCTGGTGGAGGTGTTTCTGGAATTCCCCAACTACAATGCTTTTTTTATCGCAGCGAACTCCGCTTTCTATGCCGTGCAGGATGCATTCGAACATTATTGCCCCGGGGCGATCGCTACGGTCGATTTCGGTGAGCAGGAAAACGGATTCAGCTCACCGGTGGTGCTGAACGGGGCCTCGGTTTCTACGGATGTGAAGTACAGGGAGAACAACAGCCTGAGGTTCTCCAGTCCGGGTGATGAGGCCGTCTTTCATTTGGATCTGGGTGCCGGCTATTTTCCCCATCTGTCCTACTACTGGTACCTGGAAGACCTTCCATACGACAGGCCTTTCACTTCCAAACTGGGTACCCGATTCATGAAAGAGCTTCTGGCCGTTGAGGTGTCCACAGACGGGACAACCTGGAACAGGATCAGGACCTACGATGAAACCTTATTGAGGTTGAAAGGATTCAAACGTTAAAATTATCACCATGCAAAAAAATCTAAAAAAGACCTGGCTGATCCTCCTTGCTGAGATGTTCACCCTGGCGGCCTTTTTCCTCCTTGGTTGCACCAGGCCAGTGACCGTGGATATACAGGACCTGGAAGTCTATATCTCGAAGGGCTCTTATGTCGTACAGGGAAAGATAGACCGCAGGGAGATCTTCAAAAGCAATTCGGCCGGAATGGCCATTCAGCATGCCATCGACCACCTTTCGGGAGGGGGTACCGTATACCTCTCCACCGGAGAATATCCCATCACCGGTCAGATTGAGCTGGCCAGCAATGCGACCCTGGAAGGTGCAGGTGCGGCCAGCGAGATCATTACCGATGAGCTTCAGGACAGTGCCGCCGTGGTGATGAACGGACTCAACAAATCGGCGGTTAAGAACTTCTCGATTAAAAACCGGAATAGAAATCCGAAGGCCAAGATCGGTGTATGGATCGGTAATTGCGGCGACTGCCTGATCGAAGACATTACGGCAGTGCGGCTGGCGGATCACGGGATCAGGATGGAGGACCGCACATTTCTCAGCGAGATCCGGGGATGCCGGATAGCAGGAACCGGGAAAGCGGGCATCATGTGTTATCAATTAACCAATGGCGGCAGGGGAGGCGACTGGGTCCCGATCCTGGTCAGCAACTGCCTGATCTACGACTGCGGCAAAGGGATCGAGGCGCACAACGCGGTGCTGCTCAATATCGACTGTTGTGCGGTCTACCGTTCCCATGGTCCGGGTTACCACTTGCATTCCGAGAGCAACAGCATTTCCCTGACCTCATCCCGTACCTTCCAGATCGACGGGATCGCCCTGCTGATCGAAGCAGCACATGAGATCAACATCGCCAGCAATATTTTTTGCTGGTCGGTCAGGGAAGGGATGGTGATCGACAGTGTGACCTGGGGAACCATCGTCGGTAACAATGTGATCGATGTAGGCAGCCTGAACCTGTACGATCCCGAAACCCAACCCTTCGAGAAGTACAAACCCGGCCGCAGCGCAAAATTGGCTGAGCCTGCACCGGAACCCGGACAGCCCTATGACGGGATCCAGCTGAGAAATGAATGCCAGGCGCTGACGATCACCGGGAACGCCATTTTCAACTGGCCGGTCGTGCCCCCGATGGAAAACGGGATTTCGGAGGATGCCACCTGCAGGTACAATCTCATTATGGGCAACAATATCAACTACTGCCTGAACGGTATCAGCAGCAGGGGAAAGTTTACCAAAGTTGGTATGAACCAGGTCTATGGCGAGGAGTCGCTGATAGGCTGGGGACCAACGCCCCCGCGACTGTATCAGTACTTCGATCACCGGTTGATGGAAGTGTTTATCGATGAAATAGTCGAATAAAATTCGTGTTGGTCTCATAGTTAAATGACATGATCATGATATTAATTAAAGGTATCCTCATCCTGTTTGGCCTGACACTTGGGTTGCAGGTGCAGTATTCCCAAACCATATCGGAAAGATATGATCAGAAATGGAACGATCCGGAGATCCGGGAGCGCATTGAACAAGGTATCGAAATGTACCGGAAAGGCTGGGCCACCCTGGAATTTGTCGATCATGAAGGCCGGCTAGTAAAAGTTAATGGTGGCCTGAAGATCAGTCAGATCAGCCACGATTTCCTGTTCGGTGCCAATATTTTCATGCTCGATGGTTTTGAGGAGGATTGGAAGAATAACCGGTATGAAGGGATATTCCGCGACCTGTTGAACTATGCCACGGTTCCCTTTTACTGGAGCTCTATCGAGCCGGAACCGGGCAGGCTCCGGTTCGACACAACAAGTGAATTTCGTTACCGCCGACCCCCGCCGGACCTGGTGGCAGAGTTTTGTGAACAGAACGATGTTACCATGAAGGGCCATCCTCTTTTCTGGGGCCATCACAAGATGGCCACTCCCCGGTGGTTCCCTTCTGAAGAGGACGAGATGATCAGGCTCATTAACCGGCGGTTCCGTCAGATCGCGGACAGGTACCGCGACCGGATCCTTCACTGGGATGTAATCAATGAAGCCAACCAGCGCCATACGGAACGCCCTTTACCATTGGATTATCCCGTACTGGTCTTTGACCTGGCCGACCGTTATTTCAACCCGGAAAACCATTTTACGTACAATTTCACCACTGATGTCTGGATGGATGATTCTGAAGAGCTGAGCCTGGCATACCTGCTTACCGAGAACCTGATCCTGAAGGGTAGCAGGGTGGATGCCATCGGATTGCAGATCCATTTTTTCAACGATGAGCTGTGGGAGAATACCCTGGCAGGGGAAGAAATGACACCGCAGCAGCTTTACAGGGTCCTCGACCTGTACGGCAGGTTCGGACTGCCGTTGCAGGTAACCGAGATCACCTTTCCTTCAAGGCCTTTCGGCGAGTCAGGAGAAGCGATCCAGGCACGGGTGACCCGGGACTTCTACCGACTCTGGTTCAGTCACCCGAGCATCGAGGCGATTACCTGGTGGAACATCGTAGACGGAACCGCATCCGGCGGCGAGGACCGGTTCAGGGGAGGATTTCTGAGAGAGAACATGAGCCCGAAACCGGCTTATGAAGTGCTCAATGATTTGATCAATAGTGAATGGAAAATCTCTATTTCGGAGGAACTGGCAGATGTGGATCGCTTTAAGTTTAATGGATTCTACGGTACCTACGAAGTTTCGCTGAAGACTGCCGCAGGGCATCAGGTTACCCGGTCGGTCCACCTGGATAAGAACCGAAGCAATGAATTTCAATTAATGATTCCGCAATAATGAAATACGGCAACGGCTATCAATGCATCGCTACCAATAAGATTACTACCGAAAATGAAAACTACAATATTAAGGTTTATCTCAACGACTCTCTTCTTTTTGGCGTTTCTGCTTTCGGCCAATTCCCAGTGCAGGGTGCCTGCAGTACCGGGAGGTTACTACAATCTGGTCGAAGGATCGTCGAATTCAGGGAAATTCAGGATCGAGATGCGCTCCGATATCGACACTACCTGGATGAAATGGGATCACCTGGGGTACCGGTTCGGATTCGATAAAGCAGCCACCCCCATGTACACGACGATCGACGGGATCCTCAGCACTCCCTATATGCTGCAGGTCAGGGGCAATGCCGTGGAACGGAACAGGAAGCGCTGGGGCTACCATGTGTTTGAAGGATATGCATCGGACGACCGTAGCAGGATCACCATGCTGGTCAACAAGCATACCGAGTTGGAAAAACCGGTCGCCGAACTGTACTATTACGGTACCGTATACAACCACTCGGACCAGGCGTATAACTGGTTCCGCATCGGGTCGGATGTCCGGCAGCACTCTTACCTGTTCGGCAGGGACCGCGCCGTGTTCTACGGGTCACTGGAGCTTTCCAATGCACTCACCCTGGGCCGGATCGGAAAGGACAACATCCGGCCGGACAGACCGGAAGGGGATGATGAGAACAACCACGGTGAAAGTGCAAAGTATGTGAACTATCATTCGTTGAAAAACAGTGAGGATGGCACGGTTTTTTATGACAAAGATCATGGGATCGTGGTCGTTAAGATAGGTGATACTTGGATGAAGGTAGCCGTGGAACCGTTGCCTGACTCGGTGCAATATCCTTATTAGCCTGCTTCTGCCCGATTTTTGGTTAACCAAATACCACCCGGTTTCGAACCAGATTCACCCCGGCATGGTAGTCGGGAGTGATTAATTTTACACGTGTAAGTTTAGCGACAACGGAAATACATCAATCATACGTTTTGCGATGAAAAAATCAGGAATTGCGGTATTCTCACTGGTCTGCTCCCTCCTGTACCTGACCCCTGCCGCAGGGTTATACGCACAGGAGCAGATCATTCAGGATATGGAGGTATACCGGCAGGGCAACCGGTTCATTGCCAGGGGGCAGGTCGACCAACAGGTGCTCGGGTCTTCGGAAGATGCAGCGGAGGTCATCCAGATGGCGATCCGATCGTTGCCTGCGCAGGGGGGACAAATCCTCCTGCACCGGGGCACCTATGAGCTCAGCAGGCCCGTTGTCCTTGTTAGCCGTGTCTGGCTTCAGGGCCGGGGAAGGGGGACCCTTTTCATGGTTGCTTCGGACAATGAAAAGGGAATCGGCATCCTCGCCCAGGGGCTGAAGGGGGTGCAGATCTCAGGGCTTGCCATCAAACCTGAAGTACGTGGCGGGTCAGAGGCCGGTCTCGTAATCGACGATTGCGGTGACTGCCAGGTAAGGGATCTCTTGTGCCAGGGTTTTGGTAAATACGGGATATGGATCCGGAACAACAGCTTCCTCTGTGAGATATCGGGATGCCAGCTGGCCGACAATGATGTGGCGAACATCTACTGTGAAAATCTCTTCAGGGACGGACGGGGCGGGAAATTCCTGCCGAACCTGATCAGTAATTGCATTATTTACGGCGGCGGCCACGGGATCGAATGCAACCGTTCAGTGGTCCTGAATATCACCGGATGCCTGGTTTTCCAGGTAAAGGAGTATGGTTATTACCTGAGAGATATCAGCAACAGTGTGTTAATCTCTGGATGCAGGACCTTCCAGATCGAGAAGGAAGCCGTTGTTGTCGAAAGGTCCCACGAGGTAAATATCTCCAGCAATATATTTTGTTGGCACCGGGGCGAAGGGATCGTGCTGGACAGGGTATCATGGGCGACCATTACTGCCAACAACATCATTGATACTGGAGTTCGGGCACGTGACGGATCATTGAAGACCGGCATTGTGGTGCGCAATGAAAGCAAAGGTGTCCAGGTCACCGGGAACAACATCTTCAACTGGGGTGACCAGGTGCCGATGCTTCACGGGATATCGGAAGATCCCACCTGTCTGAACAACCAGTTCGTATCCAATAATTTCAATTACTTTACAGGCGAGGTGATCGTATCGAAGGGAAAAAACACCCTGGTCAGCAACAATGTTGCCGAGGGCAGTTATGCCTATGAAAACTTCGGGAAACCCGCCTACCCTGATTTCGATTCAACACTGATCGAGCGTTTTTTCCTGGAATAGAAACCTTCGGAAACTACCATGAAATATCCTACCCTCTGTCTGGTCCTGGTTTTCCTGAACATTTTGCGTACAGGGGCAGCGACGTGCGATCCTCTCCCGAATATCGTGATTCTTTTTGCCGACGATCTGGGATACGGCGATCTGGGTTGTTACGGGCATCCGGCCATTCGAACCCCTCACCTGGACAGGTTGGCGGATGAAGGGCTTCGTCTGACTTCATATTACGCCGGATCCTGTGTCTGTTCTCCTTCAAGGGCATCCCTGCTTACGGGGAAATATCCTGTCCATTGCGGGGTGACCGGAGTATTCAACCATAACTCCGTAAGCGGATTGCCGCTTTCGGAGACAACCCTGGCCGACAGGCTCAGGGAGGCAGGGTATGCGACTTTCATGATCGGTAAATGGCACCTTGGGCACCAGTTGGAGTACCTGCCTTTGAACCGGGGATTCGATTACTGGTATGGAGTGCCCTACAGCAATGATGACAATGGCATCACTGTTCCCGGCAACGATTACCTCGACGGACCGCCACTTCCCCTCTACGAGAACAACTGTGTACTGGAGACAGGTATCTCCATGGATGAAATCACACAGTTGTACACTGAGAAGGCAATCCGGTGTATTCAAAGCGCAAATGAACAGCCCTTTTTTCTTTACCTTGCCTACACCCAGCCCCATGTCCCGCTGGGTGCATCAGCCCGGTTCCGCGGACGATCCGGTGCAGGCCTTTATGGCGATGCGGTCGGGGAGATTGACTGGAGTGTGGGTGAGATCCTCTCTGCTCTCCGGTCCATGGGTCTGGATGAGCATACGCTGGTTGTTTTTACCTCGGATAATGGTCCGATGATTCATATGGAAATACCCGGATATTCTCCCGATCATGTGAAACCCTGGGATCACGGAAGTTCCGGACCGCTGCGCGGCGGTAAATTCGACCTGTACGAAGGAGGATTCCGTGTCCCGGCCATTCTCAGGTGGCCGGGCAGGATCGCTGCTGCGACCGTATCTTCCGGGATCGTTTCCGCAACGGATCTCTATCCCACACTGCTGCACCTGGCGGGTCTGAGTGCCGGTCAAAAGGATCAGCCTGACGGAGTGGATCAGGCCCCGTTCCTTTTACATGGAGAACCTTCACAGAGGAACGCGGTAAGGGTTTCTTATGGAGCAAAGCTGAAGGCTTACCGGGAGGGGCGATGGAAGATCCTTGAATTCTCAGACAGTGAAGGAGATCCCCGATACGAGCTGTATGATCTGGAGAACGATATTTCGGAAAGATATGACCTGTCCGCCTCCGGCGCTGATGTATTGGAACACATGAAAGAGATACTGAAACGGGAATGATCTTGCGGAAAGTCAGCCAGAAAGATATCGCCGAAAGCCTGAAGATCTCAAGGGTCACCGTGACCAAGGCGCTCCAGGAACACCCCGAGATTGCCAGGGAAACCATTCAGCGGGTGAAGAAGAAGGCGCTTGAGATGGGGTATATCCCCGATTTTATCGGGCGTAGTCTCTCCTCACGAAGGACCCATACCATCGGGCTGGCGGTTCCAAAAATCGCACATTCATTCTTTTCCTATTCCCTGGAAAGGATGTACGAGGCGGGAAGGAGGAAGGGCTATCACATCCTTCCCATGGTCTCCTTCGAGGACCGGGAGCGGGAATTAGACAATATCAGGACGCTGCTTTCGATGCGTGTGGAAGGGATCATCCTGGATATTGCCCAGAACAGCATCGGGAATTCCAGTTATGAACTGGCCATGCGGGCAGGCTGCAGGGTGCTTTACTTTGACCGCTGTCCGGAAGATTTCTCCGGATGTGCCGTGACTTCGGATGACCTTGGAGCATCCTACAAGCTTACCCGTTTACTGGTCAGCAAGGGCTACCGGAAGATTTACCACCTGGCGGGACCTCCCTTTCTGAATATCTCGTCGGACCGGAAAAAGGGCTATGAAAAGGCTCTTTACGAAGAAGAGATCTCCGGTCACATTTACCGGGTCGACCTCACCCGGGAGAGCGGGAAACAGGCACTGGTAAAACTCCTGGGATCGGGAGAACGCCCCGAGGCGATTTTCGCGGTGAACGACCCGGTGGCACACGGTGTATACGATGCTGCCATGGAAATGGGGTTAAAGATCCCGGATGATCTGGCCGTCGCGGGTTTTGGTGATATTGATACCTCTGCGATTTTACAGCCGCCGATGACCAGCATCAGGCCTCCACTGGAAGAGATGGCGGATGCGGCGGTTGAATTGCTGGTGGATATGATTGAGAATGATGCCATCCATTGTGAAAGGAAGGTGTTCCCATCCCGGTTGATGGAAAGGCAATCCACATGATTTTTTTTAATTCAAATAACTAACACGTGTAAAAAAATGAATGCACTCGGAATTATCTATGCTGTTGTCACTGTCCTGGCCTGGGGCACCTGGCTGGCGCCCTCTCAGAAAGTGCCGATGAAGGGACAGCAGACCAGGACCTTTTACGTGACCCTGGCAGTGATGTTGCTGGCCCTGGTAGCAAGTATTTTTGTGGGATGGGATGGCTTGAATGCCACGACCTTCTGGTTCCCCTTCCTGGGAGGAGTGATCTGGTCGCTCAGCGGCTGGAGCGCCTTTGTGGGGACCAACCGGCTGGGGATGGCCAAAGCATTCGGGATCTGGGCACCCATGAACATTGTCGTTGCCATCATCTGGGGAGTGGTGCTGTTCGGCGAGTTCATGGATACGGAGACCGGCAACCTGCTGCTGGCCCTGCTGTCCCTTCTCCTGATCATTGGAGGTATCCTGACCATCATCAGGGCAGGAAGAGGTGAAGGGGAAAGCAGGGGAAAGAAGGTCAGCGTGGTCGGTTTGCTGGGAGCCATGGGTGCCGGGGTCGGTTTCGCCACCTATTTTATTCCCATTCAGATCGGAACGGCCAGTCATCCCGAATTCAACATGTGGATCGGGACCCTTCCGCTCTCCATGGGCATGTTTGCGGGAAGTGTGGTCCTGATGCTGGTTACCCGTTCCTCGGCCCGGCTGGAGAAGGGGTCGCACTATGCGCGGGTAATGAGCACCGGGATCCTCTGGGCCATCGGTAACTACGGGGCACTTGCGATGATGGAGATCATCGGCACGGGCCGCGGGTTCACCATCGCTCAGTTATGCGTGGTGGTGAACGCGGTGGTGGGTGTCTACCTGCTCAGGGAACCTGCCCCGGGAACCAGGGCTGCCAGGCTAACGCTGGTGGGAGTGGTGATTGCCATGGTGGGTGCTATCATCCTGGGAAATATCAGTTAGTGTCCAATACCATATTTTCACTATGTTCAGAAAGGTAAATGCAGAGGAGGCCATGTCCCTGATCCGGGATGAAGCGACCGTGGCTATAGGAGGAGCCGGTGCGGGCCATGCCGTTCCCGACACCCTGCTCAGGGCCCTGGGAGAGGTATACCGCGAGACGGGTCACCCCCGTCAACTCACGGTTATCAATCCCTGCGGCATCGGCGACAACGACAGCCGGGGACTCAACCATATTGCATTGGAGGGGCTGGTCAGCATGAATATCGGCGGATTTTGGGGGAATGCACCCCGAATGGTGCAGCTGGCGGTCGAGGAGAAGATCCGCGGTTACAACCTCCCCCAGGGTGTATTGAGTCACCTGATGCGGGCGACTGCCTCGGGACGGCCCGGGGTGGTCACCACGGTAGGACTGAACACCTTCGTGGACCCCCGGCTGGAAGGCGGCAGGATCAATGATGTGACCATCGAAGAAATGGTTGAACTGATCAGCCTGGACGGCAGTGATTACCTGTTCTATAAGACCCGTCCCATCGATGTGGCCCTGATCCGCGGTACCTCGGTCGACTGCGAGGGGAACCTGACCATGGAGGAGGAGGTAGGCTTTTTCGCCATGCTGTCCATTGCCCAGGCGGCCAAAGTGAACGGGGGGATTGTCATTGCCCAGGTAAAAAGAACCATGGTCGGGCATTGCGATCCCGGACGTGTGAAGGTACCGGGAGTGTTTATCGATTACGTGGTGACCGAGCCTGCCCAGGAGATGACTTTCCTTTCCCCGTTCGATCCCGCGCTGGTCCAGCGGGATGCGGATTATCACACGGGCGACCTTTCCCTGCAGGGGATCAAACGGGTGGTGAGCCGCAGGTCAGCACTGGAGTTGAGAGAAGGTGCTTACGTGAACCTGGGGTACGGGATGTCGGACGGAGTACCGATTGTTGCCCGGCAGGAAGGGATCACCGACCGGATCGTATTCATGATCGAGCAGGGTGCCATTGCAGGCATTCCCACCACCGGCCTGAATTTCGGGGCTATGTACAATCCCTCGGCGATCCTGGATGACGGCTACCAGTTCGATTTTTTCCATGGCGGCGGACTGGACATTGCCTTCCTGGGTTTTGCCCAGGCCGACCGTTTCGGGAATATCAATTCGAGCCGGTTTGGCCATGTGATCACCGGCTGCGGGGGTTCGATCGATATTTCACAGAATGCCCGGAAGGTGGTGTATTGCGGATCTTTTGCGGTAAAGTCGGAACAGCGGATTACCGAACGCGGGATCGAGATCCTGCATCCGGGAAGGGCCAGGAAGTTCATCCGGGATGTGCAACAGGTCTCCTTTTCAGGAAAATATGCACAGGAAAAAGGCCAGGATATTCTCTATGTGACGGAGAGGGCCGTTTTCCGTTTGCTGCCCGAAGGCCTGACCCTTTTGGAAATAGCCCCCGGGGCCGATCTGCAAAAGGATATACTGGATATGATGGAATTTACCCCGATCATCAGCCGAGGACTGAAGACCATCGATCCCCGCGTATACAGGGAGGGGGAGATGGGTTTGAACGATGAATTTGATGCATATGGAAAAGAAGATCCTGTACAGAAAAACGGGTAAGGTTTCGGAGATCATCCTGAACAATCCGCAGAAACTGAATTGCATGGGGTTCGATATGCTCCGCGGGCTGGAAGAGGCCGTGGAAAAGGTACGGAGAGATACCGGGCCGGGGGCTATGTTGATCCGTGGGAGCGGTGACCGTGCATTCTCCACCGGGGCGGACCTGAAGGAGTTCGGGGCGCTTACCGATGAACAGGCGGTTTTGTGGATCGAACTAGGAAACCGGGTATTCAATGAAATTGAGCACCTGCCCATACCGACGGTGGCCGTCATCAGAGGATATGCGATGGGGGGAGGTCTGGAGCTGGCGCTGGCCTGCGATTTCAGACTGGGCACCCCCGAGGCTGTTCTCAGCTCACCGGAACTGCAACACGGCTGGCTTCCCGGCTGGGGCGGGATGACCAGGCTGAGAAGACTGGTCGGGGAGGCACGGGCCAGGGAGGTGGTGATGCTCGGTGAACGGATCGATGCCGCAAGTGCCCTCCGGCTCGGGTTGCTGACACGTGTCCTGGGAGCCGAAACCGGGGAAAAGGAACTCCGCAGCTTCCTGGAGCATTTAACCGGCCTGGACCCGTTGGCTTTCCGGCTGGCAAAACAGGCGTTGATGGACCCCGGCCGCACCACCGGGGGTCATGATGTGGAATTTGATATCCTGGCCATGCAGGCGTGCAGGAAAAAGTCTGAATGAATCTTGATACGAACTGATTTAAAAACACAACCATGAATATGAAACGATTTCAAATACCAGACGAACCATTTATCTACCGGGTCCTGATCGAAGGAATGTGGACCGGTTCACTGGGCGGTGAGACCTACACCAGGGAGAGCCCGGCACATGGCATTCCTGTGGGCAAATACCCGCTGTGTAACGCAGACGATACCAGGGCAGCCATCAAGGCTGCCCGCAAAAGTTTCCGGGAGGGTGGCTGGTCTTCCATGGCCGGGGCTGACCGGGCAAAACTCATCAACCGGGTGGCGGCGCTGATCCGCAGCAGGGCCGAAGAGCTGGCATTGATCGAAACCCTGGAGAGTGGCAAACCCATCAGCCAGGCCCTGGATGAAATGGAATGGGCGGCCGGTCTGTGGGACTATGCCGCCACGCTCTGCAGGCACCAGTACGGGGATGTCAACAACAACCTGGGAAGGGACATGCTGGCCATGATGTTCCGTCAGCCCGTGGGGGTGGTGGGCATGATCACCCCCTGGAATTTCCCGTTGCTGATCATCAGCCAGAAACTGCCCTTCGCCCTGGCAGCCGGCTGTACATGCGTGGTCAAGCCCTCGGAACTGACCCCGGGAACCACCCTCCGCCTGGGCGAGATCCTGATGGAAGCAGGCATACCGGGAGGAGTGGTGAACATCCTGTCAGGTTACGGAGACCCGGTGGGCAAAACCATTGCAGAGAGCATGGATGTGGATATGATCTCCTTTACAGGCTCCACCCTGGTGGGCAAACAGATCGTCGCTGCTTCACAGCACAACCTGAAGAAGGTCTCCCTGGAACTGGGAGGAAAGAATCCCCAGATCATCTTCCCCGATGCGGACATGGACGCAGTGATCGATGCCGTGGTGTTCGGCGTCTATTTCAATATGGGCGAATGCTGCAACAGCGGCAGCAGGGTCCTGGTGCATGAAGATATTGCCGGCGATTTCGTCCGGCGGGTCCTCGAAAAGGCAGGGAACGTGAAGGTGGGGGATCCGCTGGACCCGGAGGTCAAAGTGGGGGCCATCATCGATGACCGTCAGCAGGAGAAGATCCTGAAATACATCGAATCGGGGAAAAGCCAGGGAGCCAGGCTGGAGGTGGGAGGGAAAACCATCCCTCCCGGCCCGGGGAGGTTTTTCGAGCCGACCGTTTTTTCCGATGTACGGCCCGATATGGACATTGCCCGGGAGGAGATCTTCGGCCCTGTTCTTTCGATCATCCGGTTCGCGGACAGGGAGGAGGCCATCCGGATCGCCAACAGCACCGTCTACGGACTGTCGGCCAGTGTCTGGACCCGCGACCTGGATACCGCCATGGAGATGTCGCGAAGGATCGAGGCGGGGACTGTGTGGGTCAACAACTTCATGTCGGGTTATCCCGAAATTTCCTTCGGGGGATTCCGCCAGAGTGGCCTGGGACGGGAGCTGGGCCGGTTCAGCATCGACGAATTCACCGAACTCAAGTCTGTCCTGATCCACCTGGGACCGGCGGGCGATCCCTGGATATCCTGAGATACAATTTAAATAAGGAGGTGAAATGAAACCTGTCTTCACGTTGATCATCATGACTTCATGTGCCTTTCAGGCGCTATGTGAAGTGTATTGTGTTGGAATCGGCAGTTCAGCGCTTCTGGGGTCTGACAGCGACTCACTCGCTGCACTGACTGCACGTGCCGACACGCTAACCGCCCTTTACAACCTGCCGACCCGGACCAGCACGGCGGATGACTACACCATCATGCCGGATTCGAACACCTTCTATATCGATCCGACCGGTGGTAACGACCTCAACCCCGGCACTGAAGCAGAGCCCTGGCAAACCCTGTCCGAAATCGGCAACAGAACGCTGGCCAGGGGTGCGCAAATCTTGCTCAAGGGCGGAGAGACCTTCTCCGTACCGCACACTTTTCACGTCCCTATACCTGGCGGCGGTGGCACACACGCCGACCCAATCGTTTTTGGCTCCTATGGTACGGGAAAAGCGACGATTTCCCCGTCTTCGCCCCCCCCGGCCTCCGGTGACCTCACACGGCATTTCTGTTTTGATCTCGCAGCGGAAACGGGATATTCGTTTATATTCGATAACCTGATTTTTAATGGATGGGACTTTGTACAACAGAACCCAAGGGGCTCCAGTGGCGGCCCGTGGGATTTAAACGGTGCCATCCGCGCCTATCGTGTCCAGGACATGATCATCCGCGATTGTGAGTTCATCGGCGGAACAACAAGTAAGGGCATAGGCAACGCTTATGATGTGAGTTGTCACATATCCGCTCGTTATCATGAGTACAACGCCCTTCCATCGAGCACGCCCGTCAACCCGATCCAGATCGTACGCTGCTCATTTACCGGAGGTGATAAGGCGATCTGGCTCCAGGGCTCAATCAACGCGTTCATAGAAAACAACACGTACACGTCAACCCGGCGTACGGCAAATCGTACCCCGGCCCAGCGAGATCTCACATTCCGCTACAACCGAGGTACCAACATCGGTGGGGCATTTATCGAAGCCAACACAGCAGAACGCGGGGTCTTGATTCTCCTGAACTTCGTTGACGGGTACCTATGGAACAAGGACGACATGGGGGCGTTTTATACCTGGGACAATATCAGCGCATTTGGGGGCAACCCAATCTACGCTGACCGGAGTTTTATCATTGGCAACGTCGCAATCAATGAGATGGACAACGGTCTGACCACTTCCCCGCGTCCCATGCAGCATGGTATCTATCTTGACGACCAGGCGAGGGGGTGGCTGGTCGCAGAAAATGTCATTCGGGGAAACACCGGCGGGAAATCAACGCTGTTAGCGCCTGCCTACCTGCACAATGCACGGGACAATGAACTGCGCAACAATATCTTCATGGGCGGCAGGGATGCGATGTTCTTCCGGGAAGATAATATTGTTGTGAAGCACGAACCTACATTCAAGATGGAAGGCAACAAGCTTTTCGGCAACATCGTTCTCAGCGGCCAGTCGCAGACGGCCGGAGACCGCGAAAGAAATTACGCCGTGACCATGCAAAGTGTCATCACCGGCACGAGAACAGCCACCAATTTTGTCAGCGAATCCGCCGGGAACTATTATGCCTGCGACGTGAGTGCCTCCTGCTTCACAACGAATTATGATGAAGGTTCAACATTTACCCGTTACTCTTTATCGCGATGGGCAGCCGTAAGCGATGGAGACGAAACCGGGTCTATGTTCCTGGGTACCGAAGGCAATATCCGGGTTGACATCAACACATCCATGACGTCCGATACTGTCTTGAACATGACCGGGCGGGTTGATGTGAACGGAAAACCTTTCAATAATGACGAAGTGATTCTTGCACCGCTTCAGGGCGTGGTGAGCAAGCCCTATGTAGAACCACAACCAGAACTGGACCTTACACCCTCTGAACTTACCTTTGGCACTGTTTTGCTCGGAGAGAAGTCCGAAAAACGATCAATTCATGTCAGTGGTACTGAATTGATGGGGAATGTCTTTGTCTCGGCTCCTGATGGGTTCAAAATCAGCATGGAAATGGATCCGGAGGCTCCTTCACTGAGTGAGTATGAATTGACCTATAACGGGGAAAGCGTGCAACCGGGTACGATCTATATTCAATGCACTCCTGAGGATGAAAAGCGTTACACTGACAGCATTTCATTCTACACGGAAGGAATGGATACCCTGTGGGTGAAGGTTAGCTGTGAAGGCATAGGATTGACACCGGAATTATCTGTCAGTAAATCAGTGATGGAATTCGACACGCTCCAGGTTGGCGGACCCGGATCCATTATTCATCCTTTCATTTTGAACGGAATGAACCTGGAATCTTCTGTCATGGTAATACCCCCCGGGGGAGTGAATGTCTGGGAGGATGATACCATTGGAAACCCGCTTGTTTCCCCGGATACACTTTTTATTCCCCGGGGACCTGTCAGTATACCTTACAATTTGTATGAAAAATGGATCTGGGTAAGTCTGGCACCCCAGCAAACAGGCTCCTACCACGATTCCATAAAGATCATTACCGCGGGAACGGAGGCGAAGTACCTGGTCGTGAAAGGTTATTTGAAGGAAGATCAAACCGCTGTCGAATCAAAAGCCGGATCAGCCCCTGGTATTTATCCGAATCCATTCAGGGATGGATTTCAAATAAGGGCGCAGGAGGATGTTCTCAGGGTAGTGATCATTGACCCGACCGGTGGTATACAGGCAGAATTCCATCATACGGACAGGGTAGATCTGTCCACGCTGGTGAATGGATTGTATTTTGCCAGGATAGAGACAATCAACGGAACCAGTGTGACAAAGGTAGTCAAAGAATAGGGTTCCTACCCCCCCCCACAGGAACCCCGCCAGTCCGACATAGGCGGTGTAGGCCATGAACAGGGAGAAGAGAAGGGTCA
>CAZRZY010000090.1:0-20724 GCA_964604655.1 uncultured Bacteroides sp. | reverse complement strand
GATATTGTTAATGAAATGGATATCCTTCGAGGGGAAATCGATGAATACACACTCCTCCCCGCAGGTTTTGCAATAGTGCGCCTGGCAGTAATCCCGGGCGATTGCATCGAAGAACTGAAGCCCGGCACTGCCCAGCTCCAGGACCGGATGACCGGTGGTCTGGTAAATGGTGTTGTGATATATCCGGGCATTCTGCCATCCCCTGGCCCCGATGGTCTCATTTCGACGGATATCGTAGATCAGGTTGTTCCGGATGGTGACATTTTTAGCCGCAAACCGGTCCTCCACAGGCAATTTGGGCAGCACAAGGCTTCCGCAGTAATTGGAGCAGGCCATCCGGTAGGCGATGATCCCTGTATGCATTTTATGGATGCGGTTCTGCTCGATGACAATGTCCTCTGTGCCTCCCTTCACCTGGATAAACCGGGCGTTGTATATATGATTGCCTCGGTAGAGGAGGTTTTTTGCCCCGGTCACATCGATGGCATCTTCTGCACAGTCGCAGATCGTGTTGTCGATCACACGGATATCATGATACTGGCTGCCGCTTCCCGAAAGGATCTTGATGCAATCATATCCCCTGATCTGGCCTCCGTCCACGTTGATGTCCTGGGGACGCCCGTGGACATAACACTCCCTGATGGTGAAATGACTTCCGTGTACTTCGATGGGCTGCTCTCCGTTGCCGTAGACCTCCAGTCCCTGCAGAACTCCACCGTTCCCGCCCAGATCCACCTCTCCGACCAGCCTGGCTGGCCACTCTCCCAGTGCCTCAGGGTCCGGCGCCAGGACCACCGGCTGATCGCCCGTGCCATTGAAGCTCAGGTAGGTGCTGCTGCCGCCCTGGAAAAAATCTGTTCCCGAATAGTAGGATCCCGCCATCAGGTAGACGGTATCCCCGGCTGAAATACAATTTTTCGCCATGATGCTGCGCCAGGTGCGCCAGGGATCTTCACGGGTACCTCCCGTGCAGTCGGAGCGGTCCGTTCCATCAGGTGACAGGTAGTAAGTTTTCCCGGTTGCCGGGAAGTGAACCATGCCAAGCAGGACACACACGAGTGCAGTGTATGTTTGGATCTGATTCATTGCCTGAACACTATTTTGTCAGGTTGATCATCTCCACACCGGCCAGCAATATGGCTCCCAGTCCGTGGATATCATTGAGCGGGGTACCGTGGTTATAGTACCCCGGGAGGTCGGGATGAATGACGAGGCCTCTGCAGATGTTTTCCACCTGCCCATCGGCCCTGATCATTCCTGTAAGCCCTTCCCAGCCTTTACGGGCCACTGCGGCAAACCTGTCATCGATCCATCCCTGGCTGACGGCAAGTGCAATGGAATAGACGAACATGGCCGTGCAGGAACTCTCTTTATAGGAATCACTCTTGTCCAGCAACTGGTGCCACATCCCGTCGGGTCCCTGATAGCGGGCAAGTCCGAGGATCTGCCTTTTGAACAGGCGGATCACTTCTTCCCTGCCCGGGTGGTCTTCCGGCAGGAATTTCAGCAACTCGGCTGTGGCCATCACCATCCAGCCGTTGGCGCGGCCCCAGTAAGCCACTCCGGGTGATTCGAAATTTGTATAATAGCAATGGTAGGAAAGCTTATCGTAAGGATCAAACAGATATTCATTAAACTTCTCCACCTGCAGCACGGCAAAATCAAAGTACTTCTGGTCTCCGGTCAGCATCCCCATCCGCGCCAGGAAGGGAACGCTCATATAGAGGTCATCACCCCAGATGGTCATTTCTTCCGGACTGGGCCTGCACAGGATCCCGTCATCCAGTTTCTCCTGCCTGTTCATGATGTGATCTGCGGTTTTATCGATGTAGGCGCGGTATTCTTCCCGGTCATCCTCCAGATAAACCTGGATCAGGCTGGCTCCCATGGCTCCGCAATCATCCAGCTTACGGTGTTCGATCATGAGTCCGAAGGGATAGCCCCAACGGCCCTGCCCGGAGTAATTTTTCCTGAAAAAATCCACATTGTTAAACGCAAAACGGAAATTCTTCTCCGAGAAAGAACCGTACTTTTCATCCTCCAGGGCCAGAGTCAGCCCGTCAAATGCCAGGTTGAGGACTCCGTTCCAGTATTTCCAGTCGTTGTAGGGACTCTCCAGCGCCAGATCGGATACCTGTCCGGAGGCTTCCGTAGCCACCTCATAGGTATTACCCGTTTCTTCATTGATGATCCTGTAGGTGCTGTGATCCAGGATCCTATCAGCAATGGTTCTGACTATGATTTCCACATTCGCCGGATCCTGTGCTGTTGAGGATACCATGCAGAGCGAACAAATAGCGGAAAGCAAAATCAATTTTTTCATGGGTTATTGTTAATTAATGATGATTTGACTATTGGTTTGGCGGAACTGACGGGGCCATTGCCTTCAGCCGGTCCATCAGGTCCCGGTGTTCCGGCAGGTCAGCCAGGTTCCGGTATTCCCTGGAATCGGTGTCGTGATTGTAAAGCTCCTCGGATCCGTCCCGGTAGCGGATGTAGTTCCAGTTCTTCCAGACCACGGAATGGTTATTCCGGCCATTGGTGATGATGGCGGGTGTCTCCTTTTCAAGCGCGGGATCCTCCAGCCAGGGCAGTAATGTCTCCCCCTCCAGTATCTCCCGGCCGGGAAGACCCGCCAGATCGAGCAGGGTGGGGTAGAGGTCGAGGAATGATACCTCTTCGGAACAGACTTTACCAGCGTTTTCCATACCAGGGTACCGGATAACCAGCGGTGAATTGGTCGACTGGTGCCAGAGGGTGAACTTCTCCCAGCGATTCTTGTGACCCAGCTGCCAGCCGTGGTCGGTCCAGAATATGACAATGGTATTATCGGCATACTGGCTGTTCTCCAGCGCGTTCACCACATGGGCCACACAGTCGTCTGCAAAAGCCATGCAGGCCTTGTAGGCCCTGACGGCATTCCGGTATTCTCCCTTCTCCCTCATAATATCGACAAAATCGGATGAGGAATTCCGTTTTGCGATTTCCGGTATATCCTCCATATCGTCCTCAGGGATCTCCGGCAATTTTAGCGATTCCAACGGGTATCTGTCGAAATACTCCTGCGGCGCCAACAGGGGCATGTGAGGGCGGAAAATCCCGCAGGCCAGGAAGAATGGTTTTTCGTGTTCTTCCGACAGGTATTGCGCGCAGAACTCGGCGGTCTGCCAGTCACCGCACTCCTCCTTGGGCTGTGAAATACCTCCCCAGACCCCCTTCTCCGTCAAGTAGTGCATTCCCCCGCGTCCGTCGGGATCATCAATGTACCTTCTCCAGTCGCCCTCCAGCCAGGCTGCACGCTCATCCTCATCCTGGTACAATTCGATGCCGGGCGTGCCGATCCTACCTGTTCGCTGCCAGTTCCACGAAGCGGGGTCGGACAAGGCCGCGGGTTCTTCTCTGTTCCCCCGGGCCCAGTGGTAGATTTTTCCTGCAGCAACTGCTTCGTAACCATGCTCCCGGAAATACTGGGGCATGGTCAGCAGGTCCGGTCCTCCGGGCCGGTCCCTGAAGTTTCCGGCATTGCCGTACTGACCGGTGGTTTCCGGCCTCAGCCCCGTCATCAGGGCTACCCTGGATCCGTTGCAGCTGGGAACCACGCAGAAGGCATTATCGAAAAGGATCCCGCTTTGGGCAAGGTCATCGATATGGGGTGTTTCGGCCATGTGCTGCATGGTGCCGATCCAGTTGTTCATGTCATCGATGGCGATCATGAGGATGTTGAGGGGTTCGGATTTCGGCTCCGGCGAATTACAGCCGGAGAGCAGGAGAGCAGGAATCAGAAAAATCGCTGATGTTTTCATGTGGGCAAAGCTTTTTGTGGCAAATGTTGGTAAAACCGGAAGGTAATTCTGTTTCGGGGAGAACACAAGTGAGCCGGGGATTTGAAACTGCTTTGGAAAGGATTTGAAAAGACCACTTGGAGGAGATTTCTAAATTTATCCGGATATTAATGCATTAGTAACACTATTTAAAAGCCAAAAAATGATCTGGATCGCAGTTTCAGGCTTGCTTTTAATTATGCCCGCTGTAGCACAGCAATCGGAATGCATCGACCGTGGCGTGGTGGCGCTCAATGTGGATGAGAACACCGTCTATGTGGGTTGGAGGCTGCTTGAGGAGGACCCGTCCGGTGTGGCATTCAACCTCTACCGGCAGGATATCGGTTATGGCGGCTTTGAGCGGGTGAACGGCGAACCTTTATCCGGTCCGACCAGTTTTCTGGACAGCACTGTTACGCCCGGTCACGGATATCACTACCGGGTAACAACGGTTCGGGGGAGCAGGGAGGAGGAATCGCCCGGTACTGCTTATGTGTTCACCCGCACCGGGAACCGCCCATGGTTTTCCATTAAGCTGGAGGAGGGAATGACCCTGAGGCGGGTGGGGATCGGCGACCTGGACGGCGATGGTGCTTACGACTTCGTATTGCAGCATCCCCGTTTCAATGTGGATCCCTATTACCGGCCCGGATATTGGAAACGGAGCCCCGAACCTTACAAACTGGATGCATACAGTTCAAATGGAAAGTTCCTGTGGCGTTACGATATGGGATGGTCCATCGAGACGGGGACCTGGTATTCGCCATACATGGTATACGATTTGGACGGGGACGGCAAGGCCGAGGTCTATGCCAAAGCGGGCGAAGGCGATCCCCGGGAGCTGGACGGGCATGTACTTACCGGGCCGGAGTACCTGGTCAAGCTTGACGGGCTGACCGGCGAGGTGGTCAGGAAACAGGATTGGATCCCGCGCGACGGGTACGATTCCTACAACCGGTGGAGCAGGAACTTTCTGAGTATCGCTTACCTGGATGGAAGACAACCTTCCCTGATCATGCAGAGGGGGACCTATACGCTGATTAAGACCCATGCACTGGACCGGAATATGGAGCCGGTATGGAAGTGGGAAAGCAGCGGCCCGGATTCAAAGTACAGGGGACAGGGCGGACATGCGCTTATGACCGGTGATATCGACCTGGACGGAAGGGATGAACTGGTGATCGGTACCGCCGCCCTGGATGACGACGGTACACCCATGTGGCATACCGGGCTGGGGCATAACGATGCCGGTTATATTGCCGACGTGCTTCCGGAAAGACCGGGCTATGAGATCTTCTACGGGATCGAGTCCCGTTCGCAGAAAAACGGGGTCTGTCTGGTGGATGCGGCCACCGGGGAGGTCATATGGGGATACGACGGATTCACTTTCCACTTGCACGGCCAGGGAATGATCGGGGACCTGACTACGGAGTATCCGGGTATTGAATGTTACGCCGGTGAAGCCAAGGGAGGGGACAAGTTTTTCCTCTATACGGCCGGCGGGAAGCTAATCTCGGATAAGAACCTGTGGGGCAACTCCCCCAGGGCGGTCTGGTGGGATGCCGATGAGCAGAAAGAGATCTGCCACGGCGGGCGGGTCATTGAATTCGGGGGTGAGGAGCGGCTGGAGATCGAGGGAGACATTCTGATGGTGGCAGACATCATCGGCGACTGGCGAGAAGAGATCGTCACCAGCGTACCCGGCGAGTTGAGGATCTATTCCACCAACATCCCCGCGGATTCCCGCAAGGTCTGCCTCATGCAGAACCACCTTTACCGGATGGCCGTGGCCGATGCCTCCATGGGATACTACAACTCGCCCCAGGTGGGGTTCGAATAGATCTGCATGAAAGATAAAAAACCCAGAATCGAACTTGCGAAACAAACGTCCGTGAAAACATCCAGAAGAAAGTTCATCTCCTCGGCCGCTCTGGCAGGAGGGACAGCAGCAATGTCCCCCCTTAACTCCTGCGGCAGGGGTCAGACAGCGGATTTCAGGTATCCCGATTATTCAGCGCTGGACGAGGCGCTTGCCCGGCCGGTTCTCAAACGGGAGCTCTTCTCCTCCCCGGTGATCATCGAGAAAATGGAATTACTCCGGGACCGGAGTAATTTTATCTGCCGCGTTCGTTCGAAAGACGGGGCGGAAGGTCTGTCGATCGGGAACCCATTTTTTTCAAACCAGGGCTATCCCATGTTCCGGCATGCGGTCATGCATCATTTCAAAGGAAAGGATGCACGTGATCTGGACGCGCACGTTTTTAATGCTGCTGAAAGAAATGTAAAAAAACAGGGCATCCCCCTTTGTGTTCAGATTGCGATGGCCGAACTGGCTGTCCTGGATATGCTGGGCAACGTGGCCGGATTGCCTGTCGGACGTCTGATCGGGGAGATACATCATCCGGAAATCCAGGTTTACCTCGGAACCCGGATCAGCGAATTGAGAAACCTTCCTCCGGAGGAGTCGCTGGACCTGGTGGAAAGGGATCTTGAGCAAACCAGGGCAAAGGCATTTAAGCTCAGGGCCGGAACCGGTGACAACCTGGGGAGGGACAACGACAATGCACCCGGCCGGACGGAAAAGCTGGTCCGGATGGCACGGGAGCGGTTCGGGGACGAGATGGTACTGATGATCGACGGGAACGGGACCTATTCGCTGGTGGGCGCCATCCGGCTGGGGAGGATTTTAGAGGAGTTGAACTTTTACTTCTACGAGGAACCCCTGCCCTGGGACTGGTACGAGGAACAGAAGAGGGTGGCCGATACGCTCAGCATCCCCATGCCCGGCGGTGAGGTGGAGTTCGGTATGCACGCCTTCCGCTGGCTTATCGCCCACGATGCATTCGAGGTCCTGCAGCCCGATACCCTCTATTTCGGAGGGATGATCCGTTCCATGAAGGTGGCAAGGATGGCCGAAGCTGCCGGGAAGGTTTTCGTCCCTCACATGTCGGCCGGTGGTTTGGGTTACTTTTACATGCTGCATCTCACCTCCGCATGCGCCAATGCCGGTAAATACCATGAATTCAAGATGTTCGAAACCAGGGACGCCAACGGGACCCCCATACCCGTCGAGAGTAAGACAGAGCCCTTGTTAAGCGTCGACGGTAAGGTGAAGGTGCCAGACGGCCCGGGGCTGGGCATTACCATTGCTCCGGATTATATTGCAGCGCACAAAGTGTTGTATTGATGAACATGGAGCTGATAGAGGAGCAATTCAATCAGGATCTCTAATCTCCGATGAACAATGGAAGCCAGATGCGCATTTTGGGCTCCTGCCGGTTGTTCCAGGCGAAATAGGGGATCATGCTGATCCCCACGGGATCGATGCTCACTTCCCCCAGCTCGGTGTAGAGCGAACCGGTGGGGGAGGTGGAAGTCACCTCATACGCCGTGGCGGAGAGTCTGACCGCCCCGTCGAGGACCCCCGGATCGCTCTCCAGCTGCCATTCCGAATTCAAAGGCAGGTGGATGCTTTCGATGGGTACATCTCTCTCCAGGTCGATGGATTCCAGGCAGTAGACGAGCGGACCCCGTTTTACGGCCACCTGGCCCAGGAGATGCTCCACTTTGGGACTGGCCCGGTAGAGGGTCACCTCCATGGGCAGGTCGATAGTGATCCGGTCCCCTTTTTTCCATTCCCTGGTCAGCGTTACATAACTGGAAACCGCAGGAGATGCCTGTTGCTCCCCATTGATGCCGATGGTGGCCCCATGAGCCCATTCCGGGATGCGGATGTTCAGGTCACAGGATGCCCTTCGCTGCGCCTCAGTGATCTCCAGCACGATGGCGCCGTCCCAGGGATAACCGGTCTTCTGCGCCAGCCGGAGGCGCCCGTATCCCGGCACATCGGTATCCAGATGGCTGGCGGCATAATGATGCAGCCAGAGCGCTCTGTCCGATACAGCATACATGTATCCCTGGTAGGAGGCAACGGTACGCAGCAGGTTAGTGGGGCAACAGATATCCCCCCTGCCGGGATCGTACCGCTTATGGGCATCCTTGTTCAACATCATGTGGTCGGGTCCATCCCAGGACAGGACATTGGTGTAGTACCACCCGTCCCCGTCCAGTTCCACTCCGCTGAGCACCGAGTTGTATAATGTGCGCTCCATGATCTCGGCATATTTTGGGTTTCCCGAAGCCTGGAGCATCCGCCAGTTCCACATAAAGATGCCTATCTGGCCGCAGGTTTCATTGTAGGCGGTCTTGCTTGGCAGCTCGAAGGGCATGGCGATCCCTTCATGGATCGGATTGGCCATCACAAAATCCCTCCTGCCGTCCGGCCTGGGCCTGCTGACCAGCGCCTTGTGCTCGGCGCCCGACCCCCCGTGGAAGTAGAGTTTGGTATCGACAAGATCCTGCCAGAGCCTGTCCAGCGCACGGAGCAGGGCGGTATCGCCGTTTTCCATGTATGCGTCGGCAGCCCCGGCGTAGAGATAGGTATAGAAAACCGCATGGCCCAGGACCTCCTTTTCCTCCAGCAGAGGTTTGAAATTCTGATTCTGGTCGCTTGCCTTGTAAAAGTCTCGTTTCCAGGTCGACCGGTATGGGTTTCCATCGTAAGTGGAGCCCCTGAGATCGATGAGCAGTTCGGCCAGATCGAGGTGTTCCTGCATGCCGGTGATCCGGTAGAGCTCCACCGCACCCATGATCATGGAAGGGTTGTAGGGAAACAGAGCGAATGCGTCCGGATCCTCCGAAACCGTGCGGTACATATAGTCCGCGCACCTGCCGGCCACCTGCAGCAGCTCCTTTTTTCCGGTGATCCGGTGATGGACGGCGGCCGCGGTCATCAGGTGCCCCATGGTGTAGAATTCATGGTCGTGGGGATTGTTGTACCGGGGTTCCCCCTTTACTGATACCTGGGTGGCGATGTACCCGTCCTCCTCCTGTGCCCGGGCGATCAGCCCTGCCAGGGAATCGATCCGCGCTTCCAGCTCCTGGTCGGGGTGCGCCACGAGGGAATAGGATGCGGCCTCGATCCATTTGTAGGCCCAGGCGTCCTGCCAGTCGGTCCCCGCATGCTCCCCCCCGCTCAGTCCTGCGGCAATCTCGAAGTTCCGGATCACATGCCCCTTGTCCGGGTTCGCGGCCAGTTCGTACAGATAGGGGATCGATACCTTTCTGTTTACTTCGGTCCGCTGCTTCCAGAAACCTTCGGTGAGGGTGACATCCGAAAGGTTTACCGAAGCCGAATGGGCGTGGGGCTCGATGCTGTGCATATGACTCCACCGTCCTGAGCGGAGCATTGTATGCAATGGGAATATAATATGATGCTGATTCCCAGGGTAAAAAATCTGACGGTATTCATTTGATCTGTGCTTAATTGTCTTTTAATGGCTTGTCTTCATTTAGTAATTTTTAATAGCATTCCGAGCCATCATTGGCACCTGCCGGGAAATAGTTCGATAGCTTTTGCTGAAGTCTTTAAGTTTTATGGCATGCTGTCACGGATGTATCTGCGGACCTCCTTCAGATCTGCAACCCTGTTCACCGGGTAGGAATAGTCGTACAAAAACCAATGTTCGGTGAAGGCGGCCGCTTCGCCCGGTTCGAGGATTTCGAGCGGACCCATGGGTTCTATTTCGCACATGGTGTCGCTGTTGTACCATATGGAGACCGTGGGCGCGGCCATATCCCAGTAGGGCCGGTCGGGGAAGATCTTGAATTTTTTTATGAAAAGTTGGTTGTCCAGGGTGATATACCCCAGCCAACCCTCCTCACAATCCATCACGAATTTTCGCCGGCTGGGGGGACCAATAATTTCAAGGATGCCTTCCCGTTTGCGGATATTGGGTTCCTCCCCGGGTTCGAAATTCATCGCTCTCCCCGGGCCATAATGCAGGTACCCTTCCGGATATTTACTGTGAGGGTTCAATGGGGTGAGTGAGATCCCGCCCCCTTTCACAAAAGTCCTGCTCCAGTGATAGTGTCTTGCGATCCCTTCGCCGGTGTTTTTGATGATCTGGGTACAGGTCAGGTGGGAGCCCTCTTTTTCCAGTTTGAACCTGCGCTCCAGTGTGACCCCTGAGACCGGATCCATCTCACTGTACATGGCCGCTTCCCGGGCACCTGTTATCTCTGCTTTCCAGGGGCCGAAGAAGAGATCGGAAGATTTTGGTCCGGTCTGCTCGGGCCCGTAGTCGAAACGACCGGCACCGGGGTATCCGTAAGGTTCGCCTTCCACATAAGGTTTTCCCTCATTCTCCTGGTTGATCCAGAGTACGTTTTTGCCGTTCAGGGCGTACACCAGTACCCTGCCTCCCAGGTTGGGTTCCAGCACCACACGGGTGGTTTCATTGAAAAGTTCGATGCAATCCTCGTTTCCATGTTCGGTAACGAATCGGGCTCCGGTTTCCTGTCCTCCGGCCTCGGCTCCAATTAACTGTCCGCTGGCTTGAGCGCCAGGTAGCAGGATGCAGGCAAAGAGCATGGAAAACTGTACGATGGATTGATTTCTAAAGTGTCTCATGGGGTATTGAATTTCACCAGATCAAGCAAATACAGGCCGCAACCCTGCCCGGCTGCTGCCTTGGCGTAAGCAGCCTGAAAAGCAATGTATTTCCCGTCGTCGCTGACCACAGGTTTCGAAGCTTTGTATCCGTCCACATCATTAAAATGTGTCAATCGTTCTGTCACCTCCCCGCTTCCGTCCAGCTTCATCCGGTAGATATCGATTTGCATTATTCCCAAATGATTATGGGCATCACATTCGATCAGTGTCGATTTTCCATCGGGAAAGATCCCTTCTGGTTCGCTGTATTCATTTGGCGACTTTGAGTGGTTCGTAATGACTCCTGTCTCAAGGTTATACGTCATCACCTCGCTGGTAAATAACCCGTCCCCGGTATGTCCATATTGTGTCCACGTAAATTCTGTTTCTTCCGGCCGGATAAAATTCTGTGATTCCACGATCCCCTCATACTTTATTCCGTCTACCACCACCGAATCGTTATCGATAAGCAGTGTTTTACCAATAATGGCTGAGGAATCTTCGCTGGTGACGATAATCCCGGAATAGATCACCTGCTGGTCGGGTGTCCAGACAATTTTCATATCGATACGGGAAATGGTTGGCCCTTCGTCCATTTTTTCGTTCAGAAGGTGGATTTCCCCACTCTTTTTCTTCATGATCTGACCATAAGCATCGTGGCGTTCCGGCCCGCAGGTTAATAACAGATCACCATTGGAAAGGGCAAATACACGATAGTATCCATGGCCTTCGGGATACATGGTGGAATCAGTAATCTGAGTGATCTCCCGGGTGGCAAAATCGGCATAGAATACATCTCCCCCGGCTTTGTCCACAAAAAACACCCCTTTGTTATCGAGCGACCACTCCACTCGCTGCCCATAGGGTGTCAGGGGTGTTATGTAACCGGGAAGGAGCCGTTGGGGGAAGCATCCCGACAGCTCATCTTTTCCGGTGTTCTTACACGATAGAACTCCATTTGCCAAAAACACAGCCCATATAACGTTCAGAAGAATAGTTCTCATTGAGTACAGGTGATTATTCTGTGTTAATTATTGATTATAAGAATACCACATAGCGACCCGAAACGGTATTGTTGTTCATATACTCACCGGTCAACCGGATGAAATAGAGCCCCGGACAAACCCGGTTCCCTGTGGTTACCCGGAAGCGATTTGGATGTAAGCCGGAGTAGTGAACCAGCTTTCCTTTGATATCGTAAATTTCGACAGATAGAGGGGGGATCATATTATCCGCGTGAATAGTTACCTCGCCATTCACGGAAGGGTTGGGGAATATGTGAAGCACCGGAGAGAGAGCCCATCTGGTTTCCAGTCCCGTTGGAAACACTGTACTATCGGCCAATGCCGTAGAATCGGCCTCCACCAGTACGTTGTCGAACCAGAGCCAGTTCAACTGGGAAAAGAGGCCGATATAGCCAAACCGCGGTTCACCGGCAGGAATGCTGTCAAATATGGTGTCTCCGTTCACCAGCAGGCTCGTGGAAAAACCATCGTTGACCACTTTGACCCTGATCTGTATTCCTGTTCCGCCCCCGTTGTAACTGCCTTCAGCGATGATGTTCTCCACGCCGTCCTGCACCTGTACGATGGAGGCGACCGGGGGTTCCACATCCAGCCTGGCCATGAAATAGTTGCTTTCGTCACTGTAGTTGAAAACAAGTCCGAAGGGGTTCCCCCAGTCAGGCTTCATATCTGCAGAATACTCAAATCCGGCAAAGGTGCTTCCCCCGTAAATGCTGATATCGTATATCCCGTTGGTGGAGTTCCAGTACTCTCTCTCATGGACCTCCCAGGTTCCAGAACCGGCATTCCAATCCTGTGCTTCATTATCGTCGAAATCCTCGAAATAGGTAACGGGCCAGATTTTGTATTTCACATTCACCTGTATCGGCTCCGCTGTGGCCATCAGTCCCGTATTGTCGGTGATCCGTGCGGAGATGGCAAAAATCCCGGGTTCTTTTGGTATCCAGGGGAGTTTGAATGGGCGCACCGAATCGATACCTGAGACGGATCCTTCCACCATGAATTCAACCGAAACAATCTCCCCGTCGTCGGAAGCCTCCACCGATATTTCGACCGTGTCGCCGATGGCATAATGATCCCCTTCCTGCGGGTGGGAAATGGATGCTGCAGGCATGGCGGAGGGAAGGACATGAACCGCAAGGGACCTGGATTGGAATACGTTTCCTGCTGTATCGTTTCCTGCCGCGTGTATCAGGTGTTCCCCTTGCTGCAGATCCAGCCAGGTATATTCCCATGGGGGTGTGGTGAGGGCTACCAGCAGGGTATCGTTTCGAAAGAATTCCACCCGGCTTACGGGGTGATCATTCAGGCTCACTTCTGCGGTGACCGGGATGGTGGCAGGGGGAATGTAGAGGCTGTCCTCATCGGGCCCGTGGATGCGGATCTGTGGATAGGGAAACTCGTAGGCCCCCATGTCGATCTCCACCCCGTCGGGCCGCGGCAGCGAGTCCAGGTCAAGCAGCGGAGCCCCCTCGCCCCGTCCGCTGTTGAAGCATGGGCTGCCGGCCGTGATCCGGTAATCATGGTGGGCCGTATCGGCAAATCCGGGGTAACCGGTAACAGAATTCGCACCGATCCCCCCGTAACTGCCAAAACAATTGTAGTCACACAAACCTCCTCCGGTCCAGTAGAGCTCCAGGGATTTCGCAGAGTAGCTGATATTGTTGTATACCTCGGATGTATTGCTCATGCTGAACAGCGCCATGTTGGCCCGGGAGTCGTCGCCGCAGTTTACAACCGTATTGTTGTAAATCCTGGCCCCCGGAGTCTTCCAGTCCCCGTCGATCCGCAGTCCGCTCCAGGGCGTATCGTAGATCAGGTTGTTGTAAACCTCCCCGGTGAAGGGCTGATGCCTGGTGTGGATTTCGATTCCCTGGGATTCTCCTCCGTAAATGATATTACCCGCCACGATGACCTCTCCTCCTCCCACATTGACGGCACAGTTCACTCCCCTCCATGTTCCCGCCTCGAAGCGGTCAGTGCCGCAATTAATGAAGGTGTTGTTTCGGATATTAATATTCGAGGTAGCCACCCCGTTGCGCGGATTGAACTGGATCGCCCCCTGCATCACACCCTGGTCCTCGAACCAGCCCTGCCCGATGTCCTCAAAAACATTTCCCTCATAGTAGATATCCCTCAGCCAGGTATTTCCATTCTCCGAAGCATCGGTGCTGCCGAACCAGCAATGGAAACCGTTGGTGCTCCTTGCCACGTAGTTGTTGATGAACCAGAGGTTGTACTGTTGTCCCCTGGTTCCCTGGTTGGTGAGGGTACCGTCGGGCCATTCGGCCAGGTAGTTGTTCTCAAAGATCACATCATGGACCGATCCGGTCACATCCAGGGCATCGCCCCACCGCACCCTGGGGGTTCTTCCCGGATACACATTGCCTCCACCGCCATGGGTAATACGCCCGTTGCGGAAAATCACATGATGGTGCCCCGAGGCAACCTGCATGCCGTGCATGTTGCAGTACCGGATCGAAAGGCCGTCCCAGATAATGTAATCGGCCCTGCAGGTCAGGTTGAACTGGTTCTGGGTGGTTCCCGGGTCGACCGGGATCTCCAGTTCGGAGGCCAGGGTAGCGGGGTTGGCAGTCGAATAGACCTCGACCCTTCCGGCATCCAGGTTGTGATAGAAATCCCACTGTTTCGCCTGTTCGCCCGGGTTGTACTTCTTGTAGCTCCAGTGTGAGGATCCGTCGTGCCAGATGGTGGCCACATCGTGGTTAACCTCCCAGGCAAACGATCCGTCTTTTGAATACCAGATGTTGTTCCCCTGGTCGATCCAGTCACTTTCATCGGTCATATCGATGGAATACTGCAGGACGGGCTCCTCTCCCGGGTAATTCCGGAAGGTGATCCACTGTGTGGGAGTGCCCGAGCGGCTCAGCACCACCTGCTCGTTCCGGTAGATCCCTCCCCTGAGGATGACCGTATCCCCCGGGTCGACAATGTTGCAGACATGCTGCAGGGTCCGGAAGGGCTTGTCGATGGTCCCCGGGTTACTGTTGCTCCCGCCGGTGGAAACATACCAGGTATCCTGTGCTCCAAGTCCAACGGCAGACAGGGTTATGATCAGAGGGATGAGTCCCCGCCTGAAACGATACAGCCCTTTGACCGCGGGGATGATTGTTCGCCTGAATTGTTTTATCTGCATCGGTTACTGTGATTCACTGTATGTTTCTATCCGGACTGCTTTCTGAGATTAGGTTAACGGACATTTTGTGTCCAGTTACTATACTTATTCCGTCATCTCTCACTCATGAACGAATCAGTTGCCACCTAACTGAGAGATAAACAGCACCACAGGTCCACCTTCCCACCCTTCCGGGGGAGTGATCTTCCCTCCCATAGCCGGATCGGAATCAACACCGGCCGAACGATCGGATTCACCTCCGGCTGACTGAGCGATCTCATCACCCTCCGGCAGCGAAAGGACGGTCTTTTCACCTGAATAGGGGTGTAGCCAAAAGCCTTCCGTCGCATCCGATGGGGCCGAGATCAGACTGAAGGGTTTTCCCTCCGGCAGGTAGTAGATTGCCTGGCCACTGTCGTTGACCATGCAGAAGACTTCTTCCTGGGGCGGCAGGTCCTCAACAGGCTTCTCCCCGAATCCATACGGGCGGAACGACGGAAAATCCACGGAGTTGAAAAAATCACTGAGAATACGGAAATACCCGTAACCGACCGGTGTGTCGTCCAGGCGGATCACATCCCAGGCGGTGTAGGTATAATAATAGGCCAGATAGGCACCTGTTGTGGCCAGCATCCAGGCCCTGTGACATACCTCTTCGGGGTTCTGCACTCTGCCGAAGGTCTTGTCTGTGATCCCGCCCGGCCCGTGTTCGTACCCGAATTCCACGTTGAAAATCGGCCAGTCCCTGTAAGCACGCTGCTCCAGGGCGGCATGGTACATATCGGGATCATGGTACTGATCAGCATGAAAATCGATCAGTTCATCGTAATGCCCCTCGAAGATCTGCTTGTCGTCGTGCAGGGTGACCAGGCGATCGTAAGGATCGGTCCGCCGGATCAGCTCCAGGCGGTCCTGCTTGTAGGACACATCCTCCTCGTAGTAGCTTTCCTTGGAATAATCCCACACGATGTTGGGAAAGGCCGCATACCGGTTCACCACATACCTGAAATACAGATCATCTTCGGGGGATCCTTTTTCCGGCCAGTTCACCATCTTGTTGTATACCTTGAACATGATATGTGCGGTCATGCCCCTTTCATGGAGGGCTTTAATTACACGGTCGTAATGCTGCCAGTAGGGCAGGTTAAACCGGGAGTAATCGGGATTGTCATAGGTGCCCTCCCAGGGGATCATCTCAGGAGGACCGAAATCCTATTCTTCGGTCTTACCGGTCCGCCACCTGGTATCGTAGGCAAAGACATTGAAAATGATATAGTTGAATCCAACCCCGGTGAGCTTGTCCAGGAAATCGTTGGTTCGGTCCAGGTTGTCCCGGCCCAGGTCGATGGCCCAGAGCCAGTCGGCCTCGTACCCCAGAAGAAAGGGCTCGGTGCCGTCCCCGAAGATGAAATAGTGGGGATTGTCCGGATTAACCATCAGTGGCCCGTGCACATCCGGATCGCTTTGGCCCAGACAGGAGATCTTCCGCTTGTGCCCGTCCAGGGCCTTATCCGGAGAATGTGTTACCAGCTGCCACTCGCCCTCCATATCACAGGATAGGCGTATCTTCCATGCGTTCTCCCCGTCATAGAAACCGCCGGCAACGAATTCGGATCCGTCGGGGCGTGTAACCGTTGCGGAGAATTCCACGGCGAAGGGATTCTCCACCTTTTTATTCATGGTGAGGGAGAGGTCAAAAGGTTCCCACATTTCGGTGGTTGTGGTTTCGTCTCCGCATCCTATTAGAAATATGGCAATAGTGATGGGTAAAAGAGTTCTGAGTGTCTTCATATGTCGTTTTCTATGGTACCGAGGAACTTGTGATCATTACTCCACCAATTCCCTTAAGAGGTGGAAGTCCTGGGCGATGGCCCAACCGTCGCCGGTTTCATTCTGGAAATCAAAGATCTCCTGCTTCAGGTTTTCAAAAAGTTCCCGGTGGACAGGATCATATGCCAGATTATTTATCTCGTCCGGGTCATTTTCCAGGTCGTACAGCTCGAATTCGGGCCGGTAAAGGAACTCTTTCAGACTACGCCTGCCCAGCGTGTCGAGGTCCGTCCTCTCAATGAAATCGGCGAATCTCCTGGCACCCAGGCTCCGTCTGAAATTGCGTTCATATTCAATATTCCAGATAAGCTTGTACTTCCGGGTGCGGACAACCCGCATGGGATAGTACATGATGGTTTCATGAAAGTTGTGTGAGCAGTAGATCGTATCCCACCCATTACTCTGTTCCACTTCCACCTGGTCGCGGAAGGAACGGCCATGCAGGGGGTAGTCGGTGAATTTCACACCGGCGTAATCAAGGATCGTGGGCATAATATCCACAAAACTGATCATCGCGTCGGAGGCCATATTCCGCTTTTCTGCACCGGGATCATATACAATGAACGGCAGCCTGATCCCCGGTTCCCACATATTCATCTTCCCTCCCGGGAAGGGCCGTCCGTTGTCGGAGGTGGCCATGACGACCGTGTTTTCCCATCTCCCCGATTCCTTCAGAATCTCGATCAGCCGGTTGATTCCCTTGTCGGCCCGTTCGGTTGACATGTAGTAGTGTGCCAGTTTCTCCCGCATCTCGGGGATATCCGGGACATGCGAGGGAACGATCACGTCATCGGGAGAGATCTCCCGGCTCCCTTTCCTGTTGAAAGGCCCGTGAGGCTCGTGGGTGCAGAAATAGAAAAAGAAGGGCTCTTCCCCGCTGGATTCCAGGAACTCTCCAAAACGATCCGCCATACCCTCGGGAGAGGTTTTCGGGATCTCGTGATCGAATGCGTAGACCTCCTCCGGTGCTACGTGGTACTTCCCTGCGCGGATGGTCTGGTATCCTTCCTCTGACAACAATACCGGCAGCGACCTGATGGTATCGTAGGTCTGAAAATGGAACCACATGTGTGCGTGGCCGTACTGGCCGTTTTTATGGTTGTGCAGACCGGTGAGGATGGTCGACCGGCTGGCCGAGCAGGAGGAGGTGGAGCAGAAAGCGTGGGTGAACCGGGTACCTTCCGCCGCGAGCGTATCCAGCCCGGGGGTGATAATGGTGGGATTTCCGTAACATCCGGCATCCGCACCCTGGTCGTCGGTAACGAAGAGAACGATGTTGGGCCTGGTGGGTTTCACGGTTGCCTGTTCTCCGGGCGTGGAACAGGCCCAGCTGGCCGTTGCGGTCATCAGGATCAAAGCCAGCCTGGTGAAGGAAGTGTTTCGTTTCATGGGTCAGTATTTCAATGGGCTACATGTTACTTTCTATACTGTGGTTACTTGTCAACCAGCGCACGAACCCGGTGGTAGTGCTGGGCCACTACCCAGCCGTCCCGGGTCTCCCGCTGAAAATCCCAGATCTTTTGTTTCAATCCTTCAAACACCTCCCGGTAGGCAGGATCATAGGCCAGGTTACGGATCTCGTCGGGATCCCTGTTCAGATCGTAAAGTTCATACTCGGGCCGGTACATGAAATCCTTCAGGCTCCGTCTTCCGATTGTATCCAGAGCAAGTTTCTCCATTCTGTCCGCGAACATCCCGGAGCCCCAGCCCAGGCGGTAGTTCTTCTCGAACTCGATATTCCAGATCAGCTTATAGTTTCTCGTGCGGACGACCCTCATGGGATAGTACATGGCGATATCGTGGAAGGTATGGGAGCAGTATACCGTGTCATAACCAGTGCTCTGTTCCACTTCCACCTGGCTCCGGAATGAACGGCCGTGCAGCTTATATTTATTGAATTCCACCCCGGCATAGTCGAGGATAGTGGGCATGATATCCGTGAAGCTGATCATGGCATCGGAGGTGATATTTCGTTTTTTGGCAAAAGGGTCGTATACCACGAATGGCAGATTGGTACCCGGATCCCACATGTTCATCTTGGCCCCGTGGAAAGGTCTGCCGTTGTCGGAGGTAAACATAACGACCGTATTTTCCCACTGCCCGGTTTCACGGAGAATCTCCATCAGCCGGGCCAGCCCCTTGTCGGCCCGCTCCACCGACATATAGTACTTTGCAAGTTGCTCCCTGGTGCCGGGTATGTCCGAAAGGTGGGAGGGGACCAGCACATCCTCCGGAGAGATCTCCTTGCTTCCCTCTCTCCTGTAAGGGCTGTGCGGATCAAAGGTGCAGAAATAGAGAAAAAACGGGCGTTCACTTGTTTCACCGATGAAGCCTTCCAGTTGATCCGCCCACTCTTTGGGGGGGATTTCACTGAAGGAGCCGGGCCGGGCATCATGAAAGTACTCCCTGAGCCCCATAGACTCTTCGAATCGATAGACCTCTTTGGGGGCCAAGTGGAATTTACCCACGTGCATCGTTCGGTACCCCGCCTCGGTCAGAACGACCGGCAGCGTCCTGAGGGTGTCGAAGGAACGGAAGTGAAACCAGTCGTGCTCGTGTCCGTACTGCCCGGTTGCGTGATTGTGAAGCCCGCTGAGGATGGTCGACCGGGAAGCCGAGCAGGAAGTGGTGGAACAGAAAGCGTGCGTAAACCGGGAGCCTTCCGAGGCCAGCTGGTCCAGCGCGGGTGTCTGGATCACCGGATTTCCATAGCAGCCCGCGTCATCCCTGCTCTGGTCGTCGGTAACGAACAAAATGATATTGGGTCTGTCCGGATTTGCGGAGCTCTGTTCTGGAGAAGTGGAACATGATCCGAACGCGATAATAAACATTGTCCCGGTCATTAGAGAAAGCATATCAGATCGTGTCATTTCAGTAATTTTTCGGATTTCAGTACTCTTTTTTCAGTTAGTACAACAGGGCTGTCGAATACGGGAAGCGATTTCCAGTCTTCTTTCAATTCATATACGATACCATTCAGGAGATCCACCAAAACCGGATCGGCAATATCTAACCCGGGGAATTTAAAGGGCACAAGACGGACTTCCAATGAGTCTCCAGGAGTAGTATCAGAAAACCAGTAAGTTATTAATGGGGAAGAATTGCTTCGGTGCCTGTATGCGTAGGCTGAGACTTTCCGGTCTGTTTCCGCCTTGTAGATAAAATCCGGGATTCTTTTCCAGTGGTCGTCAAATATCGAAGTCATATGATTCAGAGCGTGATAGGCCAGTTTTGGCCGTGCGACCGTTTTATCCTCATTAGCGTATAGCAGGCCTTTACGGTTCATCTCATCCCTGTATTTCATATCCACTATGGAGAAATAGCTGCTGGGTATATTGTGTCCCAGGTCTGCCAGCATCCTTCTCAACGCCCATTTAGCCTGGCTGACCTCCGACCAGTGATGATTGCTCAATGCTTTGCTTTCCCTTCTCTCTGAAGGCGCACCGTTCTCACCCTGGAACAGGGTGAGACGAGGGTCTATTTCCCGAACTACTTTGCGCAATTTCAATACGTTGCCGTATTGGTCATCGGGATTATAAGTGTAGGGATGGTAGGTGATCTCATCTACCAGATCCAGGTTTTTGCTCTTTTTAAGCCATCCAAGTACTTGGCGTGTATATTCCACATCTACACCTGCGGTGGACATCACAAATATCCTGGCCCAGGGCTGAACATCTCTGACGGCAGAGGCTGTTATCCGAACGAATTGTGCGTAATCTTCCGGGAGAACCTGGTGGGCCCGGTGGTTGGGCTCGTTCCAGATCTCCCATTCATGCATATAGTTGCTGTATCTTGATACTATGGCATTCACGTAAGCCACCCAGCCAGCAAGGGCATCATCTTCCAGCGGAACAGGGGATCCAGGATAGGGTGTACCACCGCCCTCATAGACCGGGTTACCGTAACACAGGCACATCCAGGGCCTGACCGACCTGGATTCCAGGTCGACAATGATTTCATCCAGCCATTGCCATTGGTATTTCCCCTTGATTTGTTCGGTCCTTGCCCAGCCGCTCTGGAGCCTGATTCTCTTGATCCCCAAAGGTTCCAGGTACTCCTTCCAGTTGTTATACACCGTAAAGCCCCTTCCCATGGTCTCTCCACCCACGGACCAATTGGAACTGTCAATCTCATGGGTGGACCTTGTGTCTATCTTTCCAATACGTTTCAGGGAAATATGGGCGCCCGGCAATTCAGAGACCGGAGTAACACACCCCAGAAAAATCTGACAGGCCAGAATAATCAAGATGGTGGAGCGCATCTGCATTAATTTCTCATAACTAGTTTTACGCAGTCAGTGAAAGAATCACCGGTGATCCTTAAGAAGTATACGCCGGGTCGTCCAAAGCAGCTGCGGGATACTTCAACGGAATTTGAGCGGATCGTTTGGGAAAAGATCGTTCTGCCCCGGATATCGAT
>CAZRZY010000089.1:0-20953 GCA_964604655.1 uncultured Bacteroides sp. | reverse complement strand
TGGTGTGAGAGGGAGCTAAGGTCGGAATTGCCCGCCCTTAGTCCCTACTCGATGCCTTTCTGAATGATGAACGCACCTGACAAACAAGCACTAATCCGTGGCATCCGTAATCATGATTCAGCTATCCTGAGGCACATCTACCTTACCTACTTTCCAATGATCGAGGGTTTTGT
Organism: uncultured Bacteroides sp.; assembly: GCA_964604655.1. Lineage (GTDB taxonomy): Bacteria > Bacteroidota > Bacteroidia > Bacteroidales. Next base: position 20,780 of record CAZRZY010000089.1, on the reverse strand, counting down.
CACCCACAACCAGGGAAACAGGGAAGAGGCGCAGGATGTATTCCAGGATGCGATGATCGTTATCTACAACCGAATCCGTTCCGGGGAGCTGGAACTCAGCTGCAAGTTCGGCACATTCCTGTATGCCATCTGCAAAAATATCTGGATCCAGGAAAGGAAGAAACATCTGCTGCACGTCGAGAAACTGAAAAATTATCCCCAGGTGGTCCATGACCCGGGGCCAGGAGATGATCCCCTGCTGCAAAAACATCTCACCACGCTGTTTGATAAACATTTCAATGATCTCAGCAGGGACTGCCAGAAGATCCTGACCATGTATTTCAATAACTTCACCCTGGAGGAGATCAGAACAGCCATGGATTATAATGAACTCCATCATGCAGCAGACCGGAAGTACAGGTGCAAGAAAAGCCTGATCAAAAGGATGGTGAATGACCCCTTATTTAAAAGACTGAAAAATGAACAACGTTGATCGGATTATCAAATATCTTTCTGACGAGCTGGATCGAAGTGAATCCGAAGCTTTTAAAAGGGATCTGGCATCCGATCCCCGGCTGAAGGAGGAATTCGAAACGGTTGCTCAAGCTTACCGGCTGATCGGTGAGGAACTGAGGAGGAGGGATCAGGAGGCGTTCAGGAAAACACTCCGTACAGTAATGGAAGAATCATTGCCCATAGAGAAGAAGGGGTGGCGGCAGCGACCTCTCTGGTTTTTTCTGCTGCCAGCCGCCGCATCCGTGGCACTCCTGACGGTCTTGTTCCTTTGGAAACAATCAGAAACAGACCGATTAGTATCAAGGTATTATCACCCGGAAAATGATCCGGTGGTCCTGGCATTGCAGCAGGGAACCCGGGGTCCTGAAGGATCAGCGATCCATCTCTTTACCACCGGCAATTTCAGGGAAGCGCAAACAGCATGTGTTCAGATACTGGACTGTGATCCGGGCAATCAAAGGGCTATGCTCTTCTACCTGCTCTCCTCCCTGGAACTTGAAGAGAGGGATATGGCGCTGGAATGGATCAACGGGATCTCCATTCCTGCGGATCACCAGGTAGGGCAGGCGATCCACTGGTATGCTTCTCTGGCATCTGCGGGATCGGGAATGCGTGACGAGGCGCTTCGGAGACTGGAACTGCTCACCGCAGAGCCCGGACCCTACCGAAAAGATGCTGAAAAGTTGAAAAAATCATTGTTAAAATAATTCTTAATTTTAGGGCATAAGCGATCTGGCCTATGCCCTCCTTTCCGTTCTACAAGCAACTTGATGCCATGGACTGCGGGCCCACCTGCCTGAGGATGGTGGCCCGGTATTACGGAAAACACTTCACCCTTCAGACCCTGAGGGAGAAGTCACACCTCTCCAGGGAAGGGGTCTCGATGCTGGGTATTGCCAGGGCGGCCGAATCGATCGGCATGCAGACCATGGGGGTCTCACTCACCTGGGAAAGGCTGCAGAAAGAGGCGCCTCTGCCGGTGGTCGTCCACTGGAAACAGAATCACTTCGTGGTGGTTTACAGGATCAGAAAGGAACGGGTCTATGTGGCCGATCCTGCATCCGGCTATGTGGCTTACAGCAAACAGGAGTTCCTGAAGGGGTGGATCAGTACAAAGAAGGAAGGAGAGTCCAAAGGCTCTGCTCTGCTTCTTCAGCCCACCCCAGATTTCATGAATCAGGAAGGTGAACCTCTGAAAAAAACAGGATTCAGATATCTTTCACGGTATCTTTCCCCTTACAAACGCTATGTCTACCATCTGCTTCTGGGATTGCTTCTCGGCAGCATCATCCAGTTTCTGCTCCCCTTCCTGTTTCAGTCCATAGTCGATTTCGGGATCACCAACCAGGATCTTCCCTTTATCTATCTGGTCCTGGTCTTCCAGTTCGTATTGATCCTCTCACAGATGGGAATTGATTTTATCCGGAGATGGATCCTGCTTCACCTGAGCACCCGGGTGAACATCTCCCTCATATCGGAGTTCCTCGTGAAGCTGATGAAACTTCCGGTTGGCTTTTTCGAAACCAAACTGACAGGCGACATTCTCCAGCGTATCGGCGATCATCGCCGAATAGAGACGTTCATGACCACCTCGTCGCTGAACATCCTGTTTTCGATGTTCAATCTGCTGGTCTTTGCTGTGATCCTGGCCATTTACAGCCTGAAGATCCTCTTCATATTTCTGGCAGGCGCCTTTCTCTATTTCATCTGGATCTTTGTATTCATGCGAAAACGAAGGTCACTGGACCACCGCTATTTCTCAAAAATGGCGGAGAACCAGAGTAAGCTGATACAGATCATTCACGGAATCAGAGAGATCAAGCTGAACAATGCAGAGAGGACCAACCAGTGGGAATGGAAGGATATTCAGGCTGGCCTGTTCAGGGTCAATATGAGCAGCCTCTCACTGAGCCAGTACCAGGAGGCCGGCGGGATATTCATCAATGAAACGAAGAACATCCTGATCAATGTGACGGCAGCCATTGCAGTCCTTCAAAACGACATGACCCTGGGTATGCTGCTGGCGGTCAGCTACATCCTTGGACAGCTCAACAGCCCGATCGAGCAGATGATCACTTTCTTCCACCGGGCACAGGATGCCAAGATCAGTCTGGAGAGACTGGGGGAGATCCATGAAACGGAAGACGAATATGAGAAAGAAACAGGGGTGACCGTCCTGCCTTCCATCGACAGGGTGGTGGTTAACCATCTCGATTTCAGCTACCCTGGAGCCATAGCCCGTAATGTACTGGAAGATATCAATCTGACCCTCAGAAAGGACACCGTGACCGCAGTGGTGGGTGTCAGCGGAAGCGGAAAGACAACGCTGGTAAAGCTTCTGCTTGGCTTTTACGCACCCGGCAACGGAGAGATCAGAGCAGGGGATATGAATATCCAGATGATGCCGCCTGACCTTTGGAGGAGTCACTGCGGGGTCGTCATGCAGGACGGATTCGTATTCTCTGACACCATTGCGCGCAACATCGCCCTGGGTGAGCATGAGATCAACCCGGATCAGTTGCTCTATGCGGCCAGAATGGCCTGTATAGACGATTTCATCGACCAGTTGCCCCTGGGCTACAATACCCGTATCGGCCAGGAGGGACTTACGCTGAGTGGCGGGGAGTTGCAACGGATCCTGATTGCCCGGGCCATTTATAAAAACCCCCAGTTTCTCTTCCTTGACGAAGGAACCAGCTCCCTTGATGCCAACAACGAAAGAAGGATCATGGAGAATCTCCAGCTGGTCTTCCAGGGCAAGACCGTGGTGATCGTGGCCCATCGCCTGAGCACTGTGAAAAACGCAGACCAGATCATCGTTCTGGACCGTGGACGTATGGTGGAGGAGGGAAAGCACAATGCGCTGATTGCCCGCAAAGGTCACTATTTCAATCTGGTCAGGAACCAGCTGGAACTCGGGAACTGAGTTCCTATTCCAGGATCATTGCAAATCCTTCCGTCAGGGAGAATATGCGGTGAGTGGTCTATTCTGCAGGAATAACTGCTCATTACCGCAGGGTTTTTGATTCATTCGAAAGTAAGGAAATAATTTCAGATATTTGAATGGCTTATGGCCTACGCGCATAGCACCAACGCTCATGGAGAATGACTGGAAGAAAAGACTGGGAGTAGTGTACTCCACCAATCCGGATTTCGAGTTCGATCGGAATAAAAAAGAAGAGCAGGAGACCTTGCCTCCTGAACGGCAGCTGCTTTATATCAGGCTGGACCGTAAACAGAGAAAAGGAAAGACCGTCACGCTGGTGGAGGGTTTCCATGGAACGGAAGAGGGTCTGAAGTCCCTGGCAAAGGAGTTAAAATCGGCCTGTGGTGTGGGAGGATCGGTCAAAAACGGGGAAATTCTCCTTCAGGGTGATTTCCGCGAAAGGGTCATGAACATCCTTTCCGAGAAAGGATATAAAGTAAAGCGCTCCGGTGGCTGATTGGTTTCATCATAGGGCATATTTTGCATTATCCGCAGGCCTTATCCTGATACTGGCAGGAACCCTGCATTCATCCGGCCAGTATGACTCGTTGCTGGTTCCCACCGACACTTCCTACTTCCGGACCGGTCAGGATGACTGGAATCTGATGGAATCGGTCATCAGAGGCACCCATGCCAATACGCTCTTCCTGTTGAAAAGGGGAGCCGATCCGGACACCAGGGCAGAAGGCGGGATGACTGCACTGGCATCCGCTGCAGAACGGGGAGACAGCCTGATGGCCAAGCTGCTGTTGTTGAACGGAGCTGATCCGGACCTGACATATATAGAGAAAACCACCCCCCTCCTGGTGGCAGTTCTCAACCAACATTTCGGGGTAGCCCATCTCCTGTTGCAGGAAGGTGCTGATCCTGATCACACGGACGTCTACGGCGCTTCATCCCTGATCTATGCAGCCGCGCTCAATGACTACCCCATGTCCGATTTATTGCTGTTTTACGGCGCATCCGATACCATCCGCGACCGGGATGGCAACAGCGCCCTGATGACAGCGGTCTACTTTGGAAACCTGGCATCGGCTGATGTCCTGTTGCAAAATGGTCTCGAAGTGGATTCCAGGGACCAGGACCGCAACACTCCATTAATGATCGCCGCACAGCTGGGCGATCAGGAAATGACCTCCCTCCTGCTGGAATACGGTGCAGGTCTCAACGAGGTGAATAAAGACCAGTATACTCCCCTGGCACATGCCATCCGATTCGGACAGGATACGGTGGCCAGGATGCTGGTCGACAGCGGGGCAAATGTCCAACATCTGATCACACCCCGGAAAAGCCTCTATGACCTGGCCAGGGAAGTGAATGACCGGAAGCTGACCCAGTTCCTGAAAGAGAAAGGAGCCGCTCCTGCACCCGGACCCAGTTTCTCCGTGGTGGATATCGGGTATGGCCACTCCTTCGGCAACAATGAGTATCTCATGCAGGTGCGTGCATACCTGGTGGATCGAAAATATGGCTTTTTTGCACAGACCGGAGGGGATTTCAGACCGGTGCTGCGTACTGTTCAGGTCAGAGAGAGCGACACGGTCACCTACCAATACCGGGAAAGCCGTTGGGGGTGGACCCTGGGAGCCGGTAAATACTTCCGCATGCTCAAAGACAATCAGGGGATTGAATATGGCTTCTATGCAGAGCTGGACGGACTCCTCTCCTTTCCGAGGTACCGGGGAATCGGGGATCATCCCTCAGCCGGTTTCACTCTGATCCCGGCAGGCGGGGTTTACATGAGCGGGCGCTGGCTGGGGATGAGAGCAGGCGTGGAACGATACCGTTTCGGAACCTTGCTGGAGTCGCCATGGAAAATGAACCTCACCATTTTTGGCAGGATCCCATACAGGAAAATGAAAGATGTATACAAAACGATCGAATATTAAATTCGTGCTGGTGATCATTCTGATGGTTTTGATGGGACCCGGCAGCTACCTGGGTTGTGAACCGGAAGATGTGAACTGGCAGACCGACTGTGGCGAATGTTTCGGATCGGTGCCCGACAGTGCAAAACTGATTGTATATGTGACCATCGACGCACGCTACGACTCGGTGCCGCTGACCTTCTACAAAGGAGATTTCGAAGAGGGAGCGATCGACTGGCAGGATACTGCAACTACTGAAGAATTCTTTCTCGACTCGGAAATGGACCGGACCTATACGGTCAGGGCCACCTACCGGTCCGGAAATGAGACCATCTATGCCTTCGACAGTGACAAGATGTATATCTATGACGCTGCAGAGGAGTGCGGCTCTCCCTGCTATATTGTGAAGGGGGGTATTCTTGATCTCCGGCTGGCCAATTGACCTTTCTCCGACAGATCTAAGGATTGACCGGCACTGGAATGGGTTCAAACGAATCTGCTCTTAATAGATTCTGGCCCTTATCCACCAGGTTGTCAGTTATCCATAACCCCTATATGAGCGAATCGACCGGGGTATTGCCCTGATTGGAAAAATGGATGACGGCTGTGGGAAAAAAGATCCGGTAAATACCCAGAGAAACAACTATTTTCAATATTTTAGGATGTCTATTGTTTCCATCATGCTCCGAAGGTTATGCCTCCTCATACAGATGATCGTGCTGATGCTGCCAGGTCTCCTGTGGGGCCAGCCCAACAGGTTCGGAGTTCCGATGATCACCAATTATCCCTACTCGGTCACGGGGGGCAGTGAGCAGAACTGGTGTATCACACAGGACCTGAGGGGCGTGCTTTACGTGGGAAACAACAACAAGGGAGTTCTGGAGTATGACGGAGTGGAGTGGCGCATCATCCCGGTGCCCAACGATCCCATCATCCGCTCCCTGGTGACCAGTGAGGATGGAATCGTTTATGTGGGGGCGGTGTCTGAGTTCGGTTACCTGGCACCGGATGGAATGGGAAAAATACATTATGTCTCCCTCTCGGACACAATCGATCAGGAACAGTTCACTTTTTCTTCAGTCTGGCGGAGTCACTACAGTAACGGTCAGGTATATTTCTGCACGTTCCCCTACATTTTCATTTACAATGAAAGGGAGGATGAGCTATCCATCATGGAGAACACCGAGTACGCATTTTTCAACTTTATGATCGATTCGACCCTTTACGTCTCCGATTTTGGTCAGGGTCTGATGCGACTGGAAGATTCGGGATTCGCAACCATACCGGGAGGGGAAAACTTCAGGGAGATGAGTATAACGGGGCTGGCCAAATATGACGACACCCATTTACTGGTAGGCACCTTCTCGCAGGGAGTGCACCTTTTCGATCTGGAAGAAGGGAAAATTGAACCGGACTTCCTGGAAGCAGGCCTGAGGGAGCATCTCGAAAAGGGGGATATTACCTATCTGCAACCGCTGAATGAAGATTTTGTGATCTCCAGTCTTTACAACGGTTTAGTGATTCTTGGCCGGAACGGCCGGGCCAGGGAGATACTGAGAGAAGCTGACGGACTCATCAACAACGACATTCCGTTTGTCTATTCCCATGAGACACTGCAGGCTTCAGGACCGCTCTGGATTGCCAACTATATGGGCGTTAGCAAATTGGAAACTAACAATCCCTTCAGGGTGTTTACCGAAGAGGCAGGCTTCAAAGGATTTATCCAGGATATAAAAACATTTGACGATAAGCTGTTCATCTCTACCCTTGGCGGACTCTTCTACAAAGAGTCCAGCTCCACCGGGACGCGGTTTGTCCCCATACCGGAGATCCAGAATGAGGAGGTCCGCCAGCTGCATGTATTCCGCCCCAACCGGTGGACCGAGATGCTGATCGCTACTACACAGAAAGCCACGTTCTTGCTGGACCGGAATTTAAACGTATCGGTTCTGGGAGAGCAGGTGGTCAACAAACCTGAAAACCTTCAGGAGGCAGCAGAGTATTCCGGATACTTTCTGGTACAGGACCCCGGCGATCCTTCGAAGATCTATACGGGAAGATCGGCGGTGGTGGGTCTTCAGTATCAGGGGGGAGAATGGAGGGAAGTGATGCGATACAGCATCTCCCAGGACCGGCTGCTCAGGGCCGGTATGGATAAATACGGCTTCCTGTGGATCACCACCGACCTCAGTGTGCTGAGAATAGATATCGCACTGATGAAAGCAGCCACTTTAAGGAGATACCAGAGAAATAAGGGACTCCCCGCCAATGATCAGAACCATGTATTTATCGATCCGGAATCCGGTGAGGTACTCCTGGGCACCCGGGATGGATTTTACAGGTACAACTACTTCAGGGACACCATTTACCGGGACACCCTTCACAATGCTATTCTTCCACCGGGGACCAACGCGGTCCATAACTTTTACCAGGACCACGGGGGGGACTTCTGGTATTCCGTAGAGAATGAACATCTTGGATGGATTGAATTGATATCCAGCAAGATCGATGGCCAATTTGAAGTGATCCGGAAAAACTCTTTCCAACGCCTGATAAATGCTTCTGCCGACGTATTCTTCAGCGATCCGGAAAGAGGTTTCTGGCTGGGTAAGTCCAATGAGCTTTACCATTTTGATAAGTCATTTACCCGGAACGATACCCTCCCCTTTCAGACACTGATCCGGAGCGTGTCCGTCGCTGAAGATTCCTTTCTATTTTATGGGACCAATTACAGAAAGAATGACAAAGGCACGTATACCATCCATACAAACCAGACTGAGGATGCGCAGCACTCCATCAAATACCGGTACAATAATATCGAATTCCGGTGGGCGGCCCCGTTTTTCGAACAGGAAAATGAGTTGAATTACAGCTACCGGCTGGAGGGATTCCAGGAGCATTGGTCCGGCTGGACACCGGCCACCTACAAAGAGTTCACCAATCTCCCGTTCGGACCTTACACCCTTCAGGTGAAAGCGCAGAATGTCTATGGGGCGGAGAGTCTGCCCGTGACTTACTCCTTCAGCATCCTGAGGCCATGGTATGCCACCTATCCGGCCATTCTCATCTATATTCTGCTCTCCGGTCTGCTGATCTATGCAATCATCAAACTCTATACCAGGAGACTCAAACAGGAGAACCTCCGGCTGGAAGGGATCATCGAAGAACGAACGGCAGAGATCCGTAAACAGAAAGAGGAGCTGACCGACAGCATCGAATATGCCAGCCGGATCCAGCGCGCCATGCTGCCCTCCGATATGCTTCTGAAAGAGAATCAGATAGAGCACTTTATCTTATTCAGGCCCAGGGATATTGTAAGCGGGGACTTCTACTGGATCGGATTCAAGAACGGAAAACTGTTGATCGTCGCTGCCGACTGCACCGGTCACGGGGTTCCCGGTGCTTTTATGAGTATGCTGGGGATGACCTTCCTGGACGAAATCGTGATCAAATCAGAGATCACCAGCACGGAACAGATTCTTGAAGACCTCAGGGAACAGGTGATCACCTCTCTGAAGCAATCCGGCGAGGGCACAGTGGACTCGACCAAGGATGGTATGGACCTGGCCGTTGTGGCCATCGATCTTACATCGAAAGAGATTCAGTACTCGGGAGCCTATAATCCCCTTTACCTGGTCAGGAAGCTGAAAAAGAGGGAAAAAGAGAAACTGAAACGGAGTGAGGAACTGGAACTGCCCAGGGGATCGCTCCATGACGATCAGAACCTGCTGATCCAGGTACGTGCCGACCAGATGCCCATCGGGATCTCAGAGAAGAAGAGTTCCTTCACCTCCTCCTCCTTCGAAAATGAGGGATATTCCGTATACCTTTTCTCCGACGGCTACCTGGACCAGTTCGGAGGACCAAAGGGCAAGAAATTCATGTCCAAGAATTTCAAAAAACTGATCCTTGAGGTGCAGTCCCTTCCGCTCGGGGAACAGGGAGCTGCCATGGAAAAGGTATTATTGGGATGGATGGGTGAAATCAGCCAGATTGACGATATCCTGATTATAGGATTAAGATTTGAAGACCGTTGAAAGAGAACTCACTCACCAGGGAAAACCTGCTCATACAGCGCAGGGAGCTGATGGCCAGCCTGAAATATGCCAGCTTCATTCAGCATGCGGTACTTCCCGATAAGCGTTATATGGAGAATGTACTCCATGAATATTTTGTGCTTCACATGCCCCGTGATATCGTGAGCGGTGATTTCTACTATTGCTCAAGGAAAGAGGAGTACATTGTGGCTGCTGCCGGTGATTGCACGGGACACGGGGTTCCGGGTGCACTGATGAGCATCATGGGAGTTTCTTTCCTGAACGAGATCCTGAATACCCGCGGTCCGGTGAAGTCCAGCCGGATCCTGAACCTATTAAGGGAACGGGTAATGAAAGCTCTTCACCAGCGCGGACATGAATTGGAGAACAAAGATGCCATCGACATGGCCCTCTGCGTATTCAATCCCCGTACCCGTGAACTTCAGTACTCGGGCGCCAACAATCCACTCTATCATATCAGGGACAGGGTCCTCACTGAAATAAAGCCCGACAAGATGCCCGTGGGGATCAATGCCATCGAGGAAAACTCATTTACCAACCATAGCTTGCAACTTAAACCCGGCGACATCGTATACATATTCTCCGATGGCTACCCGGATCAATTTGGCGGACCGTTGAACAAAAAGTACAAATACGGACCGCTGAAAGAGTTGTTCATTAAAATCTCCGACCGGCCCATGGAGCGACAGCGACAGAAGCTTGAAGAGGTGATGCGGCGCTGGAAAGGTGACCAGCCGCAGGTGGACGACATCCTGGTCTTCGGAATCAGATTTGTATAAAGTGATCGACCATGCGACTTGTTGCATTCAGAATCCAGAATTTCAGATCCATTGTAGATACCGGCTGGCATCAACTGGCCCATGATAACATTACCAGTCTCATCGGCCAGAATGAATCGGGCAAGACTTCGATCCTGGAGGCGCTAAAGGCATTTCATGACGGTCAGCTCATCGAGGATATGCTTCGAAGCGATCTTTCGCTGCCCAGGGTTTGCTGCCGCTTTGGGTTTGATTTCACAGAGATCGAGAACCGGATCGACAAGAACAGATTGACCCCTGAGATCAGAAAGCTGATCCAGTCGCTGGATGCCGTCTCCATCTGCAGGGAATGGGAAGATGATATGGATTCCGGCATGGTCATGGGGGATGAATTACTGGAGATCTTCCAAAAGTCCACTGAACAGATCCGTGAGCGGGAAGCCAAAGTCCTGGATAACCTGGAGAGGCTGAACCGTCAGGTGGAGGAGGCTTCCACCACCCTGGCCGGGGCTGAAACGGAACTGGAAGACATCCTGGAGAAATCAGAGACATTGAAGCTGAGGATCGGGGAGCTGAAGCGGAATACACGTAAATTCCCCTCAAGGGAGAAGAGAGAGGGGCTGAAGCAGGAGATATCCCAGGAGGAGGAGATGCTGGCAAAACTGAACGAAACCGTTGCACTGAAGAGAACCAAAAAAGAGGAGAAATCAGATATCCTGGAAGCCCTTAACGAAAAAAGGGAGGCGAGCAGACTGCTGGAAGAAATCAATAGTCAGATGCTCCAGAAGCGGGAGGAGCTTTTCTCGGCCCAGGAACAGCTGAAACAGATCCTTCAAATGACCGGAATGTACGGGTCGGAAAAAGAACAGCGGGCTGCCGAGATCCGTGAGGAGATCTGCCGGACAGAAATTGATAAGGCCAAAGAGGAGATCGCCCGTTTGCAGCTGCAGTACGATACCCGGCTTCTGGCCCTCGAATTCGTCTTTGATGGCCTATCCTTTGACAAGGCGGTGAGCAAAGCCGGGAAAGAGATCGAAGCCAGGAACCACTATTACCATTCAAAAGAGATGGCCGAAGAGATCTTCAAGATCATTCCCGACTTCGAGTTTTTCGAGGATTTCAGCTCGCTGCTGCCCAACAGGATCGATCTGGAGGATGTGATCCGTGCCAATAAAAGGGCTGAGGGCTATAAGGCGGCTATCAATTTTCTGACCATTACCGGTCTGGAGTATTCCTTCTTCCAGCAGCCATCAAGCCGGATCCTGAAGCAGAAAATTGAAAACCTGAACGGAGAATTGACACTCAATTTCCAGGACTTCTGGAGACAAAATGTGGGGAAGAACAATAAGATCAAGATCAATTTTGAGCTATCCCACTATGATCATACCATCCCGGAGAAAAGCGGTAAACCCTTCATAGAATTCTGGATCAAAGACGAACAGGAGCGGCTCTATCCCAAGCAGCGAAGCAGGGGGGTCCGGTGGTTTCTCTCCTTTTTCCTGGAGTTGAAGGCCACCGCCATGGATAAAAGTCAGAATAACAAGGTCCTTTTGATCGACGAGCCGGCCGTGAGTCTCCATGCCCGTGCCCAGGAGGATGTTCTGAAGGTTTTCGACGATATTAAAGAGAATATCCAAATTCTCTACACCACCCATTCCCCCCATCTGATCGACGTGAATAAACTCTACCGGGTGCTGGCTGTTCAACGTGCGGTACAGGATGATATGAAGAGTGAAACCCTGGTTTACAGCGCCCGTTCGCTGAAATCTGCAACGGCCGACACCCTCTCCCCCATCTACTCCACCATGGGCGCCCGCCTCAACCAGCAGGAGATCGTGAAGTCTTTCAACAATGTCATTGTCAAGGACCTTGCCACTTTCTATTTCATGAAGGCCGTCCTCACTCTGACAGGGTGTGACAAAGAGTGCTATTTCCTGCCTGCGTCGGGTGCCGATAGCATTCCGATGATGGTGAACATCCTGATCGGATGGGGACTGGATTATGTCATTCTTTATTTTGGGAATACAGAGGAGAGACAGGTCTATGATAAACTGATGAAGGAGCACTACGATAACAAGGTAGACCTGGCCAAGCAGCAAATGGTCCTGCTGGATGAATACCAGGATGTGGAGGATCTGTTCTCCACCATTGATTTTAAAAAGTATGTGGTCAAGGTACGGGAAGGCATTACGGTGAGAAACTCCGACTATTTGAAGGATAATAACTACTCCAGAGCGATCCTTGCCTCCAACTTCCTTCAGGAGGTGAACAACAGGAACGTGGACCTGAAGAAGTTGGATGATGAATCCAGGGATAACCTGGATAGTCTCATCCATCTGCTCTCCTCCAAGCTGAAATAGCTATTCGATTTCGATAAAACTGATGTTCAGGTCAAGGATGGAAGCGTAATACTCCCCTCTTTCAAGAATATCGTCATCCCCTTCCTCGTAGACCCAGTTGATCTTCAGATCGTACCCGTCATTATCCACCTCCTTCAGTTTCTTCAGCAGCCGGAGCATATATTTGGAAGTACCGCTGTTCAGGTACTCCATTGCAATATCCACCTCGGTGTGAGGAGCAGGAGCGGAAGAGTAAGCGATCACCCAGTCCAGGATATCCTCATAAAAGAGAGACACATCTTCGGGAATGGATCTGCCTTTGAACTTGATCTTACCAGAGGGATCCAACAATACATAGGGTGTCTTTTGAGTAGGCTGAAACTCGAGTCTATCCATTCCCTGACAAAATTCTTTCCAATATAGTAAAATTTTGGACCACCATTCAGCGATTCAAAAGCAATTTATCACCATTTTCCACCAGGTTGCTTCAGAAATACATCCGCGCCAGGGGGGTGATCTCCTCAGGTGCGAAATCCTTTTCCAGGTATCGGAAATACCCGGTAATAGCGATCATCGCCGCATTGTCAGTTGTGTACTTCAGCGGGGGGATATAGATTTCCCGTCCCCATTTCAGGGCAGCCTGTTCCACCGCGCCTCTCAATCCGGTATTGGCCGATACCCCTCCTGCCAGGGCAATGTGTCTGATTCCCTCCTTCTCTGCAGCCATGGTGAGTTTCTCCATCAGGATCTCCACGATGGTTCGCTGAAGGGAGGCTGCCAGATCGCTCCTGCGGGTCTCCACAAAGCCGGGATTTTCTTTCAACCGGTCCCTCAGGAAATAGAGAAAAGAGGTTTTCAACCCGCTGAAGGAGAAATCGTATTGTTCCAGTCGCGGCTTGCTGAAATGAAAAGCCCGGGGATCCCCTTCGCGGGCCAGAGCATCTATGTGAGGTCCGGCCGGATAGGGCAATCCAAGCAGCTTGCCACATTTGTCAAACGCCTCACCGGCTGCATCATCGATGGTCCTGCCAATCAGCTCCATAGTATAAGGGTCCCTGACCACCACCAGCTGGGTATGCCCTCCTGAAACCAGCAGGCAGAGAAACGGAAAGGGAGGCGAAACATCTTCTCCACGGTCCGAAAGGATAAAGTGAACCAGGATATGGGCCTGCAGATGGTTCACCTCGATCATGGGGATCCCCAGCCCAGCAGAGAAACCCTTGGCAAAGGAGGTGCCTACCAGCAATGAACCCAGCAGGCCGGGTCCTCTGGTGAACGCCACCCCGTCAATCTCACCTTTTGCTACTCCGGCCTCTTTGAGTGCCCTGTCCACCACCGGTACGATATTTTGCTGGTGCGCCCTGGAAGCCAGCTCAGGCACCACACCCCCGTATTTCCTGTGCACCTCCTGGCCTGCGATTACATTGGACAGTAACCGGCGGCCCCGGACCAGCGCAGCAGCGGTATCATCACATGAAGATTCTATTCCAAGAATAACCGGATCCATCCCGATGAATTTCGTATTTTTACGATCTTTACCAATCAGAAAGGCAAAAGTATTAAAAAGATAGCAAAAATAGGGTTGGTTCTTCTTCTGGTCCTTTTCTCCGTTCCGGTCCTTTCCCTCCTGTTCTTGCAAAACAGGCAGGTGCAGACGCTGGTGAGCAAAGCCCTGGCCGAACGTCTCTCCGAAGAGTTTCAGGCCCATATCAGTCTCTCTTCAGTCAGTTATTCTTTCTTCAAAAGGATCCAGGTGCGTGATCTTTACATGGAGGATCTCCAGGGTGACACTCTCCTGTTTTCTGAACTCACCAGGGTACGGCTGAAAAGCCTCCGTCCCGGTCCCGGTCCGATAGAGATCTCACGGATCGTATTGGAAAACAGCTACGTGAACCTGATCATCGACGAGCATGGGAAGGTAAATCTGACATTCATCACGGACCGCCTCCGACGGTCCCATGTCCCTCCTGAAAAGAAGGTCCGGCTGCGGATCGGTTCCATAGAGATGACCGACAGCAGGTTTTCTCTCACCCGCCCTTCCGGATCCAGAAAAGGAGACGGGGTGGAATTCAATGATTTTCACCTGAACAATCTTCAGATCTCCATCAATGAACTCACCAGTGCCATGGATACCGTGGTCATCGATATCACCTCCCTTTCAGCCTCGGAAAGCACCGGATTCCGAATCGACCAACTGGAATCTATCCTTTCCATCAACAGGCATCACATGCACTTCCATGATCTGCGGGTGAAAACCACCGGTTCAGACCTGAATGTTCCCCTGCTGGCATTTAATTTCGAAAGCTTCAAAAAGTTCAGACATTTCTCCAGGGAGGTAGACCTGCAATTCCGGAGTACACAATCGCTGCTTAAAATGAGCGATTTAAAGTATTTCGCTCCGGGTACCGGGGATCTGCTGGACCATCTTTCCATCAATGGTGAAGTATCGGGGAAGCTCAGTGATCTCAGGGGAGATGAGCTGTTTATCACCTTCGATGATAACAGCACACTGGCATTCGATTTCATGATGATCGGCCTTCCCGATTTCCAAAATACCTTCCTTGACTTTGACTTCAGGGAGATGAATACTTCAGTTCCGGCTCTCACTGATATCCTCGGTACAGTGCAGGATACCAGCAAACAGGCACCCTATCCGTGGAGGAATCTGGGCAATATCGATTTCCAGGGCCAGTTTACGGGCTATCCGGACCACTTCGTGGCAGCCGGGTTGCTGGATACGGACCTTGGGAGGATGGTTTTGGACCTCTCCTTCCGTCCCGATACACTGAGTGGGTTGGGCTTCAACGGAAGGTTACGAACGAATGATTTCCGGCTGGGAGAGTTTCTGGAGCAGCAGGAAGCAGTTGAACAGCTGGATATGGATGTATTGACCGAAGGCAGCCTTCGCCAGGGAAGGATACGGGCCACCATGGACGGATTGATCGACAGCCTCGAACTATTTGAATATACCTACAGCAATATATCCCTGGACGGTATATTTACTAACGAAACCTTCAATGGAGGAGTGCGGATCAGCGATCCCAACATACAGCTCGCATTTCAGGGAATGATGGATTTTTCAGGGGAGGTGCCTGGATACAATTTCACGGCAGATGTCTCCCGGGCCCGCCCCTACTATCTGAAACTGATCGATGAAGATCCCGAAACCTTTGTTTCGTTCCTGCTGGAGACCGATCTTTCAGGTGACAATATCGATGAGCTGAACGGGGAGATCCGGCTGGTTAACTCCCTCTTCGCCAGAAACGATACCCAGGTACAGCTTTACAACCTGAACATTTCTGCCAGCAACACTCCTGAATGGTCGAAGATACAGGTAAATTCCGATCTTCTGGATGCTACGGTGGAAGGTAAGTACCGTCTTTCCACGCTGCCCCGGTCTTTCAGAAACCTTGCGGACCACTACATGGATGTGGTCCCCAATCAGTCGCCGGTGAAAGATACCCTCAACCAGTTCACTTATGAAGTTCATCTCAAACAGACTAAGCAGGCGCTGGAAGTATTCCTTCCTGGTCTGAAGGTAGGTCAGAACAGTTTCCTGAGCGGGTCCTACCAGGCCTCCGGTGAGCTGATGGAGTTGCAGGGGGACTTTCCAATCTTTCAGGTGGGCGATTTACGATGGAACCGGCTGGATCTTTTCTCTTCCGCCGACCCGAAAAAGTTTTCTCTGGTTTTTCAGACCGACAGCCTGACTTTTCGCAATGCCTACTCGCTGGTGAATCAGCGATTGGAAATGGGTGCCAGCAATGATACCTCACACCTGCGACTGACCTGGGATAACCAGATGCAGCCGCGCTATAGCGGGCAGTTGGATTTTTCAGGAACGATCCGGTACGATTCGCTCCACCGAATGGGGCTGGCCATGGCCATGGAACCAACCGGACTCTTAGTCAATGATCAGGTGTGGGAGGTGGAAGGGTCCGACTTCCTTATCAAAAGAAGCTATCTGAGGGTCAGCAATCTCGCTTTAAGAAGCAGGCTCAAGCATATAATCGCCGAAGGGGTCATATCCTCCCGCGAAGGCCAGATTTTTGACCTGGAGGTGAAAAACCTGGACCTCGGTCAGCTTTCGGGACTCATCGATCTCCGGGCGGAACTGGAGGGTGGATTAACCGGGGAGATTCGGTACCGGCATACAGAGGGTGAACCTCAGGTCCTTTCCAACCTGACCGTTGATACCCTGATATTTAATGATCAAATGCTTGGCCCAACCCGTTTGGATGCGGGCTGGAATAATTCCCGCAATTCCATTCTTATGAATATGCTTTCGGTTTCAGAGGGTAAAAGGCTGGTGGATATAAAAGGAACCTTTTTTCCCCAGCACCGCTCATTGGATTTCGACATTCATCTGGACGGCTTCGGACTGCATTCCCTTTCACCCTATCTGGAGGGGTTAGTTGACAAACCTGAAGGGCTTCTTCAGGCGGACCTCACTGTGGACGGGACACTGGACCGGCCCGAACTCAATGGAACTGTTTCTTTCAGCGATGCAGCGGGCACGGTATCCTATCTCAACACCCGATACTTCCTGAACGACCGGATCAGGGTGTACAACAATAATCTCTATCTGGAGAATTTCATGGTTGCCGATCCATTCGGCAACAGTGCCATGGTCAACGGAAGTATTTCCAATTCCTATTTCAGGGATCTGTACCTGAATCTTCAGATGAGGGCCAACAACCTGATGTGTATGAATACCACCTCCATGGATAACGAGGTGTTTTACGGGACCATCTTTGCCACGGGTGATATCGGCATTTCCGGTCCACCGGGATCATTGGAGTTTCAGATAACGGCTACCACAGAAGAAAACACTGCACTTTCCCTTCCGCTCTATACCGCCAGAGAGGTGAAATCCATCGACTATATCAATTTTACGGACGGTGAGGAAAGTGACAATCCTTCTCAGGAGATTTTACCCCGAACACGGGTGAAAGGGCTGAATATGGAACTGGACGTGGAGATAACTCCCGCTGCCGTGGTTCAATTGATTTTCGACCCGCAGGTGGGCGATATTATTGAGACCAGCGGAAGGGGGAACCTAAGAATGCAGCTGAACCCCCAGAGCGGGTTGCAGATGTTCGGAGATGTGGAATTGATCCGCGGGAAGTACCTTTTTACCCTTCAGAATGTGATCAATAAAAGATTTCAGATCGAATCCGGGGGAAGGATCAATTTCAACGGATCTCCCACTGATGCCACCGTTGACCTGGAAGCCATCTATACCACCAGGACCTCACCCTATAATCTTTACCCGGGCGATCGCACCGGACAGGAACCGCTGAAAAAGCGGATCCCGGTGGAGTGCCGTCTCAATCTGCAGGGTGACCTGCGCTCACCCACTATCACCCCGGATATTGCCATGCCCACGGCTGACCCGGAAACACGGGACCTGCTGGCAAACAGCACCAGCACTGAAGAGGAATTGATGAGGCAGTTCCTGTCTCTGCTGGTGATCAATAACTTCTACAGTGTCACCGGCTACGGGGCCCAGGATATGGGTAGTGTGAACAGCTCCATTGCTGGAGTCACGGCCAGTGAATTACTTTCCAATCAGCTGAGCAACTGGTTATCACAAATAAGTGACGATTTCGATATCGGTGTGAACTACCGCCCCGGGGATGAGATCAGCAGTGATGAGATGGAGGTGGCTCTTTCCACTCAATTGCTGAACGACCGGATTATCATTTCGGGAAACGTGGACCTGGGGGGGCAGCAGACCAATCCCTCCACGGGTGTCCAGGGGAATCCCTACGTGGTGGGTGACTTCGATGTGGAGTTCAGAGTGACCGACAATATCAGCGTCATTGCCTTTAACCGTGCCAGGGATGAACTGATTTTCGAAACCGCCCCTTACAAACAGGGTGTCGGGGTCTCCTACCGGGAGGATTTCAATACCTTCCGTCAGCTGATCAACCGGTTTGGGGATGCGCTGACCAACCGCAAAAAGAAGAAGAGAAATACGGAAGAAGCGGCACCCGAACAGTAGAACTTTTCTATAATTGCGACTCACCGTTCTCCAACTCTGAAACCTGAATCATAGTTATTGTCATGGTCGGTTTATTTGTTTGGGTGCCTGGCCATTGCCCCGGACCGCCCACTCCGTGCGAATAAAACGATCCCGGCCCTGATCACCGTCGTTACTGCTGGGGCAGCCGCCATGGAAAGGGAGAAGATCGACTTCATCTGATACCTGAGAAGGATCTCTCTGCTTGCCCTCCTGAGTTATGTGGCTGGTGCAGGTGTTTATAACCTTATTTTTTCTTCATAACGGGATATACTACTTTCAGACATATCCCGTTATTTTTTTATATATTCGGCACAAAATTTCAACCCATGATAAGCATGATATTCCTCCAGGTTACCAGTCTGGATACCACCAATATACAGGGGACTTCCACCGAATCATTCATCGACCTGGCCATTAAGGGAGGGTGGGTGATGATTCCTATCGTGCTTCTTAGCTTTATTGCAGTCTATATCTTTTTTGAACGATGGTTTGCGATTAAAAAGGCTGCCAGGGTGGACCAGAATTTTATGAACCGGATAAAGGACTATATTATGGACGGGAAGGTGGATTCGGCGAGGACCCTCTGCCAGTCCACGGATAATCCGGTTGCACGGATGATCGAAAAAGGTATCAGCCGGATCGGCCGGCCTCTGAATGACGTCAACGCTGCCATAGAAAATGTAGGAAAACTGGAAGTTTACGGGCTGGAAAGGGGACTCCCCACACTGGCCACGGTGGCCGGAGGTGCCCCGATGATCGGTTTCCTTGGAACCGTAATCGGTATGGTACAGGCTTTCCACCAGATGTCCACTGCCGGGAATAATATAAATGTGGGACAACTCTCTGCCGGTATCTATACGGCCCTGATCACCACCGTGGCCGGGCTGATTGTCGGCATTATCGCCTATTTCGCCTACAATACCCTGGTGGCGCGGGTAGACAAGGTGATCAACAATATGGAGGCAGGTGCTACCGAATTTATCGATCTGTTGAACGAACCGGCAAAATAGTCGGCCATGTCCCTGAAACCCAGAAACCGGGTACTTGATAATTTCGCCATGTCGGGAATGACCGATATTGTGTTTCTGTTATTGATATTCTTCATGCTCACCTCGACGCTGATCGCACCCAATGCCCTGAAAATGCTTCTTCCCAGCAGGAGCCAGGTGACGGTACAATCGGAGACCCAGGTTCCGACCATCACCATTCACAGCAGCAGCCGTATACTGGTGGATGGACGGACCGTTACTCTGGATGAGCTTGGCATGGTCCTTGACGCCAGATTACAGGGAATACCCGATCCCACCGTCAGGGTGATCACCTCCCCCTCTATCTCTGTGGGTGACGCAGTAAAAGTAATGAGTGTGGCGGCAGAACGGGATTATACAGTGGTATTAAAGCAACTCTGATGACCATTGAATCGAGGCATAAGACCAACAAGAATTTTGCCATGTCGGGAATGACCGACATTGTCTTCCTCCTGCTGATCTTCTTCATGATCACCTCGACCCTGATCGTGCCGGCCGCACAGGATGTGGAACTGCCCGAGAGCAATAACCAGACCCAGGCCAATCCGGTGCTGGTGGTTTCCATCAACCGCCAGGAGGAAATCCTGGTGGACGACCAGTCCTACTCCATTGGGGAGCTGGAGGGTGTACTCAGGAAGAAGCTGGAGAGCTACGGAGAAGCTCCCACTGTCCGTCTCAACGCCGACAGGGAACTGAATATGGAAGAGGTGTTTATCTTCCTTGACATTGCTCGCAGGAACCGGTACAAGGTGATCCTTGGCACCAGGCCTGCTGACTGAACTTTAAACCAGTATGAAACTTAACCGGAGAGGACTCATAGCGACGGTGGTCTACCACACCCTTCTGTTGCTTCTCCTCGTATTCGCAGGGTTGACCTTCCCGGATCCCCCGCCCGAGGAGGAGGGGATCCTGGTCAACTTCGGCACCGATGATACCGGATTCGGTGAATTTGAACCCCGGGGAGACGATCAGCAGGCCGGTGAGCCTGATCAACCGGTCGTACAGGAATCTCCCGAGCAGGTGGAAGAAGTGGAAGAAACCGCTCCCCCGCCTTCCGCCAACATCCCTCCTCCCGATCCCCGACCGGTAGAGCAGACACAGGACGTGGAGGAGACCAGGGTCAGGGAAGAAGCACAACCCACACCCGAAGAACTGGAACGACAGCGGCAGGAGCAGCTGGAACGGGACCGCCAGGCACAACTGGAACGGGAGCGCCAGGT
>CAZRZY010000088.1:20488-21004 GCA_964604655.1 uncultured Bacteroides sp. | reverse complement strand
CGGCATGATCCCCGGAGCGGAAGGGGGATTACTCGCTACGCTCGTGATCCAAGTGAGGGGATTACTCGCTGCGCTCGTGATCCCCGGAAGGGAGATTGCTCCTCACTTCGTTCGGCATGATCCCCGGAGCGGAAGGGGGATTACTCGCTACGCTCGTGATCCAAGTGGGGGGATTACTCGCTGCGCTCGTGATCCCCGGAGGGGAGAGCATCAAAACATGGAAAAACTCAGGGATGCTACGCATCCTTTTCGTTTTGTTTCGCTCGCAACCTCACCCAAGCAAGCTTGGTTCGGTTGCTCGCAAAACAAAACCCCCAGCTTACGCTGAGGGTTTTTCCATGTTTTGCGGAGAGAGGGGGATTCGAACCCCCGGTGCCCGCAAGGAGCACAACGGTTTTCGAGACCGCCCCGTTCGACCACTCCGGCATCTCTCCGGGTGCAAAAGTATAATTTTTATGCGATATTTAAGGCGGGCAAAGCCAATGATCAACTCTATGAAGCTGTCGATTCCCTCTT
>CAZRZY010000088.1:4226-20388 GCA_964604655.1 uncultured Bacteroides sp. | reverse complement strand
TGAGGCTGATGATTCCCTCTTTGAGGCTGATGATTCCCTCTTTGAGGCTGATGATTCCCTCTTTGAGGCTGATGATCCCCTCTATGAAGCTGTCGATACCATTTAGGAAGCTGTCGATTCCCATTTTGTCGATCCTAATCGCCACTCTGGTTCTGCCCGCATGCAACCGATCCGGAACAGTCATCGAAGATGAGGAGGCGTACCTGGAATCGCTTAATGATTGGAAGCATAGGCGGTTGGAAAGGCTCAGGAGCAGTAAAGGCTGGCTCAATCTTGCTGGACTTTACTGGTTGGAGGAAGGGAAGAACACTTTTGGATCCGATCCTTCCAACGACCTTATATTCCCGGAAAAGGCGGCTCCATTCTGCGGATCGATCCACCTGGAGGCTGATCGCATCACCCTTCATGTCAGGCAGGGTGTGGAACTTACCCACGAAGGATCACAGATGGAGGAATTGGAGCTTTTCAGCGACTGGACAGAAAACCGGACGATCATCCGGCAGGGAGATCTCAGCTGGTACGTTATCCGAAGGGATAACAGACACGGGGTAAGGCTCCGGGACCTGAAGCACCCCCGCCTGGAAGAGCTGGATTACATCCCCTCCTACCCTGTTGAGACCGATTACGTGGTGGAGGCTGAACTCCTCCCGTTCAATGAGAACAGGACCATGGAAGTAGCTACTCCCGTGGAAGGTTATATGGAGGAGTATGAGTGTCCCGGGGAACTCCATTTCCGCCTGAAAGGAGAAAACCTGATCCTCTATCCATTCGTTTCGGGAGAGGGCTACTTTCTGGTCTTTGCCGATGAGACCACGGGTCTGGAAACATACGGGGCGGGGCGTTTCCTGTATGCCTCTCCTGATTCCACCGGAAGGATCATCCTTGATTTCAACCGGGCATACAATCCGCCCTGTGCCTTCAGTCCCTTTGCTACCTGCCCCATGCCCCCCCGGGAGAACTTTCTTGGGGTGGCCGTGGAGGCCGGAGAGAAAAGTGTCCACCTGCATTAGGGGAACCTCTTCCGAATTCGTAACTTACCATATCCAAATGGAAGCTAAATGGTATTATACTCCAGGGCAAGCCCTGGACTTTTCTTTCCGGGGCAAGCCCCGGGGAATTTAACCACACCCTCTCGTCCGCCGAAGCGGAACGCGAAGGTGGATTAAATACTCAGATAAAATGAAGTCACCTGCCGTAACCCGCGTGGATGTGATCAAGCTAAACATCCCCTATAAAGAACCTTTTGTTATCTCCCTGGGGGTGATTCCCTCGGCAACCAATGTGGTGGTCCGCATCCATTCCGATGACGGGAATTCCGGAACCGGTGAGTGCGCACCGTTTGTCTACATTGTAGGGGAGACCCAGCAGACGGTCTTTGATCTCTCCCTGCAGATCGCCGGGTTGATGCTGGGAAAAGATCCCTATGCCCTGGAGGAGCGGTTGAAAGAGATCGATCGTGCTGTAAAGGGAAATCCCACCATGAAGAGTGGCTTCGATATGGCACTCTATGACCTGCTGGCCCGAAGGGCGAGACTGCCGCTCTACCGGATTCTGGGTGGAAGCAATATGCGGGAAGTCTGTACGGATATGACCATCAGCATCGGATCGCCTGAGAAAATGGCCAGGGATGCTCTGGCATTTCAGAGGGAGGGATTTCCTGCCATCAAGGTCAAACTGGGTACCACCCAAAAGGAGGATCTCGGCCGTATCGAGGCGATTCGCGAAGCGGTGGGTCCCGATTATCCTGTTCGGATCGACGCGAACCAGGGGTGGGATGCGGCTGCCGCCATTGCAACGCTCAGAGCCCTGGAACCTTTTGGGATCGAGCACTGTGAGGAGCCGATCCCTCACTGGAATACGCGGGAACTGCCCAGGGTCCGAACGGAAAGTCCCATTCCCATCATGGCTGATGAATCCCTGTTCGACCACCACGACGCCTTCCGCCTGGCGGTCATTCAGGCCTGTGACTATTTCAATATTAAACTCTCCAAATCGGGAGGAATACACAACGCTCTGAAGATCATTTCGGTAGCAGAATCGGCCGGCATCGGTTGCCAGGTGGGGTGCATGTCGGAATCCCGCTTTGCTCTGACGGCGCTGATGCACCTGGTACAGGCCAGGGAATCGATCATCCATTTTGACATGGATTCATCACTTATGCTGGCCGAGGATCCGGTCACCGGAGGAATTAGCTACGAAGGCGCCGGGAAATGGACCTTGGATGAACAACCAGGGATCGGGGCCGGGTTCGATGAGGCCTTTCTGGAGTCCATGGAACAAAAGAGCCTGATCCTGTGATGGAACCATTTTTTTTACCGCTATGACACAAGGTCCTCATATTTTGATGGAAAGTCCGCCGGGACCCGAAATTATGCTGAATGGCAGGAAGGTACTCTATTTCGGGGGTACCAGTTATTATGCCCTGCACGGGCACCAGGACATCTTGCGGGCTTCAACCAGGGCCACTCTGGAGCATGGGATCGGGAGTGCTACTTCCAGGTCTATGACCGGCACCACCCCATTGCTTCTGGAATTGGAGGAGCGATTTGCCCGGTTCCAGGGTTCGGAGGATGCTGCATACCTCTCCTCCGGTTACCTGAGCAGCCTGGCAGGGATCAGTGCGCTGGCCGACCAGGATGCCTTTGACCGGATCTTTTTGGATGAACACTCCCATTACTGCAACCTGGAGGCTGCAAGGGCAACCGGAAAACCGGTCACCTGTTTTAAGCACCGGAATGCGCAGAACCTGGCTTCAACGCTTTCTTCCGCTGCACCGGCAGTTGTGCGTCCCTTGATCATCAGCGACGGACTCTTTCCAGCCACCGGACAGCTGGCCCCGGTAGCGGATTACCTGAAACTGGCCGAAAAATACGGGGGAGTGGTCTGGATTGACGATGCCCACGGTACCGGGATTTTGGGTGAAACCGGTAAAGGTACCTGCGAACACCTGGGTGTCACCTCCGAAAGGCTTTATACCGGCACCACTCTTTCCAAAGCTTTCGGGGCTTACGGGGGGATCATACCGGGCACCGCCTCCTTTGTCGGGCAGGTCCATGCCGGAAGTGTGATGACCGGCAGCAACTCTCCCATGAATGCCGCAGTGGCCGCATCCCTGAAAGGACTGGAACTGGTGGAAGCCCATCCAGAGTGGAGAGAGAAATTATGGGGAAATGCCCGCTATCTGAGAACGCTCTTAAAGGAGATGGGGCCGAACCTGAGATTATCGGAGGCAGAGGAGCGGGTACCCATCCTGTCGTGCACGCCGGGTAATTCGAAAACCATGAAAACCATCCAGCAACAGATGCTGGAAAGGGGAATCTACCTCCAGTACACCACCTACAAGGGCTCAGGGAACGCTGGGTTGTTAAGGATGGTGGTCTGCTCTGAACATACCCGTGGGCAAATAGGCCGGCTGGCGAAAGAACTGGATCAGTGCATTACCCATCCCAGCAACAGGTAAAGCAGGGTGGCCAATCCACCGGTGATCAGGGCATAAGGAAGCTGGGTCCGGACATGATCGATGTGGTCCGAGGCAGAGGCCATGGAGGAGATAATCGTGGTGTCGGAAATGGGCGAGCAATGGTCGCCGAATACCCCGCCCCCCATGGTCGCCGCCACGATCAAGAATACGTTGGCCTCGTGCAGCTGGGCCATGGGAATCGCGATGGAGATCATGATTGCAAAGGTTCCCCAGGAGGTGCCCGTGGAAAAGGCGATAAAGGAGGAGAGGACAAAAACGACAGCGGGCAGGAGCGCAGGAGAGAGCCAACCTTCGGTAACCCCTGCCACATAGACTCCCGTGCCCAGCTCATTGCAAACGTGACTGATGGCAAAGGCCAGCATCATCAGAAGGGCCAGTGGCATTAATTCGCTGATTCCTTTCAGTATAAGGGAAACCATTTTCCGGATACGCATCAGCCCCTGGACCCGGTACAGAATCATGGAAAAAAGAATGGCGCTGGTCACCGCATAAAGGACAGCAGAAGAACCGGAGCCCTGTCCCACCGCTTTCACCAGGTGGTCGCCGAAAGACTGGTAGGATCCAACTGCCGGCCATCCGGTATAAACCAGGCTGACGATCATCATTACGATCATGACCAGTAATGGCAGGATCATATTCATGGCCCGTGGGGTGATGCCCTCTTTCATCTCGCAGGAGGTGACCTCGTCCGAGACCATCGGTCTGGCTCCGTCGTTAAGCAGCTTGCCGGTCTCCCGGGTCCTCCGTTCCGCTGCCCGCATGGGACCCAGGTCCTTTCTTGCAAGGATCACCAGCAAAACCATACCGATCGCCAGCATCGGGTAGAAATTATAGGCCATGGCACCCAGCATGGTCCGAAACGGAGCATCGATCCCTTGTGCCAGAAGTAACCCCATAATAAATGCGCCCCAGGCATTCAGGGGGATCAGGATAGAGCTGGGGGCGGAGCTTGAATCGGCGATGTAGGCCAGCTTCTCCCGGGGGATCTTCAGGCGGTCGAAGAGAGGCCTGTAGAGGGTCCCGACCGTAAGCGAGCTGATGCTGGTCTCAATGAACAGAAGGAGCCCGGTAGCCAGCGCAAAGAGTTCGACCGTCACCCGGTTCCTGCCTTTTCCCCCTCGTCCCGGGGAACGGAGCATCCGGTCGATATGCAGCACGAAACCCTGTACTCCGCCCGAATACTGGATAAAGATCAGCAGTGCACCTACCAGTGCGCTGAACATGATGGTACGGGTATTCCCCGGATCCCTGAATACCTCCACAAAACCTTCCAGGGTAGCCACCAGGCTCTCCAGCACCTTCCAATCGCTCAGGATCAGCCAGCCCAGCCAGATGCCCACCACCAGAGAGATGTAGACCTGCCGGGTCCTCAGGGCCAGGATGATGGCCAGCAGTGGCGGAAGTATAGAAAGGATCCCTGTCTCACTCATGTCTCATGGATTCTACCGAATAGCCTGCTCGATCAGTCTCAACTGACTCCGGCGGGTATTCAATTTTGCGCGGACTCCAACCGGCAGTGTGATCATATGGGAAATATGCCCGAATGTAAAGCCGTAGATGACCGGAATACCAAGCGGATGGAGAAGGTCATGAATCGCTTCCCGAAGGGTCAGCCGCGGCTCCTCATTAACGTTGCACTCACTCATCACGCCCAGCACGATCCCGGATGCCTTTGAAAGGTTGGTCGCTTCCAGCAGGTGAAACAACATCCTGTCGACCCGGTAGGTCTTCTCCTCCACTTCCTCCAGAAAAACGATCCGGCTTTCGAAATCAGGCTCAAAAGAAGTGCCGATCATGGAATCGAGCACGCTGATATTCCCTCCAGCAAGGATTCCTTCCGCCCTTCCTTCCCGAATAGTGAAAAGATCAAATTCCGGATTCTCCTGGGTCTCTTCACCCCGGTAATAGGGATATCGGACGCGGCAGGCAGGATCCATGATCACCTCTTTCATCGATCCGACCGTAAACTCGTTGAACTCAGATACGCCCAGCGGTCCATGAAAGGTGACCAGTCCGCTCTTTTTAAAAATCGTGTTGAGAAGCGCGGTGATATCGCTGTAGCCGATCAGCACCTTGGGATTTGCCCGGATCTTTTCAAAGTCCAGCAGGTTCAGAATGCGGATGGAACCGTATCCCCCCCTGACACACCAGATGCCGTCCACCTCCGGATCGAGGAACATCTGCATCAGTTCGTCGGCTCTTTCCTGGTCCCGCCCTGCAAAATAGCCGTAACGGGAAAGCACTGACGGTCTGTAAAAAGTCCGGAATCCAAGCGATTCCAGTTTTTCCACCGCTTCCGCCAGCTGCTTTTCCTCGATGGGACTTCCCGGGGTAACCAGCCCGATCCGGTCGCCCGGCTTCAACCTGGAAGGGAGGATCCGTTCGGAGATCTGATCTGTATCTTTCAAAAGCGACCGGACATTTTTACCGGTATTTCTTCCGGAGTCTGAACGGGGAAACAGGAGCGTGCCGGATCCCAGGGTAAAAATTCCCAGGGTGCCGGTCCTCTTCAGAAAATTTCTTCTGCTACTATGCATATCTAATCAGGAAGATTCCTTCAGTGGCCGGATCCCGATCCCGGGCCATTCATTCAGGGTGACCTTCCCCTCCACCACCTTCACCCCTTCATACAGATCATTGCTGATCAACAGATTTCCGTCCAGGTCGGCCCAGTCGACCAGTGGGGAAAGCTGCGCGGCTGCCGAAACGGCACAGGAAGTCTCCGTCATACAGCCGATCATCACATTCATCTCCAGGGCCCTGGCCACCGTGATCATCTTATGGGCTTCCCGCAGGCCCGTACTTTTCATCAGCTTGATGTTGATCCCCGAATAGACCCCTTGGAAAGCGGCCACATCTTTTAACCGCTGGAAAGCCTCATCGGCGATGACCGGAAGGGGACTGTGGGCTGTCAGCCACGCCATATCATCGATCCGCTCTTTGGGAAGGGGTTGTTCCACGAATTCGACCCCCTCCTCCTTGAGCCAGTAGATCATTTCCAGTGCTTCGCTGCGGTCTGTCCAACCCTGGTTCACATCCACGTAGACCGGCACGTCAGTGACCGACCGAACGGTCTCGATCATCTCCCGGTCATTCCCCCCTCCCAGTTTCACCTTCAGAACCCGGAACCGGGCAGCCTCCTCTGTTTTCATCCTCACAACCTCGGGCGTATCGATCCCGATGGTGAAGGAGGTCATGGGGGTGTGAGCGGGGTTTAGTCCCCAGAGCCGGTAGAGGGGCTGTCCGACCAGTTTTCCCACCAGGTCGTGCAGGGCGATGTCGACACACGCCTTGGCAGCCCTGTTTTCCTGATCCACGGAATCGACATAATCCAGAATATCGTCGACCAGAAAGGGATCGGGAAACTGGCCCAGATCCACCTTTTTCAGGAATTTGATCACCGACTCCTGCGACTCGCCCAGGTAGGGAGGTATGGATGCTTCTCCATACCCCGTAATACCCTCATACTCGATCCGGGCAAGCACCACCGGAGTGGTATTCCTGGAAAAACCGGATACGGTGAAAGTGTGCCTGAGCTGCAGGTCGTAGGGGTAGAAGGAGAGCTTCATTTTTGTGTCTCCTTTCACGTTTCCGTCTCCTTTCACGCCAGCGGCAGAATAACAGGCAGCGGAAGGCAGCCCGGCTGCCACGGAAAATGCTCCGGCTGTCTTGATGAAATTTCGTCTTCCAGTCTTCATTGGGAGGGCGCTATAATCGTTCGTAACATGGGATTCCCGGCAATGGGCTGGATCCCGGGTACCTGTTCATCAAGGATCCGCACCGCCCGGATAAATATCTCCGGATAGCGTTCAATAAAATGATCCTGAAGGCTGTCCATGCTGTTGATGCTGACCCGTTCCCTATAGCCGGCCGAATGGATATACTCCCCATTGCCGATATACATGGCCACATGGGTCACACTCTCGGGTTGCTCCTCGCTTGCTTTTCTGCCAAAGAACAGCAGATCGCCGGCTAACAATTCATCAGCCACGAATTCGGTAGTGATCTCTTTGCCCACATGGGTCTGCTGGTCAGCATCCCTGGGCAGCTGGATCCCGTTCATGAAATAGACGTTGGAGATCAGGCCGCTGCAGTCGATCGCTTTGGAGGAGGTGCCCCCCCACAGATAGGGGATCCCATGAAATTTCATGGCGGTCGTCACCAGATTCTGCCTTTCAGGCTTCATGAAAAAGATCTTTTCGGCAGGCAGGCACTGATCCTCCCGTACCCAGGCCAGGCGGCCGTCGGGGTACCTGACCTGCTGGAAACCGTCGGATACAGATCCAGGAACTTTCTCAAGGATACATCCCGTAACCAGGTCGGCCACCGGGAGTGAACGCTCATCAGGTTCGCTGAAGGCCATTCCGTACTGCGCCTGGAATATGAGCTTTTCTGCATCTCTGTAACGAACCAGTTCATCCGGTGCCAGCGGGGAAATTTCCGGAACATTCACCCATCCCAGGTATCCTTCAGGTATCTGGATCAGCGCTTTCCCATCCTGTTCCTTCAGGATTCTGACGGGACGGCCCAGCAGTGCCTGAGTGACCATCTCAGTCCTGCTGCTGGGTTGCCTGCGCAGATGAATCACCGAATTGTTGACCAGGCCGTTCGCCAGTGGAGTCACCTCCGTGCTGGTCAGCAGGATCACCTCATTTTTTACCCCCGGAAAATCGCGTTTCAGAGCCTTATCAAGCGCCTCATAGGCTGCCTGGCTGACCAGCTCTCCCCGTACCGAATAAACACCGCTGTCGCCGTGCAATCCCAGGCTCCAGTATTCGGTCCGGGTGTCCTCGAAATGTTCAAGCTTCAGTGAGTCCATTAATTGATTCACCCCCCTGAGCAAGAGGCTGGTCCGGATCCCGCATGATCCGGAAAGGATGATCAGGCCCAATAAAAGAGAGACCTTCAGGATATTTCTATACATAGAATGGCAGTTTGTGACAGATGGTTGTAAATGTAACGATATCCTCCGATACTGTCACAACGGTCTGGCGCACATGATCCCTGTTGCCCGTTTACTCTGCAGCAGATAGGATTCCAGAGTCTCCTCCGAAAGAATGACCTTCGCCGCAGCAGAGGAGGCATGCAGCAGATGGATTCGCCCCTCCACAGAAACCAGTATCCCCACATGCATGATGGCAAGTCCGTCGATATCGGTAGTGATGCCCACGATATCCCCTTCGGCCAGGCCGGACTCCAGATTTCCCAGCAGGGTATCGGGAAGATAGTAAAGGCTCCTGGAATTGATCACGTTCTCGTGCTCCCTGATCACCTCCACCAGCAGAGAATCTGCCTCCAGCTGCCGGTAGCTTTCCGGGTGGGAGCTCATGAATCCGATCTCTTTGTAAAGCGGCACACCACCTGCCACCCGTGAAAGATCCTCCACCACCTCTTTCTGATGGTTATTATGGATCCAGTCGCAGAAGTAATGCAGCCGGGAGGGGTATTTCTCCATCAGACCATCCCTGTAGCGAATAAACCTCAGTTCTTCCAGGAACTGTTCAAATGATAGGGTGTCACTTTTTACTGTGCGTGCAATGGCCAGGCAATTCTCGGCAAAGGTGGTGCAATCCAGCTCCCTGAGATTGACCACCAGCATTTCCTGTTCTCTCTCCAGGGTATGGGCGACATAAGGAGTTCCGAGAAGGCTTTTACCTGTCAGTACCACCAATTGGCCCATCGGCTCCTTCTTATGGGGGGACAAATGTTCCAGTATTTCCTCTACTTTTTCACGGTCCCCGGTCGTGAAGTCTGCGCTGCCCTGTTCGATACCCTGCTTTGGGGCATTCCGGCAACTGGAAAGCAGGATCGGAAGGATCAGGATCAGGATCAGGATCAGGAACCAGTTCTTCAGGTCTTTTAAAGACACTTTTCTATACACTTCCATGTGCCGTACGTCTAATGATCTCATTCTGGAGCTCGGTCCCCAGTTCATTGAAATAATCGCTGTATCCCGCCACCCGGACGATCAGGTCCTGGTATTTTTCCGGGTGGTCCTGGGCATCCCTGAGGGTTTCCGCCGATACCACATTGAACTGGATATGGTGTCCGTTCATCCGGAAATAGGCCCGGATCAACTGGGTCAGTTTGCGGATACTCCAGTCATCCCGGAAAAAATCGGGCGCGAATTTCTGATTGAGCAGGGTACCCCCGGTTTTCAATTGATCGATTTTCGCTGCCGACTGAAGCACGGCCGTGGGACCCTCCCGGTCCATTCCCTGAAACGGGGATATACCCTCGGAAAGTGGCTCGCCGGAAAGTCTTCCATCCGGTGTGGCTCCCACCACCTTTCCAAAATAGATATGACTGGTGGTGGGCAACATATTGATCCGGTAGGTGGCACCGCGCGGACTCTTTCTGCCATTCACCTCCTGATGAAACTGATCGAATACCCAACGGGCATGCTGGTCGGCCTCCTCATCGTCATTCCCATATTTAGGAGTCTCATAAAGCAGGGTGGCTCTCCAATCATCATGTCCCTCAAAATTCTGCCCGAGCATTCTAAGGAAGGTTTTCATGCCGATGGTGTGTCGATCAAAGACGTGATACTGGAGTGCGGTCATCATATCGGTGACCGATCCCAGTCCCACCCCCTGAATATAGCTGGTGTTGTAGCGCGCTCCTCCGGTGTGGTAATCATTGCCGTACTGGATACAATCGTCGATCAGCAGAGAGAGAAAAGGAACGGGCATATGCTCCATAAAAATGCGTTCGATTGCATTGTTGCCTTCAATCTTGATATCCACAAAATGATGCAATTGCCGGAGAAATGCCTCCCTGAGCTGTCCGAAGTCCGAAAATCCGGCAGGATCGCCTGTTGCAGGGCCGATCTGCTTGCCTGTTCTGGGATCAACGCCATTATGCAGGGTGATTTCCAACACCTTCACCAGATTGAAATAACCGGTAAGTATATACGCTTCCGTGCCGAAGGCTCCGCTTTCCACACAACCGGAAGCACCTCCGTTCCTGGCATCCTCCAGGCTCTTCCCCTGATTCACCAGCTCCTGGATGATGGCATCCGTATTGAATACGGAGGGTTGTCCGAAGCCGGTCTTGATAATGCGGATTGCCCTGTCCACAAATTCGTCGGGATTCTCCCGGCTGACCTGAATCATGGAGGAGGGCTGCAGCAAACGCATATCCTCGATCACCTCGAGCAGCAAGTAACTCAGTTCGTTCACGGCACTGGTCCCGTCCGCCTTTACTCCCCCCAGGTTGATCAGACAGAAATCGGTGTAAGTGTTGCTTTCCTCGGCGGTCACTCCCACTTTGGGAGGTGAGGGATGGTTGTTGAATTTGATCCAGAATGCCTGAAGCAGTTCCGTCACCCCTTCCATGCCGAGCCGGCCCGATTCCAGATCTGAACGGTAGAATGGCAGCAGGTGCTGGTCCAGCCGCCCCGGATTGAAGGAGTCCCAGGGATTCAATTCGGTGATGACCCCCAGGTGAACGAACCAGTAATACTGCAATGCTTCATGAAGGGTCGTGGGTGCTTCAGCGGGGATTTTCCTGCAAACTTCCGCCAAGCTCCGGAGCTCGGATCTCCTGATCTCGTCCTTTTCTTTTACTTCCAGCTCCTCCAATGCCAAGGCGTGCCTTTCCGCATAACGGATCAGCGCCTCGGCAGTCATCTTCATCGCCTTCCATTCTTCCCTCCTATCCAAAGAATGCGGATCATTTTGCAGGGCTGGGTCCGACATCCGGCTTTCAACCTCCCGGATCAAATCCTTCATCCCCTTCCTGTAGATCTTACTGCCGAGAACGGTATGACCCGGCGCCCGCTGTTCCTGGAATTCGGTAAATATTCCGGCTTCGTAGGCATCCCTCCATGTTGCATCCACCTGGCTGAAGATCCGGTCCCGGTTGGTCCTCCCCTTCCAGAAAGGGATAATCTCCTCCTCGAAGGCCCTGCGGGTCACTTCATCCACCCGGAACGAAACCTTCTTCCTTCGATGGAGCACATCCAGATCCTCCAGGGAATGCAGATTGATCTCCGGGTAGGTGGGCGTCGCCTTAGGGGCCGGGCCGCGTTCCCCCACGATCAGTTCACCGGGGTTGATACAAATTGTCTTTTTCTCCAGCAGATAGGAGAAAGCCTTTGCACGCTGCAGGGGAACGGAGTCGTTCGGATCGATCAGCTCTCTGTAGAACCTGGTAACAAGCAATCCACGCTCCGCAGAAATAGTGTTCACGGCATCCAGGCTCTGTTCACGCAGTTTCCTGATCCTCGGAGTCATCATGTCGTTACCCTCCTACGGTCACTTCCAGACCGCGATATCTGAATCGTTTTTTGATGCGTTCCAGGAATTCCTGGTCGGGCTCCGACCAAACGGGTATCCTATGGATCATTCCCATCTGCTGGTACTTGTGAGCCGAGATTTTATGGTAGGGAAGCAGGTGGATCTCGCTGAAGGCATTTCTCCGCTTCTCCAGAAAACCGATGATGCATTCCATTTCGAACTCCGTGGTATTCATATTAGGAATGACCGGAACCCGGAACAGAACCTTGGCTCCCCTTTCGAGCAAATAGTCGGCATTGGTGATGATCAACCTGTTGTCGGCCCCTGTATACTTTTTGTGAAGGCCGGCATCCATATGTTTCAGATCAAAAAGGAAAAGATCGGTATTTTCCGCGATGCGTTCAAAATCGGAGGTGGGTGCAAATCCGCAGGTATCCACCGCCGTGTGGAGCTCTCTCTCTTTGCAGAGCCGGAGCAGTTCCGACAGCACCTCCGCCTGCAAAAGAGGCTCCCCGCCTGAAAATGTAACTCCTCCTCCCGATTCTTCATAAAAGGGACGGTCTCTCTCCAAAACCTCCACCACTTTGAGTGGCTCCATCTCCTCTCCGATCCGCCTGGTCCTGGTCACAGAGTGCCCGTTGACCCTCCTCTGAACCTCCAGTTCAATGGGCTGAGCCGACTGACTTTCCGGATTGTGGCACCAGCCGCAATGAAGAGGGCATCCCTTCATGAATATGGTGGTACGGATCCCCGGTCCGTCATGCACTGCAAATCGCTGTATATTAAAAACAGATACCTTCAATGTCGTCAATAAAAAGATTGGAAAAATTTAGATCAAAAAGTATGCCGCACCATTAGACGATCCAGCACTCATAGAGCCCCTTCCCGAAGGTGTGATACCAGTTGATATGAGGCCGTACAGCAAGCATAGCCCTGCAAGGTATGCTTTTCTGAAGTAAAACAAAACCCCTCTTTAAAACTTTATCGACTTTACAGACTTTATGGACTTTATCGACTTTACAGACTATTACACTTTTTTCAGTTTCCACTTTCCCCTCCGGAAGATGGCCAGGGCAATCAATGTCAGGGCAGTCTCCCCGATCAGGATCGCATAACAGACCCCGTGGATGTGCAGGTGTAACACCTTGGTGAATAAAAAGGCCAGGGGGATCTCCATCAGCCAGAAAGCGATCAGGTTGATCCAGATCGGTGTGGCTGTATCGCCGGCTCCGTTGATGGAGTTGATCATCACCATCCCCATGGCGTAGACCATAAATCCGAAACTGACCACCCGAAGGCAGGTGATCCCGCTCTGCATGACCAGAGGCTCCTCGGTCCCGTCAATGAAGAATCCGATAAAACTAGAAGGCATGGCAATGAAAAGCACCGAAACCAAACCCAGCAGGATCATATTTCCGATCCCTACCACCCAGGCAGAGCGCTCGGCACGGTCGGGCCTCTCTGCTCCCAGGTTCTGTCCTACCAGCGTGGCAGCTGCATTCGCCATTCCCCAGGCCGGAAGCAACACGAACATCACAATCCGTATGGCAATGGTGTACCCTGCCACAACCTCCTCGCCAAGGCTGGTGATCACCCAAACCAGGAAGATCCAGGAGGAGGTGGCTATGAGATTCTGCCCGATGGCTCCCAGGGAAAGTTTCACCACCTTGACAACCTCCGCGGCCCGTATTACAATCTGATGAAATCTTACTTTCACCCGGTACCGGCCCTTTCCCAGCAGGTAGAGCTGATAAAGAACAGCACTGCCCCTGCCAATGGTGGTTGCCACTGCTGCTCCTTTTATTCCCAGTTCGGGGAAAGGCCCTATCCCGAAGATCAACAGGGGGTCCAGCACGATATTGAGGATATTAGCGAACCAGAGCACCCTCATGGAGATGGCTGCATCCCCGCTGCTGCGAAATACCGCGTTAATAATAAAGAGCAGCATGATCACCATGTTTCCTCCCAGCATGATGGCCGGGTACATGTAGCCCATCTCGATGGTGGATTCGGACGCCCCCATGAGACGGAGCAGGTCCCGAGAAAAGAAGATCCCGACCGCTGCAAAAACGACGGAGATCGCCAAACCCGCAAAAATGGCCTGGACCGCGGAAACGGCGGCAGCCTCGGGCTTCTTTTCACCGATCCGCCTGGAAACCAGGGCTGTGGTTCCCACACTGAGTCCGATGCCGATGGCATAGATGATGGTCATCAGTGATTCGGTGATGCCCACCACAGCCACAGCTTCTGCTCCCAGCCGGGAGACAAAGAAGATGTCGACCAGGGCAAAGACCGATTCCATGATCATTCCCAGGACCATGGGAATACTGAGCAACAGGATGGCTTTACTCAGGGGTATATCGGTAAAATCGCGGTCCGAGCCGGCGACGGCTTCACGCAGATCGGACAGAAATTCACGAAAACGCGAACGGAGTAAACCTGAGTTGATACTTATTTGAGACATGGAAATAAGAATTATTGGTTTGGAGAAAGGGGTGACGTGTCGCTCTAGCTAAATAGAGGGTCAAGGGTCACATCGATATTTCCAATAATTCTCATATTTTCCGAAAATGTGATACAAAAGTATGCTCTTGCATCCTTATATCAAAGCAATCGGGGAAAAATAATGTTTATTTAACCAAACTCCTCCATGGCCATCAATGGGGAGGAACGATCCCCATCCTTTACCTCTGCCTTAAGGATCCATTTACCGAATACCCGGTAAGTCTTGTAGACAGAACCGCCCATGAATTCCATCTCAGCGCGGACCTTGGAATTACTTTCCATCTCCAGGTGGCTGTCGATGTATTCCATTCCCCTTTTTCTGGCCGATGCCAGTAGTGCCGATCCCATCACAGTATCGAGTCCCCTGTTCTGGTAGTCGGGACGGATGGCTCCCAGCAGCAGGTTGAGTTGACGGGTCCTGCGGCCTGATCGGAGGATCTTTAGAAATCCGAAGGGAAAAAGATACCCCCTGGATTTTTTGATCCCTTCGCTGATATCGGGCATAGCGATCACAAAGCCCACAGTTTCTCTGTACTTGTTGGTGAGCACCTTGATAAACCTGGGATCCATGATCAACAGATAGCGATTGGCGAAATCATCCATCTCTTCCAGCGTAAAGGGCATGAAACCGTAGATCTCGGTAAAGGTCTCATTGATCAGGGAAAAGATGGGCCTGATCAGGGGTTTCAGATGCTTTCTTCTGGTAAATTCCCGCAGGGTCACTTCCGGGTTGTTCACCCTGGCCCGGTCAGCGATTTTCAGGTAAAGCTCAGGAGTCTGGTCCGGAACCGGCACTTTGTAGACCACCAGGTCGATCTCTTTTTCGAAACCTGCAGCTTTCAGATGACGGATCACATATTCGAAGTTACAGTGAGAGGCGATGACCACCGGCTGGTGAAAACCATCCACCAGAAATCCCTGGGGATCCTTGTCTGAAAAGGCCAGCGGACCCACCAACTTCTCCATCCCCTTGTTTCGGGCCCATGATTCCACATGACCGATCAATGCCTCAAACACTACCGTGTCGTCCCATGCTTCCAGGAAATTGAACCGTGCGTTTCGCTCATTGTGAGTCTCATTATACTTATGATTAATGATCCCCATGATCCGGCCAATCGCTTTTTTACCTCGCCATGCCAGCAGCATGATTACCTCGCAATAGGTAAACGACCGGTTCTTCTTCGGATCGAAAAAGACCCGTTCATCGGAGTAAAGAGGCGGGACCCAGTTGCGATGGTCTTTATGGATTTTTGCAGGCAGATGAATAAACAAACGCATCTCCTTCCTGCTGCAAACAGGCCGGATCACCATATCCATAAGCGGTTCAGGGTTGGTAGTTTCGGTTACAAAATAGAGTTTTTCCCCGGATTACTGGCTTTTCGCAGAAAAATCTACTTCACCTTTCCATTTGGCAGGGGCTATCTGCCTGCTAAAGAATCAAGGGAATTTCCCTCGAGCCGGTAGGTGATCCATTCATTCATGGGCCTGGCTCCCAGGGAATCATAGAAATCAATGGAGGGTTTGTTCCAGTCCAGTACCGCCCATTCCAGTCTCCCGCAGCCCTTCTCAACAGCCATGGATGCCAGATACTTCAACAGGGCCTTTCCATACCCCTTCCCTCGTTTTTCCTCCAGTACAAACAGATCCTCCAGGTAGATTCCCGGCCGCGCCAGAAAGGTGGAGAAGCTATGGAAGTATAGAGCAAATCCCACCGGGACCTCCCCTTCATATCCGATCACAACTCCTGCCACCTGATCATCACCGAAGAGGTGTTGTTCCAGCAGCTCCTCGGTGGCCACACATTCGTGGGAGAGGCGCTCATAAACTGCTAGCTTTTGAATGAATTCAAGGATCAGCGGAGTATCCTTTCTCTCTGCCGGACGGATCAGTAAACTCATATCTTCTGATTCATTTAAGGGTGGTCAGGAATTATCAT